>JAGOJU010000128.1 GCA_017994935.1 Opitutaceae bacterium
ATTCACGCGCAGGCCTCGGTGCTCGACCTGTACGATCCCGACCGTTCGACCACCCATACCGTCAAGGGGGCCGCGGTGGACAGTGCTGCGATCAACGATGTCCTTGCAGGCATTTCCCGCTCGTACGGCACCAATGGTGGCGGCGGGCTGGCCTTTCTCGTCGACGACTCGACATCGCCGAGCCGGGCTGCCCTGGTTGCAAAGCTGCGCTCCCGGTATCCCCGCGCACTCTGGTCAGTCTATGAACCGACGTCGAACGAAGCCCCGGTCCAGGCGGCGCGTTCGGTGTTTGGCGCGGAAGTGAAGCCTATCCATCGTTTTGATCGCGCCAAACGCGTCGTCGCGATTGATTCCGATTTTCTTCACAACGAAGCGCATTCGCTTGCCCATGCGCGCGCCTATTCCAAGGGCCGCCGGGTGATGGGTCCCTCGGATCCGATGAACCGCCTCTACGCCGTCGAGAGCAATCTCACGGTGACGGGCTCCATGGCCGATCACCGGCTGCGACTTGCCACCAGCCATATGCTGGGTTTCGCCGCGGCTCTCGCCCAGGCGGTTACGGGAGATGCGACGTTTGCGCCGCTCGCGGCAGGCCTTGATTTCAAGGAAAAGGAAAAGTGGCTGGGTGCGGTCGCGAAGGACCTCAATGACCACCGCGGGTCCTCGATCGTGATCGCCGGACCCCACCTTCCGGCGGCGGTGCATGCAATCGTTCACGCGATCAACGCTGCGCTGGGCAACATCGGGTCCACCATCGACTTTGTCTCGTTGCCGGCCGCGGGGGACGCCCCTGCATCCATCGCAGAGCTGGTTGCGGCCATGAAGAGCGGAGCGGTACGTACGCTGGTCATCGTCAATGGCAACCCGATCTACAATGCTCCGGCCAATCTCGGGTTCGGTGAAGCGCTCAAGAGTGTTGCGAACGTTGTCCGGTATGGCTACTACGCCGACGAAACGTCGCAGGCGTCCTCCACACACATTTCGGCAGCGCACTACCTCGAGTCATGGGGTGATGCGCGCACCGCGGATGGCACCATTGTGCCGATCCAGCCGCAGATCCTCCCCCTCTTCGGTGGGATGACGGAACTCGAGCTGTTCGCCCGGCTCGCCAATGAGACGGTCACGGATCCTCACGCGATTGTTGAGGCGACGATCTCCAAGCTCAGGAATGGCGAAGGCGCATTTCGCAAGTTTCTCCACGATGGTGTGCTTTCGGGATCGGCCTATTCAAAGGCAGCGGTCCGCCCCAATTCTTCCGGCCTGCGCAGCCTTCTGAACGCGGCGGCGTATTCGCCCCCGGTGTTTTCCAAGGATTCGCTGGAGGTCAGATTTGTCGCCGACGGGAAAGTCGACGACGGCCGCTATTCCAACAACGGATGGCTGCAGGAGTGTCCGGATACGATCACCAAGATTACTTGGGACAACGCGATCCTGGTCAGCCCCAAGCTTGGAAAAGAACTTGGCATCGAGCCTGGCAATGCGCCGATGCAGGTCGCGCGCAAGCAGGCTGCGGATTTCCAGCAGGGCAAGGAAATGGCCTTCATCGGGAAGATTACCGTCGATGGGCGCACCGTCGAGGGCCCGATGCACATCCAGCCTGGGCTCTCCGACTACACGGTGATTCTGCCGCTGGGGTACGGTCGCACAATGTCAGGGCGGGTCGGCAACAGGACGGGTCATGATTTCTATCCCCTCCGCACCTCCGGCGCCGCCACCGTGGCATTGGGAGGCAGGATCGAAGTCACCCCCCGCCGATATGCCCTCGCGAACACCCAGGAACATTGGTCGATGGAAGGCCGGGACATTGTCCGCGAAGCGAACCTTGACGAGTTCACGCGCAATCCGGACTGGGTGAATTCGATCGGCATGGAGTCCCATGCGCCCGCAAATCTTGGCAAGGACCGGAACCTCCCGCTTGCCGCGATTGCGTCCGACACCCCCCGTGGAAATTCCCTGTATGAGTCCCCTGACTACAAGGGTGTGCACCAGTGGGGCATGTCGATCGATCTCAACACCTGCATTGGCTGCAATGCGTGCGTGGTCGCCTGTCAGGCCGAGAACAACATTCCGATCGTGGGAAAGCAGCAGGTGCTGCGCGGCCGCGAGATGCACTGGATCCGCCTCGATCGCTATTACTCGGACGGGCGCGCGGATGCCGCCGCGTTCGGCGGAGAGGGCAACAGGGAAATTCCGGAAGACCCGCAGGTGGTTGTCCAGCCGGTCGCCTGCCAGCACTGCGAACTGGCGCCCTGCGAAACCGTGTGTCCTGTGAATGCGACGGTTCACGATGACGAAGGCCTCAATGTGATGGCCTACAATCGCTGCATCGGCACCCGCTACTGTGCGAACAACTGTCCGTACAAGGTCCGCCGTTTCAATTTCTTCGACTGGAACAAACGATCGATCGACGAGCTTTACATGGGACCGCTTGGCAGCTCCGGCATGCCGGAACTCGTCAAGATGGTGAAGAATCCCGAGGTGTCCGTGCGTATGCGCGGCGTCATGGAAAAGTGCACCTATTGCGTCCAGCGCATCGAACACGCAAAAATTCACCAGAAGGTGAAGGCCGGTGCCTCTGCAAAGGTGGAGATTCCCGACGGCACCATCAAGACGGCATGCCAGCAGGTGTGCCCCGTGGACGCCATTGTCTTCGGCAACATCAAGGATCCGAACAGCGAGGTTTCGAAGGCCAAGGCACGGGATCAGGACTACGCCGTCCTGGGTTACCTCAATGTCCGGCCGCGCACGACCTATCTCGGGCGCTTCCGGAATCCGAATCCAGACATGCCGGACTACGCCTCCCTCCCGCTCAGCCGCAAGGAATATGAAGCCAAGAACCACCCTGCCCATGATGAGCACGGTCCGGGTGATCATGGACACGGCGAAGCCTCTCCCGAAGGCGGCAAGTCGGGCCAGAAACATGGCAACACGGGTTTCAAGCTCTCCTCCGGAGGACTTAGCTAATGGCACACGCGGCTGAATCCAACTATCCCACACCGGCGATCCTGCAGGAGGTGAAGCCCGCAGTGCTTCCCCGTGCAACCCTCGTCGAGAACAATCGCAGCTTTGGCTGGGTCACCGACAAGATTTGCGGCATCATCGAGGGCAAGACACCCACCTGGTGGTGGGTGTGCTTCGTCCTCGCCGCGATGGTCGCCTCGTTCACGGTTGCCGGCCTGATTTACCTGGTAGCCACGGGCGTAGGCGTCTGGGGGCATGCCAATCCGGTCAATTGGGCCTGGGACATTGTTAACTTCGTGTTCTGGATCGGTATCGGCCACGCCGGAACGCTGATCTCCGCGATTCTCTGTCTCCTGCGGCAGAAGTGGCGCACTTCGATCAACCGTGCCGCTGAGGCAATGACGATCTTTGCGGTCGTTTGCGCCGCGATCTTCCCCGTGTTTCACGTGGGGCGCGTCTGGTTTGCGTGGTACCTCTTCCCGATTCCCACGGCCAACTCCATCTGGCAGAATTTCCGTTCGCCCCTTGAGTGGGACGTCTTTGCGGTTTCCACCTACGGTACGGTGTCCGTCCTCTTCTGGTATGTCGGGATGATTCCCGATCTTGCGATTCTGCGTGACCGTTTCACGGCCGCCGGCAATCGCCTTCGTGGTTTCCTCTACGGCCTTTTCGCGATGGGTTGGCGCGGCTCCAACCGCCATTGGAGCAACTATGAGATGGCCTACCTCATTCTGGCAGGCGTTGCCACGCCGCTGGTGCTTTCCGTGCACACAATCGTTTCGTTCGACTTCGCGGTCTCGTTGATCCCGGGGTGGCATACGACAATCTTCCCGCCGTACTTTGTGGCTGGCGCGATCTTTTCCGGTTTCGGCATGGTGCTGACGCTCATGCTTCCGCTCCGTGCCATTTATGGCCTGCAGGATCTGATTACCCAGTATCACATCGACTGCATGTGCAAGATCACCCTGGCGACGGGCACCATGGTGGGATACGCCTACGGCATGGAGTTCTTCATCGCGTGGTATGGAGCAAACCCCTACGAGGGCTTCGCATTCATCAACCGTGCATTCGGGCAGTATGCCTGGGCTTACTGGATCATGATCACCTGTAATGTCCTCACGCCGCAGTTCTTCTGGTTCAAGGCCATCCGGCGGAACACGGCCTTGGTATGGATTCTGTCGATTTTTGTGAATGTGGGCATGTGGTTCGAGCGTTTTGTCATCATCGTGACCTCGCTTGCCCGCGATTTCGTTCCCTCGAGCTGGGGTTACTACAGTCCCTCGGTGGTCGAGATCTTCACGTTCTTTGGGACGTTCGGCGTTTTCAGTGTCCTTTTCCTTCTCTTCATTCGCTTCCTACCAGTCATGCCCATGGCTGAGCTCAAGGCGGTGATGCCTCAGGGAGATCCCCACGGGCATCCTACTCCCGCTTCCGGTCATGGTGACCGCGTCGCACACTAATCACTCGGACGCGTTTCCAACCACCAATCCTTTCAAGTAATGGCTGCTCAACCTTATGGTCTCGTTGCCGTTTTCGACACGGCCCCCGACATCTACCATGCCGCGGAAGGGGTGCGGGATGCCGGCTACAAGTTCTGGGACTGCATCACCCCCTGTCCGGTCCATGGCCTTGACCGTGCGATGGGCGTCCGCCGCTCGCGAGTGCCTCCGATTTCACTGATGGGAGGCATCCTCGGATTCACAACCGGCATGCTCCTGATCTACTTCACGGATGCCTACGACTATCCGTTGATCGTCGGCGGCAAGCCGTTTTTCAGCCCGATGTTTGCGTTCCCGGTTTCCTACGAACTGACGATCCTTTTCACCGCATTCGCCACCATTGGTGGCATGTTCATCCTGAACGGCCTGCCGATGCACTACCATCCTGTGCTCAAGTCCAATCACATCGTGAGAGGTCTTGACGACAAATTCCTGGTTGTCATCGAGGCACGGGATCCGAAATTCAACCTCAGTGCCACGCGGGCACTGCTGGAAAAGATCGGGGGCAAGGAGATAACGGAGCTGGAAGCCTGACCATGCGCTACGTCTACTTTGCAACATTCTTCTTAACGGCACTGACCGTCGGAATACTTGGATTCCGCGGATGCGCGTCCCAGCGCCCGCCGCTCGAGGTGTTTCCCGACATGGATCGTCAACCGCACTATCTGGCGCAGGGGGCGTCGGCCTTTTTTGCTGACGGGCGGGCGGATCGGCCCTTGCCGGCGGGAGTGGTTGCCCGCGGTGAGCTGCGGGCGAATGCTGCACTCTATGAAGGCAAGATGCCGGATGGAGGCTGGATCGTTGGCATGCCGAAAGAGGTCACCGTGGATGCCCAATTCATGAAGCGGGGCAGGGATCGCT
>JAGOJU010000064.1 GCA_017994935.1 Opitutaceae bacterium
GTTTCCTTCCGGAGATCAGCACGCCGGCGAACGTGGGTCGCATTTCGGGGTATGGATGGAGCTTCGGTTACATGGGAGGCATGCTGAGTCTGGGAATGGCGCTTTTCATCATCCAGGGACTGCATGCCTCGGCCCGCTGGACGTTTCTGATGACAGGCCTGTTTTTTCTGTTCGCGAGCCTACCGACCCAGATATTGCTGCGTGAACGCGCGGTTCCGAAGACGCTGCCCGCGGGCTCGGGGTTTTTCATGGTGGGATGGGGCGCGATCGGGAAAACGCTGCGCGAATTGCCGAGCCACCGTACGCTCGCGGTCTTTTTTCTGGCGTTCATGCTGTTCCTCTCGGGGCTGATGGCCGTCATCGTCTTTGCCTCGCTGTTCGGGCAGAATGTCCTGCATCTCACCCAGACGGAGAACATCGTTCTTTTTGCGGGACTGCAGATCACGAGTGCAATGGGGGCGTTGGGATTTGGATATTTTCAGGACCGCATGGGCGCGAAGCCGGCGCTGATCATCTCGCTCCTGCTGTGGCTGGTCGTTTCCGGATGGGCCGCGTTTTGCGGGACCAAGATGGAGTTCTATGCGATTGGCGCGATTGCGGGACTTGCGATGGGCTCGCTGCAATCTGCGAGCCGGGCCGTGGTGTCTGCGTTGACTCCGCCCGGGAAGGGCGGCGAATTCTTCGGCTTCTGGGGACTCTTTGGAAAACTGGGTGGTGTGATTGGTCCCCTCACCATGGGCGAACTCGCCACGAGTTTTGGTTACCGGACTGCGGTGCTACTCAATGGGATCTATTTTCTCGGAGGATTGGTGATTCTTCTGCCCCTGGCGTTGCCCAAGGGAGGCGCGGGGATTGACTCGAATGCCCGGGCCTGAGCCCGTCTATCGTTGACCTTGGGCAATTTCAGTTGGAGGGGCGACGCGGAGAATGCGCCTCCATAGGATAAAGAAGATCCAGGCAATCAGTGCCGTCACCACCGTATGGCTGAGAAAATGCGCTCCCTTCGCCATCTGGTAGGCACCCATGAGGGTTCCCACGCCAAGTCCGAGCAGCACCAGCAGCGCACGGCTGCGTCGAGAGCGGGCGAGCCCCACGAGCCCCAGCAGTGCAAACCCTCCGCTTGCATGGCCGGCGGGGAAACAATGACCGCGCTTCCCGAGGGGCTCTCCTTCGGGACGGCGTTCCAGCACGCGCACGTAAGGCTCATCGCCTCCGTAAGCACGGATTTCCGAAGGGCAGAAGACATTCGTCACGGACTTGAGACCGCCGACAAATGCGGGAACGGATCCGAGCGTCAGGAAAGCCACAAGCAGGTTCCTGCGTGCAGGCTCAGGGATACGCAGGCGCCTGCGCCAGGATTGGGGTCCCAGCACGAGAACGAGGAGCGCCACACCGAGGGCGATGAGCAGTGCCTTGGGGCCGGTGTAGAAAACGGCCCGCGGCACCGCTGCATGGGCGTCGATCAACCAGCGGCGCGTGGAGAAATTGAACAGTCGATCCTGGATCGAAAGATCGAGCCGGGTGGATTCGAAGAGAAGGAGGGTGACCACCAGCGCTGCGACTGCGGGCCGCAGCGTACGGTCAATTCCGAAACGCCACATGTTGCTGTTGTACGAACTGTTCCTTTTCGAGTGCGCGCTGGCCACCATGACTGAAGAGCCAGTTTGCCGATTGGTAGTAGGCAATGGCGTCGTCCAGCAGGGAGGCATCCTCCTGTCCGGGCACACTGGTCTGGTGAACGAAGTCATACTTGAGCGCGACCGACTGGCGCACGGGTTTGAGCACGGTCAGCGTGGTGCCCTTGAGATAGCCCAGTTTCTGGTAGTTGCCCACCAGGGCCCGGCCCGACTCGCCGTCAGGCAGGTCCAGGACATTCCATCCGTAGAAGCGGCTTGGATAGGACCACCCGAGCAGGGCGAGAAGTGTGGGTGCGTAGTCGATCTGGCTCGTGATCCGCTTCACGGCTCCGGGAGCGATCTGACCGCCCGGCGCAAAGATCATCAGCGGGATGTGATAATTCTGCAGGGGCAGCTCGGCTTTGCCTGCGCTTGAGGCGCAATGATCCGCCACGATGACAAAGACGGTGTTCCTGTACCAGGGTTTCGACTCACAATCGTGCAGCAGTTTCGCGATCGCGTAGTCGGTGTACTTCACCGCGCCCGCCCTTCCGGAGGTTTTTGACGGAAGATCGATGCGTCCGTCCGGAAACGTGTAGGGACGGTGATTCGACGTCGTCATCACGAATTGAAAGAACGGCCTGCCTTCCTGGAAGCTGCGATCGGCGTCTGCGATTGCCCAGCGGAAGGCATCCTCGTCGCATGCGCCCCAGACATTCGCGAAGGTGATTTCGCTCCCGGGCACTGAATTCCGATCGGTGATTTCATAGCCGTTGTGACCGAAAAAATAGTTCATGTTGTCGAAATACCCGAACCCCCCATAGATGAACCGGGTGCTGTAGCCCCGGCTTCGAAAAACGGATCCCAGAGTGAAAAGATCCTCGTTCCCGGGTCGCTTGATCATTGAGCGTCCGGGCGTGGGAGGAACTGACAGTGTGAGGGCCTCCATTCCGCGGTCGGTCCTGTTTCCCGTGGCGTAGAATTCATCGAAGACAAGAGCCCTGGGAACGAGGGCGTCGAGGTTTGGCGTCAGGTTCCCGCGCCCGCCGTAGCGTGCCATGAAGCTGGCGCTCAGGCTTTCGACCGTGACCTGGATGACGTTGAGGTGCCGTTCGGGCCCCCGGTTCGAAACGAGTCGCAACAGGTCCTCCTCACTGGAGCCGATGAAGCGCGATCCGTCCTCTGCGAGAATCTTCCTCATCCGATGGAAGGCGGCCGCCGGCGGCAGGGTCGGATAGAATTGCTCGTAGTCGAGCCGGTTTGCGCGGAAGGCGGCAAACAACGACCAGAGTCCGCTCTTGGCCAGTTCCCGGTTGTAGTTGTTCGAGAAGTTCGGAATCGAGTTTTCCCGGAGGGTGATTCCGAGAAGCAGGCACGATACCGAAGTCAATGCCGCAGCCTTCCACCGCCGGGCGGCAGGTTCGTTCGCGTTCTCCAGCCATTGCGCCATCCAGCCGAGGCGGATGACCGCAAGGTGAATCAATGCGGCACCCACACCGAGTCCGCAGAGAATCCAGGGCATGGGATAGGATTCGCGGATGTTTCCGATGACCTCGGTGGTGTACACAAGATAGTCGACCGCGATGAAATTGAAACGAACGCCGAACTCCTCCCAGAACACCCATTCGGCGGTCGCGCCGAACAGGAGGAGGAAGCTGATGAGAAACAGCGAAACGTGGGCAGCGAAACGCGCCCAGGTGTGGGTGAAGAAGCGCTGCGGCAGGGATGCCAGGAAAAGCGTGAGGGGAATCGCCCACCAGGCCGCACTGCCGGCATCAAAGAGTTCACCCAGAAAAAAGGAGGCGACGAGGCTGCGGTCCCATGAGACCTCACCCGCTGATTTCGCGAGGAGAGCCGTGCGCACTGCGAGCCCGATGAGAAGCGCGAGGCTGATCGCAATGAAAACGAAACCGCAGCGGCGTTTCAGGCATGAGGATGTCCACGCGCGCATTTTCATGACGCAGGGTGGGTGGATTCTGCGACACCTGTGCGAGAGCCGGGCACACGATGACGCATGGATGATGCCTGCATTCCAGGAGTGGTCAGGGCAGCATGGTGAATCACGTCCCGCGACAGAACGAGTCGGGTGGATTCAACGATTTCGGAGACAAGAGTGAGTGGATGCACATCTGGTAGGATCCCTGCGGGCCCCGAATGTTTGAAACATTACGAAACCGTAATGGTTCTGTCATTGTTCCGTAACCGTTGCCTGGAGAATGCGGGTGGCGGCGGGAATTGCCGGCCGGGTGCGTCAGCCGGGATGCCCTCCACAGAACGATTTGCCGTTGCGCCGGATTGCCGGAAGATTTCCCTTTGCATCGATCTCAAGCCGAGGCACCCGTCGAATTCCTGACCTGTTCCCATGCGCATCCTGGTTGTTGACGACGAGAAAAAGGTGGCTGCCATGATCAAGGCCGGTTTGGAGGAACGCGGCTATGCGGCGGAGGTTTGTCATGACGGCAATTCTGCCGTGGCACTTGTCAAGGCAGGCGGCTTTGATGCCCTGATTCTCGACATCATGATCCCGGGTCGCGACGGACTCAGTGTGCTGCGGAAACTGCGCGAGGAAGGCCACACGATTTCAGTCCTGCTCCTGACGGCCAGAGGCGATCACGACGAGCGGGTCGAAGGCCTGAATTTCGGGGCGGACGACTACCTGCCCAAGCCATTTTCCATGACCGAGCTGATCGCCCGGTTGAATGCCGTGCTGCGGAGGCGCACGGGCGTGGGGCTCAGCCTGCAGCGGTGCGGCAATCTCACCTTGAATCTCATGACCCGCGAGGTTCGCCGGGATGGAGGGCAGATTGATCTCACGACGAGGGAATTTGCCCTTCTGGAATGCCTGCTGCGGACACCGGGAAAAGTCGTGAGCCGGGTGGAGCTCAGCCAGAACGTCTGGGGACATCATTTCGATCCGGGCACGAATTTTGTCGATGTGGCCATGCAGCGGCTGCGTCGCAAGATCGACGATCCATTCCCTGAAAAGCTGATCCAGACCCACCGGGGGATTGGCTACGCAATCCGATCCGGCGAATGAAGGCTCTTCCGATCCGCTGGAAGTTCGCCGCATGGATGGCGGGACTGACGACCTTCATCCTGATCGTCTATTCCGGATCCACGCTGCTCAATTTCTACCAGGAGCAGATTGAGGCAGTTGACCTCGAGATCACCGCCGAAGGGCAGCGCCTGCTGGGACTGAAGGATCTGTCGCGAGCGGAAGCGGCGGCGCGGGAGGATGAAACCTATGCGGCCTGGCTGGCTCACGCAGCCTTCGATGAGTTTGGCGCGCTGCGATTCCGCAGTGAACGGCTGACGGAGAAGACGGCCCGGTTCGCGCTGGTGCACGACCTGCCGCAGACGGTCCGGGATGGAGAGCGCCGTTGGAGGATAGCCGCGTTCGAGGCTTCGGGAGTTTCCGTTGTTGTCGCCTACGATCTCGCGGAGGTCTGGGACGTCCTTGCCGATCTCGTACTGGCCTATGTCCTGTCGCTGCCGGTTGCCATCGCGATTGTGGCTCTGAGCGGTGTATGGGTCTCAGGGCGTGTACTCCGTCCGCTGGGCGCGCTGACGAATGCCGTCGAGCGTGTTCGTGCGGAACGGCTGGACGATCGCGTGCCGGTGCCGGCTGTGAAGGATGAGTTGCAGCGGCTCACCGTGGTGGTCAACACGATGCTTGGCCGCCTGCAGAAGAGCTTTGAACAGGCGCGGCGGTTTGCCGCGGACGCCTCGCATGAACTGCGCACGCCGCTCACCATCATGAGGGGGGAGGTTGACAGCCTGATGCGGGCCCCGGGATTGACCTCCGAGCACCAGAGGAAGCTGGTGAGTGTCCAGGAGGAGATCGCGCGACTGCACCATATCACGGATAACCTGCTGCTCCTTGCCCGATTCGACACCGGAGCAGTGCCGATCCCCGTGCAGGATCTGGAGTTCTCTGCGCTCGTTGCCGACGCCTGTGAGGACGTCGAGGTGCTTGCTGAGAGCCGGCAGGTCCGGATTGAAGGAAATCTTGCGGAGGCGGTACGGATTGTCGGGGACCACTCCCATCTCCGCCGTGTGGTGCTGAACCTTCTGGACAACGCCCTCAAGTTCAACGTCCCTGGAGGTGCAGTGCGCTGTTCGCTTGCTGTCGAGAAAGGCAGTGCGGTTCTCCGCGTCGCCAACACAGGTCCTGGAATTCAGGCGGAAGTGAGATCGCGACTGTTCGAACGTTTCTTTCGCGCTGATCCGAGCAGAAGTGATGCCCGGCCCGGCCATGGTCTGGGGCTCAGCCTCAGTCGCGAGATTGCGCGGGCGCATGGCGGTGACCTGCAATTGGCGGAAAGCGCCGCGGCGGATTGGACGGAATTCGTTCTTTCGCTCCCCCTTGCCGCAAAGCCGAAGGCATCCTCTGCCTCGTGAACCGGTGCTGCGGATTCAGTCAAAGTCCCGCTCCGGTCGACCGTCGGAGGAAGTTTCGAGCCGGCCGTTGACGCGCGGGTGTGCCGATCTACGGTGGGCGGGTGCGCCTCGATGATCTTTCCAGCTTGCAGCAATTGGTGCTGCCGGACCGGTGGCAGGCGGAGGCCATCCAGGCGCTGAGGGCTGGAAAGGACGTGATCATCGATGCGCCGACGGGTGCGGGAAAGACCTACGTTTTCGAGCGGTGGGCGGAGCAGACCAATTTTTCAAGGCGCGCGCTCTTCACGGTTCCGACGCGGGCGCTTGCCAACGACAAGTATGCCGAATGGCGTGAGCGGGGCTGGCGAGTTGGCATCACGACCGGTGATCTTTCCATCGATGTGCAGGCACCGCTGGTCGTCGCAACCCTCGAGGCGGTGCAGCATCGGGTGGCCCCTGCACGCCAGGAGGGGGCAGGGGAGCCCGTATCGGAATTCCGGCTGCTGGTCGTGGACGAGTACCAGTGGCTCGCGGACGAGCATCGCGGATCCCACTACGAAGGGGTGCTGCTTTCGGCTGCGCCGGGACTGCAGCTGCTGCTCCTTTCGGGTGCGGTGGGCAATCCTGAGGACGTCGCTGCCTGGCTGAAACGGCTCGGGCGTGACGTCACGGTCGTCCAGACACGGCAGCGTCCGGTGCCGCTCGAGGAGATTGAGGTGGACGATCTGGTGCGCGGACTCCCGCGAAGCATCGAGGGATTCTGGTCACGCCGTGTGGCGGGGGCGTTGCGCGAGGGGCTGGGGCCCGTGCTGGTGTTTGCGCCGCATCGTGCGGAAGTGGAGCGGCTCGCGCGCCAGTTTGCCCGGGAGCTTCCGTTGCCGGATCCGCTGGTGCTGACGCAGGAGCAAGAGGTCCTTTGCGGACCGACGCTTACAAAGCTGCTGAGGACCCGGGTGGCATATCACCACAGCGGGCTGACGTACGCGCAGCGAGCGGGTGTGATCGAGCCGCTTGCGAAGGCGGGACAGCTGCGCGCGGTTGTGGCGACGCTTGGCCTGAGTGCGGGGATCAATTTCTCCCTGCGCTCGGTGATGATCACCGCCGGAAGCTATCGTCACGGACAGCGCGAGCACGAGATTGAGCCGCACGAACTCCTGCAGATGGCGGGCCGGGCGGGACGCCGCGGGCTGGATGAGACGGGGTTCGTGCTGGTCAGCAGTTCGACGCCTCGCCTGCGCCGTGCGGCGCAGATGCGGTTGAAGCGGTCGGGTCCGCTCCCGTGGGCTTTTTTCCTCCGGCAACTCCGCGCCGGCGGGAGCGTGCGGAAGGCGGCGGCTTCAGCCTCGGATCGTTTTTTCACGGAGGAGCCGATGATACTCGGCATCGAGCAGACCGCGGGCCTGCGGCCGGGAAGCCTTCCCTGCGACCAGCGCACGGACACGGGCCGTGCTCGGCTTGTGCGCCGCGTGAAGGATCCGTTTTCCGGCTGCCGCGGCTGTGCGAGCCGTGCGGAGTGCCTCGGATTTTCGCCGCAGCCCACGCTGGTGTGGCAGCTCCAGCGTGTGGGTGTGCTGGACCGGGAACTGGGTCTCACCGCGCGCGGTGAGATCGTTTCCCATTTCCTGGGACCCGAGGGGCTGGCGATTGCGGCGGCGCTGGAGGACCGCAGGTATCCCCTCGACGCCATCATCTTCGACATTGCGAACCTGACCGCGGGTGAACGCTTTTCGGGGACCAATCCACGGGTGCTGGGGCGACTCTCGGCGGTTTGCGAAAAGACCTACCATCGTCTCACCGTTGAAGGCTACCTGGAGAATGGCATCCCACCCCAATACGGCTTCGGTGCGGCGGATGTGGTCAAGGCCCGTGTGGAGGGAGAGCGGCTGCGCACGCTCGCGGATGCGCACGAGACCGCGGGGCGCGGCGACATTGACCGCCTGATGACAGAGTGGCGCTCGTTGCTTCGTCAGATGGTCGCGGCGCCGCCGATCAGTGAACACGCGTACCGGCGCGGTGCACGGACGCACAGTGCGGCGGGGGAAAGCGCGGTGCCGTTTCTTGCGGAGCGATGGGACAACCTCCGGTCGCTGGCACATGTCCACCTCTCGGACCTCCGGCTGGCGATACTGCCGGAACTTCCCGGCCTCACGGCGGAACAGCGCCGCCCGGTCAATCACCGCTTCTATTCCCGGGGAGCGGGACAGGGTTCCGCGCAGGACCAGCCTTGCGCAAAGAGGAACCACCGGTCGCAAACCGGGGGAACCGGCTCCGCCCGGTCCGCGGCGTCCCCCCGATAGGGAAGGGATTCGAAACGTAGAAAATATCGTGATACGATACGTTCAAGTTCCTCTCGTGCGGGACCGCCTGAAATTCGTCCGACCAGCATGATGCCCTGCGTCGTCAGCCGGCGAAGTTCCGGAAGCCACGCCGGCAATTCCTGCGGTGGGGTGTCGAAGCCGAGAGCAAAAGCGAATGCGCGGTCCTTGTAGGAGGTGGCGAAGCCGCGCGGTCGCGTGAAGGGCAGCCCTCTCGCCGTGAGGAATTCGCAGGCGTCGGGGCGACCCTCGATTCCGTGCCAGTGAATACGCGCCTTGGACAGGCTGTAACCGACATCGCCGCGGCCGCAGTTGAATTCCACGAGACGCTCGTGAGGACCCGGCATCGTGCGCGCGATGAGGCGGACCAGCGAGTCGTGTGTTGGATGCCGCTGCAGGACGCGAGGGGCGGGTGGGGACGAATTGGAGATCGCTGCGAATCCGATCCTGCGTTCAAGCGCACCGACCTGGCGTGTGCCTTCGAAGAAGCGCAGTTCGATCCTGGTTTGTGCCAGGCCGCATTCGATTGACGCCGGGAAGAGTCCGATTGCGAAACCAGGTCTGACATGGCGCGGAAGGGCGAGGGCTGCGGTCACATCGTCGCGCGAAAACCAGTGATGCGTTGTCGCGACGCAGCGGCCATTGATCCAAAGTTCGACCGAAGAAAGCTGGAGCTGCTCCGAAGAGCCCACGGCCCAGCCTTCGAGCAGGCATCCATTGGGATCGCAGGTTTGATCGACGGAGGGTGTATCCAGGCAGGCGCGCACAACTTGATTGACGGGCTAAAACTGACTTTCGCCGAGGGCAAAGTGGGAAACGCAGGTGCGTGCTACTGCAAACGCGCACATGGCAGCAAGTGACCTGCCCCTCCACATGACCTGCGATGCCGGCGGAATATGCATCGCATGTCATCGAATTTGCTGGAAGGCACGGGAGGCATCCTGTGAAGAACTCAAAAATTTGTAAAAATTCAATCCGATGAACGGGCGAGCCTCGTTAAATTTCACTGTTTTATAAGATAATAATAAACAGCCACTAATATAATAGTCAGTCGATCATTTGAGGCTTCGGAAACACAGGTTTTGAGAGCGACTCTAGCCTGTGAATATCATGTCAGTAAAAACCCCGTAAACGCAGCTCTCTTTCCTTGACCAAAGTGGTAGAAAATGGGGATAAATGTGACGAAGTGGAGGACAGCCGTCGCTCCCACCATGTCTATCTCTGGCACAACGTTTTACACCGGCCTGTTCCGGCATTCGCTCGACGACAAGAATCGTGTCACGATTCCGTCGTTGTGGAGGTCGTCGCACGCGGATGGAGACGTGTTTCTGGCGACCTGCCATCCGAGCGGATACATCGCGGTGCTTCCTCCGGCGGAAGTGGACAAGCTCCGTGAAAAAGTTTCGCAGGTTCCGCTGTCGGATACGGCCGGTCAGGATTTTCTCGCGCGCTTTTTTTCGACGACGCAGGCGGTCTCGTTCGATTCGCAGGGAAGGATGATGTTCAATGCGGACCTTCTCCGTCATGCGGGGATTGGCAAAGAGGTGGTTCTTACGGGGACCATGAACAAGTTTTTTGTCTATAGCCCGGATCGCTGGGTGCAGGCCTCGGCTCGCACCGAAGGCGAGTCCCAGCTCGATGTCATGCGGAGGGTGGGAATCTAGCCATGGATCGCCGCACCCAGGAATTTTCAACAACGCCGCGGTGGCTGTCGGTGACGTCCGCCCATGCATGCAGCGCAGCCTGAAGCGGAACTCCGGCCCATGGCAAACGGTCACACCTCCGTCCTTCTCGCCGAGGTGATCGGCCTTCTTGCTCCGCGCGCCGGGGGACGCTATCTGGATTGCACGTTTGGGGGCGGGGGGCACACGTCCGCGATTCTTGATGCGGCGGACGGCGTGAGTGTGGTGGCGTTCGATCGCGATCCGTGCGCACAGGTCCGCGCGCAGGAACTGGCGGCGCGCCATCCCGGCCGCCTGACGCTGATCGACCGGGACTTCGGCACACTCGGTGAATGGGAGGACTCGGGGTTTGACGGCATTCTCTTCGACCTCGGCGTATCGTCGTTCCAGCTCGACGATGCGGAGCGCGGTTTCTCGTTTCGCACGGACGCGCCCGCGGACATGCGCATGGACACCCGTTGCGGCGTGCCTGCGGCGGTGTGGCTGGAAACGGCGACCGAGGAAATGCTGGTGCGCGCGGTCAGGGATTTTGGCGAGGAGCCGCACTGGCGGCGGGTGGTGCGTGCGTTGCAGGCGGCCCGTGGCTCGGGGCGCCTGGCGCGCACCACGAGCCTGGCTGCGGTGATAGCCGAGGCGATTCCGGCGCGGGACCGATTCACCTCCCGTATCAATCCCGCCACGCGCGCCTTCCAGGGGATTCGTATCGCGGTGAACGACGAACTCGGTGCGCTGGACCGGGCGCTGCCCGCCGCGTTTGACCGGCTTGCCGACGGCGGCGTGCTTGCGATCATTTCCTTCCATTCGCTCGAGGACCGTCCGGTGAAAAAGTTTTTCCGCCGCCTCTGCGGACAGCCCGAGAGCGCGGACGACAACCGCCCGCAGGACCTGCGCACCAGGGTCGCCGAGCCTCTCACGAAACGACCGGTCGTCCCGTCCGAGCGGGAGGCGGCCGCAAATCCCCGCAGCCGTTCCGCAAGGTTGCGCGCCATCCGGAAACTCCCGTCTTCACCACGTCGTCACACGCCATGAACATGTCTGAAAATCACGCCTTCATCAACCAGCTCCTCATCTATACGCTGTGCATGATCTGCTTCAGCGGAGGGATCGGGCTCGGCACCGTATGGTTCCGTCACCAGATTTCGGATACAGCCAATGTGGTCCGCCGGCTGGAGGCGGAGGTGGTGGAGAGCGAGCGCCGGCTTGCCGACACGCACATCCAGGTGGCGCGCGAGGAAACCTTCGAGAATCTCGCCAGGCGCAATGCCGAATGGAAACTGGGGCTTGTCGCGCCGGTGGAGGCGCAGGTGCGCCGGGTGCCGGGATCGCCCGAGCGCCGTCTGGCGATCCTGCGCAATCGCGACCTTTATGACCGGGATTCCGCCACGGGCGGCAGCCAGGCCGAGAGCAATTCCGGACGCATGAACCGCTGAACCCATGGCGCGCGGGTTTGCCTCCAACTACCGGATTGTCCTGCTAAGCGTGGTGGTTGTCGCCGCGTTCGTGGGAATCGGGCTGCGCCTCGTGGACCTGCATGTGATCGATCGCGAGCGGCTCACGCGCTATGTCGACAAGGCGCGACGACAGGTTGTTGTGGAAAAGGCGCGGCGCGGGGACATCCTTGACGCCCGCGGCCAGATCCTTGCGACCTCGCGTCCGCTGATCGTGGTGGGTGTCGATCCCCAGGTCGCGCGCCCCGAGGACGAGGCACACTGGCCCGAACTCGCCCGGCTCCTCAAGCTGCCGCTTGCAACCGTGGCGACGGCGTTTCGCACGAGGAACCGCGTGGTGTCGCGGCTGCGGGAGGTCGAGACGCGCACCGACGCCGGTGGTGGCGACGAATCGCCTGGGGATGATTCCGGGAGCACGGAGGTTCGCTGGGTGAAGCTGAGCGACACCGTCGACGAACCGACCTACGACCGCATCATGGGACTCGGGATCAAGGGGGTCTATGCTCCGCCGAAGAGCTACACCCGCGCCTATCCGAACAACGAGCTTGCCGCGCACATCATCGGCTATGTGAACAAGGGGAACGTCCCGGTACAGGGGATCGAACGATGGGCCGATTTCTACCTGCGCGGCCAGGATGGCTGGCGCGAATCGGAGAAGGATGGCAAGCGGCGGGAACTGCCGCAATTTCGCACGCGGGAGGTGCCGGCGACCCAGGGGTACACGGTGGTGCTCTCGATCGATTCCTTCGTGCAGCACATGGCCGAGGAGGAGCTGGCCCACATCATGGCCAGCTATCACCCGCTCAAGGCGACGATCATCGTGAGTGATGCCAACACGGGCTTCCTCCTCGCGATGGCGAATGCGCCGACTTTCAACCTGAACGAGTACAACAAGCTGTCGGGAGATGAGATCAAGAGCATGGACAACGTTGCAGTGACCAACATTCTTGAACCCGGTTCGACGTTCAAGATCGTTGCGGCATCGGGAGTGCTGAATGACGGCAAGGTCAATCTCACGCAGCGTTTTGACTGCAGTCTGGAGCGGATCGACTATCGCGGAAAGTCGATTGACATGCCGGGTGAGGCGCACCGCTTTGACCATCCCCTGACTCTGACCGAGATCGTGTCGCATTCGTCGAACAAGGGGGCCGCCCAGCTGGGAATGATCCTTGGCGAGCAGCGCATGTGGGAATATGCGAAGGCGTTTGGTTTTGGTGACTACACGGGCTTCCCTTCGCTATGTCCGGAGTCGCGCGGCAAACTCTCGGACTACACCACGTGGAGAGGCACTGACATCACCCGCATCCCGATGGGACATGGCGTGGCGGCGACGCCGCTGCAGATCCACTATGCGATGGGGGTGATTGCAAGCGGAGGCGATCTGCTGCGCCCCCAGATCGTGCGCGAGGTGCGCGATGCGCGGGGAGAGGTGCTCTACGCCTTTGTGAGGTCCGTGCGCCGGCGGGTGATCGAGGCGGGCACGGCGAAGACGGTTGCGCAGATGCTTCATCGGGTTACCCTTCCGGGTGAAGGCACGGCACAGGATGCAGCGATTCCCCAGTTTGAAGTCGCGGGGAAAACCGGAACCACCCAGAAGCTCATTGACGGGCACTATTCCACGCAGCACCACATCGGCTCGTTCGTCGGTTTCTTTCCGGCGAGCCGTCCGGAGGTTGTCATCTCGGTATTTGTGGATGATGGCCAGATGCCTCCGGGAAAACTCAACTACGGGAGTGCCGTCGCGGTTCCGAGCTTCCGGCGCATCGGCGAGAAGCTGGCGCAGTATCTCCGCATCACCCCGGTCGCCTCGACATCCGTCAGGCCCCTGTTCGCGCTTGAAGGAGGCCAAAGGTGATCGGCTATCTCACCTTCAATCCGGCTTTGATCCATGCCTTTCGTCCGCGCACTCCCGCGCTGGCCGGCCGTGCGCGCAGGGAAAGGGAGATTGCAGGCCGCATATTTAAAATGGCACCCAAACTATCCGAATTGTTCACCGACGAAAATGTCGTGGCTGTGAGGGGAACGCTGGACCGTCCGGTTTCGGGACTGGCGATGGACAGCCGGCGTGTCGTTCCCGGTCAGGTCTTCTTTGCGCTCGCAGGGCAGCGCGCCGATGGCACGCAGTTTGTGGATGAGGCCATCAACCGCGGTGCGGTGGCGGTTGTCACGACACGCATCCCCACGACAACTCCTTCCAGGGTCACCTTCCTCCAGGTGGCCGACCCGCGGGCCACGCTCGCGAGGGTTGCCCGGGCATTCTATCGGTTTCCCGACCGCGACATGGAGGTGGTGGGCGTGACGGGGACCAACGGCAAGACCACCGTGACCTACCTCATCAAGCACCTGCTGGAAGGGGAACGCCGCGTGGGAATGCTCGGCACGGTCAACTACGATCTCGGTGGAAGAACGGTTCCGTCCTTCAAGACCACGCCGGAGTCGCTCGACACCTTCGGCATGCTGGCGCAGATGCGTGATGCGGGCTGCAGGCAGGCGGTGATGGAGGTCAGTTCCCATGGCATCGACCAGAAGCGCGTGCTCGGGCTCCAGTTCGGGGCGGCAGTGTTCACGAATCTCACCCGCGACCATCTGGACTACCACAAGACGCTCGAGAGCTACTTCGAGGTGAAGACGAGGCTCTTCAAGGGTTCGGGTGACGCCGCGCCGCGGGTTGCGATCGTGAATCTGGATGACCCTTGCGGGAGCGCGTTGCTGTCGCAGGTTCCGTCCGGTGTGCGCAAGGTGACTTTCGGCGAGGACCCGCGGGCGGATGTCCGGGCGGAGGAGGTGACGCTGGATTTCCGAAGCACGGCCTTCAGTCTCGTGTGGCCGGGCGGGCGGATCCGTGTGGAGTCAGGGCTGATCGGCCGGTACAATGTCAGCAATCTGCTGGCGGCCCTGGCCACCGTGTGGGCGCTGGGCCGCGATCCCGCGGACCTGCTTGAAAGGATCCGTGCATTTCGAGGGGTGCCGGGGCGCATGGAGCGGATTGATGAGGGACAGGAATTCAACGTGCTTGTGGACTACGCCCATACGGATGACGCGTTGCGCAATGCGCTGGGCATGCTCCGTGCGATCACGCCGGGCCGTCTGCTGGTGGTCTTTGGATGTGGGGGAAATCGCGACCGCACCAAGCGGCCCCTGATGGTGAAGGCCGTGCAGGAATTCGCCGACTTCTCTTTTGCCACGGCAGACAATCCCCGCGGCGAGTCGCTGACGCAGATTTTCGATGACATGAAGGCGGGCATGACTGCTCCCGCAAAAATGGCGTGGATCGATGACCGCCGGAGGGCGATCAGCCTTGCGCTCGACATGGCGCGGCCGGGAGACAGCCTGCTCATCGCTGGCAAGGGACATGAGAGCTACCAGGAGTTTGCGGACACGGTGATTCCCTTTGATGACCGGCAGGTCACCCGTGAACTGATCGGGATCAAGGCGATCAAGTAGGGCGCACGGCAAACTACATACCCACGCATTCCGTCATGCCAACCTTTGCTCCCGAGGCCCTCGCCCACGTCACGGGCGGAACATGGACCCGGAAGCCGCAAGGGAATCTGGTCGGATTCGCACACGATACCCGCCACCTAGCACCGGGGCAGGTGTTTGTGGCGATCAGGACCGACAGGCGCGATGGTCATGACTTTCTTTTGGATGCGCAGAAGGCGGGCGCGGCGGCGGCGCTTGTTTCTCAGAGCGAGCCTTCCGTAGCGCTTCCCCAACTGGTTGTCGCCGACACGGTGGCTGCGTTCCAGGCGATTGCGCGCGAGCATCGCAGGGCGTTTCGAGGTCCCGTGATCGGGATTTCCGGCAGTGCGGGGAAGACATCGACCAAGAACCTGCTGGCCGCGCTTCTGGGCGGTGAACCGACCGTCCTGGCCACGGAGGGGAATCTCAACAATCACCTCGGTGTTCCGCTCACCCTGACGCGCCTGGACCCCGCGATTCACCGGCATGCGGTGATCGAGGCGGGCATCAGCGAGGAAGGGGAGATGGTGCCGCTTGCGTCGATGATCGAGCCGGACATCGGCATCATCACCCTCGTGGCTCCCGCGCACCTGGAGGCTTTGGGATCACTCGCCAACGTCGCGCGCGAGAAGGCGCGGCTGCTCTCTGCCGCCGGGGTTGCGATCTTCAACAAATCCTGCCTGGAATTCGCCGCCTTTCGGGATCTCACCGTGCGCACGCTCGTGGTCGAGCCCGCCGAGGTCGTGCTTCCTGAAGGGCAGTCTCCGGACAAGGTCTATTTCACGGTCTCCCACCGCGATGACCTCACATCGGCATCGGTTGCCATCGGTGGATCGGCTGCGCAGGTGTTCGCCTTTCCGAGGGTCTCCGACGGCATGGCGCGCAATGCGGTGCTCGCAATCTGTGCGGCGCTCTGGCTGGAGGTTTCTCCCGAGATGATCCGCCGGAGACTCCAGGGGTGGCGACCCTCGGCGATGCGTGGCGAGATCCGGCGCGAGGACAACCGGCTGGTCTATCTCGACTGCTACAATGCGAATCCCGCCTCGATGGCGGATGCGCTCGCGAATTTCTATCAGATCGCACCGGCGGCCGAGCCGCGCCTGCTGGTCATCGGAGGGATGGAGGAACTCGGCGAGGATTCGCGTCGCTATCACCGTGATCTCGGTCGCATGCTGCACCTGCGTCCCGGTGATTTCTGCTATGTGATCGGATCCGAGGCCGAGTCCGTGCGTCTGGGGGCGCTCGAGAGCGGCAACCGGTCCGAGCAGATGGCCATCGCCCCGGCGGTGGAACCGATCGCGGCGCACATCGCCGCCTTCCGTGGATCGGTCTTTGTCAAGGGAAGCCGCCGCCATGCGCTGGAGCGCGCCCTGGGCGCGGGCGCACACTGAGCCCACTGTCATGTTGAGCTATCTCGCAGAATTCGAATCCGCCTTTGGCCCGTTGCGCCTCCTGCGATTCATCACACTTCGCACGCTGCTCGCGGCGCTGATCGCGCTTGTCATCGGTTTCGCCATCGGGCCATGGCTGATCCGGCGGTTGAAGCGGCTGAAGTACGGCCAGCACTATGACGACGACCGCGTCGGCGATCTAGCCCATCGTTTTGACAAGAAGAACACGCCCACGATGGGAGGATTGATGATCTTCCTGGCGGTGTTCGTCAGCACGATCCTGTGCGCGGTGCCGAATGTCTGGATTTGTGTCGCCATGTTTGTCTACGCGGCGCTCACCGCGGTGGGATTCAAGGATGACTATCTCAAGGTCGTGCGCAGGAACCGCGACGGCATTTCCTCGCGTGAAAAACTCTTCTGGCAGACGCTGGTGACGGCGGTCGCGCTTGCGGTGCTCTTCCTTCATCCGATGAGTGCCGGAAAGATCCGCGAACTGTGGATCCCCTTCGTGAAGTTCCCGGTCCTTGTCGGTGCTCCGGTGCTGCTTCTTTTTGTCCTGATGTTCTTCTGGGTTGTGGGATTTTCCAATGCGATCAACCTGACGGACGGACTCGATGGCCTGGCGATCGGCTGCACGATCACGGTGGCGCTGGTTTACGGCATCATGGCCTACGCGGCGGGCAATGCGCGGATTGCGGAATATCTCCTCATCAGCTTCGTGCCCGGGACCGGGGAACTCGCGGTTGTTTGCGGCGCGCTGGTGGGGGCGGGGATGGCCTTCCTCTGGTACAATTCGCATCCGGCCGAAATCTTCATGGGGGACACCGGATCGCTGGCATTGGGCGGGCTCATTGGGGTGGTGGCATTCATGGTCCAGCAACCGCTGACGCTCGCGATTGTCGGCGGCGTGTTTGTCGTGGAAGCCGTTTCGGTGATGATCCAGGTGGGCGTGTTCAAGCTCACGAAGCGGCGCAGCCCGACCGGTCAGGGCAGGCGGGTCTTCCTGATGGCTCCGCTGCATCATCACTTTCAGAAAAAAGGCTGGCCTGAGACGAAGGTGGTCCTTCGGTTCTGGATCGTTTCGCTCCTTTGCGCGCTGGTCGGCCTTGGCACGCTGAAGCTCCGCTGAAATCTCCGTCACACGATGCTCGTTTCCCCGCCATTCCTGATCTCCCTGCTGAAGAGCCCGGTTGCGGTTCTTGGCGGCGGTGTGAGCGGAAACGGAGTGCTGGCGCTGCTGAGCGCGCTGGGTGCGGAAGGGGTGCTCTTTGACGAGAAGACGGCGCGCAATGATTTCGCGACGGTGCCGGCGGGCACGTACCGGCTTGTCATCTTTTCCCCCGGCTTCCGGCCGGATCACCCATGGCTTGTCCGGGCGAGGAGCAACGGAAGCGTGTGCCTCGGAGAGCTGGATTTCGCGTCGCTCTTCTGGCGCGGTTCGGTGATTGCCATCACCGGAACGAATGGGAAGACCACGCTGACGGAGTTTCTGACACATGCGCTGCGTCTGGCCGGGCGAGATGCCACGGCGACGGGCAATGTCGGGCATTCGTTCTCCGGGCTTGTGGCGGAGCGTGGTGGCGGGGCGCCGGACTCGGTGGCTGTGTGCGAGGTGAGTTCCTTCCAGGCGGAGCCCTTCCAGGTGTTTCGTGCGGATGCCGCGATCTGGACGAATTTTGCCGAGGATCACCTCGAACGGCATTCCGGGATGCAGGCCTACTTCATGGCGAAATGGCGACTGTTTGAGCGCACTGTCGGGGGAGAGGTGTATTCGGGATCGAGCGTTCAGTCGTGGGCGGCCCAGTTTGGACAGACACTTCCAGCCAGCGCCTGCGTTGCGACCCTGGGGCAGCCCGGAGATGTGCTGCTGCGGCACACGGTGTTCGAGGAATACCCGCAGCGGGAGAACTTCCTTCTCGCGGCGGCGTGGTGGCGGGGGGCCGGAGTGAGAGAGAGCACCTTGTACGCTGCCGCACAATCGTTTAAGATTGGACCACACCGACTCTCAAAAGTGGCTGAACGAGCGGGGGTTACGTGGTGGAACGACTCGAAGGCCACGAACTTTCACGCCACCGAGGCGGCCTTGGAGCAGTTCCGGACGCCCGTGATCATGATCCTGGGTGGAAAGGCCAAGGGGGGGGACATCGCCGGATTCGCCTCCAGGATAGCTCCGAAGGTGAAACATGCGTTTCTCCTTGGAGAAACAGCTCCCGCTTTGGCGGACGCTTTTCGTGTCCTCAGGATATCCCATGCCAAGGAGGCCAGCCTCTCAGCATGCGTGGCCGGTGCGGCGGCGGCCGCGGCTGCGGGAGACCATGTGCTGCTGAGTCCCGGCTTTTCCAGTCTCGATCAATTCCAGGGCTACGATGATCGTGGGCGCCAGTTCGAAGGCCTTGTGAGCAACTTGTGAATAATTCCCTTTTTTAGATAGCTTCCTGACTCCATTCCAACCACATTTTTCCCATGAAAATTCTGCACATTTTTGGTGCGGTCGTCGCTGTCCACCTCGCGGTTTTCCTCGTCATTTTTGCGGTGCCCGGCTGCCGCACAACGGCCAAGACACCCATACGCCCTGCGGATTCCTCCGAAAGCGCGCCGGTGCCGGGCACGCCTTCCGAAGCGTCACCTCTGGCGTCGGCGAGCGATGCCGCCTCGCCGGTCGTCGCCTATGCGGCTCCCGCCTCGGTGCGCTTCAGTCCGACGCGCCCGGGCTCGGCTGAGGCGGCAGCGGCGGCCCCTGCGGCTGCGACCGCCCAGGCCAAACCGGCCACCACGTATGTTGCGACTCGCGGAGACAGCCTCTGGTCCATCGCAAAAAAGCATGGCATCACGGTCGCGGAGCTGACCAAGGCAAACAATCTCCGCTCGAACGCTGCATTGCAGGTCGGACAGAAACTGACGATTCCTGCGGCTGCTGTCTCGTCGGGCACAGCGGCTTCGGCGGCGGGTGCGGAGCAGACCGGACCCGTGCACGTGGTGAAGAGCGGCGAAACCCTCGGGCAGATTGCGCGCCTGCACGGCACGACCGTGAACACGCTCAAGCGCATGAACAAGCTGTCGGGTGACATGGTCCGCCCTGGAAAGGTACTGATGCTTCCTGAAGGCTCCGTTTCCTCCATGGACGCGGCCCCCGTCGCCAAAGCCGCACCGCCGGCCTCAGCCCGCGGATCCAACCCGGTGAAACATGCGGTGCAGCCGAACGAGACCCTGGGTGCGATTGCCCGCCGCTACGGAATCAGCGTCGGAGAACTCGTGACCGCGAACCACATTCAGGATCCATCCAGGATCCGGTTTGGTCAGGAACTCATCATCCCCGGCTGGAGTGCGCCGAAGTCGGCTGCGGCGCCTGCCGAGACAAAGCCAGCGGTGCAGCCTGAGCCATCGCCCATCGCACCCGCTGAGCCGGCGTCGCCCCTCACACCGGTGGCCGATCCTGCGACGCAGACCAATTCGCAGATACCGGTGATCAGGATCGAGGATCCGACGCCTGCTGCGACTTCGGAAAGCCAGCCCGCTCCCTGAGTCCGCAATCCGCATTGCCGGGCACTCTTTCCCGAAAAAATCCTCGATGCCGTCCTCCCCCCAAGCGCGCCCTCACGATCATGCCCGCGGCATTCTGTCACTCACGCCCGCGACGGTGATTGTGGTGTGCGCGAT
>JAGOJU010000014.1 GCA_017994935.1 Opitutaceae bacterium
AGTTGCCGGCTGAAAGCACGCAGGCGCATGTACAGGCTCTCTCGGGATTTCACGTCCGCAGGCGACCACAGCCGCTCCGCCACCGCCGCAGCCCGTGGCCAGATTGCGAAATCCAGCCTCTCCTCCGTCGTCCACTCATTCCACATCGCCGCCTCCCCGCCGAGAACCAGCGCCCGCTGGCCGGCATCCATGTCAACCTCCGCAGGCAGCGGATCGACCTGATGGTGCCTGCCCGCCGGCCACCAGAGATCGAGGTAGTAGCCGTTCGACAGCAATGCCTGAAATCCATGCTTCGTCGCCTCCACCAATCCGTCCATCCCCCGCCAGGATTGAATCAATGCATCCCTGGGAAGATCCGGGTGCATGATCTCGTCCCACCCGACCATCCGACGTCCAAGCCTGACCAGGACCTCCCCGAGTCGCCGGTTGAAATGCGCCTGCAGGCCCCGGTTATCGCGCAACCCCTTCTCGCAGATGAAACGCTGGATCTCCGGGTTCCCGGACCACTGTTTCGCCTTCACCTCATCCCCGCCGATGTGAAAATGGGAGTCGGGAAACAGCTCCACCATCTCGGAGAACAGCTCCTCCAGAAACCGGTAGACACACTCCCTGGTCGGATCGAGTGCGGCATCCACCACTCCCCAGGTACGGCAGATCTCGTGGGGACCCGGCGCGGAGGCGAGTTCCGGGTAGCCCACCAGCCAGCTTGAGGTGTGCGCCGGCACATCAAATTCCGGCACGACACGAATGCCACGATCGGCGGCAAAGGCCACAATCTCACGGACCTGCACCTGGGTAAAATAGCTGCCGTCGGATCCACACTCCTGCAGGCGGGGAAACCGTTTGCTCTCAATTCGAAAGCCCTGGTCGTTGGTGAGATGGAAGTGCAGCACATTGAACTTCGCCAGCGCCATGCCATCGATCTGGCGCTTGAGGGACTCCATCGAAATCACATGCCTGCAGACATCGATCAACAGCCCGCGCCAGACGAACCGCGGCCGGTCCCTGATCCTCACTGCCGGAAGAAACCAGCCGTCGGCCCCGCTCCTGAGGCACTGCTCAAGGGTTGCGAGCCCTCTCAGTGCCCCCCACGTGACCGCCGCATCCAGCAGGACACCTTTCGGGGTCACCACAAGACGGTAGGACTCATCATTACCCAGCGCAGGATACGCGCCACCCGCCGCCCTGGCACGGATGACAATCCTCATGCCGGTACGGCCTCCGCGGGCGGAACCCGCAGCCCCCGAGAAAAGCATTCCGGTGCGTTCCTGCCACCGCTGCCTGAGGCGTCCGACAGCGGCCTGGACCCGCGGATCTCCCGTGCTCACAAACGCCACGGCGGGCGAAATCGCGAACCTTCCCGCGGTACGGGAGATCTGACGCGGCCAGGGCATCAGCGGCGGCGGCTCTGGAGATTTGGATCGTGATGGGGAGCTTGACATGGAGGCTGCGGAGGCGGGACACGGGCGGATCCGGGTCGGATGCAACCTTCATAACTGCGCGGTTACTTTTCAGGCAAGGGGAATCCCGCGGAATCGGCCGGGTTCAAAAGTATCGGCTTGAGTTCCGCCATTAGTAACCATTTGGTTCATTACTCATGAGCTCCCTCTCCGCCACCAATCGTCCGGCCCTCCTCGACAATACCTCCCGGCGGGAGCATCGTTTTCCGGGATGGCCCGTCTTCGATGCCACGGACGAGGAGCGCGTCCTTCGCGCCCTGCGCAGCGGACACTGGGGCAAGCTGTCGGGAACCGAGGTGAAGACCTTCGAAGGACGTTTCGCCGCGATGCACGGCGCAAAGTTTGGCATTGGCGTCGTGAACGGAAGCATCTCGATCCGTCTCGCGCTGCATGCCGCGGGCCTGCGGGCGGAGGATGAGGTCATCGTCCCATCCTATACGTTCCTTGCCAGTGCGACGGCCGTGGTCGAGGCCAACGCCGTCCCTGTGTTCGCCGACATCGATCTCGAGACGCTCAACCTCTGTCCAAAGGCCTTCGAGGCGGCAATCACCCCTCGCACACGGGCCGTGATCGTCGTGCACTTTGCGGGCCTTCCAGCGAACATGGAGGCCATTCTCCCCATCGCCCGAAAGCACGGACTGGTTGTCATCGAGGACGCGGCCCATGCCCACTGCGCCCTCTACCAGGGCAGGCCGGTCGGCGCCCTGGGTGACGCCGGCTCGTTTTCCTTCCAGTCCAGCAAGAATCTGAACGCAGGCGAGGGCGGCATTGTCATCACCAACAACCAGTCCATCGCCGAAAGGGTGACGTCGCTCCACAATTGCGGTCGCGTCAGCACGGGCCAGTGGTACGAGCACCACATCAATGCGGTAAACTACCGCCTGGGCGAACTGCAGGGCGCCCTGCTCAACAGCCAGCTCAACCGGCTCGAGCAGCAGACACGCCTTCGCGACGGGAACGGAATCTACCTCGCCTCACGTCTGGCAAGTATTCCCGGGGTTCATACGCAGTTGCGCGATGCCAACTGCACCCGTCATGCCTATCACCTCTTCACGTTTCGTATTGTCGCGGAGGAATTCGGCCTCTCGAGGGAAATGGTGCTCAAGGCCCTTGCCGCGGAAGGCGTGGGCTGCGGAGCTGGCTACCCGCTTCCACTTTACCGCCAACCCCTGTTTCTCGACAAGGCATTCGGTCCCTACCTTCACCGCGTGGCGGAGCGACTCGACTTCAACAAGGTGCGAAACCCCAATTGCGAGACCATCTGCTACGAGCAAGGCGGATGGTACACGCAGTCGCAGCTCCTCGGGACAAGGGCGGACATGGACGCCATCGCCGATGCGTGGGAACGCATCTATGAACACCGCTCCGCCCTGAACGACTGGGCGAAGCGTCATCTCCCGACCTGACCTATCGGCGCGCGCACCGGCCGGCAGGGAGGCGCGGAAACGTTTCCTATTTTGCCAGCAATCCGTGAAACACCAGGTCAACAACCTGGGTGACGCGCATTTCCCTCACTCGCGGGCTGTCCATGTCCAACCCAAGGCTGATCGCCAGCGAATAGTAGTTGGAATAGTAGATGAAACAGAGGCCGATGAAGTTTATCAGCAGGTGCTTGATGTCGGCGGGTGCACGGAAGATCCCCTCCCTGACTCCATCCTCGATGATCACCCTGAACCGTTCCATGAAGGGATTCTTCGAGAGTCTTGCCGCCTTGCGAACCATGTGCCGGCCGTGTTCGAGATTCTCCCAAAGCAGCAGTCGGTAGAATTCCGGATTCGCGTCGAGGAACTTGAAATACGCGACCAGCAGCTCCCGCAATTGCTGGTCCGCCCGTCCTTTCGCGACCACCGCCTGAAATTCCGTCGACTCCAGTCGTCCGAGCACCTCCACCAACGCCGCGAGGTAGATGTCATTCTTCGAACCGTAATAGTGGTAGACCATGCGCTTGTTCGATTTCGCCCTGGCCACAATCTCGTCGACGGACACTCCGTGAAACCCCTTGTCGGAAAACAACCGGATCGCCGCCTGCAGCAAGCGGCGCTTGGTGCGATCAGGGTTGCGGCGACGAACCGGCTTTTCGGCATCACTGTTCATGAGGACGCTCCAGAGTCATGGGCTCCGCCAGCATAAGGCAACAGGGAATCCGATGGCCGCAAACTTTCACCGCCAGTTACTTGGCGCCGGACGCCCTCGACTCAACCGCATCTTCACCCTTCATGCCAGTCCCTCCTCCCATCGTCGGGGTTCCGCGCCATTCCGCATGCAACGGTATCGTGAATGAGGCACCGGGTTCGAAATCAAACAGGAATCCATGATCATAGCTCGCAGGCACCCTCTGCCCCCGAAGGCTCAGTGTCGGTCCGGCAAAACCCCGGACAAATGAAATCTCGCCGCAGTACACGCGCCACAGCCGTCCTTCGCGCTCAATCCGCTCGATGACGTAACAGGCATCGCGTTCGTTTTCATTTGCAATGTGCAGCGTCTGACCGAGCACCCGTTCGTCCAGCGGCCTGCTCGTATCCAGGACGATCCATCCACCGCCAGCGAGTTCACGATTCATTTTCACGACGGTCCCCCGGATCGCGGCCGGCCCCATGAGCCTCACCCCACGCGCCCGAAAGCTTTCACCTTCAATCATGATCGCGCACCTAGCCGCGCCTTCCGGCCCTATACGGATCCAGCCGCATCGTCCATCGAGCCGGGCCCCTGCCGCCTCCAGAACGGGAGAGTCACTCACTTCATTCCATAAAAAGATGTCCCGGTGACCGTCCGCCAGGGTGACACGAAGCGCCACGTGCCCCTCTGCCCCGGGAATCCGTTCAACCTGTCGCACCGACGGAGTCCCTGCATACGGCTCGATCACCGAAACAAAGGTGCTCGCCAGTGAATCCGGTGCCGCGCCGGTCGCTGCACGGTGTTGAAGGACAAACCCGACCCGCCTGGGGTTTCCCGCCTTGTTCTGGGGCGGATCTCCCGATGCAAGGGCAACATCGTCACTGGGACTCATCCCATGCAGGCGCAGATGCAATGGCGTACCTCCGCCCGTGCCACGATACCCCGGCTCAACCTCCCAATCGACAGTGAACGCGCTGCCTGGGCGGGTGTCCCGCTGCACCTCGTAAAGATAGGAGTATCCGACGGGGAAGTTTCCGGGCGACTGCGCATAGGGAATCCCGACGCCTGCATAGGTTCCCTCCTCCTGCCGCATCAGGCTGAGTCCGCTCGAAAACATTTTTCCCGGTGGACCGTGAAAACTCAGAACGTGATCGTGTCCTCCTTTGACTCGAAAAATGTCGATCACATACGCCCCCTTGTGATCAGGCGTCTCCACCAGCGCCATCATGCGCCGGTATTCTTCCGTCTGCGGATAGGCACTGCGCCCGTCGATCTCCACAACTCCAAAACCATCAAGTTGGCGAAACAACGCCACCTTGCCTCCCCAAACGCGGGGCTGCATCCGGCGATCCACCACGACCGTATTGTGCGCTAGCGTGTTGACGGTCCATTCTTTGGTGGGTGGCCATGCCGTCGCGAACTCCGGATAACCAAAGTCCGGAGCAAGCCAGCGACCGAAGCCAAACAGATCGAAATTCAGGAGATCCGCATGCCCGTGCCGCGTGGTCCGCCCGTAGTTCAGAGCGATCGCAAATCCGTCTGCCGGCGAATCCCCCGCTTCAAGTACTGCAAGGCCGTAGCCCGTCATCACGTGGCCTCCCACGCGACGAGGACCAGCCGATTTTCCGAGTCGTTCAATTTCCCGCTCGAGCGCCTCGGGTTCCGCCTCAAATACGTCCCTGCCCAACCCTTCGGCAGAGTCCTGATTGAGGCGATAGGCCATGATCGCCAGATCAGGATCCCCCATCGCCTGAAACCCCAGCGCACAATACCCAGGATCTCCGGGCGCAAGTGTCACCAATCCTGTTGCTCCAGTGTCACCCAGATTCGGAACCGCCCTCCCAAGCACCGCGAGCCGTGCCGCGAACGAATAATTTGCCCTCACTTGCGGATAACGATGGGAAGAGTCCGCCTTCATCAGGATCGGTGAGTCGCGCAGCAATGCCGCAATGTGATTGAAAAGCTGGCCCGCAAACACCGCATAGTTTGGCGCCGCCTCATCCGTCGCACCATCACGGTCCAGCTGCGACACAACGAGACCCGGGATTGCCCCGCCGTCGGGTGCATTCAGCCAATCGAGCCACTGCGAGGATTCTGCTTCGCTGTTCAATGCCATCGCGCTCACGGCCACAGCCATTTGGTGCATGCCTTCATTCCCCTCGATCTGCCGCGTCAGAACCGACCGGTAAATTGTCCTGAGCAGCCGCTCGTCAAGTCCACGCAGGAGGTCGGCGCGGGTGCCCTTGGGTGTCGGCAGCCGGAATGCCCGGCCTTTCCCTTTCAAGAACCTCCACAACGCATCATCGCCCAGCGTCCCGCTGAGAATGGCGTCATAGCACTGCGCCAGCTTGCGGGCCACATTGCTTTCCCAGATCGCTCCCTCGATCCTGCCCACGCCGCGATTGCCGTCTGAGTGATACCATCCACGGTCCGCATAGGGCTTCCAGTCCATGTCGGGATACACGTCCCCGATTCGATCCAGCAGGATTGCCGCCTTGTGTGCATAGATCGGGTCGCCCGACAGCACATAGGCGTCCGCAAGCGCCACAAGTCCTTCCTGAATCCACCTCCAGTACTTCCAGACATAGTAGCCGATGAACCGATGCCCGTGGCCATCGGCATCGATGAAGCCGTAACCATCATCCACCCCGAAGCGATGCAGCGGATCCCTCGGATCGGGATGGGCCGCGTTGAAAAGCAGACCTCGGTCCGCGCGTGCAGGATCGAACAATCCGCGTCCGTCGATTCCGCTCCGATAGTAGGCTCCAAAATCGTTGGTCGGAAACACGCTCCCGCACGAGGGGCAGGTCAGCTTCCAGGGAAGCCTCTCAAAATCCGGATTGTACGGATAACTGCCAAACCGATCGATCTTCGTGCCGCAGGTGAGGCACCCTGACCGCGTCGTGCCACCCGGTGACCGCGTCAGGGTCACATCGATGGTGCGCGGCAGGTCCTGCCCGGGCACCATCGACCAAAGTTCATCATCACTCTTCACGCGCCAGGGCTCCGCGCGTGCAACCGCCTCCGCGCGCAATTCCCCCGCCCAGGCATACTGCTCGACGTTACGACGGGCGTTTGCGATCCGCTCTGCGGAATAGAAGCCTCCATGCGACCTTCCTTCCTCCGCCTCCAACCGCACGGCGGCAGCCGACAGTCCCGCCGCGGCCAGCAAAACAAGCATCATGGGCCTCATCGCCACACAATGCACCAATCAGTTACCTTTCGGCAAGCCAACCCGTGTCCGCTTCCCTGCGGACGAATTCCTGAAAACGGGCGTCGATCGGGCCACCTCGAAGCCGCGTCATGCGAACATCCGGACGATCGCTGCGAACGCCGTTCAAACTGCACCGGCCAGCTGTCCGCAGCCGGCGGCAATGTCGATGCCGCGCCGCTGGCGTATCGTGCTGGGCAGGGCGTAGTGGTTCGAAAGGATCCGTTGGAATTCCCTGGCCGCCTCGCGACGCCCCGGCTCACCCGCATACCCGGTCGTCGGGTTGAGCGGTATCAGGTTCACCTGCGCGGGCATCCCGTGCAGCAGCCGCCCGACCGCATGGGCGTGATCAGCGCTGTCGTTCTTCCCTTCGATCAATGTCCACTCGTAGAAGATGCGGCGGCCGGTGACATTGCTGTAGGTGCGGCAGGCATCCATCAGCCGGTCGAGCGGCCACGCCCGGGCCGCGGGCACCAGGGCAGCCCGCTCTTCCTGGGTCGCAGCATGCAGCGAAACCGCCAGGCTCACCGGCTGCCGTTCCTCGGCCAGCCGCAGGATGCCGGGCACCACACCAACCGTGCTCACCGTGATCCGTTCCGCGCCAAGCGCCAGTCCGGCTCCATCGCGCACAATCTCCAGCGCACGCAGCGTGGCGTCGTAGTTGTGCAGCGGCTCTCCCATGCCCATCACAACGACATTGCGGAGGCGGGGCTCACCCGCACGCTTCAGCACCCGCGCGACATGGACGACCTGCGCAACGATTTCCCCCGCACCCAGGTGACGCTTGAAGCCCATCTGGCCCGTCGCACAAAAGACACACCCCATCGCACAACCGGCCTGCGAACTGATGCACGCAGTCGCACGCCCCGTGAAACGCATGCGCACCGTCTCGATCTGCCGTGAGTCAGGAAGCGTGAGCAGAAACTTCCGCGTGTACCCGTCGGTCGAGTCCGTCGACAGCGCAACTGGAAGCACTCCGAGCCGCGTCTCCACCTCCAGGCGGCGCACCACCTTCGAAGGCAGCGCGGTCATGCCTCCGATGCTCTCCCCCATCTCCCAGTACATCGCATTCCAGAGCGTCGCCGCGTGAACGGGCGAAAACCCCCACCGCACGATGAGTGCGGTGATCTCCGCGCGCGTGAACTGATAGAGATCGGGAAGGTCTCCGTTCATCCCTCAGCCGGACTTCAGTGATGCCCTGACCGCGGCAATCGGCAGCACCTGCCTGCGACGCTCAAGAAAGTGGCTGACTTCCCGGTAGCCCGCGCCTTCAAGGAGGTCCAGCGCCTCCAAAAATCCGTCCCCCACGCGGTCCGTCGTGTGGGCATCCGCACCGACAACCACGGGAATCCCGCGTGCACGCATCAGCCCCAGCATGGCGGGGCCGGGGTTCATTTCGGGCATGACCTTGTTCAGGCCGCTGGTATTGAGCTCCATGGCAATCCCGGTGGACGCAATGCGATCCAGCGCGCGTTCGATGAAGGGCTGGATGCGGGAGAAATCCCATGAGGCGGGCGACTCGTTTTTCACGAGATCGGGATGCGCCAGCGTGTCATACAGCCCGGTCTCGGCAGCCTCCGCGAGGTGCGCGAAATAGGTCTTCTGGTAGTCGAAGTAGTCGCCGTTGAAATAGCGCTGACGATAGGCGCTCATCTGCATGTGGACCGATCCAAGGACATGGTGAAGCGGCGCCCGCCTGTGCAGCTTTTCGATCCAGGGCTCAATGCCCGGAAAAAAATCGCTCTCCAGTCCCAGCCGCACATCCACCCTGCCTTCCATCCGGGACCGGGCATGCGCGATGAGATCCACGTACTCCCCGAACTGGTCGACGCCCATCCGCCATTGTGCCGAATGTCCATCAGGGAGGGGACAATGACACGTGAATACAATGCCTTTCAGCCCCTTCGAAGCAGCCTGCTCCGCGTATTCAACGGGCGTGCCTGTGGCGTGTTTGCACAGTGGCGTGTGACAATGGGATTCGTAGTAGATGGGTTCGGTCAATGTGAGCATCCGTTGATCGCCCAACGGCGGCTTCCGCAACCGATGGGCACATTCAACGGCACCCTAGGTCATTTGTGGCAGCATCGCAAGGACGCGCGCGCGCCCGCTCAGAAGAACGTGTAGTACTTGCCGTCCGCCAGTCGTTTGAGCAACAGGGCCAGCTCCATCGCATGGTAATCCCCCCACATCGAGGACTCACCACACGGCACCTTCTGTCCCTTCGGAATGTAGTCCCAACCGTTCGGCCTGTGATAGACGCTGTGAAGCAGGAGTCCCTGATGTCTGGAATCCGTCGAGAGGTAGGGCTCGTCGAAGAGTGTGTTGGCGACGGTCAGCCCGGCCTGAAGATAGCGCCGCCCCGCGGCCTTTTCGCCATTGCCGCCGAGCCAGAGCCCGAGGCGGATGAAACCCTGCGCCGCGATCGCCGCGGCCGAGCTGTCAACCGGCTCGTGCGCATTGTAGGGATCAGCGGGACGGGCGGCAAAGTTGCCCAGCCTGTGGGTGTTCAGCGCCTCGCTGTCCCAATAGGGCACGCCGTCGCTCGAGGAATACCCGTCGATGAAATAGTCCGAACTCGCACGCGCAGTCTCCAGGAAAACATTCGTCACGGCCCGCCGGCCACCCATCGCATCGAGCGACGTCCCCGGGACCGTGTCGAGAAACTCAAGCTGCTCCGCAAAGCCACAGATGATCCAGGCCGCTCCACGGGTCCAGGTCGTGAACGGCGAATAACCCTGCTGGCTGGAGGGACACCGGAACTGTCCGTCATTGCGATTGAAGATGGATTCGTGCGCGACCCGTCCACGAACATCATAGCTGTCCCGCCCGCGGCCGAAAAACACATTGAAGCGCGCAGTCGTCGCGGCGTGCTCGATCGCACGATGAAGAAGATTGATAGGCTTGTCGCCCTCCCCCATCAGCGCATGCCCAAGCTGGTGCGCAACCACCAGCGACCGCATGGAGCGGATCGTGTCGGCAAAGAGGGATTGCGGCCCATTGAAGGAATAGACGTAGCCGCTCGGGGCGACGCCCGCGCCGCCCACCGGAGACCAGGGCAACCTGTAAGCCGTGGGAACATGCCGCGCCGCCTGCACCGCCCCCGACACCTTGAGCGCGAGTTCACAGAAATTCAGCTCGTCGCGGTTCTCCGGGATGCGTCCCTCGAGCTGGAGGCGCCGCAGATTGCCATAGGTCGAGACATTGTTGAACCCGTGGTCGTGCACGCCGACGTGGGAGACGTGCGATGCCATGAGCTTGACCGTCTTGTCGCGCCCGAGCGTGAGGAAGCTCTCGTCGCCCGTGGCGTCGTACTGCAGGAACGCCATGCCGAACTGGAAGCCTTGCGTCCACTCGGTCCATCCGCGCGAGGTGTACTTTCCCTTCACGGTGAAGACGGGAGTGCCCTTGGCCGGATCCCAGGAAGCATCGATCGCACGGATCTTCTTTCCGGCGAGTTCAAAGACGCGTCCGACTTTTTTCTGCAATGACTGGGGAGTGAGCTTGAGGTTGATCTTCATGCGCGCGGGAGTTTGAACCAAAAGGGTGCCGCCTGACCTCAAACGAAACAAGGTCGAAACCGCAGGCAGGCGGTTTTGTGCTGATCCCGGACGGCTTTGTCGCGATCGGCAATCCCGCGATGCCACCCACCGCCCGGCCGACTGCGCCGTCCGGGATTTGCGCCAATCGCATCATTTTCTCCGTGCGCTCACGGTTCGTTTCACTACGGTGAGGCTCAATGTCACTTGCCGATCTCAGACGGGACTACAGCCTGGCAGGCCTGGCGGAAAAGGATCTCGCCAAGGATCCCTTTCGGCAGTTCGACCTTTGGTTTCAGGAGGCTGAGGCCGCGAAGATCCCCGAACCGAACGCCATGGTGCTGGCAACGACGACCCGGGAGGGGCGCCCTTCGACGCGCACGGTCCTGCTCAAGGGCATCGACGGTCGGGGTTTTGTCTTCTTCTCGAACTACGAGAGCCGCAAGGGGCGGGAGATGGAGGCAAACCCGGTGGCCTCGGTGACATTCCCCTGGATTGCAATGGAACGCCAGGTGATCGTCGAAGGCTCGATCGCCCGGGTCACGCGCGAGGAGAGCGCGGCCTACTTTCATTCGCGGCCACGCGCCAGCCAGCTCGGCGCGTGGGTTTCCCGCCAGAGCAGCGTGGTGCCGAATCGCGAAACGCTCGAAGCCGCCATGAAGGCCCTTGAGCAGAAGTACGCGGGTTTGGAGGTCCCCCTTCCGCCAAGCTGGGGCGGATACCGGCTGCTGCCCGACGCCGTGGAATTCTGGCAGGGCCGCCGCAGCCGTCTGCACGACCGGCTTCGTTACCGGCGCGAAAAGGCGGGGGGGGACTGGATTGTGGAACGGCTTTCGCCATGACGCTGCCCGCGAGCGAAAGCCCCGCGACCCGCACCGCAAAAAAATCCGCCGCGACTTCCCGGCGCTCAAAATCACTCCCCGCATCCGCGCGCCGGAAGCGCCGGTCAGGCGCCCGGACCGCCGCCGGCCGGCATCCGCCGCCCACCCTGCTTGCAGCAGCACTGCGCTCACTTCCCGAAGGCGTCCTGATCGCCCCCGCGCACTGGAGCCGCACCGGCCTGCGCATCGCCTTTGCAAACGAGCGCATCTCCTCGATGACCGGCTACTCCGAAGCCGAACTGACCGCGCGCACCCACGACTTTCTTCATGTCGACAAGGTCGAACTGGCCCGGCAGCGCCGCTGGTTTCGCTCGGCCCGCACAGGCAGCACGTATTCAGCCGAAGGATACCTCACCCGCCGCGACGGATCGACCCTCTTCGCAGCCTGGTTGCTGAGCCCGCTCTGCAACCGCCGCGGGAAAGTCACCCACATCGTGGCCAGCTACCGCGATGTCACCGAAAAGCGCCGGCTCGAAGAGGCGCTCGGACACGCCCAGCGCATCGACACCGTCAGCCGGCTCGCCGGAGGAGTCGCGCACGATTTCAACAACCTGCTCTCCGTGATCAACGGCTACTCCGAGATCCTGGCAGACCGCTTCACGGACGATGAGCACACGAGGCGGACCATCTCTGAAATCCATTCCGCCGGCCAGAAGGCCGCCACCCTGACCCGGCAGCTGCTCGCCTTCAGCCGCCGCCAGACCCTGGAACCGCAGGTGATCAGCCTCAACGATCTCATCCAGGCCAACTCCGACCTGCTCGGCCGGCTGCTGCGTCCCTATCACCAGCTCAACCTTTCCCTCTCCCCCGACACCCGGAACGTGCGGGTCGATCCGACCGCGATCCAGCAGGTCCTGCTCAACCTCACGATGAATGCGCGCGACGCTCTCTCTCCTGGGGGACACGTCACGATCAGCACCGCGGGCAAAACCATGAAGGCGGGACTGACCCTGCGGCGCATCGACATTCCCCCCGGCCGGTACACGCAATTGTCCGTAAGCGACAGCGGGTGCGGCATGGACGAGGATGTGCAGGCACATCTCTTCGAACCGTTCTTCACCACCAAACCCCAGGGCGAGGGCACGGGCCTCGGCCTCGCGCTGGTCTACGGCGTGGTGCAGCAGAACAACGGCTACATTTCCGTCCACAGCGCACCCGGCGCGGGAACGACGTTCGACATCTATCTTCCGGAGGTGAATGAACCCGCGAGCGTGCGCCCCGCCGTGCTGTCGACGCTTCCCTCAACCGGTGGACGCGAGTCCGTCCTGATTGTCGAGGGCGACAGCGTGCTTCGGAAGATGATCGCGGGCATCCTGACCTCGGACGGTTATACCGTGATCGATTGTGCAACGACAAACGATGCAGCGGCCACCGGCGCTCGCTCCCAGCCGATTGAACTGGCAATCCTGGACAGCCGCCTGCCCGGCGCGGAAGGCCTCGTCCGCGAGCTCCTTGCCAGAAATTCTGAACTCCGCCTCCTGAGCACGGCCGACCACGAGCCGCCCCAACTGCTCCCATGGGTCGACCAGAATGCACAGGCGCATCTCCCGAAGCCCTTCACGCTGAGCACGCTCCTGAAGGTGATCCGCGCCCTGCTCGACCGCGAGCTCGGCAGCGTGGCAGCAGTCCAGCCGGAGACAGAGCCGTTCCTCTGACCATCCGCACCGCGATGATCTACCTCATTCGCCACGCCCATGCTGTACCGGCTGCCGAGGATCCGCTCAGGCCCCTGAGCCTGGCCGGTGTGCACGAATGCGCAATGCTGGTCCGCTTCTTCGCCGACAACCGCCTTCTCCTGCCAGGTCAGATCTGGCACAGCCCGCTCTCACGTTCGCGCGAAACGGCCGATCGGCTCACAGCGGGGCTGAATCCCGACGCCGCCCGGGTGGAGATCCCCGGTCTGCTCGGCGACGATGATCCGAAGCTTCTCCTCGAGCGTATCAATGCCCTGCCTCCACGCTCGGAGATCGCTCTGGTCGGACACAATCCCCACCTGACCCGACTCGCGACCCTGCTTGTCCGAGGCAGATCAAAACCCGCGTTTGTCGATTTCAAGAAGGGCTCCGTGCTGGCGCTGGAAAAAACCGAGTCGCGCCACAAGCGCTCAGATCTTCCTCGCTGGACCGTGCGCTGGTTCCTTCCTGCTCAATTGCTCAAGCCCAGACAGGCAACGGCACCTGCGCAGGAAGCGTAGCCAAGCAACATCGTTCCCCGCAGGGGAATTTATCTGGAGCATCAGGGTTCACGGATCACCAGCTCGGAAAACCCGGGCTTGAGACGGCGCAAACGCCCCTGCGCGTTCCACCATCGTGGCCGGGGCGCAACCGAAGCTTCTGCCGCAACTTCACCGGAAGGGATACCAGACCGCGTTCCTCGACGCTGCTTTCCTTCAAGAATCCAGCTCTTCATGCAGAAACACCATGTCAACCGCGCCTGAGCTTCAGCAGCCGCTCGCCGGCTGCGCGGAGTGTCGCAGGTCTCTTGGCGAAATTGAGTCGGATGTAACGATCTTCCGGATACGGAAAGAAACTTGAGCCCGGCACCGGCGCCACGCCCACCTCTCGGGTCATCCAGTGGGCGAACTCCACGTCGCTGGCAAATCCCCACGGGGAAATGTCCACCATCACGAAATAGGCTCCCTCCGGGCGCGTATGCCCCAATCCCGCCTTATCCAGGAACCCACAGAGGATGTCCCGCTGGTTCGCATACTCCGCGGCAAGGCCGTCGTAGTAGCTTTTCGGATACCCGAGCGCCGTGACCACCGCATGCTGCAGGGGCGCCGCTGCGCCGACGGTCAGGAAATCATGGACCTTGCGCGCCTGCGCCACGATCGGCGCGGGTGCATGCACATACCCAAGGCGCCAGCCGGTGATGGAGAAGGTTTTCGAGAGCGATGAACAGGTGAGAGTGCGCCGCGCCATGCCCGGCAGGGTGGCAAACGTGAGGTGACTCCTGCCGTCAAAGACGATATGCTCATAGACCTCATCGGTGATGACAAACGTGTCGAACTCCTCCGCCAGGGAAGCGATGGCAAGCAGCTCCTCGCGCGTGAACACCCGGCCGGTGGGGTTCGACGGATTGCACAGGATGAATGCCTTCAGGCCACCGGCAAACGCGGCGCGCAGTTCCTCCGGATCAAACCGGTAGTGCGGCGGATGCAGCCGCACATGCACCGGTTGAGCACCGGTCAGAATCGCATCCGCATTGTAGTTCTCGTAGAAGGGCGAGAACAGCCCCACCCGGTCCCCCGGGTCGCATACCGTCATCATCGCAACCATCATGGCCTCGGTCGCACCACAGGTGACGACGAGTTCGCGCTGCGGATCGACCTCCATGCCCGCGAAGCGGCTCAGCTTGCCGGCTAGCGCGGTCCGCAGTTCCGGTGATCCCCAGGTGATCGCGTACTGGTGCCGCCCCGCATCCATTGCCTCTTTCGCCGCCTGCACGAGGCTGGCAGGCGGATCCGTGTCGGGAAATCCCTGCGCGAGGTTGATCGCGTCATGCTGCTGCGCGACCCGCGTCATTTCCCGAATGAGCGATTCCGTGAAGACTGCGGTCCGTCGCGAGGTTGAGGGCATGCCAGGCGAACTTCTCATTTCAACGCAGGGTCGCGAGCTGAAAAAACACTTTGCGCCGAATGCCGCCATGCCGTCTCGTGATTCCGTGCCGTACACGTTCCATCTACTGCCGACGCGACACGGGGGCGCCGCGGAGAACATGGCGGGCGACTTCCTGATGCTGCAGCGCTATCCGGAGCCGTCGCAGCCGCGATTCCGTCACTACGGATGGCACCGTCCTGCACGCACCTTTGGCTTCAGTCAGAAAATCGCCTTCATTCGCGATCAGATTGCCCCGACCGATGCCCCCATGGAACTATGCCGGCGCTTCACAGGCGGTGGACTGGTGGACCATCGTGAGGACTGGACCTACGCCCTGGTGATTCCGAGGGGCCACCCCATTGAATGCACCCGCGCCATCGATGCCTACCGCATCGTGCATGAGAGACTCGCCCAGGCGTTGAGGGAACTCGGCCAGCCGGCTGAGACCAAGCATCCCTGCGAGGATACACCCGCCGGTCCGTCGCCGGGGCCGTCGGGCATCTGTTTCAGCAAGGCCGAATGCCACGATGTGATCGTCCCCGGCACCGGAGCGAAGATCGCAGGCGCCGCCCAAAAACGCACCAGGCATGGACTGATCCTGCAAGGTTCCATCTGGCGGCCAAACGCTCTGGCGGTGACGGACTGGCACGCCTTTCTCCTTCGATTCTCGGTGGGACTGGGCGAGGCACTTGGCGCCTCTCCGCAGGCCACTCCCTGGCCCGACTACAACGAAGGGGAACTTGAACAACTGACCGAAACCTACGCTTCGACGGAGTGGACAGAACAGCGCTGACGCTCTTGTTTTCAACCCGGGAACGGCGAAGGTCCACTATCCATCGTTTCAAGATGACGTTGCCGCGCTATCAGTCGTGCGATTCGCCCATGCAGTCCACCACACGGGACGCGGGGTGCCTGCCCAAGCCGGGTATCCAGCTCCGGCTAGATCAGACCGCCTCCCTACGCCGCACGCAAGGCGGGTGCAGGCGCTTCGAGACGGGCCACGAGGTGCGGGGGAATCGTCACGATCGTCGTGTTCTCTATCTCCGTGCTCGGGGGAAGTTCCTGAAATGCCAGGACAACAAGTCTCGGGAATGATGGCTCAAAGAATCGCTTCAGCGCGAGCCTGAGCTCGGTGCTCACCACAAGAACCGGCGTCAGGTTCTGCTGGGTGAACTCCGCCACCCGCGCATTGATCTCCGTCAGAAGATGACGTCCCAGCATCGGATCCAGGGCAAGCCCCACCTCGCTCGGAGTGCGATGGATGCGCGCAATCAGCACCTGCTCGAGTCGGGGATCAAACGTGGCGGCCCTGAGCATGCCCGGGCGACACTCCAGCTCGGGCACAAAATAGAGCCCAAGCCGGCGGCGCGCGAGTTCGCTGAGGTCATCCGGATTCTTCGTGACACCCGCAAAATCGCCGATGCACTCGAGGATGAGCGGCAGATTGAGAATCGAAAGATTCTCCCGCAGCAGATTCTGAAGCACGCGCTGGATGATCCCGAGATTGACGAGATCCGGCAGCAGTTCCGAGACCAGCGCGGGGTGTGATTCCTTGAGATGATCGATCAGCGTCTGCACGTCCTGCCGGCCAAGGAGCAGATGGGCGACATTCTTCAGCGTCTCGGATACGTGGGTGATCATCACGGACGACGGATCCACCACGGTGTACCCGTTGAGCTCGGCCGTCTTCCGCTCGCTCTCGTCGATCCACACGGCCTCGAGTCCGAACACCGGCTCGCGTGTGGGCAGGCCGCGAAGGGCAACCGTACTGTTGGAAACATTCATGGCCATGCTGCGGCCCGGCTGGACCTGGCCCTTCGCCACGGTCTTTCCACGCAGGAGGAAGCGGTACTCATTTGCCTCAAGTTCGAGGTTGTCGCGGACCGAGACCGGCGGGACGAGTATGCCCTTTTCGCGGGCGAGCGTCTTGCGCACGCCGGTGACGCGCGAGAGGAGATCGCCACCCTGTTTGGCATCCGCCAGCGGAAGCAGTCCATAACCAACCTCAATCGCAAACACATCGAGATCGACCAGCTTTCGCAGGTCCTCGGAAATCGCGCCCTTGCCGGAGCCGGAGGTGCCCTCCTTTCCGCCTGAGGGCGATTTGCCGGACCCCGCGGCCTTCGCTGTCGCGGAGGCAATCTCCGCCGATGCCTCATCCACACGCTGCTGCTGTTTGAGGATGCGTGCGATGTAGCCACCGACAAGCGCAAGGCTGAGAAACGGCAGCGCGGGCATTCCCGGCATCAAACCGAAAACTCCCAGCATCGCCGCCGAAATCCCGATGGCGCGGGGATACCGGACCAATTGCCCTCCAATCTGCTGTCCAAGGTTGCCCGTACCCGCCGCCCGAGTGACCAGGATGCCCGCGCCCACCGAAACGATGAGCGCCGGAATCTGGGAAACAAGGCCATCACCAATCGACAGCAGCGTGAACTTCGTCGCGGCTTCCGAAAGCGTCATGTCCATCTGGAGCACGCCAATGGCAAAACCTCCGATGACATTGACGAGCGTGATGAGGATGCCCGCAATGGCGTCGCCCCGGACAAACTTGGAGGCACCGTCCATCGCGCCGTAGAAATCAGCCTCCTTCTGGACCTTCTGCCGGCGCGCGGTGGCGGCGGCTTCGTCGATGATGCCGGCATTGAGCTCGGCATCGATCGCCATCTGCTTGCCGGGCAGAGCGTCCAGCGTGAAACGTGCGCTGACCTCCGCGATCCGGCCTGCACCCTTCGTGATCACCACGAAGTTGATGACGACGAGGATCAGAAAGACGACAAAACCGACGATGTAGTTGCCCTGGATGACAAAGTGACCGAACGACTCGATGACGTTGCCCGCCTCGCCCTTGGTCAGAATCAGACGTGTGGAGCAGATGTTCAGCGCCAGCCGGAAGAGCGTAAGCGCGAGCAGCAGGGTGGGAAATCCCGCGAATTCGGGGGGATCCTTCACGTAGATCACGATCAGAAGCATCAGCAGCGAGACCCCCATCTGCAGCGCGAGCATGACATCCAGCGCCAGCGCCGGCAGCGGCACCAGGAGCATGAGCACCGTCATGAACAGCGCCCCCGTGAATATCAGGTCCGCGCGCTTGAGTAGATCGACACCCGCCCGCTTTGCAGGCAGAGATTGGGGAACGACAGCGGGACCGGTTGCAGCAGCGGAAGCCATGGGAAATTCGGCGGAAGGAATGTTCAGAGATCAGGTTCAGGCGACACCGCGCAGTGCACGGCTCTCCGCGGCGGTTCGACGCATCTTGAGTTCGTGGAAGTACAGGCGGTGTGTCCGGTAGACGAATGCGAGGATGCCTGCGACCGCCTGATAGAGCTCGTTTGGAATCGGCTGCCCCACGACTCCCATGCTGAAGAGCATGCGGGCCACCGGTCTGTTTTCGACCATGGGCACGCCATGTTCAGCCGCGAGCGCCTTGATGCGCATCGCAAAACGGTTGTCACCCTTGGCGAGCACAACGGGGGCATTGTCCTTGCCGCGCTCGTACTTCAGGGCGACCGCATAGTGGGTCGGATTCGTGACAACCACGTCCGCCGTCGCGACGGCACTGAGCATCTGTTTCTGCATCAGGCGGCGGCCCATGCGACGCATGGCGCTCTTGGTATTCGCATCGCCCTCCGACTGCTTGTGCTCATCCTTCACCTCCTGGCGCGTCATGCGCATCTCGTTCAAAGTCTTAAATCGCTCATAGGAATAGCTGATCGCAGCGATCACACCGAGGGCCACGAGCAGTTTTCCAAAAAACTCGACGGTGGCCCGATGCAGAAAGCCGCCGAGGTAGGCGCTTTCCACGGGAGCACTGAACAACGGATCCGAAAGGAGATTCTTCGCTGCCATCCAGAGGACGAAGCCGATTCCAAGCATCTTCAGAAAGTCGATCAGGCCATGCACGGCCGTGGCCTTCGAAAACAGGCGCTGAAGACCCTGGACCACATCAAGCCGCTCAAGCTTGAAACCAAGTGCCTTCGGTGAAATCCGGAAACCCGTCTGGAATCCGCCTGCAATCAATGTTGCCGTGGTGGTTGCCAGCAGCACCGGCAGGAGCACACGCGCAATGACGAGCCCGACTTCATCGAGCTGCCCGGGAAGCGTCGCGATTTCCAAACGCGCCGCACCAAGGTCCCGCCAGAACAAGGTCGCCAGTGCCGCGACCTCATGCATGCCTCCGGAAAGGCTCATGGAAAAAATGCCCAATGCCGCGGCCAGCATGGCAACGACCTGAAGCTCGGGCGTCTTGGCGAACTGACCGCGATCCATCGCGTCCGTTTTCCGCTTGTCGGTCGGCAGCTCGGTTTTTGAGTCGTCGTCGTGTTCAGCCATGGCCTCCCGTCCGGGAATGCAAGGACAGTGCCACAACGCATTGGTGTTATGCGTCTATCCGAATATCAGTATCTTACGTTATTCTCATCAGGCCACAAAAAGGCACCCGGCAAAATCTGCAGCATCCGCTGTCTGTCAGCTGTTGGTAGATGATCGGGTGCCCCTGACCCGAGCGTCACCGATCGCATCCGACCCGAGGAACGAGCCCAACCGCCGCACAACCGATTGACATTGTCCCCAACCCGGGAGGGTACGCTCCGTCGTGCCCGGGTTCGCCCAACGCATCCCAACGCCAGCCCTTTTGCCATTCCATCGTGATCGTGCTCCCTTGCCTTTCTCTCCAGATTGAACCGACACGACAGGCTCGCGATGCAGGTGAGCACGTCCAGGTAACGCCCGCGAAGGGTGAAGTGATGCTGGCTTGGGGGAGATTCATGGATTCACACGGAGACGCGGAGGGCGCGGAGAGAGACATTGAGGAAATGAATTGGCATAGCACATCCCCGGAGCGTGGGCACTCGTGCCAGAGGTAAATCCTGGGCAGTCTCCATGACTTTCTCCTCTGCGTTCTCCGCGCCTCCGCGTGAGTCTCCGCTCCCATTTCCGTCCCAAACAAGCTCCTCCGACAGTTTCCCCATTTGACCACATGAAACCTTCCTCCCTCATGCTCGATTCCCCGTGCCATTCCCGCCTCCTCTTTCTCGCCTCTCTTGTCTCTATGTCGAAAGTCAGGAACTGACATCGTCACCACGCGACCTTCTTCACATTCCGTGCGGCCTCCTGTCGCATGTTCTGGGAAACGCGCTGGTCGACAGCCACCGCATCCCAAAACTCACAAGCTGCCTCGGCCGCAGTTTTCCAGACGTCCTGAGTGTCCACGTCGGGGACAGTGGGACGAAATACCCGGGGCACGACTTCCCCTTGCTCGTTGGGGCGATAGAGCATGGGGAGCATGTCATAGATCGGCGCGAAACGAAAAACGCTCGCCCGCTCCCAAAGCAATGCCGCGTTGGCCTCGTGCATATCCTCATTCGCGATTAGCCTTCCGAAGCATTGAGCCCAGCGAATTGCTTGGGCGTCGCCTGCTGGCAACAAACCCTTCGTTTCCAGAAGCGTTGCCGCGTGTCCCCAATCGTCCGCGCCGCGCCCCGCCACGGCGTAGGTAATCACGCCAATGGCAATGACCCCGACCCTCCCAAGTGCGACCGTGCGATCGAATCGTTCACTCTCCAGAAAACAGCGGCCGTGGTCGAAATACACCTCGTTGTTGGCCGCCTTCCCGCCTGCGCGATTGATCGCAGCTGCGGCGAGATGCTCGCAGACCAGCAGATCAGCCCAACGTCGTCCGGTGGCGGTGCTCACCGGCGGAGAGAATTTGACGATAAGGCTTCGGTGCCTGCCGTCGCCGCCGCCATCCACTGTGGTCAGAAACTTGGGCTGCTCGCCGTCGGCGGAGGAGCCAATGGCCCCACCTTCGCGGGCACTGGCAATCATCTCGGGGTAGAGAGAGCGGACGTGTGCCAGCGACTCCGAGCGCCGAACGCGGGCGGACTCGATCTCTTGTATTGCTCGTTCTTTCGCCGCCTCCCCTACGAGCACGTTCCCTGGCAGGTCCGTTCCTGCCTGGATGAAATACTCGAGGGAATCGTCATCAGTCCAATCACGCACATCTGTGGGCGTCCCGGACCTCTCTGAAAACCGGCGGGCAATGTAGCGTCCGAGATAACCTCCCGGGCGGGCGGACATCAGAAAGAAGGGCAGCCTTGGAGAAACAATCTCGCTCACGCAAGGCGGCAGCGGGCCACCCTCATTACCGCTGGCGGGGAGGAAACGATAAGCGCCGTGGAGCGAACGCAGGCGCCCGAGCAGCCGCACGGTCGCATCGTGTTCGACAACGAAAACGGGCCATTCGTCACCCAAGTTCCGCACTGGCCGCCGCAGTCCGTAGCGGCTTCTACGAGCTGCACCTATTCGTTCGATCTGATCGCCCGCTCGGACAAGCAGACGCGACAAGGTTGGGCCGCTTATGTCCAGTGCCAGCTCCAAGTCTAAACCCGTCCGAGGACCTGCGGACAGCTCCTCGCGGAGGAGATCGAGATTATCGGGCTGGCGCTTGCTCATGAAACGATACTCCAACTTAAACAACCATCACAATGCTTTGCCATGAAGGTGATTGCAACAGTATGATGTGCCATCATGAAACGATATTCAAGACAATTTGGAGGGCAGCAGTTCTTGATTCTTGGCAGTAGTTTGTCGACGCGACTTGCACCTGCGTTGTCGATCAGAAACCGACGGGCGAACTTGGCATTTTCCCACGGCATCCCAGTCACATTTGTCACTGATCACCCCGGGTCGAACCACCGCAGGAAACTCACAGATCGCATTCACCCCGAGGAACCAGCCCAACCGCCGCACAACCGATTGACATTGTCCCCAACCCGGGAGGGTACGCTCCGTCGTGCCCGGGTTCGCCCAACGCCTCCCAACGCCGTCCATTTTGCCACTACATCGTAATCATGTTTCAATATGACAATGGCAGTACGCGTCGCTCCAGAATCTCCCCTGTCGACCAGCGGTCATGTTGCGCCCCTTCACCGCCACCACGGCATCCGTAGGAGCAGTGCCGGAGATTGATTCCGTATTGTTCTCCCGGGAGATGTCGATGGCCCGGTGGACTCCCCCAGCAATTGTTACAAATCAACAACTGACGTCGCCAGCGTTGGCTTTGGAGCAACTGCGGGCACAGTTGTTCGAACGGAACGAGACCGATTCCTGCTGGTCCTTGACTGAGACTATTTTTTGATCAGACTTAAAGCATACTTTAATCCGATGCCCGCCAAGACGCTCCTTCCCGAAAACATCCATCCCCTCACTGATTTCCTGCGCAACCACAAGCGGCACCTCCAGCGCCTGAAGCGAAACCGCCGTCCCGCCGTCCTCACCCTGAACGGCAAAGCCGAGGTCGTAGTTCAGGATGCCGCCTCCTACCAGGCCCTGCTGGAAGAATTCGAGGCCATGGAAGCCCGCACCGGAATCGCCGAAGGCATCGCCTCCATGCACCGCGGCGAAGGCCAGACCGCCGACAAAGTGTTTTTACGTCTACGCCAGAAGCACGGTCTCAAAACCAAATGACCTACCGTCTCGTCATCGAGACGCGCGCCATTCGGGATATCGACAAAGCAACAGGGTGGATCGCCTCGCACTCTCACGAGAGGGCGGAAAAATGGTTCGATCAAATCGAGTCAGCTATCCTCTCCCTGGCTCACTTTCCCAACCGTTGCCCTACAGCGCGCGAAAACGGCCGTTTCCGCCACGAGCTGTACCAGCTAGTCTACGGCAAGCGTCGCGGGCGCTACCGGATCATCTTCACTATTCAGGGCGACGTCGTCCATGTCCTGCACATTCGCCACGGAGCTTTGCCGTCCATGAGCCGCGCCGAACTCGACGAACTTCTGCCGCCTCATCCTTAGTGCTTTTCGACTCGCAGCAGGATCGGATCTGGACAGTGGGTGCCTAAGGCCCTGATCTACGAAAATGGGAATGTCGGTGCGGCCACGCCGTGATGGTCTTGGGCCCTTGTTGGAGCGGCTGTCATTTGGTGGCGCAGTTGCGCAGCGGGCTGGTTTCCTGGGATGCCCACCGCTGACACCGGATACCACGCACCCACTATTTCTTGGCGGCGAAATCTTCTTCGTCAAAAATTTTTCGGATTTCGATGATGTCTCCGTCCTCGGCCGGGCATTCCTGCATCAGCTTCACCAGTTGGTCTTTCGACTCGGCCTCAACCAGCCAATAGCCACCGAGCACGTCCTTCGCCTGAACGGTCGGTCCGTCCGTTACGGTCGCTTTGCCTTTCGAAAACGATAGGCGTGCGCCTCCAGTCAGGGGGTGGAGGCCGTTCAGCGACAGGATTGTGACCTTTTTGCCCAGCCGTTCGTTGAATTGGCCCATCCTTTCCATCGCCTTGGGGTCGGGCGTGGTCCACTCGGGTTTCTTGTTGTCGCGATAAACCGACGGTATCATCAGTATCAAGAATTGCATCGTAGTTTTCCTTTTCGTTTTGGTGCCACGAAGGGTGGTTTGTTTCTCAACGATCAGCGGCTGCAAATTTGGACATTGTCAGCCGTTTTTCTCCAAAATCCTTCGAGGCCGCAATCGACGAGATGGCCACACACCCATGGATGACCGTGAAAAGCGGAATGCTTCCGCGGTACGACCTTGACCGGCGTACGAGGCCCCCCCGGCTGGTAGTCCCGCTGGAAGCTGTCGCGGGCGAGCAGCGCGGAGAGCGGGTCATGGATCTGCCAGAGAATTCTCCGGCAGTGCGAGGCTATGTCCGCGCCGCTCCGAACATCGCCTTTCGACTCAGGTGCAAACGACGGATTTAGTGCGTAGAGCCTAGCGAGCACTCCAACACCGCACCAACCCACGGAACACACAAATCGCATTCGACCCGAGGAACCAGCCCAAACGCCGCACAACCGAGTGACACTATTTCCAAACCGGGGCACGCTCCGTCGTGCCCGGGCTCGCCCAGCGCCTCCCAACGCCAGCCCTTTCGCCAGTTCATCGTGATCATGTTTCAATATGACAATGGCAGTACGCGTCGCTCCAGAATCTCCCCTGTCGACCAGCGGTCATGTTGCGCCCCTTCACCGCCACCAAGGCATCCGTAGCTGCGGTGTGGGAGATCGATATGCTGTTGTTCACCCGGGAAATGTCGATGGCGCGATGAACTCCCCGGACAATGGTTCAGAATCAACAACTGACGTCATCAAGGTTGGCCCCTTTTTTTCGTACAGACCAAACTACATGACCCGACCCCTTTTTTGCTGCCTTACAATGGGAACCCGGCCAAGGCCTGGGGGCACTATCCTTAACTGAATCAGACTATGAAAAATATCTGGCTGATCGCGTGCTTGATGATCTTGGGTTCGCTAACGAGCTGCATGGCTACAAGCGCGCAAATTGCCGACGGAGTTTACCGGGATCCGGCCAAGGTTGAAACCGTCGCGGTAGATGGCGAAATGGTTGAGTTCCGAATCCATGTCGTCGCAGGCGATCAGGAGCGGATCGTGAGTCGAAAATATAAATACGCGCTTCAGTCCGACGGAAAAATCCGAGTGTTCGCTTCATCGAACGACTCCGCGTTCGTCTTCGGCGTCATGAAATACGATTGGTTTTTGAACGGGGAAAACGTCGTGCGCAAGGATCCAAAGACCGGGGATGTGGTGACGTTTGCACGAGAGGTGAACACGCAGAAATAACCTCACCGGTTCGCTCGCGCTCACGACCAATGCGGAACATGCGGCACACGTCGCGCCACCGCTCCGCGGCGTCACGCCGTCTGCTTCCTCCTCCGCTCACGCTCCGTCCGGTGGAGTCCTGCCCCGTGGGCGGCGGCGTGCGCCCGAAGGATCGGGCGCGGAACGCGGCGCTCCGCCAGCCCGCGCCGTCGCCGTCGTTCCTTCACTTCGCTGCGCTGCGTTGCGTCCATCGTCGGTCTCGCGCTCCGCGACTCGCCCAGATTTGGCCGAGAGTATTCGAATATCATTGATTCCCACAAAGGAAGGGGTCCCTTGACAACGCCACTCAGAGAAAGGTTGAATGTCCTGAGCTGTCGGTGGCAGAGGGCATCGGCGTAGGAGTGCGTGAGAGTGTGTCCACGAGTTTGTGTGCCTTTGCATGCGAGGCATGCAGGCAGGCCGGGAAAGGAGGTGGAAGCTCGCTACTCTATTTTCAAACCGGGCACGACGAAGCGCGCCCCTCCCAGCGGGGGAAAACCCTTGAATTGCCTGCGCTTTGCCGGGGGGAATCCTTCAAATCAATGCGGCAGGATTTCAAGGATCCTGAACGGCATGGCGTCGAACTCGGTCCACAGGTAACGTGCTATCAGCCCCCCTGCGCCAGCAAGCAGGCTGAATCCTGCAAGCGTGCGGAGCGGGTAACTGAGGACGAAGACACCCATCTTCGGCACCGCCCGCCCGAGGACCGAGAACGCGAGATTGACCAGGAAATTCAACGCGATGAACGGCGCTGCAATACGAAATCCGAGGCTGATCACATGGGACGTCTGCGTGATGAGCGTGAGCGCGGTGCCGTCGTTGAACGCCGGCGCTCCCGCGGGGGCGAGATCGAAGCTGCGCATGAACGCCGTGAGCACACTCAGGTGCGCGCCAAACAGGAAAAACAGCACGCCAGCAAACATCGAGAGAAAGGCAGGCAGCGGCTCCTGCGACGGCTGGGGCACATCGAATCCGGGCGCCGCCATGAGTCCGATCTCATTCGCAATCAGCCGGCCTGCCAGCTCCACCGCCGCGAAGGCCAGCCGCCCGATGAATCCGAACACGAGCCCGAGGATCACCTCTCCCCCGGCGGCGAAGATCAACGCGCTGATATCAGGCGGAAACGCGCTTCCGCGAACCATGCCATACATGATCGATGCAAGGCACGCCGCCATTGCGACCCTCAGCATGACCGGCAGCGGGCGACCTGCCAACGTTGGCAGCAGCAGGACCACTCCGAGGCCCCGGAGGAAGACCATCAACCAGGCAAACACCAGGTCGATCGGCATGGGCGAATTCCTCCGCTACTCTTCAGTTTCCGAGCGTGGCGATCCGCGTGATCATCGTCGTCGCGAATTCCGAAACCGACCGGAGCAACCAGGGAGCGAGCAGGATCAGCAGCCCGGCCAGCGCCAGGAGTTTCGGCGCAAAGGTCAGCGTCTGCTCCTGAATGCTGGTCACCGACTGGAAGAGGCTCATCGCGAACCCGATGATCAGCATCACCCCGAGAAACGGGGCGACCGTGTAGATCGAAAACGTGATCACGTTCTTGAAGATATCGATGGCAAGTTCCGGGTTCACAGTGCGAAGGAAGGGTTATTTGAAATGAGCGAAAGTCAGGTATGGAAGCTGTCGACGAGGCTCTTCACCACCAGGTGCCAGCCATCCACCAGCACGAACAGGAGGAGCTTGAAAGGGAGCGACACGATTGCCGGCGGCATCATCATCATGCCGAGCGCCATCAGCACCGATGACACCAGGAAGTCCACGACCAGGAAGGGGAGAAACAGCATGAACCCCATCTGGAAGGCGGTCTGGAGTTCGCTGATGACAAACGCAGGAATCACCACACGCATCGGCAATTGATCCACGCGCGTCGGGGGAAACCGGCCGAGTTGCAGGAAAAACTCGAGATCCCGCGTGCGAGTCTGCTTGAGCATGAAGTCGCGAAGAGGAACCGTCGCCTTCTGAAAGGCCTCCCCGGACGGGGCCTGCCCGGCAAGATAGGGCTGCAGGGCCTCGCTGTTGATGCGCTCAAAGACGGGGCCCATGAGAAAAAATGTGAGGAAGAGCGACAATCCGACCACGATCTGATTCGAGGGGGCGGATGCCACGCCGAGCGCTGTGCGCACAAAACCCAGCACGATCACGATGCGCGTGAAGCTGGTCATCAGGATGACCATCGACGGCGCAAGCGTGAGCAGGGTCATCACGACCACGAGTTGGATCGCGACGCCAACGTCGCCCGGTTTGCCTGTGCCCTCGAGTCCGATGTTCAGTCGCAGTGGACTCGTCCCTGCACCGGCATTGGGTGGCGGCAGCGCGATCGAGGCTCCTGTGGGTGCCTGCACGGAGGGTGCGACGCTGGCGGGCGGCGTGTTCTCTGCTGCCAGTGCCGGCGGTGCGGCGGGCGTCTGACCGGAAAGCGGTGAGACCGACACCATCAGCGCGAGCAATCCCGCGATGAGTGTGAATCTGAAAATTCCAGACACGAAACTGGAAGCAGGTGCGTTTCTCACGACGGTTTCTCGGAAGATTTCAGTGGCGCGAGCATCTGAATCTGCCCTGGAGTGACGCCTATCAGGAACTTGCTGCCTTCGTAGTCCGCCACGACAAGGTACTGGCGGTTTCCGAGCGAACGCGTTTCCTCAATTTGAATCTTTCGGTCTCCCTTCGCACTTCCAAGCGGCCCCGCGGTACGACGCTTGACCAGAAACCATGCACCTGCACTTCCGAGAAGCAGGGCCGCAATCAACACCCCCCACGATCGGCCGCTTCGTCGATCGGCGGGAAGAGGTGAAGCCGGATCCTCCGAAGAGCCCTGCGGGAAAATCACCGTCCCAGGAGCCCGTGCAGGAACCGGAGCCTCCGGTGCCTCGGCCCTCATCAGCTGCGCCGTCTCCAAAACGGCGCAGCCGACTACCACTATCAGCCAGCGGGTGACGCTGGTAAAGGGATGGGAGGAAAACCTCATGCGGTCCCTCCGCAAAGCGAAATGCGTGCCATAACGCCAATTTTAAATAAAAACTACTGTTCAACAGTATGTTACGAGATTAAAAGACTCGCCATATCCCTCGATCCGCATACCCAAGAATGCACTCGAAAGAGCCCGAGGCAGGATTTGCCGGGAGGCTTCGACCTATAGCGCAGCGGCCGCCCAGGCGGGCAGTTCCAGGCTACGGCCCTCAACCAGATTCCTGAGGAGGGCCTGCGCCCAGGCCCGGTCGCACGTGCACTCCAATACACGCAGGATCCGTTTCGATCCCACTCCCTCGATGACATAGCTGCCCACAGTGATCGCGATGGGGGCGCTGTCGCCGTGGAGGAGACAAACTCCCTTAATGGAGCGCTGTCTGGAATTTATCCGGAGTTCAGTCAGCCTGCCGTACGGTGCGATGATCGAATTCAGGTAAACCTGCGCTCCGCGGCTCGCCATGGCATCTTTTGCTTCCGTGAACATGCTCGAACGTCTTTCGACCACCACCGAATCCGTGGACCCCCCAAGACGCAAGCGCGCGGGCCTCCTGCCAATTTTCCACCGACAATCCCCACCCGCCCAAATGCCAACGGAGACGAGTGGCTACCCTTTCCTGCTCCCGGAGCGCGAAAACGGACGCCCGCGGCCTATTTTCCGCCCACCAGCTCCGTGATCTTGATGCCGAAGCTTTCCTCGACCACAACGACCTCACCATATGCCACGAGCTTGTCGTTGACAAAGAGCCCCACGGGATCGCTGGCCTGCTGATTCAGCTGGATGACGGTGCCAGGGGCGAGCTCAAGCACCTCGCGCATCGGGAGGTGGCAGGAGCCGAGTTGAACGGTGACCTTTACTTTGACGTCGAGCACGACGTCGAGGGTTCTATCTTCCATGGTGCTTGGAGTCGGGAGCATGCTCCGGCGAAATTTTCTGGGTGAGTTTCACAACGACGGTTTCACGGTCGAGTCCGACGGTGCCGGAGAATTTGGGTGAACCGTTGAGTTTGACGGTCGTTCGGTCGACAATGTCCGGCGGCAGCTCGATGATGTCACCAACCCTCAGGTCGGTGATTTCTCGGAGCGATAGCTCAAAGGCGTCCCACTCCGCGCGGACCGGCAGCGAAATGTGCTCATAGACAGGCTTCCACTCCGCCTTCTGCACCTTGGCGGCAGGTGTCCCTTCCTTGTCGCGGCTGGCCTGCAGGCTCTTCACCAGAGGCTCGATCGTGAAATAGGGGATGCCGATCTGGATCTGCTCGGAACAGTCGCCAAAGGTGGCCTCCATCGTGAGCGCGAGCACCACGGCATCCTTTGTGGAGGTCTGGAGGAACCGGCCGTTGCTCTCGTGTCCGATCACCGTCGGATGGAGCTCCCGCGGATCCTTCCACTGGGAGCACCACTCCTCAAGGATCATGAGGATGATGTCCTCGAGCAGCGTGACCTCAATTTCGGTGAGATAACGTTCAATCGAAACGGACTTGCCGGTTCCACCCAGCATCCTGTCCACGAGAGACAGCGCCAGGCGCGGATTGACATCGAGAATGCCGACTCCGGGCAACGGGTCGGTCTTGAAAAGGCAGATGTGAGTCGGGCTCGGCAGGCCCTCGGTGAACTTTCCGTAGGAGACCGTCGTGAGTTTCGCCATCTTCAGGCCGAACTCCATTCGGAGAAACAATGACAGCCGGGCCGAAAGATAACGGATGAAATCCTCGTGCAGCAGGCGAAGCCGCCGAAGCTCTGCCTCCGAGAGAAACACCGGATTGCGAAAATCGTAGGTTTCGATCTTGGGAAGATCCGCCGTCTGAAGGCGCCGCCCGTCGGCCCGGAACACCACAGGCTTCTGAACCTCGGTCGACGCCGCCAGAAGGCGGTCAATGTCACCCTGATCCAGGACCTCAGGCACGGGGTTGCTCGTTGAGTCCGCCATAAACAATCAGAAGTTCACTGCACCACAAAATCGGAAAAGTAGATTTGCTCAGCGACCTTCCTGCCAAGCGCCTGGTTGAATGCACCCATGAGCTTTTCCCGGATGATGTTCTTGGAGCCGGGCTCCTCGAGGTCGGTGAGCGTGAGGGCCGAAAGGACGTTGAGCGCAACGTCCACCATCTTCGGCTTGTTGGATTCGAACTGGGAACGAAGCCCCGCATCGGAGCCGGAGACCATGAACGTGGCCTTGAGATAGCGGGTGCCCATCGTGCCGGCCAGGTTCACGACCACATTTTCGAAAGTGTAGCTGTTTCCCTCACCAGGCGCGCCCTCCTGTTTCTTGCCGTGCCCGCCCGACTCCTTCTCCGCCTTGCCATGCGAGGGCGCGCTGGCATGCGACTCGGCGGGCGCATCCGCAGGTGAAAGGGAGGAAAGCTCGTGCTTCAGTTGCGGGATGATCACAAATTTCGCAACAGCCCAGGATGCCACCGGAGCCAGGACGATGACCGCGATGATGGGAACCAGCTTGGCAATCATACCCGGCGATTTCTTGTCGGGGGCTTCCGCATCACCCGCAGGTGCGGCGGCAGGAGGAGCTTCAGTCTTGGCGGCCATGTGGCAGAGGGGTTCAGTTCGATCAGGACGTGTGATTCGCCTCCAACCCCGCGAAACGAACGCGGGGTCAGGCGCGAATCATGGATTCAAAATCAGCGCTTCAGGTTGACGATGTCCTCAAGTACGGAGTCCGAAACGGTCACCAGACGGGAACTCGCCTGAAACGAACGCTGGGTCGTTATCATGTTCGCGAATTCCTCCGTGAGATCGACGTTCGACAGCTCGAGTGCACCGGACTCAATGCTGCCGAGTCCATTTCCACTCGGCGTGTTGTTGGCAGCGGTCATCGTGGCTCCTCCGATGGGGCCGGCCGTGAGCATGCCTGAAAAAAGATTGTCCGCCTCCCTGACCAGCGATGAAGGATCCGCAAAATTCTGGAGAAGGACCTGGTTCGTGGTCACCGACGTGCCGTCGGCATAGAATTCGATGAGGTTGCCCGTCCGGTCGATCGAGATCTCTTTCCGCTGGGGATCCGTCGGTGCCAGTGTGGCAAGGCGGATTGGTCCAAGCGTGGCGGGAGGCGTGCCCGCAACGCCACCCGTCAGGCCGAGGACTCGATAGCCCAGGGAAGTGACCAGATAACCCGAGTCGTCAATGCGGAACGCGCCCGCCCGGGTGACGTATTCCTGGCTGTCCACAGGATTCTGGACGCGGAAGTAGCCGTTTCCGGAAATGCCGAGGTCGGTGGCAACACCCGTCGTATTGAGCGAGCCCTGGGTATAGCGGGCGACAACACTCGCCAGCTTGACACCCGTGCCAATCTGCAGGGCAGACTGGTTGGAGGTCGTCGCGGTCGAGGGAGCCGCACCGCGAAGGGTGTCGCTAAAGCTGTCCGCGTAAACCGCACGCGTGCTCTTGTAACCGACCGTATTGACGTTGGCGATGTTGTTGCCGATGACCTCGAGGCCCTTGGTGAAGGTTCGCATGGCGCTGACGCCTGAAGTGAGTGTACCGATGAGTGACATGATGAATGGAGTGAAGTCTGAGGTTGAGGATTGCAGGGAGGTTTTCTTTGGAAAATTCAGGGGGCTGGAGCCGGTTCCGCGGAGGGATCCGGCACCGATGCAGGTTGGACAGGCGCCGCCTCCACACGAAGCACGCTGGCGTACGGATAGAGTACATCATCGATCACCAGGCGCGGCGTGTTCGTCGAGTTGTCAACCGCCGAAACGATGCCGGTGACCGGCAGATTGTCGGAGTCAAGAACCGTGACCTGCCGACCAATGAGTCCACCCGCGGAACTCAATTCACTCGATGCGCGCAGCGAGGCGAATTCCCGGTTCAATTGCGTGGTCTGCTCAAGGCTCGTGAACTGGGCCATCTGGGCAATGAAGGCGGTATCCTCCATCGGCTTCATAGGATCCTGGTGCGCCAGCTGGACGGTGATGAGCTTCAGGAAGTCCTCCTGTCCCAGCGTTTGTTTCGGAGTCCGGGCCAGAACCTGTTCGGAAAAGTTGTTCGAGATCGCGGATTGGCTTTCTATCTGCATGGCGGAGAGGGTTTGTCAGGCAAAGGCGTGGAGACGGGACGAGTTTCCGGAAGGTTGGGAAACCTGCGAAGGCGCAACTGGCGCGCCAACTGACGAGACACCGCGGCGACTGCGCCGATTCACTTCCGGCGCGCTGCGTTGGGCCTGCTGCGATGATTGCCGGGAGGAATCGCCTCCCATCGGATTTCCCTGCGCAAAGGCCCCTTGATCGCTGTTTGACGACGTTTGCGAGTTCGAGAACACGGGCTCGGCAAACCTGTAGGGTTTCTGATCGGAAACGGAGAAGACATGTTTTTCCCACGCGGTGCTCAGCGCATTGCGCAGTTCCGGGGAGTCGGCATGAAAGGTCGCCCGGATTTCACCGTCGCGGTAGGCCACACTCACGGCAACGCCGACATCATCGAGCTTCAGCCTGAGGTTTACTCCCGAACGCTCGGTCGCCCACAGGACATCCGCTGCGTCGGTGATCTGACGGATCGCTTCCACAGCCGCTACCGCCGCCTTGCTGTTGGATGCCGCAGTCTCCGGATCTGCTCGTCCAAGCGATCCTGAATTCGCAGAATGGCCCACACCCGAGATCACGGAATCGCCCGGCAGCGCGGCAAATCGAGGGTGACGGCTATCGTGAAGCATGGGAGCCAGCGGGTTTGCAGTTTCAGTGCCAACCCGTGAGTTGATATCCGTAAATAGCTTATCTTCGCTATCTAAGGATGTTCTTTTATCGACACCACTGGTGGATTTGTCATCCGCTTTTCGAAGTGATTGGACCGGGACTGCCCGGTCGGCATATTTTTCCGCTGCGGCAGGTGAGAGCCGGACTCCGGCGCTCATGGCACCGAATCCAGCGAACGTGGAGGGCGAATATTTGCCGGGCAATTCGTCGCCCAACTTCAGGGTGCTTCCCCCAGGCTGCCCGGGCACAGCACTTTCAGCCATTTCCGAAATATTCTCCACAGCCTTTGCATGGGACATCCCTAGGGATTCCGCGGCGTGACTGCCAGTGCCTCCCGGGCTGCCATGATCCTTGCTGCCAGCAAGTCGCACGGTTCCCGGCATGACGGTTCGCGAATCCGCGCCGACAATCGAGTTCTCACGTAACGGTATAGCCGTTGCAAACGCCCCCAACGCACCGGGCGCGCCAGAGTAACCTGCAGCCTGCAACACGGGCGGCCCGCCAGCAGCATATTGAGCCGAATTCAGAATTTCATTTCCGATCTTTGCTTCTGAACCGAGGGAAGATTGCGCGGCGTGACTGCCAGTGCCTTCCGGGCTGCCATGATCCTTGCTGCCAGCAAGCCGGATGGTTCCCGGCATGACGGTTCGCGAATCCATGCCGGCGATCGAGTTCTCACGTGACGGTATAGCCGTTGCAAACGCCCCCAACGCAACAGCCGCTCCCGATAAATTTTCCTCCTGCGATTCGGCGCCGGCAACACCTGCGGTTACGGCCTCCTGCAGCGGTTGACCCGGGGAATCCGCGCCCGGAACGATGCGGTTTCGCGAGTGACTGGCACGAACTGCCATTGCCGGCGAAAGGTTCGCATCTGAAGACGACCAGGATCCAATGACACGAGCCTCGCCCGGACCTGCGTTGGTCACAGGAGCAGCGTCGGTGTTTTCGGAGTCAACCGGAGACTCGGAAAAATGCGCGGGTACGATGCTGGCCTCCACACAGCCAAAAGTCGCACTGGTCGTCGGTGAATCCTCACCCCTTGGCGGCAATTCTGACAACAGGGGGTTGTCGTTGGCATCCGTTTCTGCGACGCCCTCATCGCCATCCGAATCAGCTTCGCCCGGAGACGTCGTTGCGACTGACTCATCCGATTGCTCGGGCAGCCCCTCGACGGGAACACTTTCGGGTGGCAGTGCGTATGCCTTCGGCAGGGCGAGGTGCAGGAGAATGCTCGCACCTGTCGGTGCCTTGGCCGGGCCGGCCTTGGCGACACGCTCCGCTGCTGGAGTTTTTTCCCCTGCGTTGACCTTGCCCCCGGTGGTCTGCCCAAGAATGTCCGCGAATGCGGCTGTGCAGGTGTCATCCTCCATCACTTCATCGGGCAAATCCGAATCTGGTGCGGACGAGAGCTTCGTTGTGGGGTCGAACGGGGGGACGGAGGTGGATATTGACATGGGAGCGCTCCATCCATGGCCGCGACACGCACCGTCCTTGGCGCGCCTGAGTTGAAAAGAAAGGGGAGGTTAAGGGGAGGTGCTTGCTGTCGTTGCCGAACGCGCCGCCTTCAGGAGACGGATGCGTTCCGAAAGCTGGGCGGCTCGCTTGATGAGCGCGGGATCGCCCGACTTGCCCATCTCCTCGAAGAGAGCGCTGATTTCATCTGTTTTCATCAGCGAAAGCACCTTGACGACAGTCAGTTCGTCCATCTCGCGAAGGATGGCCACCGCGGTCTTCGGCGAAAGGTTGCGGTAGGTCGCCGCGAGGGTCTTCAGATTCTTCGCCTCATCCGCCTGCACCTCGATCATCTTCGACGCAATCTCGCTGCGCAATGCCTCGATCTGCCTGCGGGTTTTTTCAAGCTCCTGCTGTTCGGACTTCAGCCGGGATTCCCGCGATGCAATGCCTTCCTCGCGCTGCTTCAGTGCGGCCTTCTGTTCCTTCAGTTCCTTGGCGAGGGATTCGACCTCGATCGTCCAGAAATCCCAGGGGGGTTCAGGGCGCACCGGCTTGCTTTCCGATGCAAAGGACGCGGCGATCTGCCGCACAAGCGGTTTCGCAGTGGTCCAGACCACCGCGGTGCTGGTGCCGACTCCCAGGATCAGACCGAGGACAACGACGACGATGGGATTCGAGAGGAGTTTCATGTCGGGCAAACTTGATTCCGGGCGAGCGCCCCGGATTCCCGGGCAACGGCTGCGTTCGTGTGGTCATCGAGAAGCCTCTGGGCCTCGCGCTCAGACTCGCGGCGGTATACCCCGAGGGCTGAAGTCCTGAGTTTTTCAATCAGGCGCACGTCGCGCCTTGTCTCCATCCAGTCCTGCCTGCGCTGCTCGCGCACCTGCTGCGCGGTGCAGACCGCGGCGCGGGCCTCACCCTCCCTGGTTACCAGGCGCTGGTGGGATCGGATGAACGCGACCTGTTCGGCGGCATGAAATGCGGGTTGGCGCTCGGCGAGCAGCATTTTTTCGATCGCGGTCTTTTCCGCCACAATGCGCCCGACTTCACTCTCCGCCAGCATCACCGCGCGCACCGCTGCAATGAATGCGTCCCGCGCCCTGGCCTCCCGGGCCTCGCGCACCACGACCACCGACTTGAGAGGGAACTGAAAACGTTTCATGGCGTGCTTCCTCAGCCGACGATGCGCTTCAACTCTGCGAAACTGGCGCTCCGATCCGCGCGCTCATCAATGGCCTGGCGGAGAAACCCTCGCAGCGGCTCGTGCAGGCTGACCGCCTGGTCGAGAGCCGGGTTCGAACCCTTCTGATAGGCGCCGATCGTGATCAAATCCTCGTTCCTGCGATAGAGCGCCAGATGCTCCCGTCCACGGCCGCTGGACGCCACTTCACCCGCGGAACAGATGTCGCGCGAGAGTCGCGACACGCTCTCCAGCACGTCGATCGCAGGATAGTGGTTGGCCTGCGCGAGGGAACGCGAAAGCACGATGTGCCCGTCGAGAATGCCCCGCACCGCATCGGCAACCGGTTCATTCATGTCGTCGCCCTCCACGAGCACCGTATAAAGCGCCGTGATCGTTCCGGTTTCCCCCGCACCCGCCCGTTCCAGCAGACGCGGGAGGAGCGCAAAAACACTCGGCGTATAGCCACGCGTCGCCGGAGGCTCGCCAACCGCGAGACCAATCTCGCGCTGCGCCATGGCGAAGCGGGTCACGCTGTCCATCAGCAGCAGCACGTTCGCTCCGGCGTCGCGATAGGACTCCGCAACCGCCGTGGCGGTATAGGCTGCACGCATGCGAAGCGGAGCCGGTGTATCGCTCGTCGAGCAAACGATGACGGAACGGGCGAGCCCCTCCTCGCCCAGGTCCTTCTCGATGAATTCACGCAACTCGCGGCCGCGCTCACCGATCAATCCCACCACGACGACATCAGCGTCGGCGCCGCGGGCGATCATCGACAGCAGCGTGGACTTGCCCACACCGGATCCCGCAAAGAGTCCCACCCGCTGCCCTCGTCCGAGCGGCACAAACGCATCGATCGCCCGCACGCCCGTGACAAACGGCTCATGAATGCGCCGGCGCCTCAGGGGATGCGGGGGCTTTGATGCCGTGACATCGCCGCGCTGGGTGCGGATCGGCCCCAAGCCGTCGATCGGGCGGCCCAGTGCATCCAGCACCCGGCCCAGAAGCTGGGGTCCACGCGCAGGCAGTGGAGGAAGGTCGCAGGCCATCACTTCAGCACCTGCATGCAGGCCGGTCATTTCCCCCAGCGGCATCAGGAGAACATGCTGGCCCCGAAATCCAACAACCTCGGCCAGAAAATCGAACTCACCGCGATCGGACCGCAGCTTACAAAGCTCTCCGAGGCCCACATTCGGCCCCTCGCTCTCGACGATCAAACCGGTGACGCTCGTGACACGACCGAGCCGGCGCACGGCCGGCAGGCTGCGCAACTGGACCCGGAGGTCGTCAAAGATCGGAGTGATGTCGGCAGCCATGGTTCAGTGCTCAGCCGGCGGCAAGGAACTCCCTGCCAAGGGTATCAAGTTTGGAGGCAAGACGCGCATCCGTGATGCCGAAGCGGCTCCGTACCTGGCAGTCTCCGGGTACAAGCGACGGCGTCGCCGTTATCCGCAATCCCGGGTAGCGACTGCTCCAGGCGGGTGAAATCTTTTCGAGGACGGCGGCATCGTGCGGGCTCACCATGAGTTCGAGATTCTCGGTCTCGGGGTAGAGCTGGCTGAGCGCCTCGGAGCAGATTTTTTCGATAGCCTCCGCGGGCGGCTCGTAGCCGGCAAGCAGGCGTCGAACGATTTCCATGACAAGTCCGGGCAGCGCCGTGTGCACCTGCCTGACAATCGCGGAATCGGAGTCCGCAAGTTTACCCAAAACCCCGTCCTGCAACGCCTGAACCTCGGCCCGGAATTCGACGAGCTGCTGACTGGCAAACGCCCTGGCCGAGTCGGCGCCTTCCTGGAAACCTGCGACACGCGCGGCCGCGACCTCGCTTTCACTGAACTGCCGGCCTGACAGGCCAGGGATCGTGGCCGATGCGAGCGGTCGATCGAAGGCGATGAGTTTTCGGAAGGGAATGGCCATGGTTGCAGAGGTGTCGTGTTTCAGGCGACGACTGCGGCCTCGGCGCCATCGAGGGAAATCGCGCCCTCCTCCTCCAGCCGGCGAACGACCTGGATGATCGCCTCCTGGGCAACCTCCACGTCCTTGAGACGCACCGGTCCGAGCATGGAAATCTCGTCGCGCAGGCTTTCCGCCGCGCGTTTGGAAATGGATCCATAGATCCTTTCCTTGAGCGACTCGCTCGCTGATTTCATCGAGGTCGCCAGGTTCTGCGAATCGACCTCGCGCAGCACGCGCTGGAGATCCGCAGCCTGGAGACGGCTGAGATCCTCAAAGCTGAACATCTTCTTGCGGATGGCGGAGCCGAGCGCGCTGTTGCGCTCCTCCACGCGGGCGAGCAGGCCCTTCGACGTCTCCTTGTCGATGCCGTTGAGAAGATCGGCGACCGCACGCACGCCGCCGCTGCGATGGAAGGTCGGGCGCGCCTTCGTGTCAAAATGTTTGCCCAGACTGCGCACGATCTTGCCGACGAGATCGAGCGATGTGCTGTCAATCGTGCCGAGGCGTTCAACCACCTCCTCGCGGACCTCGGGACTGAGCAGGAGAAAGATCTCCTTGGATTTCTCCGCGTTCAAATACGAGAGCACGAAGGAGATGGTCTGCGGCTGCTCGTTCTTGATGAGATTGAAGATCTGCCGTCCTTCCATTTCTGCGATGTCCTGGATCACATCGAGGGACGTTCCGCCAGGCGTGCATCCGACGCGACTGAGGATCGAGTTTGCCTTGTAATCGCCCCGGACGCGCTCGATGGCCTGGCGGGCGTAGTCGAGTCCGCCCAGGGAGGAGGCCATGCTCTCTCCGATGATCGGTGCAAACTCGTCGAGAACCTGCCTGCGCAGACCCTCGGGCACCATCGGAAACTGGCTCATTTCGCGGCAGACCTGCTCGATCTCCGCATCGTCAAACATCTTCAGGACCTGCGCGGCCGAGTCCGTGCCGACGGCGATGAGAAACACCGCCAGCTTCTGAAGCCGGCTCAGCTTGCTGTAGTCGATTGCCGCAGGTGCGGAGGATTCAGTCGCAGTGCTTGTGGCCATGGAAATCGTGTTCCTTCTCCGGACTACGTCTTTTTCACCGCAACCCAGTCCCTCAGCGCGGTGCCGATGTTGGCAGGCTTCTGCTTGATGAGTTCGTTGAGCAGTTCAGGCGTAAGGGCTCCGCCGCCCTGGATCTGCCGCTGGGCGTCACGGGGATCCACGGTCAGCAGCTCCACCGGGACGCTCTCCGGCTTCTGCCGTCCCAGCATGCGCCAGAAGATGGCGAGCACACCGAGGGCGACCGCGACAGCGACATACCGGCTGGCCCCATCGATCCAGCCCTGGACACGCGTCGCCGATTCGATGCGCTCGATGCCGGCGGAAACGGTTTCCGACTGGAAGGGAATCTCCTGCAGTGTCACCACCGAGTCGATCGACTGACCGGCCGCGGGTTTCACCCCAAGGGCGTTGAGCACGATCTGACGGAGAGCCTGAAGCTCCTCGGGCGTGCGGGGCTGCGGGGTCGGTGCCGCAGGCTCGGCACCCGACGCGGATGGAGCCGTAACCATGCGCTGTGCGACAAATACCGATGCCGTGATGTTCTTCACGGAACCCGGCTGGCGGGTGGTGTTGGTGACAGAACGGTTGATCTCGTAGGTGGTCGTGCGATTCTTGCGATTGGACTCCGTCACGTTTGTCGGACGGGCTGCCTCGGCGGACGGAGTGCCCGGTTTGTCGGGTGTGTTGGCAGTGACACCCACGACGCCTACGTTGTGCCGTTCCGTTGAATTCGAAATGTCATCGGTGGTCGTCTGCGTGCGCACCACCTGTCCGTCCGGATCAAACTTCTCCTGCATCATGGTCGTGGATTCGGTGTCGATTTCCGCCGACACGCGGACCACAGCGTTTCCGCTGCCGAGCACGGGAATCAGCATGGATTCCACCTTCTTCGCCAGATAGTCCTCGATCTGCTGACGGTAGCGCATCTGCGATGAGGCAGTGCTGAGCAGCGGGTCCTGGCGCAGGTCCTCGGAAAGCACCCTGCCCTTCTGGTCGACGACAGCCACTTGGTCGGGATTTAGTCCCTGGACCGCATTGGCCACGAGATGACGGATGCTGTTCACGGCCTCCACTTCCAGGCGGGAACCGGCAAGCTCCACAAAAACGGACGCTGTCGGCTTCACCCCTTGATCGGTGAGAAGCAGCCTGTTCTCGGGCTGCACGATCATGACGCGCGCACTGCGAACGCCATCGAGCTGGCTGATGGTGCGGCCGAGTTCGCCTTGGAGCGCTCGCAAATAGTTCGTGCGCTGGACAAAATCAGAGAGGCCAAACTGCCCCTTGTCGAAGATCTCGAATCCGACGCCGTCACCGGTCGGCACTCCCTTGCCCGCGAGGTCCATGCGCAGGCGGTGCACCTGGTCAGCCGGCACATAGATCGTGCTGCCTCCATTCGTCACGCGATGCGGAATGTTCTGGGACTGCAGCGTGCTCACGATCTGGGCGGCGTCCTTTTCCGAAAGGCGTCCATAGAGGAGCTGATAGTCAGGCTGCCTCGACCAGATCACCAGGCCGACGAGGCCCGCGGCGAGGGCGACCGTGGCAACCGAAAGGGTGACGCGCTGATTGAGGCCGAGTTGTTTCCAGAGTCCGAGAAGGGAGGTGGCAAATGATTTCATGCGCCAGTCGCAGCGATGGTTTGAAAATTGATCAGGAGGTGTGGGCGGGGCTCGGCTACACGGGCATGCGCATCAGCTCCTGGTAGGAGTCCACCAGCTTGTTGCGCACCTCGACCATCAGCTGGAATGCGACGCCGGCCTCTTGCATGGCGATGACGCTCGAATGAAGCTGGTCATTCTGACCCAAGAGCACCTGTCGCGTCAGAGCCTGCGCCTCGGCCTGCTTTCCGTCCACAGCGGCCACCATGTTCTCGAACAGCGAACTGAAACTCGCAGGTGACGAATCCGTGAGCGGGATGGGGGCGCCGATCTTCGGAGCCGTCGGCGAAAACGGACCTTCGACATGGCAGGTGCCGGACAGGCGAAGGGGAAAAGGTTGCTGGACACCGCCTATGGAACCGATGAGGGACATGGGGATAGTGGGAGAGAAACGGGGAGCGACACTTACCGGCCGATTTCGAGCGCCTTCATGGCCATCTGGCGGGCGTTCTTGGCGACGGAGAGATTTGCCTCATAGGCCCTTGTGGCTGTGATCAGGTCGACCATTTCGTACGCAAGATTCACATTGGGAAGCTGGACCATGCCATCCGCCCCGGCATCGGGATGCTGGGGATCGTAGATGCGCTGGCCTGGCGACTTGTCGGTCGTAATCTCGCCGACCCGGACTGACTGAAGCGCCTCGCCGGACATGCCCTGCTTGCGCAGGAGTTCCGTCTCGAACGACACCATTCTTCTCTGGTAGGGCGCCCCATCGGTACCGCGCGTCGTCTGCGCATTTGCGATGTTCTGCGCCACCACGTCGAGGCGGGTGCGCTGCGCATTGAGCGCGCTGGAGGTTACATCGATCGCACCTATGAGATTCATGTCTGGAAAGCGGAAAAGCGGTTCAGCAGGTCAAAATTTCCTGGGGGAGATGCCTCATCACACCGCACGACCCGTGATCGCGAGGCGGAGCTGTTTGATGTTCTTGCTGACGAGATCCGTGAGAAACTCGTACTCGACCGTATTGCGGTTCATTTCGAGAAGCTCTTTTTCCACCTCGACGGAGTTGCCGTCAGGTCGCACCGCACGGGCCTTCGCATCCTCGGCAAGCGCCGGATTCACCCCTGAAAAATCACTGCTGCCGCCAGCCAGGCGCGACTTGAGCTGCGCGGCAAAATCAGGCGAGAGGTCAAGGCGCCTGAAACCAGGCGTCTCCGCATTCGCGATGTTGGACGCAATGGCGCTCTGTCTCAGAACCGACGCGTCTAGCAACTTGCGGGCGAGTTGGTAGTTGGCGGACTGAAAGATGGGATCGACCATGACCCGCCCGCCATTGCAATGCCTGTGCCATGCGTCTAGTGAGTAACTCAACGCATTATTATCCAATAAGATAAAAACTAATTGTAAGGCGGCATGGCGTCTTCCGGTCATACGGAGGCAGTTGTCCGCGGGGTCCCGAGGCAATTATTGCCGGTGTCAAAACCACCCGGGGTAAAATACCTGATTTCCGGGGGGGAATCTTTATTGGAAATCGAACACGCCGATATGCGTTCAGATACGCATGCTCGACCGCGACTTTCAGTTCATCAGGGAAATGGTCTACAGCCACAGTCGCATTCACCTTGAGCCAGGAAAAAGGGAATTCGTGTCCGCGCGGCTCGGCCGCCGCCTGCGAGCCACGAACCTGACTTCCATCGGCGAATACTGCCGGTTCCTGCAATGCAAGAAGGGCGCGGATGAAATCTCGCATCTGATCGACGCGATTTCAACGAACCACACGTCCTTCTTTCGCGAATCGTCTCATTTCGATTTCCTCACGAAAACGGCGGTCCCTGAAATGATCCGACGTCGCGACGCCCGATCGTCGCCAACCATCAAGGTCTGGTGCGCGGCCTGCTCCACGGGAGAGGAGCCCTACTCCGTCGCGATGACGCTGATGCGCGCCCTGGAGGCGGCAAATCCGGCGTGGCCCGTTCATATCGAGGCCACGGACATTTCCCATCGCGTCCTTCAGCACGCACGCATCGGAGTCTACTCGAAGGAAGCGCTGAAAAACGTGCCGGCACCGCTGGTCAGGCGCTTTTTCCAGAAGGGATTCGGCCCCCAGCACGGCAACTATCGTGTGAAGTCGCTTCTCCAAGAGGCGGTCACTTTCCGCCAGATGAACCTCCTCGAGGGTTCACCGCCTTTCAGCGACCGATACCATCTGATCTTCTGCCGGAATGTCATGATCTACTTCGATCGTCCGACGCGCCAGGAACTGGTGCGCAGGCTTGCCACCCTGCTCATGCCGGGTGGCTACCTCATGGTGGGGCACTCCGAGAGCCTCATTGGAATCCATCAGGGACTGCAACGCGTGGAATCCGCCGTCTATCGCGCCCCGCTTTAGGTCCGCCACTCCCATGATCGATCGCAAACTTCGCGTGTTGATTGTCGATGACTCCGCTGTCGTCCGCAAGGCCGTCAACGATGCTCTGGCGGGCGATCCTGAAATCGACGTGGTTGGAACCGCGATGGACCCCTACGTCGCCCGCGAGAAGATTCTCACCCTGAGGCCCGACGTCCTGACGCTGGATATCGAGATGCCGCGAATGGATGGCTTGACCTTCCTGCGGATACTCATGGCGGAGCGTCCCATGCCGGTCGTCATTCTCAGCTCGCTGACGACGTCGGCGTCGCAGCAGGCGCTCGAGGCCCTGCGGCTGGGCGCGATCGAGGTCCTCGGAAAACCAAGCGCCACGCAGTCAATGAGCGACCTCGCCCCCCGCCTTCGCGCCAGTATCAAGGCTGCCGCATCCGCCCGGTTGAACCGGCCTGCCCTACCGCTCCCCCGCCAGTCGCTGACATCACGTATTGACAATTCAACTACACGGGTCAATGCGGATGCCGGATCGATCCATCCGGGAGGCATTCTCCATCCACCTGATCTCGAGCAACGCCATGACCCGCGCAGCCTCGTCCTGCTTGGCGCCTCAACCGGAGGAACGGAAGCGTTGCGTGAGATCCTCACCCAACTTCCGAGCGATTTCCCCCCAATGGCGATCGTGCAGCACATTCCAGCCGTCTTCTCAAGGGCACTCGCCGAACGGCTGGATGCACAGTGCCGCCTGGAGGTGCGCGAGGCGGCCGATGGCGACCGTCTCACCCCGGGCGTCGCGCTGATCGCACCCGGCGACCGTCACATGCTCATCGACCGGGAATCAGACGGCTATCGCGTACGTGTGGTCGGTGGACCTCCGATCTGGTTTCAGCGTCCCGCGGTGGACCTCCTGTTCAGGTCTGCCGCCGCGATCGGCGGCGGGCACGTTGTCGCGGGTGTGCTCACGGGCATGGGCAGGGATGGTGCGGAGGGATTGCTGCATCTGCGTGAGCGCGGCGCCCTCACGTTTTCCCAGGACGAGGAAAGTTCCGCGGTCTACGGGATGCCCAGAGCCGCCTGGGAACTGGGCGGATCCCAGCACCAGGTCGCGCTCACCGACATCCCATCGCATCTCATTTCCCTCGTGAATACGGAAGCAGCCGTGCAGGCGTGCTCCCCATCCAGCAGCCCTTCACCTCTTCCCGCACATGCCTCCGGTTGAATCCACCCTGCCCACCCTCGCGGACGCCCCGTCCGTCGCCCCTGCACTGCCCGTGCGCAACCCCACGCCCTCGTCGTGGGCCTCCGACTTGTCGCGCCCCACACCGCGCAGCCCATTGAAATGCGCGCAGTTTGTCATCGACGCGCAGGACCGTATCCAAGTCCGGAAAGTTTCCGAGGAGGACTCCCATTTTGCGCGTGCCTGCGAAGGAGCCTCCCTCCGCCAGCTGCTTGCCGAACTCTCCCCGGCGTGGGACCGTGCCCTGCCAGCGTCGCTCTTCGAGTCCGAACATTCACTCTTCCTTCCCGAGCTGACAGCCGGAATGCCAGGCGTGGGGCTGGGACTGCACCGTCTCCGTTTTGGCGATGCCATGACAGTGACGCTTGCACCCGAACTCGCACCGCCCGCGGAACTGAAGAAGCTCGGCCTGGCCGATCTGTCGTCCGACCCAGCATCCTTTGCGCGACTCTTCCTCCGCCTGCGCACGATCGAGGCACGGCTCGACCAGACGCTCACACTCCTGCCGGGAGTGGTCTTTCATCAACGCTCGGACTTCTCATTCGCAAACGTGGGGCCCGGCTTCGAAGCGCTCCTTGGAATTTCACCCCAGCCCCTCACGAAGAACGGTCAGCCGTTTCTGCGTCTCATCCACGAAGCCGACGAACGCGCCTTCCACGCCGAACTCGAGCGAAACCGGATGAACGACCGTCCGTTTTCCCAGGTCTACCGGATATTGAATCCGCAGTCCGGGGCCTTTCTCTACCTTCTCGACATCCGCACGGTGGTGCGCACCACCGGCGGACTCGTTCTCGGCTATGAAGGCATCTGGCTCGACATCACGCGCCAGAAGATCGCCGAGCACCGCCTCAGCAGCCGGGCCTGGCGGGAATCCCTGTCGACCCTCACATCCGGGCTCCTCCAGGACTTCAGCAATGTGATGACGGGCATCTATTCGCTCAGCGAACTCTACCACAATACGCTCCCCAACCGGCATCCGCTGCGGGACGGCCTTGGTCTCATCAAGGAAAATGCCGGCCAGGCGCAGCGACTTCTTCGAAAAATCCTCGACCTGAATCGCGAGGCCTCCGGGGAAAAGACGTACGTCAATCTTGGGCGCATCGTGCGCGAACAGCTCGACCTGCTGAAGATCATCCTGCCCCGCGGCACCCAGCTTGCGGGTCCGGCCGAGGAGGGGGAGTGGCCCGTTTTCATCGACGAGACAGCTTTCCGGCAGACGCTGGTCAATCTCGCGATGAATGCCCGCGATGCGCTGCGCGGCCCGGGAGAGATCAAGCTGTCGCTCAACCCCGTCGTCACCGGGCAGATTCCCGCACCGGGCTCGAGACCCCCGCTGCCGCCGCAGCGCGCGACCTCCGTGGAGCTCATCTTTTCAGACAATGGCACAGGCATCATGCCGGTCCATGTCGACCGCATCTTCGACCCATTCTTCACCACCAAGGACGCCTCGCGCGGCGCGGGACTCGGACTCTATCACGCACGACTTTTCGCGGAGTCCTGCGGCGGGGCCATCGCGGCGCGAAGCACGCCCGGACGCGGCACCGAAATCGTGCTCGTTCTCCCGCTCGTCGATCTTGACCACGCCCAGCCGCCTCTTCCCGGCGAGGCCCCCATACCGCGCGCCATGCGCGGGTTGTACCTTGAAAGGGACATGACGGACGAGGGTCCAATCGTGGAATCCCTGCGCGCGAGAGAGTGGTCCATCCGCACGATTGCCACGCTCGAACATGCGCGACGATACCTGCGTGAGGAGGGCTCACGCCTCGATTTTGTTTTTGTGCGTCAGGATGAACCGGACACCTCGCTACGCGTATTCCTGGCGGAACTTCGTCGCGATCATCCCGGTCTCCGTCTGGCATTGAATCTCGTGAACTCCTCGGACGATCAATCGGGGGCACTGCGCGCGCAGGTTGACCTCTTCCTCCCGACCGGCATCAATGAGTCCGATGCAGTCGACGCCGTCGCGAAGCTGCTTCGCCTTCCATGACGCCAGGATCCACGCCTCCCGCCAGCAACTCCCTCCTCATCGTCGACGATGAGCCGGTCGTGCTCGCCGCGCTCAGGGACACCCTTGAGCGCGAAAGGTACCATGTTGTCGCGTGCGACAACCCCCTCAAGGCGCTGGAGGTGCTTCGCACGCGACAATTCGCCGTCATCATTTCCGACCAGCGCATGCCCGAGATGATGGGACTGGATTTCCTGATCGAGTCGAAGAAGTTCAACCCGCTCGCCTCGCGCATCCTCATCACGGCGGTCCTGCTCCTGCCGACGATCATCGATGCGATCAACAAGGGCGAAATCTTCCGCTTTGTTGCGAAACCCTGGCTGCGCGAGGAGCTCTCCGCCACGGTGAAGAACGCCATCTCGCGCTACCAGCTTGTCACCGAGAATGAACGCCTGAACACGGAAACCCGCCGCCTCAACGAACAGCTCATCATCGCGAACGCAGCGCTTTCAAACCAGGTAAGCAACCTCGAGGAGCAGAAGGCGGCACTCGCCGTGGCCAACCGCGGGCTCTCCACGAGCTACGACCGGTCACTCGAACTCTGCAGCCGCATCCTCAGCACCTACGATCCGTACCTCGCAGGACGGACCAAGGCCATGGTGGAGATCGCACAGCGGATGGCGGACACCGAACACTTCAGCGAGAAGGAGAAACATGTGCTGAAGGCAAGTGCCTGGCTGTGCGACCTCGGGCTGATCGGCATCCCACGGGACATGCTCCGTCTTTTCCGCTCGCAACCGGAAAAACTGTCCGACTCCGACAAGCTCACCATCAACAGCCATCCGGTTTACAGCCAGACGCTGGCATCCTACGTCGACAGCCAGCCCGAAGTCGGTGAGACGATTCGCGCCCACCATGAGCGTTTCGACGGCAGTGGATATCCCGACCGCCTTTCCCGGGAATCCATCCCGTGGACGGCGCGCTGCCTTGCGGTCGCCGTCTGGTTCGTGGAAAGCGGGCTCCCGAAGGACCAGGCGATCGAAGCCGTGCTTGCGCAATCGGGTACCGCCCTGGATCCGGAGGCCGTCCGGCTCTTTCTCAAGGTCAGCCATCTGCTGCAACTGCCGCGCAAGGTCAGCGAAATCATGCTCGATGAGCTGCAACCGGGCATGGTTCTCGCCAACGGTCTCTACAGCCCGCACGGCTTGTTGCTCGTGGGGGAAGGGCAGACGCTCAACGCAGGCACCATTTCAAAGATCCGGAATCACAACTTGATGACACCGATCAGCCAGCGGCTCCTGGTCTATAGCTGATCCGCAACGAATGGCACGCTGGCAGGGGGCGCAAATGTCGCGCATTATCCCTGGCAAACACCTGTCCCGCAAGGGGTGTATTCGTTGTGAACCCCTCAAGTTTGCCTCCAGGGGACCGAAGTTATCGAGATGGACGATTCCGTCCCAATTTTTCCCACAGCCCCTGCTTTTGCCTCAGAGCGAACGGTTCCGAGGTAGAGGGAGGGGAGAACGTCCATGTCCGGAGCCCCCGTCATCCCTGCACTCTTTGCACAGCGCGTCGTCATCGGCGTGGGCGATCTCGCCGTTTCGAACAATCCGCAAGTCACGCTGAGCACCTACGCACTGGGATCCTGCGTCGGTGTCATCGGCTATGATCCGGTGGTGAAGGCCGGCGGCATCCTGCACCTCATGCTGCCCGACTCTCTCATCTCGCCTGACAAGGCGGCGAAACAGCCGGCGATGTTCGCCGACACCGGACTGCCCATATTTTTCCGTTCGCTTTCAGGCATGAAGGTGGAGCGCAGCCGGATGAGGGTCTTCCTTGCCGGTGGCGCAAGCGTGCTCAACGGAACCGATCCCTTCAAGATCGGCGAACGCAATGCCGCCTCAGTAAGGAAGATTCTCAATGTCTACCAGATCTCGATCTGCGGCGAGGACCTCGGGGGAAATGTCAATCGCACCGTCCATCTGGAACTCGCAACCGGCTCACTCATTTTGAAGACGCCTGACAGGACCGATCAATACTCCCTTGGGTGAGCTTCAGCCATGGCCAACGACACTTATCTCCTCGTCTTTCTGGCAGCCGTTGCACTGGCGGCGGGTGCAGGTTTCTGGATCCGTGCAGCGCTTGCGCGGCATTCGGCCGCGGCGCGCAAATCGGCACTGCATTCCAGCCAGCTCCAGTTTCAAAACTATCTCGAAGACCTTCCGGGCGAATGCTGGGCGATTGACGAATCAGGCCGCTTCTGCCTCTTCAACCGGCTCGCAAGAATCCGGCGCGGCGACGGTTGTCTCGGCAGGACACCCGCCGAATGCGAACACCTGCGCACTCCGGAAACACAGCCGATCTGGGAAACCGGGATTCACCGGGCCTTCGCTGGCGAGCGGGTCACCTATCGGTATGCCACACGGGAAACCGACGTCACGAGACATCACGAGGCGGTGATCACGCCCATTCGCTCCGGCGACAAGGTCATCGGCGTCATCGGTCACCACACGGATATCACCGCCCAGATTGCGGCCGAAACCGCGCAGAGCGCCGCGGAGAAGAGCATCGCCCAACTGACGTCGCAGTCGCCGGCAGCCTTCATCGACTGGGACGTGGATTTCCGGATCCGCTCATGGAATCCCGCAGCCGAGGCGATCTTTGGTTTTCCCACTTCGGAAGCGGTCGGGAAGAACGGCATCGATCTGCTGTTCCCCGTCAATGAGCGCACCGCAGTCGAGGCCGCATGGCGCAAGGTTCAACTCGATCGTACCGCCCACCCGCTGCATCACGCCCATCACCGGCCCGACGGAAGCCGCAGGATGTGCGAATGGAACCACACCGCCTCGGTCGATTCAAGAGGAGCACTCACCGGCATGACCTCCTTCGTCGAGGATGTCACCGTGCGCTGGGATCTGGAGGCCCAGCTGCGGCACATGCAGCGGCTCGATTCGATGGGTCAGCTCGCGTGCGGTCTCGCCCAGGAGTTGAATCATCTTTTCACGCCGGCCATCATTCATCTCGATCTTCTCGAAAATGCCCAGCGTGAGTTCCCCGGTCTCAGGGATCAGGTCAAGCCCGTGAGGGAAGCGGTTACCCAGGCCATCGGCCTCGGGCAGCGCATACTCGCGCTGGGACGGAACAGCGACACCGAACCCACGGTCTGGCAGCCGCTGAATCCGCACGTGCGGGATACGGTGGAGCTTCTTCGTCGCACCCTGGATTCCCGCCTTCGCGTCATCGTACTGCTTTCCCCCGATCTTCCGCCACTGCCGCTGCAACCGGCGTTGATCACCCAGATCGTGATCAACCTGCTCGGCAACGCCCGCGATGCGCTGCTCGAAAGACTCGAACACGCGCCGGGCGACTGGAAGCCCATCATTCGTGTGAGCACCTCGACCCTCATGGCGACCGATCGGGGCGGCATCGGCGGCCAAACCCAGGGCCTGCCCCGCCTTTGCCAGTGTATCGAAATAAGCGATACAGGCTCGGGCATGTCCGAGGCGGTGCAGCAGCGGATCTTCGAACCGTTTTTCAGCACCAAGGCTCCCGGCCGCGGCACCGGGCTTGGACTCCCGATCACCCGGAAGGGAGTGCAGGCGCTGGGAGGCTGGATCGAGTTCGAGAGCACCCCGGGTGAAGGCACCACCTTCCGCGTATACCTGCCGAGTCCCAAACCCGTGGTCGCCCCATCGTTGTTGAGCGCCCCCGCCCCCGCGATGGAGGCAGCAGGGCCGGGCCGGCACATCTTGCTCGCGGAGGACGACGACATGGTGGCAAGCGCATTGACCATCGGACTGCAGCGCTCGGGGCATCGTGTGACCGCGGCCACCGATGGCGCCGCCGCTCTCGCTTTGATCCGCCTCGAACCCACCGCATACGATCTGGTCGTCACCGACCTGAACATGCCCAATCTCGGAGGCCGCGACCTGCTCGCGGCCCTCTCGCGCGACGGCATCGCCGTGCCGGTCGTGGTCCTGAGCGGCTACATCACCTCCGCCATCCTGGAAGAACTTCGAAGCCTCGGCGCAGCCGAGGTTCTGCGTAAACCCATACGTGTCGGCGAATTGCTAACCGCCATACGGCGCAATAGCACGCATCTGGCTGCCTCCTGAGGGGCCAGCTTCCAATCTTAAGGTTCCAACTCCCGATGTTAGTGGTCGGACCACAAACATTAGGGGCTGACACCATCGATATCATCCGCAAAAAACCGGCCGGATGAAGACACCCGGCCGGTTAGCCACACAAACACACACTATGAAACAACCTCAGGGGTTTGTCCGGGTCCTGAACCGGAGTCCCGTGGGTCACTCCATTGATCGGCCAAAACCGCGCGCACTTGAGCCGGGCCCGGCCTCTCCACGGGTCAGAACTTGAGCATGCCGTGGAGCAGATTCTCCCGGAGGAGCCGGCTCGAACGTGCAAGCACTTCGGGCAGGGCAGTCTCCAGCACGGCCGCGCTGTAGCCCCATTCGATCAGCAGCCCGGAATGAAGCTCAAAGAGGAACCCATCCTCCGCGACCCCGGCGCCCAGCGACGCAGCGAGGTACTTGGCCGCATGGACATTCACGAGCAATGGCATCATTTCGGCCGGTGCCGAAGGTGACGGGGGATTGTAGGCCGCGACCGCGACCAGTCGCTCCGGAAAATTCCATTTCCTGAGTAGGCTCGATCCCACCTCGGCGTGGTTGAAGCCCAGAACCGCCCTTTCAGACGCCAGCCAGACACAGCGGTTCGCCTGCTGATGCGCACGGATCCGCCCGAAGTATTCGCCGCACGAATACGCCACGGCGAGTTTGCCCACCTCGTGAACAAGGCCGGCGGTGTAGGCAGTGCGCGGATCCACACCATCGACCCTTTCCGCAAGACACTCTGCAGCGACCGCCGTCACAAGCGCCAGGCGACAGAAGTCCCCCGCCTCCCAACGATAGCCGCCAGTATCCAGTGTCATCCATCGGCCAGCGAGCGAAAGCGCCGCCAGCCTGAAAATCTCCTTCAATCCCAGGCGCTGGAGCGCCTCTTCCAGGCTGTCCACCCGGTTGCCGCCGGCCGCAAAGTAGGCTGAGTTCGCCAGCCGCAGCGTCGAACTGGCCAGCACGGGATCCAGCCGGATGACCTTCTCCAGTTCCTCGATGGAGACATCCTCCTTTTCAATCACCTCGATGATACGGGGAAGCAGCACCGGTGAGCACGGCAGCCTGAGCGCCTTCTGGCAGACTTCATCAATGGTGATCATGGGCATGTGGGAACGGTTCAGGCTGCAATGAGTGACTCCGGGTCCAGGATGAGCGCAATCTGTCCGTCGCCCAGGATGGCTCCGCCGGTGATTCCAGGAAGACGGGTGAGGTATCCTCCAAGGTCCTTGATCACCACTTCCTGCTTGCTGACCATTTCATCAACGAGGACTGCGGTGACCCGGTCCGAGGTTTTCACAAGAAGGAGGATTCCTTTCGTCGGATCCTCGACCGCCCCCGGTATCTGAAAGGTTCTATGCAGGCGGTGCACCGGAAGGATCCGCCCGCGGTTGTCGAGCACCTCACCGCGCCCGTGCACGGTTGAAATCAGCCCGGCATCCGGGCGGACCGCCATCTGCACATTCACGCTCGGAAGAATGAAACGATCCCTGCCAACCCGCACCACGACGCCGTCAATGATTGCCAACGTCAATGGGAGGGTGATCCGAAATGTCGTGCCCATTCCGGGCGCTGTCTCGATTTTGACGGCGCCGCGGAGGTTGCCGATGTTGCGGCGTACGACATCCATGCCCACCCCCCGGCCCGAGAGCGAGGTGACCGCACCAGCCGTCGAAAACCCTGATGCAAAGATCAAATTGAGTTTCTCATCGCGCGACAGCACCGCATCCGGCGCAACCAGGCCCTTCTCCACCGCCTTCGCAAACACGCCCTCCGGATCAATGCCCCTGCCGTCGTCGCTGAGTTCGATCTGCACGTGCGAACCTTCCTGCGACGCCCTCAGGACAATCATCCCTGCCTCCGGCTTGCCTGACGCAGCGCGCTGCTCGGGTGATTCGAGCCCATGGTCCATGGCATTTCTGATCATGTGCACGAGGGGATCCGCCATCTCCTCCACCACCATCCGGTCGATCTCGATTTCCCCGCCAATGACCTGAAAGGAACATTTCCTGTCCCCCTGTCGCGTCAGATCACGCACGAGGCGTCCCATTTTCTGGAACAACGGCTTGATGGGCACCATACGCAGCGACATCGCATGATTCTGCAGCTCCCGGGTGATCCGCCCGAGCCTGACGACAGCCTGCTGAAGATCCGGGCACTGCCCGATGACTGCCCGCGACGCCTCCACCACCTGTGTCTGCGCAATCAACAGTTCCCCCACCGTCTCCATGATCGTATCCAGTTTTCCAGTACCAATCCGGATCGTGCGCGAAGGCTCCTGATCACCTCCGCCCCCGGCCGGTTCACCTGCACTTCCGGGGCGGATGGCAGGCTCTCCCTTGGCGGAAACCGTTTCCTCCTGGGGCTGCGCCGCAAGCCGCTTCACGGAGGCGATCAGGTATTCGACGGGAACGATCTCCTCGGGCGGAGTCCCCTTTTCGAGGGCAACCCCCACCTGCCCCACCATGCGCTGCATGGCATCCCGGCAATGGAGCACCGTCGTTATCATCGCAGCCGTGAGCGTCAGTCCGCCGCTTCTGGCCCTGTCGAGGAGCGACTCCACCTCGTGGGAAATTCCCTGCAACGGGACGAGATGAAGAAAGCCTGAAACGCCCTTGATCGTGTGGAACGATCGGAACAGGCGGTCGAGCGCCTCGCGGTTCCGCGGATCCCCGTCCAGCATGAGCAGCGATGATTCAATCTGATTGAGATGATCGAGCGCCTCGGCATGGAATTCCTCGAGGAGTTCACGATTCTCGGCGAGATCGAGCACGAGCAGGCGATCCAAAGTCTTCGACTCCGCACCGGCCTCACCTCCCGAATCCGTGTGCAGGAATTTCCCTTCGCTGGGTCCGATCCGGCCTTCTCCCAAAACCGGGATCCCCACGCCTGTGCGTGCCGCGGAAATCGCACGCGGCAGCCATTCAATCAGCCTTCCCATTGCGGCCAGCGAAACGTCGTCAAACGCCTTTGGGCCATCAAAAAGCCGCTCCAATGTCGCGCGCATCTGCAGGATTGGCTGTGCAAGGGACGGGAGGTGTTCCAGCCTCTCCGCCAGTTCGGCAAGCAGGCTGTAGGAGGGGATCAGCCCGTCGTCGCGGCCCGGTCTTGCGAGCACGAATTCGCCCGCGAGGCGGTTAACCGCCTCGTCAACGGCTGCGAAGGTGGAGGAAGAGAGCGACATGGCCCGGCAGGGTGGCGGAAAGCCCCTCTCTCATGATCGGATCCGAAGCAGTCAAACCTTAGTGCTATCCTGCATGCTTTCCGCTAAAGAATTCGCGACCGCGCGCCGAAGCAAGGGGTTGGGCAACTCCGCCTGACCGATGCCATTTTTCCTCGGATGAGCACGCATTCACCCGTCACCCGCGACGCTTCGCAAGCCACGGGGAAGTACCTCACGTTCACCCTGGACAACGAATCCTACGGAATCGCGGTGATGAAGGTGCGTGAGATCATCCGCATGCAGAAAATCACCCCCGTTCCCCGGATGCCGGAGCATGTCAAAGGGGTGCTGAACCTTCGCGGGCGTGTCATCCCGGTTGTTGATCTGCGACTGAAATTCGGCCTCAAACCGCAGCCCAGCGCCGGCGCCTGCATCGTGATCGTCCAGGTGAAACTACCGACCACGCAATCGGTGCAAATGGGGTTGATCGTCGACGGGGTTGAGGAGGTGGTGAGCCTCAGCCGGTCGGAGATCGAACCGACTCCCGACTTCGGATCCGGCATCGACACGACCTGCCTGATCGGGCTGGCCAGGGTCAAGGGCCAGGTCAAGACGCTCCTCGACATCGAGCGCGTCCTCGCGCCGGAAACGACGGACCGCCCCGCGTGGAGCATCTAGGCCGGCGGCCGGGCGGGACGGCACCGGGCGGTTCTGCAAATTGCGCCTGCTTCAAGGAAGGTGCCTCCCGGGGAATTGCCTTCCCGGCTCCGACGGAATGGATCAATGATTGACTCATGCGAATCCTGATCACCGGCGTCTGCGGCTTTGTTGGCAGCACCCTTGCAAAGGGCCTCGGCGAGTCCGGTGCGGGACACACTCTCATCGGTCTCGACAACTTCATCCGGCCGGGAAGCGAAACCAACCGCGCCGAGTTGCGCCGCGCAGGCGTGAAGTTATTCCATGCAGACCTGCGCGCAGCCAGCGATCTGGAGACACTTCCCGCCGTTGACTGGGTGATCGACGCCGCGGCAAATCCCAGCGTGCTGGCTGGCGTCGACGGGAAAACAAGTTCGCGCCAGTTGGTGGAGCACAATCTTGTTGGAACCATCAACATGCTGGAGTTCTGCAAGCAGCATCGCGCGGGCTTCATTCTGCTGAGCACCAGCCGCGTCTATTCCATTGCAAGGCTGTCATCGCTACCGGTCGTTCCTGTCGACTCCGCCTTTCAACTCGTCGCCGAGGCCACCGGCGACGCAAATGCGCATCCGCTGCCCGAGGGTGTCACGCGCCGCGGAATCAACGAGGCCTTTTCCACTGAAGCTCCCGTGTCGCTTTACGGCGCCACCAAACTCGCAAGCGAAGCTCTCGCCCTGGAATACGGTGCGACATTCAATCTCCCGGTGTTTGTCAATCGCTGCGGCGTGCTGGCGGGAGCCGGACAGTTTGGCCGCGCCGACCAAGGTATCTTTGCATTCTGGATCAACAGTTATCTGCGCCGGCGGCCGTTGAAATACATCGGCTTTGGCGGACAAGGCCATCAGGTCCGCGACTGTCTCCATCCGCGCGATCTTGTCCCCTTGCTGGAAAATCAGGTCAAAGCGCCCGCTGTCGGCGCAGCCGACCGTACCCTCAATGTTTCCGGTGGCATCGACTCCGCCCGATCGCTTCGCCAGCTCAGCAACTGGTGCGAGTCACGTTTCGGCCACCACGCAATCGGACCAGACACGTCCCCGCGACCCTTCGACCTGCCCTGGGTTGTTCTCGATTCGACGGGGACTGAAAAAGTGTGGGGCTGGAGTCCCCAGACCCGGGTGGAGGCGATTCTGGACGAGATTGCCCGTCACGCGGAAGGCCATCCGGAATGGCTCGAACTCTCGGCTCCCCTCTAACAAGGAGCCTGCTCTTCCATGCCAGCATCTTCGCAAATTAACTGTAAGGTTGCCCTCAAAGTGCACCGAAGCTGTTACGCAAATGGGAAAGTCATGCCTCGCACCAATTCGAGGTTTGGCAAAAGCCTCCAAGCCGTATCACGTAGCACCTGATCGCAAGGCTCTGCACGATCTTTTCAAACCGATGAAACAACCTAACAGAAGTCCAAAGCTCAGAGTGTTTTCCGTCTGGATGACATTCGTAGCCATCGCCGCGGCGCTCATGCTTCCCGTCGCCGTTCATGCTCAAGGCATCACCACCGCCGGTATCGGAGGATTCGTCACGAAGGAAGGCGGGGCACCGGTCTCCGGGGCCGCCGTCGTCGTGACCCATGAACCCTCCGGCACGCGCTCGACCACGGTCACACGCTCGAACGGCCAGTACAGCCTCTCCGGCTTGCGCCCGGGCGGACCCTACAGAGTGGCCATCACCGCTCCAGGGGGTGACACGGCAGAAAGGACAGGTGTCTATCTCGAGGTCGGCAATACGACGGATACGTCCGTGTCCATGGGTGCAAGTCAAGTGGTCACCATGGAAGCCTTCAACGTCTCAGCGGATAGGGATCTTACATTCAACTCCGAGAAGATGGGAACCGGCTCCACATTCGGCGCGGATGCCATCGCCAATGTCTCCACCGTGCGAAATTCGATCCAGGATGTCGCCCAACTCGACTCCCGCCTCTACCTCGGCAGTTTGGACCAGGGCGGCCAGCTCAGCGCGCAGGGTCAGAATTTCCGCTTCAACTCCCTTCTCATTGATGGCGTCCAGGCAGTTGACCCCTATGGACTCAACTCCAGTGGATTTTCCTCATTGGGCAGCCCCATACCTCCGGAGGCACTGGAATCCATGAGCATCCAGATCTCGCCCTACGATACCCGCTACGCCGGTTTTACCGGCGCGTTGATCAATGTCATCACCAGATCCGGCACCAATGATTACAGGGGGACGTTGTACTATCAAATCACCAACGAAAGCCTTCGGGCCAAGAATCCCTTGACGGGCACCAAGGAGCCGTTCGACGAGAAGAAATATGGATTAAACGTTTCCGGCCCCATCCTCCGTGACCGCCTGTTTTTTGCCCTCACCTATGACAAGGTTGAGCGGACCACCGTTCCTCCGCAGGCCAACTTCGTGCCCGATGCCGCGGGACTTGCGGCCGTAGACTCAATCATCGCACGTGCAAAGGCGCTAGGCTATGACGCCGGTTCGCTCTCCGGGCCTGGGTCCAATTTGACCGAACAGGAAACCTACCTCGGCAAGCTGGACTGGAACATCTCCTCCCAGCACCGCCTGTCCACAACCTACCGCCGGGTCTACGGCAGTTTCAGCAATTTCACCAACTACGCCAGTGACACGAGCACCTCTCTCAGTCACCACTGGTTCGATCAACCCCGGAACACCGACAGCTACACAGCCCAGTTCAACAGTCAGTGGACTCCGGACTTCCGGACCGAGGCGACTGCCTCCTACTCGAAGTACGACGGCTCTCCCAAGAACCGTGGCACTCCTTTCCCAATGGTCCGCGTCTTGGGCATTACAGGCCGCCGCCTCGACACCGGTGCCGACATCACAAACGGTTCCGTCTACTTTGGCACGGAGAACAGCCGCCAGCTCAATTTCATCACCACCAAGGAAAAGCAGTTCAAGCTGAACGGCGACTATTCCTGGGGGAATCACACATTCACCGCGGGCCTGGAAGAGGTATCCACCACGTTCAACAATGCCTTCGTCCAAAACACGATGGGCAACTATACGTTCGCGACTCCCCAGACCTGGATTGCCGGCACACCGCCTTCAGGGTACCAGCTTCAAAAGCCATTCTCAGGTTTTACCATTCAGGATGCCGTCGCTCACTGGACCTATGACGCCTACGCAGGCTTCATTCAGGACACCTGGCGCCCGAACCAACGCCTGACCCTCATGGGCGGCCTTCGCTACGACTATCCGTACACGGGCCAGAAGCCACCCAAGGCGACCAACTTTGCCGCCGCAGGTTTCCGCAGCGAAGACGGCACGCCCGTCAACGACAACACTGCCACGTTCTCCGGCAATGCAACCCTTGCGCCTCGCGTGGGATTCACTCTCAAGCTCTCAGAAGACGGAAACACCCAGATGCGAGGCGGCGTGGGACTTTTCCAAGGCAGGAATCCCGCCGTCTGGCTGACGAACGCCTATCAGAATGCGGGCGCGGTTTACAACTACACTGCACAGGCTGCAGAACGTCCGCTGATCACCTTCAACCCTGATCCCAACACGCAAACAGTTCCCGGTTCGGCAAATCCTTCGCCAAACATCAATGTGACGGACCCCAGCCTTAGACAGCCCGCACTCTGGAAATCCAACATTGCATTCGAGCACAAACTCCCGTTCGGAGGCCTGCAGTTCACCGCTGAATACTATCACAATATCGTCCAGTACGGCCTGAATACGGAATATCTCAACTATGCCGTGTCGACGGATGGTCCCGCCACAACACCGGATGGCCGCATACGCTATGGCGCAGCCAATGCGATCGTTTCCTCCTCATTCACATCAAACACCTCCGGGCGCCGCCGTGTCGCAGGCTTCGCCGATATCCTGTACCTGACCAACGCCAACAAGGGCAAAAGCCGCGGCTTCACCCTGGCCCTCAATCGCCCGATCACCAAAGGCTGGGGCTGGTCGGCATCCTGGACCAATGCCGAAGCCACCGAAGTCAGTCCGATCACTTCGTCAACGGCTTTTTCAAATTACTCGAATCGCGCTGTATTCAATCCGAACGAAAACGTCGCTTCGATCGCTAATACCAGCATCAAGAACAACATCGTCGTCACCCTCACCCGTCGGTTTGAATTCATCAAACATGCACCGACCGTGGTCTCGATGGCGTTCATTGCCCGGAGCGGGCATCCATACTCATGGGTGTTCTATGGCGACGCCAATGGCGATGGGTTTGCGTTTAACGACCTGCTTTACGTCCCGACCGGACCGGATGATCCGAATGTTGCCTGGGCCAATGCCTCGCAGAGGGATGCCTTCTTCAAGTTTGTCGAAAGCAGTTCACTCAAGAGCTACAAGGGCACTCACCCGGCGCGCAACTCGGAGACCTCACCCTGGGTCAAGACTGCCGATCTCACGATCACGCAAACCATCCCGTTCTTTCGAGGACTGCGCGCGGAGCTCTTTGGAAGCATCGTGAACTTCGGCAACCTCATCAACGACGACTGGGGTCTCCAGGAGGAGGTACCCTTTTCCTTTCGCCGCGCAGTCGCCGGCGCCACCTACAATGCAGCCGGCAATGGCGGCAAGGGCGTCTGGAACTATAACTTCACATCAACCACGCTGAACGGCGTGCCGATAACCGTGAACGACTATCCCGTCTCGCGCTGGCAGGTCCAGATCGGCATGCGGGTCCGGTTCTGATTTCCCGGCTCTTTTCTTGCGCAGGGTTCCTGCCTTCGCGCATGAATTGAGGATTCTTGAAGCCTGCGCCTCCAAGCGCAGGCTTTTTTCTTCCCTTGCATCAACACGACGACATCCAACCGCGGCCGGATGGATTGGCCGGCGCACCAACGCGTGGTTGCCGAACGTCGTTCCTTGCGCATCGTTGAAACGATCGTGCACCTTCTGAATCTCACCCGTCCCGGTTCGACCTGGCCTCTGCTCCACGAAGCACCGATGAGTCCATGCCCTACGTGACCGCTCCGGTGATATCTCCCGTACCTGAATCGCCACCAGCGCCACGGCGCACATTCTGGCAGCGGCGTCTTGTGGATCCTGTCATCGCAGTGATGACCCAGGGAGTCACGCCGGATCGCATCGCCTACACGCTCGCCCTGGGCTCGTGGCTTTCGATGTTTCCGTTCCTGGGATTCACGTCCCTGCTGAACTTTGTAGTGGGAATCCGACTACGACTGAACCAGCCCATTCTCCAGGCCGTGAATCATGTGCTCGGCCCCGTCCATCTCATCATGGTCGTTGTTTACGTGCGGGTCGGGGAAGCGGTCTGGGGCGCCGAACGAATTCCGTTCTCCGTCCCCATCCTGATCGACACCTTCAGGCATGAGCCGTTCATGGAGTTCCTGCATCGCTTCGGCTGGGCCGGGATTCATGCCCTGACAGCCTGGATCATCAGCCTGCCCCTCATCGTCCTGCCGTTGAACTATCTTCTCCGGCCCGCCATGAGGAAACTGGCCACACAGCTGCGCACCCGGCGGGAGAGTCCCCTGGTCCCGTAGTCAGCCGCCACCGCAAGCGGGCCCCGCGTTTCCCAGCGGTGATTCCGCTTTCCACGAGATGCAAAAAAACCCGGCAGCCAACCGGCAACCGGGTTTTGAGCATTGGCCATCGACCGCAGCGGTCGCGGCCGTCGCCGCAACGCTCTCAGCGAAGGAATGCCTCGTGCAATCCGCCGTCGACCGTCAGGACCTGCCCCGTCGTCTTTGAGAGTCGCTGGGTGACCAGGATGAAATAGGCCTCGGCCTGGTCCGCGGGAGTGATGGGCGACTTCGTCAGCGTCCGGTCGGCGTAAAACTGCGCCAGCTTCCGGACGAGGCTCTCGGTCGCCTCATCATCCGTGTACGGGATGTTGTACTTCGCGAGCGAGCCTATGACCCGATCGCGCGGAAACATCGCAGAGCCCTGAACCACGGTGGCCGGCGCCACGCCGTTCACACGCACGAGTGGCGCGAGTTCGATCGCGAGTTCACGAACGAGATGATTCGCCGCCGCCTTGGACGTGTCGTAGGCAACCGAACCCTTCTTCGCCACCACCGCATTGGCCGAGGTCGTGAGGACCAGGCTGCCACGCAGTCCCTGCTCTTTCCACGTCTTCGCCGCCTCGTCGCCCACAATGTAGCTTCCGGTCACATTGATCGCGAAAGTGATCGCCCATTTCTCGTCGGGGATGTGACCGGTGACGTCGCTCGCAACAAACGTTCCCGCCGTCACGCAGATCGAGTCGAATCCGCCGTAGGCAAGCGCGACCTGGTCCAGCATGCGGCGCACACTGGCACGATCGATGACATTTGCCGAGAGGCCCAGCGCGGGTCCGCAATTGGACACGCCCGACCCGGCGACTCCGATACCCACACCATACTTGTCGGTGATCTCCCTGGCTGTCGCCTGGGCTGCCGCCTCGTTGAGGTCGACGCAGACGATGTGGGCGCCTTCCTTCACAAGGCGAAGTGCCGTTTCCTTGCCGATGCCGGAGCCTGCACCCACGACAACCACCACCTGGCGCGCCAGTTCCTTCTCGGCAGGCATGCGCTTCAGCTTCGCCTCTTCCAGCAGCCAGTACTCGATGTCAAACGCCTCCTGCTGAGGCAGCGCAATGTAGCGGTCGATCGCCTCCGCGCCGCGCATGACCTCGACGGCACAATTGTAGAACTCGGCGGTGACGCGCGATTCCGACTTGTCCTTGCCCCAGGCAATCATTCCGAGGCCCGGGATGAGAACGACGGTCGGATTCGCATCGCGCATCGCCGGTGAGTTCGCATGACGGCACTTCGCGTAGTAGGTTTCGTAGTCCTTGCGGTACTGCACGAGTCCTGCGGCGAGTTTCGCCTTGAGCGAGGCGGCATCCTCCGTCTGCGGATTCCAATCCACATAGAGCGGCTTGATCTTGGTGCGCAGGAAGTGGTCGGGGCAGGACGTGCCCAGTTCAGCCAGTCTCGGGGCATCCTTGGAATTCACGAAACGGAGAATGCGCTCGTCATCCTGCACGGTGCCGATGAACCGCTTTTCCTTCGACACCTGGCCGCGCAGCCAGGGCAGGATTGCCGCAAAGGCCGCCTGGCGTTGCTCCGGCGCAAGCGAGACAAACCTGGCTCCGCCAAACGCCGCGGCGTCACCCCCCTTGGCCTGATACTTCTGTTCGATGTAGGCCGCCGCCTTTTCTATCAGGTCGAGCGTCAGCGTATAGCATTGTTTCTCGTCATCAGCCCACGAGATGAAGCCATGCTGGCCCATCATGATCGCGCGAACCCGCGGCTGATCGCGCGAGATCTTCTGCATCGCCAGTCCGAGCTCAAACCCCGGGCGCATCCATGGCACATAGGCCATCGCATCGCCAAAGATCTCCTTCGTCAGCCTCTCGCAATTCTGCGACGCGGCGATCGCGATGATCGCATTCGGGTGCATGTGGTCGACAAACTTGCCCGGGATAAACGAGTGGAGCGGCGTGTCGATCGACGACGCACGCGGGTTCAAATTGAAGGTCGTGTGGGTGTACATGCCCACCATCTCGTCCTCGGCGGGGGACTTCAGTCCCTTGTCCTTGCGCGAGGCATAGAGTGCCTGAAGTCCGATGAGTTTTTCCTGATAGAGTGACGAGAAATTCTCGCGGGTGCTCGTGCGAAGATCCCCCCCGGATCCCTTGACCCACAGCACCTCGACCGGCTTGCCGGTCAGCGGATCCGTTTCGCTGATCTTGGAAGAGGTGTTGCCCCCTCCCGTGTTTGTGATGCGCTGATCACCCCCCAACAGATTGGAGCGGTAGACCAGGCGGCCGACGGGATCGAGTGCTGACGCTTTGGCGTCATCCCAGAGATAGTTGACATGGCTGTACGTTTTCATGGGCAAAAAGGGGGTCAGATTCCAAGCGCCTTCTGGCGGTAATGCTCATCCGGACGACCCGCGATGCGCAAGACCTGCGCGGGTGTCAGGAACCGCGGTTTCGCACCTGTCGCCAGCGCGCCAGACAAAATCTCGGCTGCCTTCACGGCCATCAGGGTCGCAGCCAAAACCGATTCGGGACTCGGGCCGAGGGCGATGAGCCCGTGGTTTTCCAGGAGGATCAGCCGAGGCGGCCTCCCGAGCCGCCGGATATGGGCCCGGGTCTCGGCGCGAATCCGCTGCGCGAGTTTCAGTCCCGGGTCGGTGTAGGGAACCAGGACACTCTCCGCGCCGCAGCAGACAACCTCGTCGGGAAAAGTCCGCCGACGAGCAAAGGTCCGGCCCATCGGCGTGCACAGCAGGGTGTTCACCGCCACAGGGTGTGTATGCCCGACAAACTGCACCTCGGGCAACGTGAGCAGATACGCGTGAAAGATGGCCTCGACCGAGGGTTTCCTCGCATTTTCATCGAGACGGGCCGCCAGCAGCGCCTCGTCAATCGCACCGTCCGGCATCTTCGAGCGCTCGAGCAGCGACAGGACTTCGCTGAAGCGGCAGGCAGTCACTCCGGCGGACGTAAGCGTTCCGAGATTGGCGCCGCTCGCCTTGACCCAGAACGATGCCGCATCCTGCCGGGTCGACGTGTTTCCTTCACCGAGAATGGCCAGCTTGCGCTCCTCCCGTCCCAATTGACGGGAAAGATCGAGGAGACGATCCAGTGAAGCGGAATCAGGGGCGGATACGGCCATTTCGTGACCATATGATAGATTATGATAGAATTCGATCAAAATCTATCATGTTTATAATAATCTGCTCTACAGTATCTTACCCGCTAAACGTCCCCTCCCTATCGGGCAATTCGTGTATTGAAAAGGATACCGAGCCAATGCCCCAGAGCGACGGCGGCGAGGCAGAGCACAACCGATCCGAGCACATAGGTGCCAGCTCGAGCCCAGGCTCCTTCTTGGAAAAGTGCGAGTGTCTGGTGACTGAATGCGGAAAAGGTCGTGTAGCCGCCGCAGAATCCGACGCTGACCGCGAGCCGGAGCTCAAGCGGAAGTGTCCAGCGTCCGCCTGGTTCGGTGGCTGCGATAAAAAACCCGATGAGCAGGCAGCCTGTCACATTGATGAGAAGCGTGCCCCACGGAAACGACGGTCCCCACGCCCGCACGGCAACATCGGAGAGGTAAAGCCGCGCCACCGTTCCCAGCGCACCTCCCAGACCGACAAGAAAATACAGTCTCATGGTTCAGTTGGCTGAAGCCTTATCCCGCATGTTTCACAAAGTGGGCGCAGTTTGGGAGAATCGACCAAGCCAAGTAAGTGGATCGGACGCACTCGGTATGACAGCACCGAACACCAATAGATCAGCATGCATGCCGTAGAGCACGAAATGAGGAAACGAGACCAAGTTCCTGCGACGAACATCTCTCACGATTATCGATCCGGTGTTCAGAAAATGACCAGCCGCTGTCGGACCCGCCTTGATTCGTTCTAGGACTTCGTCGACTTTGCTCCGAAACCGCGTCTCCAAGCGAGAAGAAACCGCACCATACTCTCCCGCAAACTTCAAACATCCTGTGAAAACTCGGGATGGAAGAGGACCTTCATCCGACAGTCCTGCGGTATTCCTCTTCGGAAAGACCAGATACCTTGCCGGTGACAACCTCTTCAATTCGACGGACTCCGTCAGATACCAACTCGGCAACACGACGCTCTGAGGCAACGCTCTCCACGATTCGGCGGGCAAGCTCCAGACGTTCGCTTTCAGGCAAGGCAAGCACCGAATTGGCAATCTGGCTCGAATTCATGCTCGTATGTTAGCTGTCGACCAAGCGTTCGCAAGAACGACCTTGCCCAACGCTCAAGGTCAGCGGCGCGCGAAGCCCGCTCGCTGCACAGTCTTGTTAGGCATTTCCGATCCGCTTCAATTTCTATCTGGTGAGAAATGCGGGTTAACCACGCTCGCGGGGCACCAGCACGCCCAATCCCCGCATGGTCGCGTCCTCCACAGCTCGATATTTCCAGCGGCCCAGCCAGTCGCGATGCATCAGCTTGTCGAGCCGGTCCGAACCGCCGGACACCGCCACCGTGCCAAGCAGCGGTGTGCCCGTCGCCTCGAGGAGCGGCAGCCGATCAGCACTTGCCCGGGTGAGGGACTCGATGATGGCCGAAAGCATGTGGGTGCGCGTCGATGCGAGGGTGATTCCCGCAAACGCTCCCTGACGCTGCTCGATCTGCATGCGTTCCCCCGCCATGTAGGGCTCAAACCGCACCGTGCCGGCCGCACGCGCACCCTGACGGCTCAGCCGATGAACCTCTTTTCGAAACGCCTCGATCGGCATCTCTGAAAAGAACTGGTCGCGCGCCCAGTAGATGGACGATGCCATCGCCGCAATCGTGCTCACGTGCAGCCACTTTCCCTGAACTCCCAGGGCCCGCGTCAGCAGACGCTCATGCGGGCGCGGTCGATTCGTGCACAGCGCCAGAACGTCGGTCGATCCCACGACATTGAACAACTGTCCCACGCCTCCACCGGCGAGCAGCATGCCCGCACTGCCATCCATCAGCCCCGTCATCACCGGCGTGCCCTCCCGCAGACCAAGCTTCACCGCCGCCGCGGGAGTCACCCGCCCTCCCACCACATCGGCTTCGATCACGTCGGGCAGGAGCGACACGGAAACCCCGAGGTTTGCGCAGAGCTCATCGCTCCATCCTTTCTGGGAAAGCGTGTCATACAATCCCGTGAACGAGGCATTTGACGGGTCGATCACCCGCGCCCTGGTTATTTGACGGTGCAGGAAGGTGTTGAGGTGTCCCACGAGATCCGCCCTGCGAAGCGCCTGCGGCCTGTGGGTGCGATACCATTCCCAGGTGGTCGAACTGATTCCTCCGGGGAACGGCCGTGAGCCGCACAGGGCGAGATGGCGTTCCTTCCCCAGGCGCGCCTCGATGGCTCTCGCCTCGGCGACACTGCGACGATCCTGATGGGTGACGATCGGCGTCAGTGCCCGTCCGCGTTTATCCATGACAACCCACGCCGGACACATGGTGGCCAGCGCCACGGCATCCACACGCCGCGCCTTCGCCCCGAGGCTGCCCACCGCCCGGGCAATCGCATCAAGGAGTTCTTCGGGATCCACCTCCGCGGTGCTCGTCGTGTACGTCGTCTTGAAAAATACCCGGGGCGCCTCGGCGACCACCTTGCTGCCATGCAGGATGCCTGCGATGACCGATGACGAACCGATGTCCAGACCGAGGTGCGTTGCCATGAGCAACCATGAGAATTCCGTCGGGGAGCGCCTAGCAAGCACAAGCCGTTATCAGCAAGCTCTCCCCATCCCGTCCAGCAGTGGCCCTCCGTGGAACGTTGCGGCGGGGACTCCCTCAAGCACGCCCGTGTACTCCTGTGAATCAGGCTGAAACTCGGGCCCGCGCAGGCACGCTTGCAACCGGCGCGCGGCGTCGCATCGCCCACACACGGGAACCCAGCCTGGTCGCATGCCCGATCCCAAGCACCACTCCCTTTGAAACCATCGGCAGGAAATAGGCAGCGGCGACCGCGAAGAGGACATAGCTCATGAAAGCGAGCCACAGACTTCGCATTTCCGCAGACGAAGCCGACCCCAGCACGGAAGGAAACAGGTCGGGCGCAACCTTCATTGCTCCGCCCACCGCGGCAAATCCAAGTGCATCCCTCAAGTTCATGTCCTTGAAGATGCTCGATCCGTGCCACCCCGCCTCGATTTCTCTCAATCCCCTGCCAGACAAGCGCTTTTACCCCGTGGCCGCCACCTTCGATGTTTCTGGTCCGGCAATTCGCATGATCCCAATTCCGCGGTCCATGCAGACTGCACGCGGAAGGAAGGGCACGACGGAGCGTGCCCCTCCCGGGTGGCTGGGATGTCCGCGCTCGGGGATCGTTCAACCTTTTCGACGTATGACCTGCGGTGCGGCCTCCATCTGGCCGCGGGTGACGCCCAGCTGATTGAGAAGCTTGAGCTCCCGCCAGATCTCGGATCCGGAAATATCGCCCTTCAATAGCTGCGCATAGCGGGTGACAGTTCGAAATACCTCGTCGCCACTTTCACTCACAAATTCAACACGGAAGGACCGCGCACCAAGTTCCAGAAAACGGCTCACGTACTCCGCTCCGGTCTGCGCACGGTTGTTGTAGACGGTGTTCCGGCATCCCGCATCGGCCTTCAGGGGAAGGTCGGCACCCACCCTGTCGCGTAACACCACCTGGTGCGTGTCGCAGGGACGCCCACAGTCGCGATAATCCTTTCCCGAGGAGAGAAACGCGCAGAACACGCAGTGCTCCATGTGAAACATCGGCATGTGCTGGTGGATTGTCAGGTCAAACCACGCCGGTGGCGCAGCCCGCAGCAGGGATTCGACCTGCGACACATTCAGGTCATAGCTCGCCGTCACCCGCTCAAGCCCGTACCGGCGAACAAAATACTCCGCCGTCAGGGGATTGGCGACATTGAGCGAAAAGTCCCCGCGCTTGCGGTCTTCCGCGAAAAACGCGAGGTGATCATGATTGCGGACCAAATACCCGTCCGCATCGCAGGATCTCACCTGCTTGAGAATCCACTCCTCACCGGTCTTGAACACGCGGGGCGGAGCCACCCAGATCGACGCTGCCGCAGCTTCGGCGCCTGCGGCCCGAAGATCGCGAAACGCAGCAACGGTTTCGCGGTAATGCTTCGGGTTCTCGAACTCGCAATAGATCGTCCGCGCCCCGGCCCGCCACGCCGGCTCAAGCTGCGCCTTTTCCCGGATCGTCGCAATCAGCTCCGGTGAATGCTCCTCTATCACCGCGTTTTTCGAATCAGGCGTCACCGCCGTCACATCCTCCGCGCAATTCCGCAAGGTCCACCGATGGGGACGCGCCCGCAGGGCCTCCAGAGCCGACACCGCGTCCCGCCGAAGCCGGTTGAGTTCGCTGAGCGGAAGCATCAGGTCGCCCTCGAGTCGGTTCTCCAGCCGCTCCAGCCGGAAGGGCGTCCCTCCCAGACGCGACAACTGCGCAGTCAGCACCTCCTCGTTCAAGGGCTTTGTCTGCGCCGCAATCAGGGGCATCGCTGATTCCTGCTTCACCACGTGACCCTGACCGTCGTCGAGCAGGAGCGTCAGGGGGGTGTTCACCCTTCCGTGAACCTCCACCGCAACCGCCCTCTGAAAACGCACCTTGTCTCCCGTAAACGTCGCCCGCACCTCCCGGTCCAGCGCCGGATCATTCGTTTTCCACAAGCGGTTCCCCGGACGGATTCGCCTGAAATCGATGTCGCCCTGACCGAACCGCAGCGTCGCCTGCGTCCCCTTCACCTCCACCTGGTAAACGCGTCCCCCCTCCTCTCGAATCTCCGGTGTGCCGGCGTCAAACACCACGCCATCACCCGCCTTGAGCGGCGCCTGCGGGGTGAGCGTGACAGAGTCGCCGCCCACACGATCAATTGTCCCAATGAACACGCCGCGCTTGGTGCCGAACCGTCCGTGCGCCAGTTTCTGGTTGTCGATTCCGCGAAACCATCCGGTGTAAAGCCCCCGAGAAAACGACATCTCCAGTTCGTATCGCTCCTTCGCCTGACGATCGGACTGCGGTCCATCCGGACCAGTTCCCCCGGCCTTCGGCCCGGCTGCGGTCGTCCCGGAACCGGACGCCTGCAGGGCGCGATCCAGCGCACCGCGGTAAACGCGGGTGATGCTCGCGACATATTCCGGACTCTTGAGGCGGCCCTCGATCTTCAGAGAAGCCACCCCGACACGTATCAGATCCGGCAATACATCGATCCCGGCCAGGTCCTGAGGGCTGAGCAGATACTTTCGGTCCCCGAGATCCACCTTCTCCCCGTCAGAATAAAGCTCATAGGGCAGCCGGCAGGCCTGCGCGCATTCGCCTCGGTTCGCCGATCGGCCGCCAAGCGATTCACTCGTCAGGCATTGACCGGAATAGGCGACACAGAGCGCCCCATGGACAAAGACCTCCAAAGGCAGCCGCATGGCATCGTCCCCCTGCGCCTCCTGGATCCTTCCGATCTCGGCGATCGAATTCTCGCGCGCGAGCACGACCAGTTGCGCTCCGAGTTCCCGTGCGAAGGCGACCCCTGCAGCGCTGGTCACCGTCATCTGCGTGGACGTATGAATCGGAAAGTCCGGCGAAAGCGATCGTATCAGCCGACAGATCCCCACGTCCTGCACGATGGCCGCATCGGCCCCCGCAGCAATGATGCCGCGAAGGTACTCGGCCGCATCGCGCAGTTCAGACGTGAACACCAGCGTGTTGAAGGTCACATACCCGCGCACGCCGCGCCGATGCAGGAAGGCCATCAGTTCCGGGAGATCCGCCTGGGTGAAGTTTTTCGCCCGCATCCGCGCATTGAATCGCTCCAGGCCGAAATAGACAGCGTCGGCTCCGTTCTCCACCGCGGCACGCACGCAATCCCAGTCACCCGCCGGCGCCAACAGCTCCGGGCCGGTCATGCCCCGCACCGGTTGCCCGGAGGAGGCCGGGGCCACGACGGAATTCGCGGTTTCAAGAGACATGCCGTTCAGGAGGCTTTCGCTCCCGACAGCGACCGGCGAAGCTTCACGATCCTCACAGCCTCCTCCTTGGAAGGAACCCGAAACGCTTCACCCGCAGGCTTCGTCATGAGCGGAAAAGCCTGCCTGGCCAGCTTCCACGCGGCCGGAAGCCACAGCAATGCCTTGGCACGCCACGGCAGCCGACGAAGGAGCGCGCGCTGCGCAAGAAATCCGAGCGAACCTGAAAGCATCCTCACGCCCCAGGGCAGCGACTGCCATCTGGCCTGCATCGATTCGATCCAGCCAAGCGGTCGCAGCACCTCGCGCACGTGCACGGCCATCTCCGCACGCTGCAGCCGGATCCGCATCCGAAGGATCGCCTTCCTGCGCTCGAGCTGGATCAGGTCTTTTCGCGCAAACATGAGCGATCGTCCCCCAGTTCCTGCAGCGTGGCGTCAAATGGCCGAGGCTGCCGCGCGAGAAAACGCCGGAAGGCGATCGCGACTACGACAAACGCCAGCAGGTAGAGTGCCGCAAGCGACACCATCGCCAGCAGCGGCGAACTTCTCCACAGCCAGAACGCCAGTGCGAGGCTGCAGAACGTCAACGCCATCACCCCCGTGAAAAGCGCGGCCGTTGTCCATATGAGAAACTGCAGGAGCCGAAGCTTCTCCTCCTGCAGTTCGACCGAGAGGAGCGTAAGGCGCGCCTGTATCAGCCCCAGCGTCTTGTCGCCAAGCGCACGGAGTGACTTGAGAAAGCCGGTTGACGATTCGTTTTCCATGCTCAGACGCGCACCCGCGCAGGCACCCGGTGGATCATGCTGGTTCCCTTGGCGAGGCGCATCAACGCCCACGCCTCAGCAACGCGCCGATCAGGACTCCGACACCAAGGGCGATTGCAAGCGACTCATAAGGGTGGGAGCGGATCGCCTCATCGGTCCGGCGGGCACCCTCGGTCACTTTCTCCTTCGCAGAATCATAGAGGTCGGTGAGACGCTCCTGGGCCTCGGCAAGACGTTCGCGCAACTGCTCCATCTTGTCGCGGGCATGATCGGTGATGTCGCCACCCATGAGGCTCTCCGCTTCAGCGACAAGCGCACGGAGTTCGTCGAGCAGGGCATCGGGTGTCTGGGAGGATTTTGATTTGGCCATGGTGGATTGTGTTCTTTGTATCGGACGAAGTTATCTGCGCATCCCTGCAACCCGAGGATTGCGGAAAGTTGAGCCGGAGCCCGTGGCTATCGAGGACGTCGTGAACGCATCGATGGCCTTGCCGGACAAAAGCGTGAGTTCGCAACCTATGCAAACCGCCCTTGCTGTAAAGGGCAACCGGCAGGTTGCCGGAAGCTTCCGACCTTCCGTTTTCTCCGTCCTACCCGCTCCTCACCCACCCTTTGGCAGGTTGAAATAAAAATCGCTGCCGCGTCCCGGTTCGCTGGTGCAGGCAATCGAACCCCCATGCGCCACCACAATTTCGCGGCAAATGCTGAGTCCCAGGCCCGCCCCCTTTGCCTGCTCCGTAGCCTGCCCCGGCACTCGGTAGAACCGGTCGAAAACCTTCGCCATGCTCTCCGGAGGGATGCCGGGACCCTCGTCACGCACGCCAAATCGCATGAAGCCGTCCTCCGCAACCCGCGCATAGAGCGTGATCCGGGATCCTTGCGGCGAATACTTCGAGGCATTGCCGAGCAGGTTGATGAACACATGCCGGATGCGGTCGCGATCGACAGACACCTCTCCAGCCTGCGGCGGACACTCGATCTCCAGCCTCTGTCCGGCTACCTGCAGAATCGGCTGGATCTCGCGAGCCATGTCGCGCAGCAGCACGTCGACCTCCACGTCGCTGCGGTTCATCGGGGAAACCCCGCTCTCAAGTCGCGAGAGGTCCAGCAGATCGTTGATGATCCGCAAGAGGCGGTCAGCTCCCTCTTTGGCCGTCTCGAGCAGTTCCTTCTGCTCCGGGGAAACCGCACCCAGGTTGGGTTCGAGCAGCAGGTACACCGCGAGGCGCAGGCTCGTCAGCGGCGTCTTCAACTCGTGGCTGACCGTGCCCACCAGATTGCTCTTCGCGTCGTCGAGCAGGCGGAATTTCGTGACATCCTGAAGGATGACTGCCGCACCTTCACGCCCGGTGATGGCATCGTGGATCGCGAGCGTGCGTGGCAGATAGTACCGGTCCTCCCTGCCAGAGCGAAGCGACACCACCTGGTCGTAGCCCGAAGGCAATTCATGCCGTCCCGACGCAATCACCCGGTTCACGCGTTCCACAAGCGGAGCCGGAAGCGACGGCTCCGTCAGTCCGATGGCACGCGCCGCGGGATTCACGAGTTCGACGTGACCCTCCCTGGAAACAACCACCACGGGATCGGGCGAGGCCGTGAGCGTGGCCTGTGTGGTTCTCTGCGCACTACGGACCTCCTCCCGCATCTCATCGCGGTAATCGCGCAGTTTCGCAGCCATGTCGTTGAAAACCACCGCAAGCTCTCCGAGTTCGTCGTTGGAAAGGACCGGCACCCGGGTCTCCAGCTTACCCTCGCCGAGCGCCCGCGCCGAAGTGGTGAGCGCCTGCACGGGCCTGAGCAGTCCCCGGGCGAGACGATAGCTCAGGTAGACCGAGAGTAGAATCCCTCCCGCCATCGCAGCCACAAGAAGATTGATCGCAAGCCGGACGGTCCGGGAGGCCTGCGCGCTGACCTCCTGCACGTGCTGGTAGTCCTGCACCGCCAGTTCCTCAATCGCAGTGAGCGAACGGAAAAACCGCATCTCCGCGGCGCGGTAGTCCGCAAGGAGGTTGCCCGCGCGCGCCCCGCCCGATTGCAGCGTGCGTTCCGCCTGCGCCGCAAGATCGGCCTGCGCCTTTTCAATCTTCGCCACAAGCTCCATCCGAGGCGTGCCAGCCGACGCGATCGACTGCTCGAAAAGCAGGCGCTTGAAACGCGACTGCTCGTCCAGAAATGCCCTGCGGACCTCGAGCGAGTTGTCACGCGACACCTGCGTCAGCGCGGTGTGCATGCGCGTGGCCGCATCCCGAAGTTCATAGCCTGCGATCAGCGCGCGATAGTTTTTCACCAGGTCCTGCTCGATGGCGCGGGCCAGTCCGCGCGACACGTGCAGGGCATAGAACCCCATCGCGAGAAACAGCAGGAGCAGCGGCAGGAGTCCCAGGTAAAGTCGTGTGCGAAGCATGATCGCGTGGCGGCGTGAACCACAGGGTCCGTGCTACACGAGGCCGAGTCGCTGTCGCTTCCGGTAGAGCGTGGCGGGATCTATGCCGAGGATGCGCGCGGCCTCGTCGAGATTGCGCGACACCGAAAGGATGCGTCGGATGTGCTCCGCCTCCAGTTCGTCGAGTGTGGCACGCGCGCCGACACCCACCATCGACACGGGCTCCCCCCTGAAATCATCCGGCAGTTCCTCGATCCGGATGATCCCGGATTTTGCAAGAATGACCGCGCGTTCCACCACATTACGAAGCTCGCGCAGGTTGCCAGGCCACCCGTAGCGACTGAAGGCCGTGAGAACCTCGGTTGAGAAAGTCATCGGGCTCCTGCCCATGCGCTGCGCGAAAAAAGCCAGGTAGCGATGGGCAAACGCCTGGAGATCCGCCGGCCGATCCCTCAGGCCGGGCAGTCCCAGCGCGATGACATTGAGGCGGTAGAACAGATCCTCGCGAAACCGCCCGGCCTTCACCTCGTCTGCGAGCGTGCGATTCGTCGCCGCGATGACCCGCACGTTCGCGCGACGGGGCTTTGCCTCACCCAGGCGTTCATACTCGCGCTCCTGCAGGAGACGGAGAAGCTTGGGCTGGATCTCCAGCGGCATTTCCCCGATCTCGTCGAGAAACAGGGTGCCACCGTCGGCAGCCGCGACCTTGCCGAAGGTTTCATTGACCGCTCCGGTGAACGCACCCTTGACGTGTCCAAAGAGTTCGCTCTCCAGAAGCTCCCTGGAAAGGCTGGGACAGTTGACCGTGACGAACGGCATCTCCCTCTGCGCGCTGCGCTGGTGAAGTTCCCTGGCGAGCACGCTCTTGCCTGTGCCGCTGGGTCCGAGGATGAGGATTGTTGCAGAGGTCTCCGCCGCCCTGAAGGCAATCTCCAGCATCCTTTGGACCACGGGCTCGTTCGACGTGAATTCATTCTCAGGCGATTCGCTCGCGAGCTGCGACTCCAGCTGCTGCACACGCTTTTCAAGGCGCCTCGTGCGTGCGATCCTGTCCAGAACCTGCCGGATCTGGTCCGGAGTGAACGGCTTGGGAATGAAGTCGAACGCGCCCCGGCGCATCGCCTCCACCGCCGTCGCGATGGTCGCATAGGCCGTGAACATGACCACGGCCACTCCGGGGTGGAGTTTCTGGAGGCGTCCAAGCACGTCGAGTCCATCCTCATTCGCCAGCTTCAGATCGAGGAAACACACCTCGCACGGCTCCTCGTCGAGGACCTTCAGCCCCCGTGCCCCACTGGGTGCCTCAAACGGCTCATGGCCCATGCTCTTGACCGCGAGCACGGTGGTTCGCCGGATGGTGGCCTCGTCATCGATGATCAGAACACGCATGGAATCGCACAAATCCGAATGGATCCGGATTTTGCGGCACAGTTCCCCGGTTCCGCAATCCTTCGCTGACAATGGGACAGGTGCCGCCGCAGAAGCCAAGGCGGGGCTGCCGATGGCAGCCCCGCCAGGTCCAGCTTCAACTAAC
>JAGOJU010000129.1 GCA_017994935.1 Opitutaceae bacterium
CATGGGAGAGATCGCCTGCCATCCTGATGACGCGCCGCGCCATGCCGCCTCGTCCTTTCCCAGGGTCACTACGGACACCCTCGCGCGCATCGACTCCGAGATCGCCATGATAGAGTCGCGCAACCATAGCTTCGAAGGCTGGGCGACCCCAGGGGCAAATCCGCACTCCGCAGCGCTGGAGTCGGCCCGCACCACCGCGCGGCGTGCGGAACGCAGGCTTGTCGCGCTTCTCGACGAACGAAGCGACGCCGTCCGGCCGCTGGCTCTGCAAATCGCCAATCGTCTCGCTGACCTTCTCTGGCTGATGGCGCGCGAAGCGGAGGCCGGCGCCTGACCAGGTCTTTCCGGAGGCCCCTCTCCCGGGCGTTCAGAGAAGATCCGCCGCAAGTTCGGCAAGCCGGGAGCGTTCGCCCTTCGTGAGTTTGACGTGCGCATGCAGCGCCTGGCCCTTCATGCGGTTGTGCGCATAAACGAGGCCGTTGCTGCGCGCATCGACGTAGGGATTGTCGATCTGGGCAGGGTCGCCGATCAGGACGATTTTCGAGCCCTCGCTGATGCGCGTGATCACCGTTTTCACCTCATGCGGCGTCAGCTGCTGTGCCTCGTCGAGAATGAAAAACCGGCGCGCGATGGATCGACCGCGAATGAACGCGAGGGCCTCGATCTCGACGAGCCCCGACCTCAGCAAACGCTCGTAGGGTTTGGTGGGCGCCGCGGAAAGGGACGGCCCTGGCTGGCTGATGGCCGCGGGTTGCGCAGCCGCCATCATCGCCATCACCGAATCGCGTTTCCTGCCCTTCTTCTTTGCAACCTTCTTGGTCGCGAACTGGGGCTCCTTGAGGGGCTTCGACGGGATCAGCACCTCGAGCGCATCGTGGTATGGCTGCAGCCACGGCTTCATCTTTTCCTCGAGCGATCCGGGAAGAAATCCGATGTCCTTGCCGAGGGCAAACACCGGACGCGAAATCGACAGACCATCGTATCGACCGCTCTCATCGCAGGTCTGATGCAGCGCGCAGGCTGTCGACAGCAGGGTTTTGCCGGTGCCTGCCTTTCCGAAGCAGGTGATCAGTGAAATGCTGTCATCGAGCAGGGCGTCCATGAAGAACTGCTGCTCCAGATTGCGTGCCCGAATCGGAATCCCGCCGGGGGCCTTCACGTACTCGGGAATCTTCAGGCGCCTCACAATGCCATCGCCGAACCAGCGCGCGGGCATCGTCTTGTCCTGATCCGATCGCAACAGGACGTATTCGTTCAGGAAGAGTCCGTCGGCAGCGTCCACTCCGACGTCGAGTTCTCCCTCGGAACAGAACCGCTGCATCTCATAAATGGTGACCGGAATCTCGCGGTAGGACTGCTCATCGACCTCGGGCACCTTGTCATTGAGGTAGTCCTCGGACTCGAGCCCGACCGCACGCGCCTTGAGCTGAACATTGACATCCTTGGTGACAAGAATGGTCGGAGGAGGAAACTGTTCCTGAACGAACAGCGCACAGGCGATGATGCGGTTGTCCTTTTTGCTCAGGTCGGGAAGAATTGCACGCAGCCTCAGCATGGCGGGCGTGTCCGTCCGATTCTCGATCAGGTAGCGATTGATGATGACGGAAAGGGTCCCCCCATTGGAAAGCCGCACCCCCTCAAGCATCGAACGCGAGTCCGGAAGGAGTTCCTGCAGGATACGATGGACCCGGCGCGCATTCCGCCCACGCTCCGTGGATTGCTCCGTCTTGATGGCGTCGAGCTCCTCGAGCACCTCCACCGGAATGGCGAGGTTGTTGTCCTCAAACTTGAAGATCGATTGAGGGTCGTGAAGGAGAACATTGGTATCCAGGACGAAGGTTTTGATCTTCGTGGATACCTTGAGTTGCGATTGAAGGGCAGGAGTCCCGCTCAGGTGTTCCATCGCTTTGTGAATAACATGGGAGTAACCCGATAAGCCCCGGGTGTCGATGATCGACTTCGCTCGTGGCGCATAAATCTGGCCCGCTGGGATTTAACAAAACAAATCGGCAATCCGATGCGCCTGATACAATGCCGCGCCTGCAACCTCGCATTCAAATTTGGGCAAAAAAAGAGGGCGGGCTGCCTACCCCTAAGCAGTCCGCCCATTGCTTTCTTTGTTACCCCAAATCTCCCGCTAAGCGGGAGAAGTTATAACCAGAACCACAGAGAAAGACGCCGCACTGCGCAAAAATGTTCGAAATCGGAGTCATTTTTTATAAATGAAATTGTAACGTACTATTATACAGCAATTTAATACACAACTGCATTTGCCGGAAAAAACCAGGATTCAAGGAGACCACGAGGGATGTAGCCGCCTCCCGAGTTCAAACGATCCCTGACCACAGCGCCGCGAGCCTCGCATAAAGTGGCCCGGTTGGTCACCCGGCAGGGATCCTTGCGCGGATCGAGGAGTCATTGCGTCTTGTTCCATGTCGGGCTGCGAGCCGGGGACACCAGCCGCAGGCAGGTCGATCCTATCCCTCGCCGAAGGAAGGTTTGGGCGATGGCTTTTTCCGAGGTGCAGTCCAGAGTCGCACCCAGTATTCAGCCAGGCCGCGCATGCTGAGACGCGTCAGTTCCTCCCGCGCGACCGTTTCCCTCAGTTCCTTCACCACGGACGCGCGTTCGCGAAAATAGGCCCTTATTTCCGCGTCCAGTCGGGCAACCGCCTCATGCTCATTCGTGATATTCCGGCAGACCGAGCGAACTTTCTCCTGCCAATGCTGTCTCTCATCCCCATGTGTACGAACGTAGTCGGAAAGCATTTGCTCTGCGCGATTGAGACCCATGCGGCAAACGTGTGGGATGTCCTTCCAAAAACAATGCGATTTCCACGTGCACCCCGGCATTGCATTCCGTGCGTCCGGCACTAAACTCTGTCTGTTCCTCCAACCCTCCATGTGGCAAAAACTTAAAGAACAACTTCCCGCCGTGATCATCACGGTGCTGATCATTGGCGGTGCAGCCTACTGGCTGCACAAGCGCACGATTGCAGAGACCATCGCGGCTCAGCAGCATGAGCTCACTATCGTTCGCGAACAAACCAATGCAGAGATCCGCGCCGCTTCGGAAGAAAACCGCAAGCAGATCGACGCAGTCAATGGCATCCTGAAGGACGCCATTTCCAAACGCTCCGCAGACGTCTTCATGACCGATGCGGAAATGTCCAAGGCGGCCGAAGAGCGGGTCAACAAGCTCGCCGAGGCCATCGCTGTGAAGATTCAGCCCTACAATGCGCTTCCCAAGACGCCGGAGGAAGCAGAGGCCCAGCAGAATGAACAGGTCGACAAGGTGGGCGACCGCCTTGCCACGCGCATTCAACCCATCCTCGAACAGATGGCGTCCGATCAAGGCCTCACCCGCGACGCAATCAGCAACTACAGCCAGCGCATCTCCGATCAGGTCGGCAATCTGCTCACGGCGGAACTGGCGAAAAATCAGAAGCTGCACAACGATCTCGCAAGCACCCAGGCCGTGGCGCGCGAATCCCTCGCGCTTTCCCACGAGGTCACCGCCCTCTACCTTAGTTCCTTCAAGGACCAGGGCGTTCTGACACGCCTCCTGACGTTGCCTGCGAATGTCATCCGCGACGCCTCCAAGCTGAGCATCGTCAACAGCACGGATCGCAAGAAGATCGAGGCGGACCTCGCCGGCCGCATGAATTCGATCGAATCCCGGCTGCGCGAAGTTGCAGCCGCAGATCCGGCGCCGTGAGGCATCGCGTTTCGATTTCTTCACTCCTGTCTGCGGGAATGGCGCTCTGCGCCTTCCCGCTTCTTTTTTCCGGATGCGGGAAACGTGAGTCCGCAGTCGAGGCAGGCATTCGCACGCAAACCCTCCTTGTCGGAAATCTGGCCGAACCCAACGACCTCGATCCCCAGATCGCGGACAGCCAGCAGACATTCAATCTGATCATGGCTCTGATGGAGGGGCTTGCACAGTACGACGTCCGGACCTGCGAACCCGTGCCCGCCGTCGCGGAGCGATGGGGAGTCTCCTCCGACAGGCTGACCTGGACGTTTCATCTCCGAAAGAACGCGACCTGGTCCAATGGCGACCCGGTGACTGCCGGCGATTTCGTCTGGTCCTATCAACGCATGCTGACACCCAGCCTGGGCGCCGAATACGCAGCCATGCTCTTCATCCTAAGGAACGCCGAGGCCTACTATCAGGGGAAGGTATCGGATTTCGCCGCAGTCGGAGTCAGCGCGCCCGATCCCCACACACTCGTGCTCTCCCTGAAACATCCCGTTCCCTACCTGCCGAAGCTGGTGTGTCACGCTGCCTGGTATCCGGTGCATCGCCCGACGCTTGAAAAATTCGGACGTCCCTTCGAACGGGGATCCGCATGGACGCGCCCGGGCAATTATGTCGGCAACGGCTATTTTACACTGACGGAGTGGGTTCCGAACAAGCTGATCCGCATGACAAAGTCGCGCACGTACTGGGATCGCGCCAATGTCAAATTGGAGTCCGTTGTCTTTTTTCCGATAGAGAACACCTCCACAGAGGAATCCATGTTTCGCGCGGGCCAGCTTCACCTCACTGCCAGCATCCCCATCGCCAAGATTGCGGTCTATCGCGACGACCCTGCGCTGCGACCCATGCTGAATCAGGATCCGATGCTGGCCACCTACTTCTATCGCTTCAATGTGACGAAACCGCCGCTCGACGACGCCCGCGTGCGCCGCGCGCTCACGTTGTCCGTCAACCGGCGGCAACTCGTCGATCACGTTACCAAGGGTGGCCAGCTTCCCGCAGGCCATCTCACGCCGCCAAACATCGCAGGCTTCACCGCCACGGCTGAAGTGCCCTATGATCCTGACCAGGCGCGCAGGCTTCTCGCGGAGGCGGGGTATCCGGGCGGCAGGGGTTTTCCACAGGTCGAGTTGTTGTACAACACGAACGAGGGGCACCGCCAGATCGCCGAAGCCATCCAGCAGATGTGGCGCCGCGAACTTGGCATCGATGTCGCCCTCTTCAACCAGGAGGCAAAGGTCTACGTGGAAACCATGCGCACGATGTCCTACCAGATCGCCCGGTACGCATGGGTCGGCGACTACCTTGATCCCAGCACCTTCCTCGACACGCTGACCACCGGCAACGGCAACAATCAGACCGGATGGTCAAACGCCGAATACGACCGCCTGATTGCAGCAGCCGAAACTGCGGGCGACGAAACGGAACGTTTTGCATCCTTCCAGCGCTGCGAGGACATCATCGCTGCCGAAAACCCCATAC
>JAGOJU010000065.1 GCA_017994935.1 Opitutaceae bacterium
GAGCCCCAGATGGGGAGCCGCTCTTTGACAAACTCGAACCAGGGATTGCCTATGTTCGACTCCGTTGCGGTGTTCTTGGCGCCGGTGATTGAAATTCGCCAGTTGGATGTTGGATTCGCGATCAGGATAAGCTCATATCCTTTCGCGACACTGTCCGAGAGCACGGTGTAGCGGCTGCTGATCTGCGTGCCGATGACGGAATCGAAATTGGTCACACGCGCCAGGTCATCCTGATAGTAGCCGTATCGCGCGCTCCGGACCGAGGCCGGAACAACGCCGGGGTTGGCCGGATCAAAATCAGGCGCATTGACTTGCACGCTGCGCTCCAGCGCAGCGACGGTTTGCTTGAAATTGCTGCCGAGGCTGCCTGCATTGGCAGTCGCGGTAACTGCATTGGCGACTCCGGAGGGATTGCCGATCCCGGAGTTCTCGTAGCGATTCAGCCGGACACTGAACCAGTTTTTTACGCGGATGGTGAAGCCGTAGTCCTTGCCCACACCGGAGCCGGTGGGCGAAATCCGACCATCCGGATCGCGGATTACCTCGGTCCGGACTTGCTGGCTGCTGGTCTCCGAATAGGCCAGCGAAAGCCACGGCAACGGATGCAACACGGCGCTTTTAAGATGCTTCACTGGCGTCTCGCTGCGGACGCGCTCCCACTTGATGCCACTTTTGACGAGTCGATCGAAATTCCAGTCAGCCACCGGCGCGAGGTCACCATAGATGTCCACAGCATCGCGGCGCCGCCCGTAGCTGAGAACCAGGCGACGATCCAACAGGAAACTCTGTGTGGCAAAGGCGAAGGAATCAACGCGGTTGCGAGCTGCGATTGGCGCATTGATCTGGCCTCCGCTGGGATCGAAACTCATGAGCGAAACCTGACGTCCATTGGCGTCAACCCAGCCCGGCTGCGTAAAGATACCGTCGCCCATCGGGTCGAACGGCAGCTTGATAGTATAGTCTCCCTTGGCCGGATCGATATAGTAGCGGAATCCAGGCCTAAGGCTGTTCAGGTTATTGCGGATGACGAAGGCATAAGGATCACCCGCTGCCGGTTGCGTGGGAAACGGCGAAACGGTGAGGAGAGATTCCTCCCGAATGAGCGTGCTCTCGAGCCGGTCGAAAAGCGTGGCAACCCGGTGCATGCCAAGCCACTTCAGCCAATTGCTCCTCTCTTCGAAGTTCAACTCGTAGGAAAAAGAGAGACGTTCCTGCTGTTTGCGTGAATAGCCTTTCACTGCTCGGTTGTTCACGCCTCCGACGCCATCTTCGAAATAGAATCGGCCGACATTGGGATTTGGTGTGACACGATCAGGCAGATAGAGATTGGGGTCGACGTTCAATTCCTGCGCTCGACCATCCATGAATTCGATGCCTCGGCTGAACATGCCCTCCTGGTTCAGACCCGCCTCGATGTAGAAATTCTCCAATGGGTTCAGTTCCACTATGCCACCACGAATCCATGAACGGTATTTCGCCTGCGAAAGCTCACCGTTGAAGCTGCGATTGTAGGGGTAGATACTAGCGTCGGTCAGGCTGCGCTTGAGATTGTCCGGCGCAGGCGTGAGGTCTTCGTAACCTGAACCGAGCGCAGAGTTGTTGGTTCCGGTGATCGGAGCGCCGAGCCAGCCTGTCCCATCGTAACGCAGGATTGGGCGCACCGCGGCCCGAGGAAGAATGAGCGAGCCATTGTAGGGCGGCCCAAGGAGGGCAGCCGCGTTGGGCAGTGTCACTCCGAGGCGATTGTCGTAAAGCGGCCGTCCGGCGGCGATCCATGGCGTTACATGATCCTGGACAAGCGTGTTCTTTACCGGCTGCTGATGGTAGTTGGCGCTTTCGTTGTAGGCACGGAGCGAAATCCAGCGCGCAGGTGTGTACGTCAGCGACGTGTAGAGACGATCTTGATCATAGAATGCAGGTTTGCGCCAATTTTTATCGCGGTCGGTCAGGCCGTCGACACGGATCGCGAGCTTGTTCTTGACGATCGGTTGATTGATGCCAAGTGACGCTCGAACGCTGCCGGTGCTGAGGTTGACGCGTGTACTGACTTCAAACGACTGACGCCGCACCTTCGCACGCTTGAGAGTGGTGTCGATGGTGCCGGACGGACTGGAATTGCCAAAAAGAATGGAATTGGGACCGCTTGCGAAAGTGAATCGTTCGGTGTTGTACGTATCTTGGCGGACAAATGTATCGAAGAAGTCGTGGCTGTTGTTCGAAGAGGCGAGGCCACGAGTGCGGCCGCCCTGTCCAGAACCTACGACAAAGAGCGAGTCGTTCAGCCCCGTGGCATTGATGTCGCCAACATCAATGGCCTCATTGCGCGTCTCAGTGTTGAGCGAATACAGCATCGCATCGTCAAGCGTCGTGATCGCGAGATCCTCGAGGAATTCCTTCGTCATGACATTCACCTGGGTTGCAACGTCCTTCAGGTCGGACTTGAGTCGAGAGCCGGCAAGCGTCTCTGTCGCTGCATAGCCGGAGTCGGAGCTGGCCGACACCTCGAAAGGCGAGAGTACTACTGTAGATTCGTCATCGGGTGGCGTCCGCGTCGCGCGATTTGAAACTGGCACGGGCGCCGCCCTCTGGACGTTTTTTTTCGGTGGCACTCCAGGCTTTACCGCGATTACACCCGATTCCCCTGCTGTGGTAGAGACCAGCCCCGTGTTTGCGAGCATCTGAGAAAGTGCAACCTCCGGCGTAAATGAGCCGCGAATGGCGTTGGTCTGAGCGCCATCCACGCTCTCTGGGGAGAAAACAATCTGGCGGCTTGCCTGCCTCGCAAACTCCTTTAGGGTCTTGCCTGCAGCGCCGGCGGGGATGTCAAAAACACGTTCTACCGGTTCGGCAGCTCTCGTCACGCCTGCGACTACCAATAGGAGAACAAAGGACAGTGTGGACGCACAGCGAAGCGCACAAGATGGGGGATGAATTGCCATGAGATAGGGGGTTGGTGAAACAAACCCGCCGCCTGAAATTTCCGTGAACCCCCTGATGAATTTTTTGCCCCCCCTGTTTCACGGATATCAACACAATCGGTGTTCTAATATTCAGAATCTTCCGTCTCGCATCTCTTGCTCCGCTGCCCAAACTTATCCCATTCCATCATGCCGCCCTGTAGCCCCGAGCAGGCCCGCTGGTTCGCCGAACATGTGTTGCCGCATGAATCTGCTTTGCGCGCATGGCTGCAAGCACGGTTTCAATATCACGTGGACGTCGATGACGTCGTCCAGGAAAGCTATATGCGACTGCTTCGAGTACAAGCAACCGGGCCCGTCGCCAATCCGCGGGCATTTCTCTTTGTCAGTGCGCGCAATTTTGCCCTCAACCAAATACGCCGATTCAGGCGCGAGCGTAGAAACGAAGACGTGGAAGTCGATACTGCAGCTGTATTCTCTGAAGTTGCAGGGATCTCTGAAGCCCTCATAAGAGCAGAGGACCTGCGATTCCTGATTCAGGCGATTCAGGCCCTTCCCAACCGTTGCCGCGAGATCATGACCTTGCGCAAGATTTATGGCTTCTCACAGAGGGAAGTGGCAATGAAACTCGGGATCACAGAGAACACAGTTGAAACCCAGAGCCGGATCGGGCTGAGAAAATGTGCCGAATTCTTCCGTCGACATGGCTATCAACTGAAAGGCGGCGCATGAATCCCCGCGATCAACATCAACCTAGGCCAATAGCTGTCGACAATGAAGCTGCCGACTGGGTCGTGCGCTCCGAACGTGGATTGACGCCTCTTGAGCAAGACGAGTTCACAGAATGGCTTGCTCGCGGCAAGTGGCATCAGGAAGCGTTTGCCGAACTACGCTGGAGCTGGGAAGAACTCGACCGCCTGACCGGGCTCCAGCGCACTGTGGCTGCTGTACCCAATCCTGCCTTGCTGGCACCACCGAGAAAGAGGGGCACGTGGTGGCATTGTACGGCGGTGCTGTCGACCGCAGCTGTGCTGGCCATTGGAATTGCCCTTTTTCCATTTCAACGGCCGGCAAATAGCATCGCCATGAAGCGGGCTGAGATGCTGGCGCCATGCGAACTGCAAAACCTGCCGGATGGATCGGTCGTGGAACTCAATCGTGGTGCAGCGATAACGGTGAGCTTCTCCTCGACTCAAAGACACGTGCGTTTGGATCGCGGTGAAGCCCATTTCGATGTCGCCAAAGACCCGACGAAACCCTTTGTAGTCGAGGCCGCCGGCGTGGAGGTACGAGCGGTCGGTACGGCATTCAGTGTCACGCGCGATTCCGGACAGATCGCTGTATTGGTGACGGAAGGAAAGGTTACACTCACTTCACCACTCGCCAATGATGATGCTCCGCCGACATTGATCGTCGCCGGCGAACGAGCGCTGGTACCACTGGCAGCGGTCGCGGCGGCGCCAAAGATTACCGTTCTCTCTCCGGACGAGATCGCAGATTGGCTGGCCTGGAAACCACGTATCTTGGATTTCGACAATTCCACACTCGCCGATATTGCCAATGAGTTCAGCCGGAGGAATCCCATCAAGTTAACGGTCGTTGATCCCTCGCTGCGCGCGCGCCGGCTCAGCGCCACCATTCGTTCTGACAACTTGGAGCAGTTCGTGAATCTTCTCGAATCGAGCTTCGGAATTCGCGTCCGATGGGTCACGCCTACATCAATTGAATTGTGGCCATCAAACTGACGGCGACAGAATAGGCATGCTGCACATTTGGCGCGATGCTTCATTGTGTCACTGGTTAGCCAAGTACAGCCGCCAGCGTGAGCGTCTCGCCAAGCGAACCTCAAAAGAGGCTGATTTGAGGTGGATCCCTTCCGCCCAGGTTCAATTCACCACGTTCTGCGGGTGACCGGAAAGGAAAACACGCAGGTTATCGACAGCGGTGCGAAGGAGGCGCTTGCGGGCCGCCGAGGTGGTCCACGCAATATGCGGGGTGATCAGGCAGTTGCGCGCCGAAAACAGGGGATGCCCCGCAGGTGGCGGTTCACTGGACAGGACGTCAAGCGCGGCTCCGGCCAGACGGCCCGAGTTGAGGGCGGCCGCCAGCGCAGCCTCGTCGATGAGCGGTCCGCGGCTCGTGTTCACCAGAAACGCACCCGGCTTCATCCAGCCCAGCGTCGTCCCATCGATGAGATGCTTCGTGGTTGGAGTCAGCGGGCAATGCAGGCTGACAACATCCGCAGCGCGCAGGACGGACTCCAGTTCCGGGCGCCCGCCGCGGCTCGAGGCAATACGCACGTCCATCCCGAAGGCACGGCCCACCCTCGCAACCGCCTGGCCGATCCGGCCACCTCCCACCAGTCCAAGCACGAGTCCCTCAAGTTCAACCTGAGGAGTCTCCCAGTAGCAGAAGTCCGCAGCTCCAGCCCAGCGTCCTTCCCTGACGCCTGCCGCATGTTGTCCCACTCCACGCGCAAGTTCCAGCAGCAGCGCGAACGTGTGTTCCGCCACGGAGCCAGTGCTGTAGCTCGGCACATTGCACACGGGAATGCCACGGGAACGCGCAGCCGCGATGTCCACTATGTTGAATCCCGTCGCGAGCACGCCGATGTAGCGCAGCTTTCCACAGGCTCCGATGACTTCCGCGTTCACCGGCGTCTTGTTCGTCAGGAGAATCTCCGCATCCCGGCTGCGCGCGATGACATCCGCCGGCGCGGTGCGTGCGTGGATGACGCAATCCGCAAGTGACTGCAATTCCGCCCAGGATAAATCACCGGGATTCAGCGTGTGACCATCGAGTACGACCAATCGTGGGGAGTGTGCCATGCCCCCACGCTGGGAATTTGACCGGCTGGGTCAATGCGCGGCATCCGCTCCGTTCATTTGCGTGCGCCATGAGCCAGGGCGCCGCGAAATTTCACGGATTCCGCAGGCTATCCGATGCCCCTGCCGGAAAACACGCGACGGACCGCGGTCTCCAGGTTTGACGCTGCATCTCGCAACGCCTCTGCCATCGGTGTGCCTGGCGCGGTGATGGCATGGAGTTCCAGGTGAGACCGTCCCGCCGCGGTGATCTGGCCCGCAAAGACGTGCACGGATTTGCCTAGCTGAAGGGCGCGTGCCGCGACAGCACCAGGTCCCTTGCCTTCGAGGGAACTGTCGTCAAACCGGCCCTCCCCGGTGATGACCAATTCAGCAGTCGCCAACCGGGATTCAAGGTCCAGCCATGCCGAGACGAGGTCAAAGCCCGGCAGCAACCGGGCGTTCACCCCCGCCATCAATCCAAACGCAATGCCCCCGGCGGCGCCCGCGCCTGGCACAGCCATGAGCTCGGCTGACTTCCCGACGGCCGAACACAGCAGTTCCCCCAGGCGTTTGCTCTCCGCCTCCAGCGCTGGCAGATCCTCCGGCCGCAATCCCTTCTGAGGCCCATACACCGCCGCTGCTCCGCGATTGCCTAGCAGGGGATTGGTGACGTCGCATGCAATATGAACCGGAGGCAGCGCGGCCAACGGAGCGCCCGATATGCGCACAATCGATTTCCATCGTGCTGGAATCGGCGGGGCCACTTCCCCACCTCCTTCCGTTCTGAATTCAAAACCGAGCGCCGAGAGCGCTCCGAGACCAATGTCATTGGTCGCGCTTCCGCCCACGCCGAGAAGGATCCCAACGGCTCCTCGCCGCGCCGCCGCACGCATCAGTTCGCCGGTGCCCAGCGACGTGGTCTGCCAAGGGTCTCGCGCCAAAGTCGGGAGCAGGGCAAGGCCGCTCGCGCGCGCCATCTCAATGATCGCCACCTCACCGCGCGCCACTTCGCCCGAGGCCAACAGGAGTCGCTCGCGCGCCTCCACCGGTATCGCCTCCACCGGAACCATGCCAAATTCCGCGTCCAACTCCTCGCCTCGCGGCCCCGTCACCCGCTCCGAGACAAGGCGTCCCCCGGCAGCCCGCGTGAGAATCCCCGCAAAACCTTCGCCACCGTCCGCCAGCGGCGCGCTTGCCACCTCCCAATCCGGGCGCACGGCCTTCAGTGCCGCAGCTGTGATCTCACAGGCTGCCTGGGCGGTGAGCGAGTCCTTGAATTTGTCGAACGCCAGCAGGACACGGGTCATGGCGTCGCAGAAGCCGCAGCATGTTCCTTCGCGCCCGCCTTGCGCACCTCCTCGACCACCCCGGCCAATGCCTCGCGCACGGCCGGGCGCCTCAGAAACTCTTCGGCGAGGCGGTCCCCAAGCATCCGGCCGGCGGTGATGTCGGTCGGATAGTGCACACCTCCAATGATACGCGACCAGGCGACCAGCTCCGCGCGCTCACGCAGGGCCGCCCGGTGTTCGGGGAAAATTTCCGCAAGCAGGTTCGCCCAGAGGAACGCCTGCGTGGAATGGCCGCTGGGATAGGATCCCGACTTCGGCAGGTGCACACAGGGTTTGATGCGGGAGTCCAGGAGCGGCGGACGCGGACGCTGCCAGACTTGCTTGCCCTTGCTGCTGATCGCATATCGATCCGAGTCGATCTGAAGGAAAAACTCCGCCGTGCGCGGAAGCTTTGATGCGGTGAACCAGGCTCCTATCACCGCATCATACTGAAACACCGAGTCCTCGGCGAAATAGTTGGCGAGCGCGATCATCTCCGGCGTGCGCCGCTTCTGGACCTGGTAAACCGTCTCGACATCCGCAGCGGTCGCCAGCGAATTGTCCGCCGGCGCAGCGGGGATCACCTTGGTGACATCGAGATCACCGGTCCCGAGGAATTTTCCCGGTTCTGGATAGGCCCGAATCGTGTGGGCCAGGGCGATGACAAGCAGCAGGAGCGGAAGGAGGCAGCGTGTGTTCATGGATCAAAGCAGAAAAAGACTCAGCACCACCACAGCCGCGATTCCGGTGAGGCCCGCAAGGATCGAGGGTGCGGAAATCAAACGGTAGCCTTGGGGTAGGGACATGCCTGTCATCTGGGAAATCACCCAGAAAAAGGCGTCGTTCACGTGGGAAACCATCATCGCTCCGCAGGCGATCGCAAGGGTGGCGAGTACTGGGCCGAAACCCGTCGATAGGCCGAGTGCCGGCAGCAGATGGGTGACAAGGGACGCCGTTGTGATCATCGACATCGTCGACGAACCGATCGAGATCTTGAGTCCGGCAGCGACGATGAACGGAAGCAGGATGTTGAAGTGTCCCAAATCAAGCGCGGTGAGTCCTGCGCCCACGACTTCGGTCATCGCAGTCCGCCGCAATACCATGCCAAAGGCGCCGCCGGCCGCGACAATGAGCACGATGGTTCCTGCGTCGCGAAGCCCCTCGCTGCACCAGTTGCCGAACGCCGAGGTTCCCTGGCGCCTCACGATCCATGCCGCAAGAAAGACCCCGAGTACGAGCGCCGTTTCGGCATTCCCGAGAAATCCAATGCCCGTCCTAAAAAGTCCCGTGCCCAGGGGTTGTCCCGGCAGTGCGGCAATCGATTCCATTGCGATCAGGATGATGGGAAGCAGGATCGGGGAAAAGGCACCTACCGGCCCCACACGGCCGGCAGTTGCCGGCTCCTCGGCGGGCTCGGGGACATCGACCGAAGCGAGTCCAGGCGGCACCGGATCAATCACAATGCGGCGCCCGATGAACTGCGCATACGCGTAGGTGACCGCCACCACCGGCACGGAAACCAGCAATCCCAGCAGCATGACCGACCCGATGTCCGCCCGAAGCTGGCCGGCGGCCGCCAGCGGTCCTGGCGTGGGAGGAACGAGACAGTGGGTGGCGTACAGACCCATGCTCAGGGCGACTGCGAAGGCTGCAAGTGACTGCCCGGTCTTTCTTGCAAGTGAACGCGCCAGTGGCGACAGGATGACAAAACCCGAGTCACAGAACACCGGGATGGAGACCAGCGCACCGGTGATCGACATCGCAAGAACCGAGCGCGCCTCGCCGATCCATTTCACGAGCGTGCTGGCCAGGACCATGGCTCCACCGCTCTTTTCCAGCACGACGCCGATGATGCTGCCGCAGGCGATCACCACGCCGATGTGGCCAACCGTCTGCCCGACCCCCTCCGTCAGAACCGCGGCCGTTTGGATGGAATTCAAGCCACCGCACAGGCCCATTGCATAGGCGGCCACAATCAGCGCCAGAAACGGGTGCAGTTTGAGCCGCGTCGTGGAGAACACGATGAAGGCGACACCCCCCAGAAGCGCTGCAAGCAGGAACAGGCCGTTCGGCGATGTTGCGGAGAGTGAGGACGCGGTCACGACGCGAGTTGATTTCCCCCGGGCGGGCAGGAGCACAGGTACCGAGGAAGTTCTCGGACGAAGGCCGCGCCGCAAGCCAGGAACGCACGGCGAAAATCGCCAGCCAACGCGGTAGTGGCAACGGTGAAATCAAGGCACCATCCCGGGAAACAGGTAGGCCTGCATGAGGACGTAAAAGCCCACGAGGATCGCCAGTGAGAGGCTATGCCAGAAAACCTTCCGGAGGATGACACCCTCCCCTCCCTGCTGCCCGGTCGCCACGCCGGCCACCACGATGCTCTGCGCATCGATCATCTTCCCCATGACTCCGCCCGTGCTGTTGGAGGCAGCTGCCAGGACGGGTGAGATGCCCACCTGCCCGGCTGTGATCTGCTGAAGGTTGCCAAAGAGGACATTCGAGGCGGTATCGCTGCCAGTCAGCGCCACGCCCATCCAGCCCAGCAGCGGCGAGAAGAACGGAAACAGGACACCCGTGCTGGCGAATGCGAGCCCGAGCGTCGCATCCAGCCCGGCGTAACGGGAGGCAAACGCCAGCGACAACATGCCTGAAATGGTCAGCAGCGACCACCTCACCCGCCAGATGGTCCGGATATAAATGCCAAACAGGCGGGTGAAGCCCACCCCCAGGCAGAGCCCCGCCACAATCGAAGACACAAATGGCGCGGTGCCGGTGGCGGAAAGCAGATTGAGCGTGTAGATCGCGGTCTCGGGCTTGTGTTCGAGGGCCAGCGGCGGCGCCTTGAGCACGGCGTTGTGAAGAAAGGGAATTTCGATCCGGGCCAGCCAGAGATTGTTGAGAAACGCCTTGGTCACGGGCAGGGCCCAGACAAATACGATGACCGTCAGGATGATCCAGGGCGACCAGGCGCGGAACAGCGTGCCCCGGGAGGGCCGCGCTGCCTGCACCGCAGAGCCTGCGGACGATTCTCCCTCGAAGCGCCAGATTGTCTTTGGCTGCCAGAACCGCAGCAGAAGCAGAGTGGACCCCATCGAGGCCAGAGCGCTCGCCGTATCCACCAGCCACGGACCGTGGTGGTTGCTGACGAAATACTGCACAATCGCAAAGGTCCCCCCGCCGACAAGGCAGGCCGGCCAGATCTGAAGCATCGACCTCCAGCCCACCATCGCGGCGACCAGCCAGAACGGCACGATGAAGCTGAACAAGGGCAACTGGCGTCCTGTCATTGCGCTGAGCTCCAGAAGCGGAAGTCCGGTGACCTCCGCCAGGGCAATGATCGGGGTGCCGAGCGATCCGAACGCCACCGGTGCGGTATTTCCGATGAGCGCAAGCGAGGCGGCAAGAAGGGGATTGAATCCGATGCCAATCAACATGGCGGCGGAGATTGCCACAGGCGCGCCGAATCCCGCGGCACCCTCGATGAAGGCGCCGAAGCTGAACGCGATGAGAAGCGCCTGGATGCGGCGGTCCGCCGACAGGTGGGTGATCGACTCCTTGAGTATCTCGAACTGCCCCGTCTTGACCGTGATGTCATACAGAAAAACGACGTTCAGCACGATCCACCCGATCGGGAGCAGTCCGTAGAGCGCGCCATAGAGCGAAGCGGCGACCGCGAGCTCTGCCGGCATGTGATAAATGAATATCGCTGCACACAGAACCGTAAACAGCCCTGCCAGCGCCGCCCAGTGCGCACGGACATGGAAGAACGCCAGCAGGCCGAGCAGGATGACCACAGGTGCAAGCGCAACGAGCGCCGACGCATAGAGACTGTCGAAGAACGGAGTGTAGTTTTGGGTCCAGGTCATTGGGGATCGAAACTCCGGGGCAGGCGCGCACCACCTATCACCATGGGAGAGTTGATCGCCTCCCCTGGCATATCCGGAAACGCGCCGCAGTTACTGCATCGGCGGATCAAGCTGAAAATCAAAGGTGCATCCCGGATCGGTGGACGTCTGGTCCAGGAGGGGTGTATAGTCGCGCACACGCACCGTGCGTCCGTCGGGAAAAATCTGGAGCAGGCGGAGCCATCCATTGCCACCCTGCTCCGCATCCTGGTAGTCGACGAGCACCTGATGCACGGTATTGCCCTTGATTCCAGTGCTGACGAGGTGCGCGCTCGTACAGACGTGACCGCTGAGCACGAGCACAAAGTTCGCATGTCGGGAGACGAGTTTGTCCCACATGTCGCCGCCGTCGTTGAAGCCGGTTGCGGCCTTGCTCAGTTGGAGATAGTGATCAAAACCCTTGTTGGGTCGCTTTTGACCTGGCGTCCCGACACGCCGGTCGAACCTTGCGCCATCCGCGCGCAGATAGGCGTGCGTGACCAGCACGGCGGAATGTTTCGGGTGGCGATCCACCACCTCGTTGGCCCAGCGCAAAACGTCATCACGCGGGCCAAATTCCAGCGCGAGCACCAGCCACTTCCTGCCGGCTGCCTCAAACACATGATAGCTGTTCTCGCTGCGCGCGGGCTCCCTGTCGTACACGCCGCCGAAACCGCCCTGCGCACGGTAGGCGGAGATCGGGATCATCTCCGAAAAAAGGGAATCGCGATCAGTCGACTTGCCGTTCAAGCCGATGTCATGATTGCCCGACGCATAAATCGCAGGGATCAGGCCTTCATAGACACGATGGGCGCGCCGGGCTGCCTCCCATTCCCCGCGGTTGTTGTGCTGGGTGACATCCCCAACGTGCAGAAGGCGCACGAGATTGTATTTCCCGACATTCGCGGCGATCCATCCCGTCTGAAGCGTGTACAGTTCGGGCCGATTCCAGACATACTTCTGGCTGTCGGGAACAACGACAAACGTGACACCGCCCTTGACCGGCTCGGGTGGCGCGGCCCGCAGTGCAACTGCGAACGCGAGCAGCGCTATCCAACCCAGGGCAGATCGAAGGGCGGGTTTCATCGGCATGGACGGAATCAGAAGGTGAAATTCACGCCGAAGCGAGCCTTCCACTGGTAGATCTCGTGGTCAAAATCCTGACTGCGCTTTCCGATATACTGAACGAGGGGTTCCTCGTTCAGATTGAGGAATTCACCAAAGACCTTGAACTTCGAATTGATGCGATAGCTGATCTTCGCGTCGATCGGAGTGCGGCTGTGCACGTAAAGGTCGCTGGCCGCATCCCCACCGACTTCGTCGAGGAAGTCCGACGTGTAGGATACTGCCACGCGCGCCTCCACTCCGTACTTTTCGAAGAACAGCGCCGCATTGGCAATGCGGTCGGACTGCTTGAAAAAGGGCAGTTCCGTGGCTCGGGTGAAGAGCTTGGCTGACGAATCCACCATCGTGTAGTTAAAGTTGACGCCGAAGCCGTCGAAGGGCGACGGAAGGAACTTGAAGAACTGCTGGTAGTTGAGTTCGACACCCGTGATCTTGCCGCTGTCCGCGTTCTGCGGTCCGGTGCTGGTCACACGGCTGAAGTTGATTCCCTCCAGTGTGACGTTGGTCTGGAAGACCTGCCTTGAGTACACCGGATTGTCGATGTCCTTGTGGAAGAAGCCAACGGAGGCGATGCCCGAGTTGCTGAGGTAGTACTCAATCGAGACATCGAAGTTCATCGCCTCATAGGGCTTCAACTCCGGATTTCCGCTGCTGATGGAACCCGTGAACGTTCCACCCGTGGCATCGGCAAGGGCATCGATGACGCGCCTCGGAGCGAGGTCCGCATAGTTCGGACGACTGATCGTATTGGTCCACGCAGCCCGAAGCACCCACTTGTTCGAGGGGCGCCAGTTGAAGTGGAGTCCGGGCATGATGTTGCCGTAGGAACGGCCGCCGGTCACCCAATGATAGGTCAAGTCGGGCCTGCGCTCGTTGGCGCCATAGGCACTCTTAGTTTTCTCATATCGAAGACCTCCCAGCAACGTCATCTTCGGAGTGAGATCCACGCTGGCCATAGCATAGGCAGCGTAGACATCCTCGGAGCCGGTAAAGTCACTCGCGGAGGAATCCGTGAGGCTGCTTGCGGCGGCGGCAGTGAAGCGCGATGGATTTGCGGCAAAATAGGCCTGATTGCCCTCCAGATTCAGGCGCGGTCCAAACCGGAAAAGCCCGTCGAAGTAATTGCTTACCTCAGGGAGCGACAAACCCGCGTCGGCGAGCGTGAAGGCAGGCGATGCTGCATCAAAATTCCGGTTGTTGCGATCGTCATGTTTGTCGCGAGTCGATGCCTTGACACCCACTTTCCAGAAACCCGGGCGATCACCGAACTGGACATCGCGTCGGTAGTCGATCTGCCCTGAGTAAACCTTTTCCCATTCGTCGTCGGAACGTATGCGGACGCGGCGGAAAGGATAGGTCGCCGGATTGTAGTACGCATCGGTGGCGGGCTTGATCACCAGGACCTCGCCCGTACGATCAAAGGTGTTGGCGAGCGCTGTTGTGCTGACCGAGCGATACTCCCAGTCGACACGCGTAGGGACATCGCGTGCACCCTTGCTGGCGCCCACCTGCCAGGAGAGCTGGCCTTCGTTCGAAACCGTGTGTTTCCCCTCGAGCGCAACCGCGTCGATGGTGCCCGTCTGATGATAGTCCCGGAACTGGCGGCTCGCCCGCCCTTGGGAATCGGTTCCTCCCGCGGCGGTTTCATTGGTTGTGGTTCCCCTGCGGAATTCATAGAGCACACTCTGCCGCCCTTCATTGTCGGTGAATTCATTGTGATTCACCCGCAGGGCGAGCTCGTGGCCCGCCATCGGACGGAACTGCAGCGCAACATTCACACCAATGCGCTCACGTTCGACATCGTAGTCATAGCTCTGCTGCTCGCTGGGTGCAAAAAGCCCCCCAGCCGTGGTCGCCCATCCATCCGTATTCACGGTCTGCGACTTGAATTGTTTCAGAGAATAGCTGGCGCCGAGCACGACGCCCCATTTGTGATCCGCACCCAGCGTACGACCATAGGTGAAGCTGCCGTTCGGAGTCGTCTTCTCGCTGAAGGTGTCGTAGAAACCACCGACGCTTCCGAAGAAAAACCCTTCCGGCCGATCAAACGCGCTCAGGGTCACGATGTTGACGGAGCCTCCGATCGCACTGCCGTCCATATCGGGCGTGACGGCCTTCACCACTTCAAGCCGGGCGATCAGGTCCGCTGGCACGGAGTCCAGCGCAATGCCGCGATTGCCCTGTTCCGAGGGCGTGCCGATCAACTGGTTGTTGAGCGTGACCGTGTTCAGAGCAGAATCGATTCCGCGAAGAACGATGTAGCGCCCTTCATCCTGGTCGATCTCCACGGACACACCCGGCACCCGGCGCAAGGCCTCGGCCGCATTGCCGTCCGGGAACTTGCCGACCGCGTCTGCGGAGATCGCATCCATGATGTTGTTGGCACTCTTCTTCTGCTGGAGCGCCCTCGCCTGTCCTTCGCGAGTGCCTTCAACCACAAACTGGCCGAGTTCGAGAACGTCGGACTTCATGCCCACCTCCAGCGGCGCCATGGCCTCCTCGGTGACTGTGATCGACTTGGTGTACGGATCAAATCCCAGGGAGGACACCTCGAGGGTGTAGGTGCCGGCAGGAATGTTGGCGAAACTGAATTCGCCGACGGCAGTGGTCGTGCTCGTTCGGGCGAGTTCGCGCAGTGTGACGGACGCACCCAAGATAAAGGTGTTGGTTCCGGAATCACGCACGCGGCCGGTAATCGAGGCCGCGGACAACGCTGCAGTCAGGGACAAAAAGCCCAGCAAGGAGGCTATAATTCGACGTTCAAGTGCGAACATGGGTGGTTCGGGGTTAAGGTTCCGTGAGGCTGAACGAGATGGGTTAAGGCGAACAATTCTTCCCATGTCAACTTGCTGCTTCAAGCAATATGAGTTATGATAACAAGATCGTATCATATTGGACAATAATTTATTATGCCAGCACTGGACCGTATCCGATCCGATGGATGGGTGCGTTTCAATAAAGAGATCGGTTACACTCGCCGCACGGAATCGCCACGTTCTCACGAGAACAGCTGGCGCCTGGAAAAAACAGGATTCTACACGGTTACCAAAGGCGCGGAGGTGGTATCCGCCCCGCCATGCGCCAGCAGATCGACCTGTCCCAAAACGTGTGTACCGAGCAGGACCACATGGCGGCTTTCCGTCGGCAGGGGCCTGATCTCCACCTCCAGGCCGGCAAAGGCACGCCCCACATGAATGAGTTTTCGCTGGAAGGTGAAAATCCCTTTTTCGGAAACCAGTCTCACCTCCGCCCCCGACGGATAGGCAAAGGCAGCAATCTCGTCCGGGACCTCGCGAGGACTGGGACGATAGAGTGAAATCGGAGTCCTCGTCTGCAAGGACTCCTGCGTCTGGCCAAAGTTATGCCGGGTGCGGGCCGCTTCGAGCGCATTGAGCGCGTGTCTCTCGCTCTCATAACGCTGGCCGCAAACTCCCGCCAGCGGATCGGGGCGCACCTGGCGCTCCACCGCCGTCCTCTGGTAGGCGGGAAGGCTGGACAACCGGGCCAGGAGTCCGCTCTGGGCCTGACTCACGGGAATCGGCGACGCGGGGACAAAGTCGACTCCAATTTCCAACCGCATCAGCCATACGGTGAGCACGGAGTGGATGTGGGGAACGGCCAACGCCATCCGCCAAGGCATGCCGTGACGACGCAGTATCGCCTCGATTCCTGCGCGCAGATTCTCATCCTTGCGCGAGGGTGGAATCAGAAACGTCCCGATGATGAATTGCGTGACGTCATCCTCCACAGCGACGGGTGTCATTGCGCCGGAACCGGAAATGCGAACATCCGGGAGCAATCGGATCGTCCATCGGAAATTGGGCTCGAATCGTACCGCGTCCGACAAGGCACCTGCCGCGGCCTGCCGCTGGGCCACAATCTCCCGCCGCCGGCGAAGGATGAGGTCGATTGTGCTGGGCGCAGGTACAGGGGCGATGCCGCGCACCTGGATTTCCGCACTGATCCGCGCGGCACTCCAGTTGGGATATTCGGCTCGAAGGGAAATGACCATCTCCTCAACTGCGTCGGGCGTCTTGCGAGGCAGCGTTTTCGGCCTTCTGCTCAGCTCCACAAGCCCGGCCTCTCCCTCCGCACGGAACCGATTCAACCACTTGTAGCCCGTCTTCCGGCTGATCCCAAACCGGGCGCAAATCGCAGTGAAGGGCTCGTGCCCTTTTTCAGCAAATTCCACAAACTCGCGCCACATAGAAGATCCTTCTCTCTCGAAGTTGCCCGGAGATTTCAATCCCGGAATACCGCCTGCCCCTCAAGGATTCCCGGACGAAACCTCCCACTCACCCCCGAAACGAAGGCGCTGCTGCCCACCCGCTTGAGAGGCGGAACTCTATTGTCGTCTGCATGGGAATCCGTTGCCTGTGGCCCCCTCATCGCCATCCAGGGAACCTGCAACCGCCATGGTGAACGCTCACGCACGATCAGGCCAATTTCGTTGCGGCAACGGCAAATCCGGTCCACAATGACACCGATACCATGATCTTTCGCGCCTGAGCGCGCCTGCCGTCCCATCAGAAAACCCCTTACCGTCAGTTCAACACCACCCTCCCAATACGACTCTCTTTTACCCATGAAATCCTGGTCACGCAAAGACTTCCTAAGAACTTCACTCCTCGGCGGCGGCGCCGCCCTGCTGGGCGGTTCATCCCGCCTTTATGGCCAAAGCAGCGCGGCAATTGCCAGCCCTGGCAGCGCGAACGGTGACATCCGCATCGCGATCGTTGGCATTCACAGCAAGGGCAACGGCCATATCAAAACCTTTTACCCAGGAAAAATACGCGGAACCCGGCTGGTCGCGCTCTGCGATGTGGACAGTGACGTCCTTTCACAGCGCGTCGCCGAGACCGAGAAAGACGCGGGACTGAAGGTCAAGGCTTACCGCGACTATCGAAAGCTTCTGGAAGACAAGGATATCGACGCTCTCGTCGTTGCGACACCCAACCATTGGCACTCGCTGATGACGATTTGGGCGCTCGAGGCAGGCAAGGACATTTACATCGAGAAACCGATGTCACACAACATCTGGGAGGGTCGCCAGGCCGTTGGAGCCGCGCACAAGTATGGAAATCAGATGGTGCAGGCAGGCACCCAGAATCGTTCCTCGCTCGATATTCCGCGAGCGATCGAGTACGTACGCTCCGGCAAACTCGGCAGGATCCAACTCGTGCGGGGACTCTGCTACAAGGCGCGTGAAAGCATCGGCCGGCATTCGGGACCTCAACCGGTTCCTGAGAGCATCGACTACAATCTTTGGACGGGCCCGGCCGATCTTGTCCCCCCCCACCGCAACACTCCCAAGAATGGCACCGTCCATTACGATTGGCACTGGTTCTGGAACTATGGAGGAGGCGATATCTCAAACCAGGGTATCCACCAGATGGATGTGGCACGCTGGTTCCTCGGCGAGGCGGGGCTTCCGCCCTCGGTGATGACTTTTGGAGGGCGCTTCGGCTATGTTGACGATGCGGAGACTCCAAACACCGAAGTGACCATTTTCAATTACAGGAAGGCTCCGCTGGTGTTTGAGGTTCGCGGCCTGCCGATGAAGAAGGGAATGAAGGCGATGGATTCCTACCGGGGATCACGGGTCGGCGTCATCGTGCACTGCGAGGGTGGTTACGTGCAGATCTCCGAAAGCGGCACCTGCGGGATCTACGACAAGAACAACCGGAAGATAGACCAGTATCAAGATGGTGGGCTCGACAGCCATCCCGCAAACTTCGTCGCAGCGATACGCTCGCGGAAGCAATCCGACCTGCATGGTCGCATCGAAAACTGCCATGCCTCCACCAGCCTCTGCCATCTCGCGAACATCTCATATCTGGTCGGTGCCGAGAAATCGGACGCCGAACTCGTCGATGCCATCAAGGCCAGCCCCAGCCTCATGGAAGTCCACGGTCGCGTGGTCGAGCACCTGATTGCAAACGGTGTCAAAATCGACACCGCCAAGATCGTCAGCGGACCCCTCCTGGAAATCGACAATGCGGCAGAGCGCTTCGCAGGACCGAACAAGGTCCTGGCCGACAAGGCCAATTCCTCGCTGCTCATGAAACGCGTCGGCCGCAAGGGATTCACCATCCCGGAATTCAAATCCCACAACGTCGCCGCAACCTGAGGAGCTTCCAACCGACTTCGAAGTCCCGCAACGGCGGGACTTTTTTTTGCACTCACCCGCAGTTTCCGATTTCGTTCACTCCTTCATCCCTCCTGCCATGATCCTTCGCACTTCTCGTTTCCTTTCCGCCTCTCTCGTTGGAACGGCGCTCTTCACCGCAACCGTTTCCGCACAGGCGCCCGCAAAAATCGAGTTCCCTGCGGCCAGCCCGGCCGCCTCTTTCAAACAAACCGTGGGCATCACCGACATCGAGGTAATCTATCACCGTCCTAGTATGCGGGGCCGTTCAATTTTCGGCGGCCTCGTACCCTACAACGAGGTTTGGCGCACCGGCGCCAACCAGGCGACAAAGATCAAGTTCAGCACGCCGGTGAAGCTCAATGGCACCTCCATCGACGCCGGCACCTACGAACTCTACAGCATTCCCGGCAAGGCTTCATGGACCGTGATCATCCACAAGGACTCGTCGGCATGGGGCGCCTATACCTATGACTCCAAAAACGATGTGGCGCGCATCCAGGCGAAGCCAACAGCCACGTCGGCCCCCGTGGAGACATTTGCCATCGGCGTGTCTGACATCCGCAACTCCGCCGCAACCCTCTATCTCACTTGGGAACGCGTCCGTGTTCCCCTTGCACTCGAGGTCGACCTGACAGGCATGCTGGTCCCCAGGATTGAGGCAGTCATGGCATCGTCTTCGGAAAAGAAGCCCTACGCACAGGCCGCCCTCTTCTATTTCGACAACAACCTCGATCTCGACAAGGCGGTGACATGGATGGATGCGGCCATCGCGGCAAAACCCGAGGTATTCTACAATTCCTACCACAAGGCGCGAATCCTCGCCAAGAAGGGCGACAAGGCAGGTGCCATCGCGGCCGCGGAGAAATCATTGGAGGGAGCGCGCAAGGCCAAAGGTCCCATCCGGGAAGAATACATCCGCCTCAACGAGGCCTTGATCAAGTCGCTCAAATAGCACCCAGACTGGATTCCGCCGAGTCCGGGGTCCACGGCACACACCTGGCTCTCGCGGATACCATCAGGTTCCCTCGTTCAGGCAATCCTCCGCGTTTCCAGCGGTGATTGCCGGTCACTCTACGGGTTTCTTGTCGCAGAACGTGACAAGAAACTGACGCTTCACCTGACGGGGGCTGACTCCGTCTTTTTCCGGACGGGTTTCACATCAAGATTCTGATGCGCCTCCTCATCTGACACCGGAGCCGAATCCACACCGCCCGCCGGAACCTTCAGCTTCGCGAGCCAGACGAGAGCGTTGAGCATCAACCGGCGCTGATCCTCATTCTGCCAGTTGAGATGGAAGTGTCCGCCGGTGAATCCAAAGCCGCGTCCGCCATCAGGGCGCTGAACCGCCCACATCATCGTTTCAGGCCGGCCCTTTTCAGCCTGGATATGCGCATACGGCCCTTTGGGAAAGACATAGGGGCCGTCGCGCGTCGCGTCGGACGGCTTGGCCACGAGAATGTCCTTCACGCCGGATTTCCCTTCGCGAAA
>JAGOJU010000015.1 GCA_017994935.1 Opitutaceae bacterium
ACTTTGGGCACATGAAAATCTGCGGGCATGTGGTCCCCGGCTACCAGTGGCTCGACGGCAGCGTCGGCGAACTCCCGCAATGATCCGGACAATCTGGCAACAATCTCGGGGTTTCCTGCCGCCACATCGGTCGTTTCACCTGGGTCTGCCGAAAGATCGAATAATTGGGCGCCCTTGCCCGAGCCGCTGGGATCTCCGTGCAGGATCAATTTCCACCGCCCGGCCCGCACCGCGCCGCGTCCCCCTGACTTTACTCGTGAAGGCTCTGCGTTGAGCAGAATGCATTCGTGGGGGGAGGGACCCTTTTCCGCCAACGTTTTCCACGCATCGAGTCCGTCCAGCGCAGGCAGTCCCTCGAGAGATGCACCCGCGAGTCTGGCGAACGTAGGCAACCAGTCCACCATGTGCAGGGGCTCGTTCACCACGGTTCCAGCAGGAATGCGTCCCTTCCAGGATACACAGGCTGCCACACGTACGCCGCCCTCATACAGGGTGCCCTTGGCGCCTCGCCATGGACCATTGTTGGTGATCTTCCCGGGCGACGGTCCGCCGTTGTCGCTGGAAAACACAAAAATCGTATTGTCCATCAAGCCTCGTTTCCTGAATGCCTCGAGTATCCGGCCGATCGCGTCGTCGACCGCGGCCACCATGCCTGCGTAAATGCGGGAGTTGCCTTTGCGGTGACGATAAGGGGCGGTGTACTTTTCGGGGACTTCGAAAGGCCCGTGCGGCGCGTTGAACGTCACGCACAGGAACAGCGGCCGGCTCTGGTCGTGCTTTTCGACCAGACTCACCGCGTCACGCGCGATCAACTCCGTCGTGTACCCTTCCTCCCTGACCGCCTTCCCGTTTCGATGCCAGTCTAGCCCGCCTTCGCGTTCATGGGTGAAATAGTCGATCGCTCCGTTGTAGTGACCATAGTGATACTCAAAGCCGCGCTGAAGCGGCAGGTACTCGCGGGCAAAATGACCCAGATGCCACTTGCCAAGCAGCAGGGTGCGGTAGCCCGACGCCCGGAGGATGTCCGCCATCGTCCTTTCCTTGAGGGAAAGCCCATACGATGCCCATGGCCGGATGACGCCCGTCTGAAGGCCGTAGCGGATGGGGTAGCGCCCTGTCATCAGGGCGGCCCGCGTCGGGGAGCACACGGGCTGCGCATAAAAGGAATCCAGTTTCGCTCCGGACGCGGCCAGTCTGTCGATTGCGGGGGTACGAATGTCGGAACCGTGGTAGCCGACATCCGCCCAGCCAAGGTCGTCGACAAGGAAATAGACGATGTTCGGCCGCTGCGCCGGGCCGGCTGCCTGCGCGGAGCGCACCCCCTGTCCGATCAAGGCGAGCGCCAGCAGGAAGAGGAAAGACGTTTTCGTACTCATTGGGTTCCCTAGCGCTAGTGCGCCGCACCGCGGCAGACAATGAGATTCATGGCGGGATGCGGGAAGATCGCGAGAGGGTCGAACCCTTGTTCCGGCGCTTTGATCCAACAGATCGTCCGGTCTTTTAATTTAGTTGTTGCTTAATTAAGTAATTATTGAAATATGACCGGCATGCTCAGTCTGGAAGCCATTGCCGACCCCACGCGAAGACGGATTGTCGAACTGCTTGCCCGGGGTGACCGCACGGCTGGGGAATTGGTGAAGGCGTTCGATATCAGCGCGCCTGCCATCTCCCAGCATCTGAATGTGCTGCGCGAAGCCGGGCTCGTGAAGACACGTGCCGAAGGGCAGACCCGCATCCAGTCCCTCAATCCCGACGGCCTCGACCAGGTCGGCGCATGGCTCGAGAAGACGCGCTCCTTCTGGAGCCGCCGGCTCGATGCCCTTGAACGTGAACTTCGGGTCGCGGAAGAGCGCGACCGGAAAAAAAACAAGCCATGAAATCAAACCCATCCAACGACAATCATTCCTACGGCGAATTCACCGCGCACGGCGAAGTGCGCCTTGTCCGCATCCTGCCGGGCCCCATCGAGCGCGTCTGGGAGTACCTGACCGATCCCGAAAAGCGCGCGCGCTGGTTCGGCGGCGGCATCACGGAGCTTCACGAAGGTGGTAAGGTTGTGTTTGCCATGCGCCATGCCAGCATAGCCCCAGGTGAAACACCTCCGGATAGATACAAACATGTCCACGACCCGGGCGTGACCTTTGAGGGACGCGTGCTGCGCTGCGACCCGCCGAGGCTTCTGGTCTTCACCTTTGGTGGCGACGACTCGGAAGTAACCTTCGAACTGACGGCCCAGGGTCGGCAGGTGCTGCTCGTTCTCACGCACCGTGCCAAGGGGGAGGATCTTCCAGATCTGAGCAACTACGCATCCGGCTGGCACACGCATGTCGCCCTGCTCATCGCGCTGCTCGAAGGTTCTGCACCGCCTCCCTTCTGGGCCACCCATGCGCAGCTCCAGCCGGCGTACGAGCAACGGCTTCGCGCCAAGTTCAACGGTCTGCAATAGAGGTCGGCCCCGAATGTTTGTCGTCGCGACCACAAGCATCAGGGGCCGAAACTTGCGGACGTGCCGGATGTGATGTCCGATTGCCGGGTCCCCGTTCGTTGGAAGAGTGCAGGCAACGCATTCAGTGTCCCTGCGGAATAAAACGCCCATGAACAAACCGATCCCCCAAAATACAATCTGCCTGTGGTACAACAAGGATGCCCTCGATGCGGCACGTTTCTATGCCGCCACTTTTCCTGACAGCAGGGTGACCGCGGTCCACAAGGCGCCCGGAGACTATCCGTCGGGCAAGGAAGGCGATATCATCACGGTCGAATTCACGGTCCTCGGCATTCCCTGTGTCGGAATCAATGGCGGACCGGCGTTCACCCAGAGCGAAGCCTTTTCCTTCATGGTTGCCACCGACACGCAGGAGGAGACCGACCGGTATTGGAATACGATCGTCGGCAATGGGGGACAGGAAAGCGCCTGCGGCTGGTGCAAGGACCGCTGGGGATTGTCCTGGCAGATCACCCCGCGCGTGCTGCTGGAGGCGATAGCCGCCGGTGGTGCGCAGGCCAAGCGCGCGTTCGCAGCGATGATGGAAATGGGAAAGATTGATATCGCGACAATTGAAGCCGCACGAAAGGGCTGAACCCGCCCGCGAATATCGGGTCGGCCCACTGAACGACTCTCTCGGGCTTGAAGTTCACCCGGTTCCGGTCCACGCATTCTCACGGTAACACAACCCCAGTGCCCCATGATCAAGATTATCCTCCTCGTCCTTGCGGCGATTGTTGTCGTCGTTCTGGTGCTCGCCACCTTTCAGCCTTCTGAGTTTCGCGTGACACGCAGTGCAACCCTTGTCGCGCCCGCTTCGGCCGTTTTTGCCGAGATCAACGATTTTCACCGGTGGCAGAATTGGTCACCGTGGGAAAAGATGGATCCCAATCTCAAACGCACTTTTGAGGGACCTGCCTCGGGCATGGGCTCAATCTACAGTTGGGAAGGCAACAAGAAGGTTGGCTCCGGGCGCATGACCATTGCCGCCAGCCTTCCCGCTGAACTCATCCGGATCCGGCTCGAGTTTCTCAAACCTTGGGAGTCGAACTGTGTGGCCGAGTTCACGTTTGTTCCCGAAGGGGGCGGCACAGTCGTCGCTTGGACAATGTCAGGCCCCAACAGCTTTGTTTCCAAACTCATCAATGTGTTCATGAGCATGGACAAGATGATCGGCCGCGATTTCGAGAAGGGCCTGGCCAATCTCAAATCCACGCTCGAAACCAGATGACGCCTGTTCTGTCCGTTAACAATCAACCCCCCTGTCCCCATGCCAAAGTACGTCGATGGATTCGTGATTCCTGTCCGCAAGCAGAAGCTGAAGCAGTACTTCGCGATCGCGAAGGTGGCCAGCAAGGTGTGGCGCGACCATGGCGCGCTCGACTACAAGGAATGTGTCGGTGAGGACCTTTCCTCAGCTGCCGAATTTGCGCTGCCTTTTCCCAAGGGAATCCGGACAAAGCCCCGTGAGACGGTTGTGTTTTCCTACATCGTCTACAAGTCGCGTGCGCATCGCGACAAGGTGAACGCCGCTGTCATGAAGGATCCCCGCATTTCGGCGATGTGTGACCCAAAGAAGATGCCCTTTGACTGCAAACGTATGCTCTACGGCGGCTTCAAGGTGGTGGTTGATGCCTGAGAGCGAATGGGGGGAAGCCTCCCAATGTGCTTGGCAAGACCACAAACATTGGGGATTGCCCATTTCGTGCTCACTGAGCGCGCCAGGCCGAGTTCGGAATCCTGTGCATGGCGAACCCAGGGCCGCTCCATTCGAGATCAAGCTGTGAAATCCCGGAGGGCTTTCGCAGGCAGGATAGCCGCACCGGATGCAGTCCGGCTGCGAGGCGGACGCTGCGCGTGACTGCCGTGCCGGGCCGATAGCCGAAATCGCAATCGATCACGAGGGCATCATGCAGCCGCAGGGAAGCCCGGGTGCTGGTGTCCAGTTGGAAAACATAGTCGCCATCAGCGGGGACTTCGAGGTAACCGGTGAAAAGCACACCGGAGGCATCGGCCATCTCTGCAAGGTTCAGATCGGGTTGTGCTGTGCGGCCGGTTGCCGTGGGTGACAGCGTGGCAAAATCGGGCACCCACGGAAAACGGCCGATGCAGGCCTGCCAATGGAGTCCGACGGATGATGTCGCGAGCTCAATGGCCGGCATGAGTTCGCGATCGTAGGGCCGTGGCGCGGTGGCGTCGGGGCGGCGCGATTGCAGCGAGATCGCGCGAAGGCGGCTTTGCATGCCCGCGTTGCCGGGTTGGTCCGCGAGGTTCGTGGCTTCCTTCGGGTCAGTCACGACATTGTAGATTTCAAATGGCGCGTCAGGCGACTTCACATCGTAGCGGACACCAACAAGGTCACCCAGCCGGACGGCCTGCATCTGATTGCGTCGTCGGCCGCGATGCGAAGGGTCGAAGTCGGGATAGGAAGGCGTGACCCCGTTGACAAAATACTCGAAATAGAGCGGCCGGGGGACTTGCGAGGCGCGACCCCCGGCGAGTGCGGGCAGCAGCGAAATACCGTCGGCCCGTGCGGGTGGCGGGAGTCCGGCGAGCGTTGCAAAAGTGGGCAGCCAGTCCCATTGAGCGCTGGGTTCCGAGATGACCTGCCCGGCGGGAATGTGGGCGGGCCAGCGCACGAGTGTCGGCACGCGCGTGCCGCCTTCCCAGAGGTCGCGCTTGATGCCGTCGAAGGGACCGTAACTGCGGAAAAACTCCGGCGTGAAAGGCTCGGGCAGCATGGATTCGGTCTCCGGCCCATTGTCCGAGGTGAAGACGACCAGGGTATTGGAGTCGATCCGGAGATCGGCGAGGAGCTGCAGGAGATCGCCGACAGCGTCATCGATCCGCCGAACGCTGGTGGCCTGGCGCTGATAGACGTTTCCCCATGGCTGACCGGTGCTTGCGGGGAGAAATTCCGGATTTGTCCAAGAGTCGATGGTCCCGCTTGCCGTGTTGATCATATGGCCGGGTTTGCCGAGCCATTGCAGTCCACCCTTGAGTCCGCCGCCTTCAGGGTAGGCCTGCGTGGGCAGTTCGAGAACGGCGTGGGGCGTGTCGTACGCGAGGTAGAGAAAAAACGGCTGCGCGGGGGTCGTCGCGTTGTGCTCGGTGATGAACCTCTTCGCGCGGGCGGTGAAGAGATCGGTCGTGTAGCAGCGATCCAGGCCCGGGGTGACATTGGTCCGGTCCTCCCAGACGAAGACCGGCCCCCGGGCTTTCGCCTTTGCCGCAAAATAGGGCGCCTCCTTCGGGTAGTGTTCGTGTCCGTCGATGTGACGGAGCACCCCATAAAAATGATCGAAGCCGCGGTTGAGCGGATGCGCAGGCGTATTGGGATCGGCTCCGGTGGGGCCGCCTCCGACCGGCTGGCCGTGAAGTCCCCACTTGCCAATCGCAGCGGTCGCGTAGCCCGCGCGCCGGAGAACCGTGGCGAGGGTGTGGTTGTCCTCCAGGGCCTTGTCGAACTGGTTGTCGCGCACGTTGGCGTGACCCTGATGGACGCCGAGAAGGAGTGAAGCCCGCGCCGGCGCGCATACGGGAGCCGCGGCATAGTGGTTGGTCAGTCTTGCGCCTTCGGCCGACATGCGATCGAGCGCGGGCGTCCTGAAGCGTTTCTGCCCGAAGCAGCCAAGATCTCCGTAGCCGAGATCGTCGGTCAGGATGAAGATGATGTTCGGGCGTTCAGCGGCTTTGGAGCCTGCGTAGGCGAGAATGGCAGTCAGCAGGAACAGGAGACGAAAGAGGGCGCGCATGGTCGGAAACAGATGGTCAAGGCAGCGGGAAGTGACGGTGCAGGGTGGAACACGAAGCCCTGGAGCGGTTGGGCCCTCGCTTCAATGAACGGTTGGGTCAGACCGGACCGACCAGACGCGGAGGGTGTCGAATTGCACCTCCTGGGCGGGTGTAGCCCCCCAGACGCTGAGACGCAGATTGGGTTTGCTCGGATGAGCCAGACCGGGGCTTTTCAGATGGCCGACCTGCCTGTTGTCGATGTTGACCGTCAGGAGGTCGCCGATGATTGAGACCCGGAGGGAATACCAGCGGTTCTGCTCCAGCTTGAGCGGGAAATTGACAAGGGCATTTTTCGCGAGCCTGTCGCCCTCCGCTTTTTTCTGCGGATCGCCTGACCGACGCAGGGCGTAGATATCATTCCGCATGACCCCTTCCTTGTCGTCGTAAAGCGTGATTTGATTGGGCCGTACCGTGACGCGACTGATGTGGCCCGCATGGGTGCCGCGGTAGCTGATGTCATCACACGCAAGGTTGAAGGAGCGTGCGCCGGAAAAACGAAACTTGATTTCAACAATCGCATTTCCGTCCGGCAGCGGAAGGATGGCTGCGAGAGTCCCTCCGTGGTCGCTTCGTTCCTGACGTCCCTTGAGCAGGCCATCGGCCACGGTGAACGCGGGAATCGGTGATCTCAACGCAGTGCCGAGGCCGGTGCGGTCGAAGTCGTCGGAGAAGACGAGTTTGTCCCTGACTCCGCTTTCCGGAACGGCAGCCCCGGCCGCGTGTGCCGACGTCGCACCCAGCAACCCGGTGAGAATGCAAAGGGAAACGATCGCCCGCCGCCCTGTGCGGGATGAGGGGACAGGCCCCTGCGCCGGAGGGGAAGGGCGCCAAACGTGGCTGATGCGACCGCGACTCGGGAGCGGCGTCATTGGGTGCGTGCGCGTTCGCTGGCGAGCTTGGCAGCAAGCGATTTCACCCGCGCGGGTTCGGATTTTGCGAGATCGTGTGTTTCCACGAGGTCCGCAGCGAGGTTGTACAGCTGCGGGCCCGCAGCGGATTCAATCAGCTTCCAGTCACCTTCACGGATCGCGAGATAGGTGGGGCGGTTGCTTTGGAGGACCAGTGCGGGCCGTTGCGTTGCGTTCGCATTGAGTAGGAGGGCTGCCTTGAGATTGACTCCGTCGGGGGCTGCACCGGCGGAAATCCTTCTTCCCGCCAGATCGGCGAACGTGGGAAGCAGATCGACGAGGCCGAGCAGCGCGGAGGACTCGCGGCCCGCCGGGATATGACCTGGCCAGCGGGCGAGGAAAGGCACGCGGTGACCGCCTTCGTACAGGCTGCCCTTCTGCCCGCGCAGGATGCCGTTGGGTTTCTGGCGGCCATGCAGCGCGTTGGTGCCGTCGTCGTAGGTGCTCTTGATGGCACCGCCGTTGTCGGATGAGAAAATTACGAGGGTGTTCTGCGCGAGCCCCAGGCGATCGAGGGTTCCGAGCACCTCTCCCACCGTCCAGTCGAGCTGATGGATGACATCACCCCGCCATCCGCAATCGCTGGTGCCGCGGAAGCGTGGATTGGGAACCATGGGTTCGTGGATATCGTGCGGGGTGAGAAGCAGGAAAAAGGGCTGTTCCTTCTTCTGACGTTCGAGGAACGTGACAGCCTGGCGGGTCAGGGTATCGGCAATGGTTTCGTCCACCCATTGGGCGCGGTGGCCGCCAGTCATGAAGCCGATACGGCTGATGCCGTTGACGATGGCATCGGAATGCGAGGCATCCCCCTTGATCTTGAGCCAGTCCTGATGCTCGCTGCCGATCGGCTCATTGCCGATCCGCCCCTTGTAGCTGACCGTGATCGGGTCGGTTGGCTCGAGGTCGACGACACGATGATTCTGGACGAAAACGCAGGGCACGCGGTCGCCCGTGGCGGGGATGTAAAACGCGTAGTCGAAACCGAGTTCCATGGGGCCGGGTTTGATGTCGGTGTTGAAGTCCGGGGTCGTGGTTCCGAGTCCCAGATGCCATTTGCCGATCAGCGCCGTGGAGTACCCGGCGGATTTCAGCTCGGACGCGATTGTGGGCGTGCCCTGTGGAATGAGAAGGGTCGAGTCTCCTGGGGCGATGCCCGTGCCCGGAACGCGCCACGCGTACTTGCCGGTGAGCATGGCGAACCTCGTCGGCGTGCAGACGGAGGCGGTCGCATGCGCGTCGGTGAAACGGGCACCCTCGCGGGCGAGCCGGTCGAGGTTGGGCGTGCGGACATGGGTGGCGCCATAACAACCAAGGTCGCCGTAACCGACATCATCGGAGACGATCAGAATGATGTTGGGTTGCGTTGCAGCGATGACGGTGGTCGCGAGGAGCAGGCTGAGTGTCGTGAGCAGGTGGCGAAGATGCATGGGAGGCGGGATCAGTTGGGAAGTTTCAATGGGACCGGAGGACTGCCGTGTGGTCGTGGGGGAGGTTTCAGCGGGTGCCGGCGGCGGAGATGGCTTCCGCGATGGATTTCAGACCGAGCGGGTGCTGGCGCGCAAAACCATCAAGGCCGTCGACACCCCCCTTGGGCCAGTCGGCGCTGTCGGCATATTGGCCGTCATCCTTGAACTCCTTCTGCAGGCGGGCGATTTCGGCCTTCAACTCCGCGAATTTGGCGGCGATCGCCGGCTGGCTCGCTTCCGCGGGAGAGAACAGGAGGTTGTGCTGTTCGTCCGGATCCTTCGTGAGGTCGAACATCTCGTAGGCATTCTGTTTCCAGTAATAGACGAGCTTGTGCGTCGCCGTGCGGACTCCGAGGTGGGCGTGCGTGTTGTGGTGGCCCGGGTCGTGATAGTAGCGGTAGTAGATTGAAGTCCGCCACTCGGCGGGCTTCTCGCCGTGCAGAAGGGGTGCCAGCGAACGGCCTTGCATGAATGCGGGGATCGGCAGGCCTGCCAGGTCCAGAAAAGTGGGCGCAAGATCGATGTTGGCGATGAACTCGGGAAGCACGCTGCCGGCCTTGATGCCGGGACCCCGAACGAGAAGAGGCACCCGCAGGCCGGGCTCGTACATGAAGCGCTTGTCATAGAGCCCCAGGTCGCCGAGGTACCAGCCGTTGTCCGCCGCGTACATGACAATGGTGTTTTTCGAGAGTCCGGTCTGATCCAGGTAGTCGAGCACCCGGCCGACTCCGTCGTCCACGCCCTGCACACAGGCCAGGTAGTCCTGCATGTAGCGCTGGTATTTCCACCGGACAAGTTCGCGGCCCGTGAGGGTCTTTCCATTCACCGTGACCTCCATGGGTTTCGTCTGGAGCCACGCCCGGAGTTTCTCGCCCGTGAGGCCTGCGGGTGGCTCCATCTTCAGATCAAGGCGGGTGAGGTCGCGGGCGACAGTCTGCTGATTGACGGGGAGTGCGGCCGGGCGGGTGGCATAGTCATCCCACAAGGTTTCCGGTTCAGGGATGACCCGATTCTTGAATAGCGCCTTGTTGCGCTCGTCGGGCTCCCAGGGGCGGTGGGGCGCCTTCTGGTGCAGCATCAGGAAGAAGGGTTTGTCCTTCGGTCGCGTGCGAAGCCATTCCAGGCCGAGATCGGTGGTGATGTCCGTGCAGTGACCGTTGATGCGAAGCTCCCCGCCCGGTACCAGGAACGAGGGATCGTGGTACTTGCCCTGCCCTACGAGGACGATCCAGCGGTCGAAGCCCACGGGGTTGGAGCCCAGATGCCATTTGCCGATCACACCGGTATGGTAACCTGCGGCCTGGAGGTGCTTGGCGACGGTGTCACGCGAGCTGTCGAAGCGGTTGAACACGGGCACACCGTTGAGATGGGAATACTGTCCCGTGAGCAAGGTGGCGCGGCTGGGGGTGCAGATGGAATTCGTGACAAACGAGTTTGAGAATCGTGCTCCCTCCGTCGCCAGCCGGTCAATGTGAGGCGTTTGATTGACCTTTGATCCATACGCGGAAATCGCGTGCTGCGCGTGATCGTCGGAAAAGATGAAGAGGATGTTGGGACGATCGGCGGCAAAAGCCGCGGCGCACAGAAGGCAGGCGAGAACGGGAAGGCGGAGATGCATGGGAATCATGAGGCGGCGGGTAAAAACGACCGGCAAGCGTAGTCGGAGGATGACGGATCTTTCAACAGTTTCCACCTTCACGAACACTGCAAGCGGGACGCACCGGATTGCACTGCGCCGTCAATCGCCCTGCCGGATCTCCTGGAGACGCGCCTTCATCGCGGCGACCCGATCGGGATGACGCGAGGCGAGGTTGGCCGACTCCGATGGGTCCTTGGCGAGGTCGTAGAGTTCATCCGCACGAATGATGGAATGCGTCCAGCGCTTGTCCTGGGGATCGGCGCCGGCGCCCATGCCGGAGACCTGCTGCTGGGGGCTTGCCGGGATGAGTTTCCAGTCACCCATCCGCAAGGCGAGCGTGTTGGAGATGGCCTGTTCGACGATCTCGGTGCGAATGGCGGGACCCCGTTTTCCAAGGAGAACGCGCGATTGGTCGATACTGTCGCGTGCGATGCCCGTCGCGATCGGCTGGCCCGTGATGGCGCTCAGGGTCGCATAGAGATCATTCAACCCAAGAAGACGGTCGTCGACACCGGGTTTCACGTGGCCCGGCCAGCGGGCGATGAAGGGTATGCGGAGCCCGCCTTCGTAGGGAAGGTACTTCCAGCCGCGCAGTCCCCCCGCGGGCCGATGCGAGCCGTTCAATTCGGCAGACTGATCGTAATAGCCATCGTAAAGCACCGGGCCGTTGTCGGAGGTGAAGATGACCAGGGTGTTGTCCGCGACACCCGAACGTTCGAGTGCGGCGACGACTGCACCGACGGTCCAGTCGAGCTGGACGATGGCATCACCGCGTCGCCCGAGTTTCGTTTTTCCCACGAAGCGGGCATTGGGCGCGTGGGGCACATGGGGGTCATGCAGTCCCAGAAGGAGGAAAAAGGGACCCGACTTGTGCGCCTCGATGAAGTCCGCGGAGCGGCGGGCAAGGAGATCCGCAATATCCTCGTCGACCCAGCGTGCCGTGCGGCCGCCGGCCATGGAGCCGATGCGGCTGATGCCGTTGACGATGACATTCGAGTGGATGGCCTCCGCGCCCATCTTGAGAAGGTCGGGGCGTTCGGCACCCGTGGGTTCAGGATTTACCCGCTGCTGGTAGCTGACGCGGATCGGGTCGGAAGGATCAAGTCCGGAGACGCGGTGATTCTCGATGAAGACGGTGGGAACACGATCGACGGTGGCGGGAAGGAAGAAGGCGGAATCGAAACCCACTTCAATCGGACCAGGTTTGATGTCGCCATTGAAGTCGATCGGATGCGTGCCGTCGCCGAGTCCCAGATGCCACTTGCCGATCAGACCGGTGAAATAGCCCGCCTTCCGGAGCTGGGTTGCCAGTGTGGGACGCGCCGGGTCAAGCGCGAGGGGAGCATCGCCGTCGAGAATGGAGGTTTTCTTCTCGGGCTGGCGCCAGCCGTATTCTCCCGAGAGAAGCGCATAACGGCTCGGGGTGCAGGTCGACGCGGGCGCATAGGCGCAGGTGAATCGTCGGCCCTGCCTGGCGAGGCGGTCTAGCTGCGGGGTCGGTATGTCCGTTGCGCCATAGCAGCCGATGTCGCCATATCCCAGGTCATCCGCGATGATGATGACAATGTTCGGACGTGAGGACGATGCGGCCGGAAGCAGTGCTGCGGCAGGGACCAGCGCGAGGGCGGCCGCCAAAAGGATTCGACGGAGGTTCATGACTGCTCCTCCCGTGACTTGCGGGCGGCGCGGACACGGGTGCGGCGAACCAGCCATAGCATGACGATTCCGAACGCGGCGAAGATCAGACCCCAGAGCGAATTGACGTTCTGTCCGAGGGAATGACGCGCATAGACCTCGGGGGAGACGAGAAGACCGTAAACGGTCAGGAGGAGTCCGGAGGCGAGAAAAACAGACCGACAGGAAGGCGGATATCGAGACTCATGGGAAAACAGGATTACCAGAAAATGATGTTGAGGACGACGGAAGCGGCGAGCGCGGCGATTCCCAGAGGAACGGGACGTGCATACCAGGCGACGGAAGTATCTGCGGCCAGCCTTGGAGTGAGGGAGTAGACGAGCCCCTTCAGTTCCTCCTCCTTCCGGTTGGGGCGTGTGGCGAGCGAAACAAGAATGCATCCGAGGAAGCAGCCCGTGAACGCGAAGATCGCCATCCAGAAATTCTGGGCCATGGAACTGGCAAATGTGTGCTGCACCGAGAGCCATCCCCCCTTGAGGAGTCCGTGAGTTTCACCGACGGGAACGGTGCATCCCTGGAAGAGGGCGGCGGACGTGGTGCCGAGGACAAGACCCCAGAAGGCACCGTGTCCGGTCGCGCGCCGCCAGAACATTCCCAGAAGGAAGACTGCGAAGAGCGGGGCGTTGACGAAGCCGAACACCAGTTGAACGGCGTCCATGATGTTGTTGAACTGTGCGGCGGCGTAGGCGCACGCGGCGCTGATCAGGAGGCCCACAACCGTGGTGAGACGGCCGACACGGACGAGATGCGCATCGCTCGCATCCGGCTTGAACCACCGCTGGTAGAGATCGTAGGTCCAGACCGTGTTGAAGGCGGTGACGTTTCCGGCCATGCCGGACATGAACGAAGCAACGAGCGCCGTGATGCCGACACCGAGCAGTCCATTGGGCAGGTATTTCGCGAGCAGCGCGGGCATGACCATGTTGAAGTCGGGCTGTCCGTCCGATGTGAGGGGGATCGGGAGGTCGGTGGCTCCTCCGCGATGGAACAGCGCGATGGCGATCAGGCCTGGAACGATGACGAGGAAAGGCATGAGCATTTTCGGAACGGTGGCGATGAGCGGAGTCCGCCTGGCGGCGCTCATGTCCTTGGCCGCCATGGCCCGCTGGATGACGAGAAAGTCGGTGCACCAGTAGCCGAAGGAGAGGACAAAACCGAGACCCGCAACGACGCCGAACCACTCGATGCCGATCGGGTTGTCCGCGGGATGGGCGGTGTGCGCAAAGGTGGATGTCCATGCTCCGGGCATGCCGCGTCCCGCGGAATACGAGGCGAGCTGCCTCTCAAGTCCGCTCCATCCTCCGATGTCCTGGAGCCCGAGAAGCACCAGGGGGAGAAGACCGAGCACGATGAGGAAAAACTGGAGGACCTCGTTGTAGATCGCGGAGGTGAGTCCGCCGGCGTAGATGTAGACGAGCACGACGAGACTCGAGGCGACGAGGCAGACATCGAAGTTCCATCCGAGGATCGCATTGAGCAGCTTTGCGAGGGCGAACATCGAGATGCCCGATGAGAAGACCGTCATGACAGCGAACGAGAGAGCGTTGAGCGCACGGGTCTTCTCGTCGAAGCGCAGCTTGAGATATTCGGGCACCGAGCGGACTTTCGAGCCGTAGTAGAAAGGCATCATGAAGAGGCCGAGGAAGACCATGGCAGGGATGGCCCCGACCCAGTAGAAGTGTGCCGAGAGCATGCCGTACTTGGCGCCACTTGCCGCCATGCCGATCACCTCCTGTGCGCCCAGGTTGGCACCGACAAAACCGAGGGCGCAGATCCAGGCGGGCAGGGAGCGCCCAGACTCGAAGAAATCGGAGCTGGTGCGGAGGTGCTTTCTCAGTGTCCAGCCGATGCCGAGGACGAAGGCGAAGTAGAGGCCCAGGATCAGGTAGTCGACCCAGGCGAGTTCAAGGAGGATGGAGGCGAGGGGAGGGGTCATGAGGAGGGGCCGGCGAGCCAGCGAAAGGGATTGTCGATCCAGATGGAGTTGAGTTCGGCGTCACTGAAACCCTCCTCGCGGAGCCGGGCTGTGAAATGGGTGAGAAGGTAGGCGTAGCCGGGTCCGCCGCCGTAGGATTTGAGATACGACCGGCGGGCCATGTCGCCGCCGAGCATGAGTCGGTCGAGAAAGCCCGCTCCGATCATCTCGCGCATGAGGCGGGTGAGCACGGATTCCGGCTGGTACTTGAAGCGGCTTGGCGTGTCGTATTCCAGGAAGACGCCGGTCTGGGCAAGTTTGCGGTGGAGCCACAGGTCGGCATTTCGATCCATGTGGCAGACGAGGATGCTCCGGGAGGGAACGCCGGCATCGTTGAGACGTTGGACCAGTTCGAAACACTCCATGCCGCGTTCGGTGTGGACGAAGACGGGGCAGCCGGTGCGCTGGTGTGCGCGCCCGACCACGCGGATGAGCCGTTTCATGACGTCGTCCACGTAGTTGTACTGCCCGGCGACTTTCATCGCCCCCGCTTTCACGCTGCAGCGTTTGACAATCGGCCCCTGATATTCGTTGAGATCACAGCCCTGCTGGATTTCGGCGACGATCAGTTCCGTCATCTCGTCTTCGCTGTACCGGTTGCGCCAGTGGTCCGGCCAGTAGTAGTAGCTCTTGTGAAATCCGGTGGGCACGATGATCGGGATGCCCGTGGATTCGGACACCTTGATGAGCTTGCCGACATTGCGTCCGGCGGAGACCGGCATGGTGTCGACCATTGCGCCGCCTCCGGCGTCGCGCCATTCGATGACGTCCTTGATGGCGCACTCGACACTATCGAGGCGGAAATCCGGGTCCTTTACGATGCCCTGGCTGGAGTCGATGAAGAGATGTTCGTGGGAGTTGATGCGACCGAGCCGCTCCTTCGGGAGCGGCCCCAGGGTGGTTTCGATGGTAAGGCTCATGGAAAGGGATGGAATGGAGGGCGGCTACCGGGGGGATCCGTTGATCTCCGCGCGGACGAGTCCCGCGGCGGCGGCGAGCGAGGCGGCCTTGCCTCGTGCGCCGGAGCGCGGTGTCTGGCTGAAGCCGCAATCAGGCGCCAGCGCGAGCTTGTCGGCCGGCAGGTGGCGAAGGGCGAGACGGATGCGTGCTGCGACTTCCGCGGGCGATTCCACCTGGTGAAGCTTCACGTCCACCACGCCGATGGATACCCGCTTGAACACCTCGGCCAGCGGGGCGACGATCCCTATGCCGTTCATTTCCACACCGGCGAATTCGAGGTGAACCTGGTCGACCTTGAACTTTGCGATGGTGCCGATCACGGGCGAATAATCGCGCCGGGCGTAGGGCCTTCCGGCGAAGTTGCCGAAACACAGGTGACACCAGATTTCCGCTTCGGCCGGCTTGCGCACTCCGTCGACCACGGCGTTGAACAGTTTTGCGATGTCCACATCCTGGACCTTGTGAATTGCGGGCGTCGGCTCGTCGATCTGCACGAACCGCGCGCCGGCGGCGAAGAGCTGCCGGATTTCCTCCTGAAGAAACGGCACCAGTGCCCAGGCGGCCTCTTCGCGCGAACGATACGGGTGACCCTCGCCGGTCAGGATGCGACCCGCCAGCGTGTAGGGGCCAGGCAGTGGCACCATGAGCGGCCGGGACGTGCGCTTCCGCGCGTAGCCAAACTCCTGCGTCGTCCCGAAACCGGCCGGCACGGTGAAGGGCCGCGTGGCGCGAAACCGGTGCTGCTGGTCATGACTCGTGGCACCGAGCAGGCGTGCCGGCGGCACGGGTTCGAGTCCGGGGATGAAGCCGTAAAAGGCTGCCGTGAAAAATCCCGCACGACGCATCTCGCCGTCTGAGATCACATCGAGCCCCGCCTCCTCCTGATCGCGGATCGCGAGGTCGACAGCATCGTTCTGGAGCTCCTCGAGGTCGATGGGACCGAACTCACCGCGTCGCACGCAGGCGTGACAGCAATGGTACCAGCCGGGCCATGCGTAGGAACCGATGACGTGGGTTGGGAGAAGGGGCAGTGGGGCGGGCTTGTTCATGGAAGGAATTCAACGGCTTTTCTGGAACGGACTGCGGCGTCGCCCGGTGCCGACGCCGGCGAAGAACGCGAAACGTCACTCATGCGGGGCCCTTTGCTTCGGTGGCGAAGTCGCGTCCGCTCAATGCGGCACCGATCCAGCCGGCGTCATCGATAAAGCGCGCGGCCCGCACCGGGATCGGGTAGTCGGGAGGGACGCGGAAAGCCGCGGCGTTGAGCGCGGCCTCCAAGGGGGGAAGAATGACATCGGCGGCGTGCATGGGGCCCCCGGCGAGCACGATCAGGTCCGGCGTGTAGGCATAGTAGGCATTGAGCACGACGGCGGCAAAACGATTGAGCCAGCGTTCAAAGATGTCGGTGACGACCGGATCCTTGCGCCGCACGGCGCGCGCGATGTCGATGAATGCGATTTCGTGCGGCGCCTTTTTTCCGAGCAGCGAAGGAAGACCGCGGGCAAGATGATCACGCACGGATTGCACCAGCGCCGTGACGGAGGCGAGGCTTTCGCCGGTGCCGCGCGGACCCGTGAGGCAGCGGGGGCCGTTCACATCGATGACCATGTGGCCGCACTGTGTGCCGCGCTGCCAGTGGCGGTCGGTGAGCATGCGACCGTCAAGGACGACGCCCGATCCGATTCCCGTGCCGAGAGTGAACACAACGAGATTCGCACAGCCCCTGCCGACGCCGGCATGCCATTCGGCCAGACAGGCCAGGCGCCCGTCGTTGTCGGCGATCACCGGCACCTTCCATCGCTGGCGCAGGTAGGGGACGGTTCGGTGGCGGTCGAGGCCGCTGATCTTGCCGGGAAGGTAGACGCATCCTACTGCCGGATCGACCGGACCCGTGATCGCGGCTCCGATGGCACCCAGCCTGCCGGACGCCTCCTGGAGCAGTCGGGTGACGAGTTGGTCGAGCTGTTTTTCGAAGGCACGCAGGGATTGCCGGGACTGCGTGTCCTCCACGGCCCGCGCGAGGATCCGGCCTGCGTCATCGAGGACTCCGCCCTTGATGCGAGTTCCGCCGATATCGAGGCCGATCCAGTTCATTCGAGAATGGCTCCCTGGGAGCGGAGAGAGGAACGCAGGCGGGCGGGATCGACATCGGCGAAACTTCCGCCCTGGTTTGCCATCAGGGAGGCGGCGACCCCCGCGGCATGTCCCATCACCATGCATTGTCCCATCGAGCGCACGCTGGCATGCGCGTCATGGGTGGCGGAAAAGCACCGGCCGGCAACCGCCAGGTTGTCCACTCCGCGGGGCACAAGCGTGCGATAGGGAATGCCGACACACTGGCCGTCCGGCAGGTAGTGCCAGCGCGTGCCGTCGCCCCCGTGGTGATCCTCGATCGGCGCACCGCAGAGCCCGATCTGGTCGTCAAACTGTCGGGCGCCGAGCACGTCATCCTTCGTGAGGCGGTAGAGTCCGTGGACCCGCCGTGTTTCCCGGACACCGATCTGCGGGCCGAAGGTGGCGAGGCGGGCCTTGCCGTATCCCGGCACACGGTCGTGCAGGAACCGGATGTATTCGAGCGCCTGCTCGCGTCCGTCCATCTCCGCCCGGGTGAGGAGGTCGGGATCGGTCGCATTGATGACGATGCCGGCTGCCGTGCGCTCGAACGAGTTCAGGCGGGTCATGATGGTGGCGGTCATGCCCTCCACGGGAGTGATGTGATCGGAGCCCTCCCGGCGGGGAAGCCGGTAACCGAGTGTCGTCGCGGCCTCAGCCATGAGAGCATGCAGCCGGTCCTTGGTGACGGTCTTGCGCTGTGCCATGTCAACATTGGCGACGCGGAAGGAGGTGGTGAGGGTTTGCGCTGGCGCCTCATCGCCGGCGAGTTCGAAGGGAACGCCACCGAAGGAGCAGAGATCGGCGTCGCCCGATGCATCGATGAAGGCGCGCGCCCGGACCGCCTGGAGACCGGTCTTGGTTGCAATCACGAGAGCCTCGAAGCGTTCACGATTGCGGACGACGTCCTGGACGCTCGTGTGCAGAAGGACATGGGCCCCCGCACGGCGGACGAGACGCTCCCAGGCGATCTTGAGTTCGTCGGGATGGTAGGTGATGCCGGTGCCCGCGCCGAAAGTGTTCGGACGCTCGACCACGGGCCCGATGGCGCGCATCTCGGCCACCAGATCGTCGGGCACCCCCCCGACAACTTTGCGGTTTGTTTTCCCCGGAGTGTAGAAACCGTAGAATGTATCGAGGACGGCGGTGGAGGTTCCGCCGAGGAAGGGCAGCTTCTCGATCAGAAGCGTGCGGACGCCCGCACGGGCCGCGGCGATCGTCGCTGTGGCCCCTGCGGAGCCGGATCCGACGACCACAAGGTCAAAGTCACCGTAGATGGGAAGGGTTCTTGAATACGTGAACATCGCGGCGGCGGGCGTCAGGGCGTGGAGCGGTGGAGCGCCTGGGCATAGCGCCGGCGCTGGTCCCGAATCCAGGCATCGTAGGTGTCGCGTGTGTCGGCGACATGCATGTTGCGGAGAACCGGATGGCGGATCCCCCGGGAATCAAGTTCGCGCAGGGTGAGTTCATTCAGGCATTGGATGACACTCAGCGCACCGATGGAGGAAAGGGGGCACAGGGGATAGCGGCCCGTGTTTCCGGATACCAGCACGGTGGTGTCGCCCATCGGCATGGCGTTGTCGAGGAGATGGACAATGCCTGGCGCCTCCTCGGCGATGTGCCAGAAGTTTTTTCCGGAGCTGTGTTTGGGCGCACCCTGGCGGGCCTGCTCGCGGCAGCAAAGCAGCACCAGCGGATTGGCGGGATGCAGCTGTCGCCAAGCGAGGGCGGTGTCGACCGCGGCCGCGGTCTGGCCGGTGGCGGAGATTGCAAGCAGCGGTTCGCCGGGTCCGACGTCCACCTCTGCGAGGAGCTGGCGGCCGAGTCCCTCGACCTTCTCAATCGTCTGATTGAGCCGGATGCCGTTGGGTCCGACGACGTCGACGAATGTCACGAGCCCCGTCTGCAGGATCGGGTGAAAGCCTGTGAGCGCGCCGATGCGGATGCACAACTCCTCGACCGCCAGGCGGGAATGTCCGTTGGCATAGACATGGACAACGCCGCCTCCGCCAAGTGCATCGGCGAAGAGCCGGGCGACGGCTGCGAGGGCCGGCTGTTGGGAGCGTAGGGAAAGCCGCACACGCTCAAGCTGGTCGGGGAAGTCGAGCTCCGGCGGGACAACGGAAGGAGGCATGCCCCGAGTCTATGCCATTTTGCGGCTGGAAGCATCCAGAAACTACGCCCATTATTTCCGGAAAAATAGGGTACATGCCGGATGTCCGTTTCGAAACCTTTGGATTGACCGCGAGGCTGCTGTCGCCCCACGCGAGGAGATGGAGCGGATCCATTTTCACAGTGAGTTTGATCAATGTGATAGTGGCGTGGGGGTCGATCTGGACAATACGCGCAGGTTGCTGGTGATGTTCGCAATGCCGCTGCTTTTGTCGCACTGCAAATCTCCAACCGGCGAAACAGGTTGTCTGCCCGTGCCGCATTACTTTTCCTCGCTCAAACTTCGCATGACCTTGCTGAATGACTTCGTCAAAGGATCCAGGATCCTGCTGCTCTCGATCCTGACTGCCTGTTTTGGCGGCCATCTGCCTGCGGCGGCTGAATATGACCTGGTGATTTATGGCGGAACCTCAGCCGGGGTGGCGGCTGCGGTGCAGGCGAAGCGGATGGGCAAGACCGTCGTGGTGATCGAGCCCGGCCACCGGCTGGGCGGGTTGAGCAGCGGAGTCCTGGGCCAGACGGATATTGGCAACAAGGCGGCAATAGGTGGCATCGCGCGCGAATTCTATCAGGCTGTGCGCCGACACTACGACGATCCGTCCGCGTGGAAATGGCAGAGGCACCAGGAGTACGAGGATGATGGCCAGACACGCACGACCGCGGGTGAGCTGGCGATGTGGACATTCGAGCCGAGTGTGGCGCTGAAGATTTTCAATGACTGGGCTGGCGGGAATCGAATCGACGTGGTTTACGGCGAGCGGCTCAACCGTCTGACCGGGGTGTCGCTGACACGCTCCATTCCCTGGCGTATCATGGCAATAGCGATGGAATCGGGGAAGGTGTTTCGCGGCCGCATGTTCATTGATGCGACGTATGAAGGCGACCTCATGGCCGCGGCGAAGGTCTCCTATACGGTGGGCCGCGAGGCGAACTCGCAGTATGGAGAGACAGCGAACGGCGTGCAGACGCTGTTGGCGAAGGCGCACCAGCTTTTCCCCGGTATCGATCCCTACCTCAAGCCTGGCGATCCCCGCAGCGGTCTTCTGCCGCACATCGATCCAAAGGGACCGGGCGAGGAGGGCGGCGCGGACAAACGCGTGCAGGCCTATTGTTTTCGAATGTGCCTGACGGATCACCCCGACAACAGAATCCCTTTTGCCAGGCCGGAAGGCTACAATCCACTGTGGTATGAGTTGTTGCTGCGCAATTTTGAAGCCGGCGAGCGGAGGGTGCCGTGGATCAATTCCGCGATGCCCAACCGCAAGACGGACACGAACAACAAGCACGGTGTTTCCACGGATTTCATTGGTCAGAACTACGACTATCCTGAAGCTTCCTATGCGGAACGCGAAGAGATCGTGGCCAGGCACCGCCTTTACCAGCAAGGACTGATGTGGACGCTGGCAAACAATCCCCGCGTGCCCGAGGCGGTGCGACGGGAGGTCGCGCGCTGGGGAATGACGAAGGACGAATTCGTGGAAGGCCACGGCTGGCAGGATCAGATCTACGTGCGGGAGGCGCGGAGGATGGTCAGCGACTATGTGATGACGCAGAACAACTGTGAGGGAAAAGCCGTGGCTGACGATCCGGTTGCTCTGGCGGCTTACACGATGGATTCGCACAACCAGCAACGCTATGTGGATGCGAGAGGCCATGTGCGAAATGAAGGTGACGTGCAGATCAAGGGATTCCCGCCGTATCCCATCAGCTACAAGTCCATTGTGCCGTCCGCCAGGGAATGCGCCAATCTGCTTGTGCCGACGTGCCTTTCAGCGAGCCACATCGCGTTTGGCTCGATCCGAATGGAGCCCGTGTTCATGGTGTTGGGGCAATCTGCCGCGACGGCCGCGGCCCAGGCGATCGACGGTAACAGGAACGTGCAGGACATCGACTACGCAAGGCTGCGGGACCAACTGATCAAGGACAGGCAAGTGCTGGCCTGGCCGGGTCCGCGTGATTCCAAAGGCAAGCACTGAGCAGACCCCGCATCTCGGATCATTTTCGGGGACCCGTTGTCCGCCCCATTTGCCAGGAGTGGGTGCTGAGCCCGATCCGCGCCTTCCTGTAAGGACCTCCTTCGATCCCTGCTTTTTCGAGGTTTCCGACTACGGCATTTTGTGGCTGGAAGCATTCAGAAACTACGTTCATTTTTTCCGGAAAAATAGGATACATGCCGGATGTCCGTTTCGAAACCTTTGGATTGGCCGCGAGGCTGCTGTCGCCTCCGCGGGCGATGGAGCGGATCCATCATCACAGTGAGATCGAGATCAATTACCTGCTGAAGGGGAACGTCACCTATCTGCATCGCGGCGTGATGAGGAGGTTGATTCCCGGGCGGTTGACCCTGTTCTGGGGGTCGACTCCGCATACCCTGGTGGCGGCGGATCGCGGCAGCCGGATGGCCTGGATCACCGTGCCGCTGGCGTGGGTGTGGAGCTGGACCCTGCCGCCACGTTTTATCAGCGGACTGATGGAGGGCAACTGGTGGGTTGCGCCTGCGGACAATGCGGGGCGGTTTGCAGTGCTGGACTGGGTTGAGGAACTGACCGATGCGAATCACCAGCAGCAGAGGCGCCTGCTGTATGAACTTCAGGCCTGCCTTCTCTGGATGGCGGAGCGGGCGGATGTTGAGGGAAACGTGCGGGGAAATGCCCGTGTGAAGTCCGTGCCCAACAACCTGCGGCATGTCGAGGTGATGGCCCGGTGCATGGCAGAACGGTATCATGAGAAACTGACCATTGCGGAGATTGCCGGCTCCGCCGGCCTTCATCCGAACTATGCCATGCCGCTGTTTCAGCGTCTGTCGGGCATCACCATCGGCGACTATCTGCGCCAATGCCGTGTGACGAACGCGCAGCGTCTGTTGCTTCTCAATGATGACAAGGTGGTGGACGTCGCGCTGGCCTGCGGCTTCGGCTCGCTGAGTGCCTTCTATGAAGTATTTGGTCGCTGCGTCGGCGAGTCGCCCCAGGCGTTCCGGCGACGCATGCGGGAGTAGGGCACGTGTGCCGGGAGGATGGAGGACTGTCATGCGCGAGCGGTTTCAGGCAAATGCGAGGGCTGGATCCCATTCTGTCCACGGGTCGAGGTGAACGGCGCCGGTTTTGGCAAGAGGCAGGTTTGTCCGAAAGGAGTCGCCAGCGTTTGAGTCTGCTGAGAGAATGTTTCCCGTGAAACTTCGTGCCCCTGTCTGGAGTATTCCGGGATTGATCCTTCTTGGTGCCTCGTTTGCGGCTGCGGGAAGCGGATCGCGTCCGAATGTGCTCTTCCTCGTCGCCGACGACCTGCGACCCGAACTCGGGTGCTATGGCGTGCCGGTGGTGAGTCCGAACATCGATCGCCTTGCGTCGCAGGGCGTGCTTTTCGATCGCGCCTATGCGCAGCAGGCGGTTTGTTCGCCATCGCGGTCGAGCGTGATGACCGGTGCGCGGCCTGACACCACCAAGGTCTGGGACCTCGTGACGGATTTCCGTGCTGCGATGCCCGATGTGATCACGCTCGGGCAGCATTTCAAGAATCACGGCTATTTTTCGCAGGGCATGGGGAAGATCTATCATGCGGGCTTCAACGATGCGGCGACGTGGAGTGTGCCCTGGGGAACTCCTGCCGCTCCGACATATGCCAGTGAGGAGAACATGCGGCTGCGCCACCGGACGGAAGATGCCGCTCCCCGCCGAGGGCCCAAGGGAGGACTGCTCGCGACGCCGCCCGGTTCGCGCGGTCCAGCGTACGAAGGTGAGGACGTGCCGGACGACACCTTCACCGATGGCAAGACGGCGCGCCTCGCGGTCGAGACACTTCGCGGGCTGGCTGCGAAGAACGAACCGTTTTTTCTGGCTGTCGGTTTTGCGAAACCCCATCTGCCATTTGTTTCGCCCAAACGCTACTGGGACCTCTACGACCCCGCGCGCCTTCAGCTTGCGCCCAATCCCTTCTATCCAAAGGGGGCGCCTCCGTATGCCATACTTTCTCCTGGAGGAGAGGTGCGTTCGTACCACGGCATGCCCGTCGGGGAGATTCCGCCGGAGGTGGCGCGCCGGTTGAAGCATGCGTACTATGCGGCGACGAGTTATGTCGATGCGCAGATCGGGCTGGTGCTGGATGAACTGGAGCGCACGGGTCTCAGGAAAAACACGATCGTTGTCCTATGGGGCGATCATGGATGGAAACTCGGCGAGCATCACGCCTGGAGCAAACACTCCAACGTCGAGAACGACACGCGCGTGCCGCTGATCATTTCTGCGCCCGGTCTCTCGTCGGCAGGATCCCACACGCGTGCGCTTGCGGAGCTGGTCGACATCTACCCGACGCTTTGCGATCTGGCGGGCCTACCGCTGCCGTCGCACCTTGAAGGAAACAGCCTCAAGCCGGTACTCGAACAGCCGGGGCGCTCCTGGAAACCTGCGGCCTTCAGCCAGTATCCGCGTGGGGTCAGACGCGAGGGAAGCGCGAAGAATCTCCAGCTCATGGGATACTCCATGCGTACGGACCATTACCGTCTGACGGTCTGGACCCATCGGGACGATCATTCCCTCATCGACGCTGTCGAGCTCTATGACTCCGTCGCCGATCCGCAGGAGAACATCAATATTGCGGGAGATCCCGGGCAGGCCGAAGTCGTCTCGCGATTGATGAGCCAGTGGAGGGCCGGCTGGCAGGGCGCGCGGATGGCGCTGGAGAAGCATCCGTAAGCCAGGCAGCCTCTGCAAAGGGAGGCGGGGGATCGGACGACTTTCAGCGCCGGTTGGAAAAGGCCCGCATCCAGGAGACCTCGGGCCAGGTGTTGTCGATGATCACTGGCTGAGGGGATCCCGGTGTGCTTCGACCGCGCTCGATGTCCGCGCACAGGCGTCTCGCGAGACGCTGCACGAGGTCGGGGTTCTGCTCCGCCAGATTGGTCGTTTCCGCCGGGTCCTTCTCGAGATCGAAAAGCTGATAGCGCGGCAGGCTTGCCAGGTCCGTGGCCTCGGTCTTCAGCCAGCGGCTGGGTTTGTCGGTGGGTGGACTCCAGCCGCCGGAACCGGGCCACAACAGGAGTTTCCAACGCCCCTCGCGGATGGCGAAACGGCCTTCGCCGGAGTGGTTCACGATCGTATCGCGCCCGGTGGCGGACGCCTTTCGAAGCGAAGGCAGGAAACTCACGCTGTCCTCCGCCGCGTTCTCCGGCAGGCGCACGCCGAGCAGCGCTGCGCATGTCGCAAACAAGTCGAGCTGACCGACCAGGGCGGGACTGCGCCTTCCGGGTTCGGTGACCCCTTTTCCATGGACGATGAAGGGTATGCGGTGGCCGCCTTCATAAAGATCGGATTTGTAGCCGCGATAGCCCGCGCTGGGATCGTGTCCGATTCGCTGCAGGTCTGACAGGCCGGCAGCGGGGGCGAAACCGTTGTCAGACGTGAAAAGGACAAGGGTGTTGTCCTTGAGGCCGCTTTGGGAAATGGCGTCGAGGAGGCGGCCGACGTCGGCATCCACCTGCGTGACAAAATCACCGTAGTCCGTGGTGCCTGTCCTGCCCGCATATCCGGCCGTAGGTAGGGTTGGCGTGTGCGGTGCTGCGAGTGCGAGGTAGAGGAAGAACGGCCTGCCATCTCCCGCCTTCGCGCGGTTGCGCATCCAGTCCATGGCCTCCGCGATCAACTGCGGCTGAACCTCCTCCATCCGGAAGCTGCTGGCGATCGGACCCGCCCGCCAGAGACGAGGCGGATCGCTGTCGCCCACCTGGCCCGCAGGGATTTCCGTTGCCCGGTTGTCGCGCAGCCAGACGTAGGGCGGCATGTCCAGTGACGCACTGATCCCGAAGAAGTGATCAAAGCCGTGAGCGAGCGGACCTCCGCCGAAGGACGAGCCGAAGTCCACATCTTGCGCCCGGGGTCCTGGGCGTCGCCAGGCGAGCCCGAGGTGCCACTTGCCAATGGCCGCAGTGGCATAGCCATGGGCATGCAGAAAGTCGGCGATCGTCAGCCGATTGGGCTCGAGCAGGGGCGAATCGTAGCCTTGCAGCACCCCGTGTTTCAATTTGCCCCGCCAGGCATAGCGGCCGGTGAGCAACGCATAGCGGCTTGGCGTGCAAAGCGCGGACGCGGAGTGGGCGTCGGTGAACAGCACACCTTCGCGGGCCAGACGGTCGATGTGTGGAGTCTGCCAGGCGCTGTGCGCATTATAGCAGGAAACGTCGCCGATGCCGAGGTCGTCGGCATAGATCACGACGATGTTCGGTCGGTCGGTTGACGATGCTGCCGGAGCCGTCACTCCCACGAGCGGCAGCAACAGTCCTGCCAGCAGAAGGTGCCGTGCGACGCCGGCACAGGACGGGAGCAGGTTCATTTATTCATCTTCTGCCTGTAGGCAGAAACACGGTCGGCGGCTGCCATGACGCTTTTGTCGTGATGAAGTGTTCCGTAGAGGGTGAGGGCCATTGCCACTTCCGTGTAGTTCACTCCCTTGCTCTTTCCGGAGAACGGATCGGGCTCCAGACCGACACCGGTACGCGTATTGCCCCGGGCATCAACCTCGCCTGAAGGCAGGATCCGCGTCACCTGCCACGCAACTGCAGCTGGCAGCGCGGCTTCAAACTCAGGCAGGTCCAGATGAAGCGCCAGCACCTGTCCGAAGAGGATGGAGACCACATTGTAGCTTGAATCGCGTCCGCCACGCTCGATGAAAACACCCTCCTTGTCGCGCAGCGTCAGTGCGTGCGCGATGAGCTGGCGGGACTTGGCGAGCATGCGCGGATCGCCGAGTGCCAGGCCGCAGAGTCCAAATGCCTTTGCGGCAATGATGACACGGTTCACCGTGTGGCCCACCTTGGGAATGATGGTGTCGTATCCCGCCAGGATGAAGTCAGCGGCGCGTCGAAGCTTGGGAGTCAGGGCGACGAGGCGCTCATGAAAGTGATGCTCGTAAGGCGACTGACGGATCACAAGGACGGCGCGCCCGAGCTCCTGCAGGAAAAAATAGGCGGTCTCCACCGCGGCCGGACCTTTCCCGGAAGTGCTGCCGTTCGGCTTGACGATCGCGTCGAATCCGCCATCGGCGCGCTGGTGGGCAAATGCGACATCGATGCCGCGCCAGCAGTCATCTGCGGAAGCCAGGTCACCCGCGACCACCGCAGCGATCACTCCCCGGCACGAACCGCGTTGCGGACCCACTTCGATCCAGAATCCGTTTGCGCGATTGCCTCCCGTAAAGCCGTGGGCATCGGGTTTGTCACCGGCACTGAGAGCCGCCAGGCGTCCGGGCGGAAAGGATCGAAGGATGTCATATTCGCTCACGCCGGTTCGTTCGGCGCCTTTGGCGGTCACCGCCAACAGCAGGCCGGCAAGGAGGAGGGGGAGTTTGAGGCAGCGGGGAAAAGTCATCATGATATTTCGAGGGTGATCTTGAAAGGGGTGAGGCCGGTCAGATAGACACTCTGTCCGTCCCATTTCGGAAGGGCTCCGCGAAGCTGCGTCCACGTGTGTCCCGCCTGACCCGGACCGAAGGAAATCGAGTCATCGCCGACCGTGTACCGTCCTGTTCCGGACTTCAGCAGGTAGGCATCAGCGATCCCCTTGACCGGCGTGACTCCCTCCAGTCGGCCACCGTGGCGGAAGGCGAGTTCGACCGCGACCGGCACGCCGTCGGTGCCGCTCAGCTCGAGCGCGATGCGAAAACGGCCGGATGCCTCTGTAAAGACTGCGCGAGCGAGAAGATGCTGGACATTGCTCTGTGCACGGGCGGCGCGTCCCCCGACCGCAAGCGTGCCGTTCGGTGCCATGCGCACATGCTCACCTCCTGCGATCTGTTCGCCGGACAAAGGCTGAAAATAGGGACCTTCGAGCCGCTGCTCGAGCTGATAGCCTTTGTCGAGGAGCATCAGGCTTTCGCCTGAAAACTGACCCTTTCCAAAAAATGCGCTGGCACAGCGGACCGCCTCGAGAGCCGCGGCCCCCTTGCGAAACGAAAACAGGGTGGGATTCTGCGCGAGAATCGTGCCGCTGACCGCGCCGCGCCGGATGCGGGCGAGCTGCGAGGCGGGAAAAACCTTTGCGTAGTTCTCGGGCAGCGGTTGCGGCGCGGGAAGATCTGCCGCGAACTCGGGCTCCTCCAGGAAGGTCAGCAGTTCCCGGCCCAGCTGATCCTCGGCTGTCCGTTCAATCCGGGCAGCCATGGCTGCGAAGCGACCGTTGTTGTCGAGCCGGGCCAGCGTGCGATAGCTGTAGTAGTAGCGGGCCATGCTGCCACGCTGGTACTTGTCCTGTCGCTTCGAAGCCTCGGTCACCACTTCACCATCGGGATGAACGTAGAAGAGTGTCATCTCCAGATTGCGCCTGACCGGTTCGCGCAGTTCAGGCCGGTCGAGATGGCGCGCGATGGTGAGGAGCGCGCGGTCGACGATGGGCGAGTAGACCGAGGTGCTTTTTTCGGTGTACTGGCCGTCCCCATCGATGTCGATGGTCTCGGCCAGCCATTGGTCGACACGGGCGACGTAGCGCGGATCGGGGAACTGGGAGTGAATGCAGGAGAGGGCGGCGCTGACGACCCAGCGGTGGTTCGGAGTGTGCACGCCTCCCGTCAGAAGTGCGTCGCCTGCGCGCCGGAGGAACGTCTCCAGTTGATCGCGAATCCGCTTTTCTGAAGGATCCGCCTCCCTGCGCAGAAGAGCGGCGAGTGGCCCGATCGACTCGACGACAAAGGCGGTGTCGGGTGGTGAGTGGAAGTTCGTTGCGACGAGGTCGATCGTGCCGTCCGCGTGCTGTTTCTCCAGGAGAAATGCCGCGGCGCGCTCGATCGAGGCGAGCAATGAGGGATCGCGGTGGTACTTGGATCCGGGCGCGTGGCGGGCGGTGGCGAGCACCGTGACCAGTCGCGCCGCATCGTGGGCGTTCGGTATGCCATAGGCGTCGACGACGACCCCACGGCTACCCTGTTGCCGCAGCAGGTCTGGGATGAGGGCGTCGTTGGCGGCGGTGAGCCTTGCCTGGAGGGGCGAAATCGAGGAGGGAGCGGCCGATCTGGCATTGGCGCGCGCGAGACCGAGCGCACCAAGCGAAACCGCCGAGGCCGTGGAAATCAGGAAGGAGCGGCGATGCATGGAAAAGGGCGGATGTGGACAAGGATGCGGCACTCTCTCACGTTGTCACGAAGCATGACACGAAATACGCCTGTCACGCCTGCCCCGGAAAAACTCGGATCAGAAGTCCAGCGTCGTCGTCAGGATGAAGAGGCGTGGATCGATGATGCGGAACGAGGTGGGGCGGCCGAGCGGATCGACCGCGACAGGCTGGAGGCGTCCGTTCTCGAAGGCATTGCGGACGTTCAACTGGGTGCGGACCCGGATGCGGTCGTTGGACAGCTTGAAGCGATAGGCCAGGCTGAAGTCGACATAGGTGCGGGCCTTGTCGAAGACAGGCTTGTCAGGATCGAGTTCGAGGATGACGCCATTCTCCGGTGCGCGGCCGAGGTAGCCGATGGCGGACTTGTCCTCCCAGCGGACAGCGCCGCCGATGCTCCAGTTGCGAAGGCGTCCCTCGGTGAAATCGTAGTTGGTGAGGGCGTTCCATCGCCACTCACGGATTTGCGCGCGCGATTTCCCGTCGTTGGCCACCTCGAAAAGGTAGGGTGCGCGGATGGAGCCCAGCCATTGGTTCATGGCGTAGTTGCTGTTGGCATTCCACCAGAGGTTTCCCTGGTCGTCCTTTGCGGACATCCACACGGGCAGGCGACGCTCGAAATAGGCTTCCAGGTCACCACCGATGTTTGAATCGACCGACTTCTGCTGGGCGGCGTTGAACTTGATTCGCCAGTTGGGCCGCGGATTGTAGATTGCTTCCAGCTCCCAGCCCTTGGATTCGCGGTCGCCGGCCACACCGACGGCGCCGGTGAGGTCGGTCTGACGGAGGAAGGCGGGGTCGAGCTTGACCAGCTCGGTAGCCGCCTTGTCGTAGATCTGGTCTTCGCTGGCCGTGATGCCCTGCTGCTGGTAGCGCGCGCGGATCACGCCGATGGCCCAGCCCAGAAAGGACTGCGGAGTCTGCTGGCGTCCTCCTTCGAGAACATGCGTGCGGGATCCGACCGTGCCGAGCTGACTGAGACGTGCGCCGAGTTCCTTGACCTCGTAGCGATTGATGCGCAGGGCGAGCTTCCCGTCGAGCAGCGTCACACCGATGCCGAAATCCTGTCCCTTGCTGGTGGGATTCGGCATCTGGATTCCGTTGATGTCATAGCGGATCGCCTCGGGAGAGAAACTGTCGGCCCAGTTGTAGTAGAAGCGGAGCCACGGCGTGGCCTTCGCGACCAGACCAAGTGTGTAGGTGTCGCCCTTCTCGACGGCATCGGCCGTGGGAAAATTCTTCAGGGCGCTGGAGTCGGCCGTGTAGAAGCCGGATGCGGCATCGATCGTCCATGCATCAGACGTGTTGCTGCCCTGTTCGTCGCGGCGGTAGCCTGCGGTGGCAACCAGACGATCATCGATGAACGAGCCCTGGTAGGTGACGTTTGCCGACTCGATGTAGCGCGTGCGTGTCCGCGTATTGCTGATCGGCACCTCGTCCAGTCTCGCCTGTTCGGTAACCCACTGGTTGGTCTGGGCGTTGAACCAGGTGAAGGGGTAGGTGCCGGCCAGGTTGGCGATGGAGGTCGGGGCGTAGTCGACATTCTGGCCCTGCTTGTTGCCGAGATAGTACTGGAAGTAGGTGGTCGTTGACGCGGAACGGTTCGAAGGGGTGATCCAAGCATGATCCGATGCGATGAAGTCGTTGTAGCGGTAGTTCACGCTCTCCTGGCTGCGACGCTCGGCGTGGAGGTTGAGACGTTGCCTGCCGAGAAAATCGAATCGGTTGTCCCGCGACTCCGGAGTGAACTGATAGACAAGGTCCCCGCTGAAGGTCTCCTCGTACTCGGGAGTGCGGAGCACGAGGGGACTTGCCGCCCCCACGTATGGACGGAGGAAGTTCTTGTTGGGGGAGCCATCGAGCAGGCGCTCGTTGACGTCGACAAAGATGATGGTGTCGTTTTCGCCGATCATGTCCCGCTCGTAGCGCTCGAAATCCTGGCGGAAGTAGCCGGCGCGGGCGGCGAGCAGGTGTCGGGGAGTTTCGATGAGGAACTGCTCGAATTCGACCATGTAGGTCGTGGCATCGTCCTTCACATAGTTTGGTGCCACGTAATTGATGCTGGACCAGTCGTAGAGCGACTTGTCGGAGACACCGGGTTCGAAGAACAGAGGGAAGTTCGTCTTGTCTCTGCGGAGGTCGGTGCCGCTCTGGAGAAGGCGCAGGTCGGTTGTCCAGCGGCGCGGAGTGGGCGTACCGGCGAGGCTGCCCGTGCGATTGACCCCCCAATAGCTGACGGAGCCATCGGATTCGACGAAGAGAGGGGTGCGCTGATAGAAATTGTTGCCCTGTGCCCAGAGCCCGGCGGGCAGGCTGCTGTCACGGGAGGCAGGGTAGGGACCCGAGGTGGTGCCATTGGAAAGGGTGACCATCCGGGTCACGGGATTCCATGTCGGCTGCCCTGCAGCCTGCCAGTCGGTGATGGTCTGGCGCGGGGTGAGGGCGTTGGGGCGCTGGGCTTCGTTGCGGTAGGACTCGACCGAGGCCTTGAGCGTGGTGCGCCGGAACGGCTGGTAGAACAGCGAGAACTGGCCGCGCCGGATCTCTTCGCGCGAGGGTTCGAGTTCGAATCCCTTGTCCTCCCAGACGCCGGCGACACGGATGGCGAGTTTTTTGTCGATCAGCGGCCTGTTGAAATCGAAGGAGCCGCGATAGCCGCCGCGGTCGTCGACCCGGAAGGTGACGGAGGAAATGTTGCGGGAGGTGCGGGCGTAGGCGGGAACGAGATTGACGGCGCCCGAGCCGGAACCGAGGCCGAAGATGTTGGAATTGGGTCCCCGGGAGATTTCGATCGCCTCGATGTTGTAGAGGTCGAGAGGGATGTTGCGGTTGCTGGCGAAATTTCCGATGGCCACATTGGCGGAACCGAGACCGCGGATCCGATTGGAGGTCTGCGGGCTGGCCTGGATGTCGTCATTGACTCCGCCGTCGCGATTGGGAGTCATCGCGGTGAATTGCCCGGTGCCCTCGGTGCTCGCCTCGTAGAGGAAGACGTCATTGATGTCGTTCGCAGCGGTGTCCTCCAGCTGCAGCTTGGTGACAACCGTGATCGACGACGCGATGTCCTCGAGGTTCGTGTTGAGACGGGTGCCGGAAAGGGCGTTGGTGGCGAGATAGCCACGATCGCTCGTGGTGACGGTGAACGGTGAGAGATGAATCGCCTCATCCTCCTCCGGTTTTGCGGTTGAGGATGCGGTCTGCTGAGCGGAAAGGTTGCAGATCAGCAGGAAGGCAGCTGACAACGAAGGGATGAGGGGACGGAGGAACGGGTTGGAGGACGGCATGGTCATGGCGTGAAGGTTTAAGGGATGACTTCCGACAGCGGGGTGCGGCTTCTCGTCACCATGGAAGCCCTCCGTTTCGTGTCAGGCACGCGGTGTTGCAAGCGTTGCAATTGTTCGCCAGACAAGCGCTCGATCTGCGTCGCCAAGCGACGCGACATCTGAATGGGGAACATGCATCACCCACCGGCTGGTTGGAATTTCCATGCCGGGAAAGCCAGCTATGGCGGTGGAACGAGGGGGCGGAGAAGCGCGAATGGGGGTTCCAGGCCGGCGTTCTCAATGATGGTGCGGGCTGATTCCGGCCAGCGTTGACCAGGCCTGACATGGGCTGGCTCGATGCGATTGTCCGTTCCATCGTTGCGAAGCGCAGCCGTGTCGGTGTGGTTCTGCACAATAGTGTTACCCCGGATGTTGGGATTCCAGATGAAGAGCCAGCGGAGGGCGTGGGAGACGACGTTGTCGTGGATGAGCAGACCCTCGGTGAACTGATCGGGATAGATCGCGCCCCCGGCCTTGGTGTTGGCGTCAGGCGGCAGCATGTATTCGACAAAGTTGAAGGCGATCTCGCTGCCTGGCTGGCGATCGGTCGTGTAGATGCCGCCGCCGTCATCGAGGCGCAGCATGAAGCGGCTGATGCGGTTGTGGAGGATGCGGTTGTGACCGGTGCCTTCGGGTGCGGGCGGATTTCCCCAGCCCCAGCCTACGCTGATGCCTGTGTAGGGGATGTCCGAAATCTCGTTGTGCGCGATGATAGTCTCGCTGGTATAGTAGGCGAGGATCGCCACGGAGCCGAAGTAATCTTCGCCGATGCGCGTCATGAAGTTATTGGCAATTATATTGCGTCGTGGAATCATGCGGGCGCTGGCAGGTCGGGCAGCGTCGTTTCCGAGTTCGATGCCTCCGCCGGCAAGATCCGCGAATGCATTGCCTTCGATCCTGTTGTCGTCGCCCGTGACGAACTGCACGCCGGTGCCGCCAAGGTGGGAAAAGCGGCACGCTCTCACGGTGATGTGGTCGGCGAAGGTGGCCTGGATCGCAGCAGGCACGCGGTCTTTGCGCTGTTGGTGACGATATTGGGGGTCAGCGGCGCCGGCGAGATCGGCCGGCACGAGCGAATTGGCCTGCACGTCGACAAATCCCGCGCGGTCCGGTCGCGTCCAGCCGGTGTGGGCGAAAATGAGGCCCTCGAAACGCAGGTGCTGTACAGGCGCCGCCAAGGTGCCGGCGAGTACGATGACGTTTTCCAGTTCGGGACGTATGACGGTCGCGCGAGCCATCTCCTCACCGGGGCGCGGACGGTAGCGCAGGATGCCGGCGACGCGGTCGAGGTGAAACTCACCCTGGGCATCGAGAAACTCCTGGGCATTCTCCAGCCAGTAGCGACGCTTGAGATAGACGCGGTCGCCCTGGGGCTGCCTCGTGACGCCTTCCCATTCAAGCGAGTTGATCACGGCACGCACCTTGTCGCCATGCTCCTCGGTACGTGAGATGCGCAGACGCTTGTGCATCCAGGCAATGAGGACGGAGACCTCGATCTCGTCGGATCGAAACATGACGTCAGCCAGTTCGCTGCGGGGCAGTTCAAAGCCGTCGGCCTGCCTTTCCGATGCGAATTCGAACATCTGTCCGGGGTTGGGACGGCGAGCGCGCACGGTGCGCAGGCCGTTGACCCAAAGCTGGCGGAAATCGACATTCCGACCGACCTCCGTTCGATATTGTCCCTTGGTTTCACTCGACCACCCGCCGATGATCCGACCAGCGCTAAGCACCACTTTGGCTCCGGGGGCGGCACGATAAACCACTTCAGCATCACGCCGGCCCGAATCCGCAGGTTCAAAACGGACCGGGGCGGCAAGTTCGTAAGTGCCGCCGCTCAGTTCAACGACCACATCGCCTTCGATGGAGGGATGTCTCGTCAGGTGGTCGCGCACGGCCTTCCTCGCACGGTCGAGTGTGGCAAAGGGCCGGTCGGCGCTGCCGTCGTGAGCATCGTTACCTTTCGGAGCAACGTGGAAAAGGGGATTGGCTTGTGCCTGAAGCAGAGCGGCAAGCAGGAGCAGTGTGGTCACTCGCGTCATGTGGTGACGAGAGCAGAGAGTTTCGACCTGGCACGCCACAGCATGACGGCGGCGAGCGGGTGAAGGCAGGCGAGACCGACGAAAACTGGCACATAGCCTGCGCGGTCGATGAGGGGACCGGCGAGAGCGTTTGCGACCAGGCCGCCAGTGGCTCCGGTGGCGCCAAGCAGGCCGGTGATCGTCGCTGCAGAGGTCTTTGGAAAGATGTCTGCGACCAGCATGCTCTGGCCGAAAAACCAGATCTGGCAGACCATCGCCACGAGCGAAATCATTACGAGTGCCAGGGCAATGTTGGGTGCAAAGGTCGTGAACGCGCCGATAGGTGCGATCGTGGCCATGATCGCAAACATGCCGACTCGTACCTTTACCGGTGAGATGCCGCGGCGGACATACCGGTCGGCGGTCCATCCGGCTGCGACCACCGCAAGGGAGCCGAGGATTGATGGGATGGGCCCAAGCCAGCCGAGCTGCGCCAAGGTAAGCCCAAGCCTTTCCTGAAGATAGCCTGGCAGCCAGGAGAGGTGAAAATACCAGACCGGATCGGTCATCGCGCGCGTGGCCAGCAGCAGCCAAACCCGCCGGTCCTGCAGGATCACTCGGATCGAGGGCGGCACGCACACGGGCTCATCCTCAATATTGCAGTCCGGCGGGTTGCGGTCGGACGCATACCACGCCGCTGCGAGCGCGAGGCCGATGATGCCCGGGACAATGAAGGCCCAGTGCCAGTTCCAATGGAGGGAAACCTGGGCCACTAGTGGCGGGGCCAGGATTGCCCCGGCAGTCATGCAAGGACTTAGCAGGCTCCATGCGAAGGCGCGCCGTTCCTTCGGAAACCACGTCATCATGACGCGAGTGATTGCTGGAAACGCTCCGGGCTCCGCAGCGCCGAGCAGCGCGCGGGATGCCGCGAGCTGGCCAAAGGTTCGAGACAGTCCGCTCAAAATGTTGGCCGCCGACCAAACTCCCGTGAAAAGGCACAGGCTTAGTCGGGTCCCGAAGCGATCCACCAGCCGGCCTCCCAGGATGTAGAAGACGACGTAGGGCACCATGAACGCCGTCAGGAGCCAGGAGTAGTGTGTGTCGGTCAGCCCGAGCCCGGTCTTGAGTGTTGCCTTGAGGATGGAGAGCGTCTGACGGTCCAGGTAGTTGAGCAGGCCGATGCCGAACAGGAGTGCGAGCAACAGCCAGCTTCGGCGGCCGAGGCTGGGGATGGACATGGGAAAAGGCGCCGCGGAAGGTGGCGCAACGCGTGAGCAAGGGAGGAAATGGCTTACGAGCGAAGCATGTGCTGTTGAAACCGTTCAGGAAACCGCAGCCGCCTCGGCGGGCACGCGCCAGTCCCCTCGGATCTGGATCCATTGCGGATGGTCCGGAAGGCCAAAGCTACGGCTTTGTTCGAGTCCGGTAACGAGATCCACCGCGGCCCGGGCTGCGAGGTCATAGCGCTGCTGTATTCCGGGCAACCCGAGAGGATCGTCCGCCTGCCAGTTGGCACACCAGACCCGGCCTGCCGCATGGAGCCTGAGAAGAGAGGGAATCCCGACCTGTGGCCACATCTCGCGCTGCAGCAGAAGAACGCCGTCGGGCACGTGCAAGCGAAGCCAGCCCGGGAATTCACGCGCCTTGCGCCGATCGAGCGCGAAGATCAGACCGGGGGCCTTTGCCTCGGAGGGGTGGTGCGTCATGAAAGCGGCCTTTACGGCGCTGTCGGTGCGGAGATTGATCTCCTCAGTCAGAACGATTGCGGGTCGGGTCACTCCAAGTGCAGCCATGCGCTGGAGGGATTCGCAGACGGCATGGTAATGATCGTGGGCAACACGGTGAAGTTCGACAGGCCAGCGCGCGTGGCCAAGCACGACGCAGGCGAAATGCTCCCAGTCGAGGCGGTAGTCGGTGGTGACGCCTTCGATGCTCGGGGAGAAGATGACACTTCTGATTCCCCGGGCGCGGAGGATACCCGAGAGTCGCGCGCCGCCGAGACGATCCTCGGCGGGCCAGAACTCCTCAAGGTGGAAGCCGCGAAGCTGTGCGCGCAGGGCGGCACCTTCGCGCATCTGCACAAAAAAATTCTCGCGGCGCGTCTGAGCCCGGCGACCCTGTACCCAGACGAGCGCGATGCGGGACGAAGAGTGCACGGTGCGGCCGCGGCCGATATGGGCCATCAGCGCGGAGATCTGCGGGTCGGGGCGGTAGCCGAGCCGCGTGGCCAGACTCTGGATACGCTTGCAGGTTTCGGGAGGAATGCTGGGGTGGTTGCGCAGGGCGTAGGAGACCGTGGAAACGGCGAAGCCGGCCTGGGCCGCTATATGCTTGAGGGTGCAGCGGGGCAGAAATGACATTGGCTGAACGATTTCAGCGGAGAGTCCGGGGGGGCGCAACGTTCCCGTGCGATGGCTGGCGATCATGGTGCAGGGGTGGTTACGATGAGCACTCCGCCGAGTGTCAGACGGTTTGGAGTGTAGGGGCCGGGGGCGGTGATGGGTTTGCCCGCCTTTGCCTTGATCGCTGCCTTGTCCGAGGCGGGTTCCGTGAGTTCTACCCGCACGCGGTGCCGGCCGGCCGAAAGCCCGGAGGGATAAAACCACTCGCGCTGCCGGCAGAACGTGGGGCTTACGAAGGCGTCGAAGAATGTGGCTTGGACGGGCGGCAGCCCGTCGACAGTGACGCGGAAGCTGCCGCTGTCTGGAGCTGCCAGACCGAGTAGGCCGAAGGTTTTGCCCGTGAACCCGAATTCGATGGCGGCACCAGGTGTGGCGGTGCGCCACAACGGCGGCATCAGGTGCTTCGTGGCGCCGCGAAGGTTGGGGTCGTCGAGCGGAACCGGCTGCCATTCCCCTTGGCGCAGGACATCATCAAGGGTGCGCATGCCGGCTCCCTCCCAGTTGTCGGCGTGCAGAGGTGGCGGCATTTCATGCGGCGCAGCACGCAAGTTCGCGAGCAGGAGAGGCAGCGTGCGTTCAAGCGCGCCCAGATAAACCCGGTGGCCGGCGCCAGTGGGATGCACGCCGTCTAGCGAGAACGTGCGTGGATCTGCCGGTGCGTCCGGAGCCTTGAAGACGAGTTCGCCAGCTGCGAGACGTCGCGCAACTTCCACTCCGAGATGCAGGGATGGAATGCCGTAGTGCGTTGCGACGCGCTCCATCGCGCGGGCAGCGGCGGGAAAGCGCCCGGCCTGCAGGTCGGGAAGCACCGGTGATGACACGGTGTAGACAAACCAGATGTCGGTGGCCGGGTTTGCGCGCCAGGTTTGTCGGACAATACCCTCCATCGTCTGCTCGATACGCTCCGGGGGGACACTCGCATCGTTGACGGCAAATTCTACGAAGAGCAGGTCAGGACGGTGACGCAGTACGTCCCTGCCAAGGCGGCAGGCGCCAAGATTGGAGCCTGTGCCTGGCAGCCCCGCGGCGATCTCCACGATCGTCGTATGGGGAAACTGCCGTTCGAGCAGGGCAGTCGTGAGGCTCCGCCAGCCTTCCGCAGCCGCGGTGATGCTGCCTCCGAGGTAGGCGACACGCAGCTCCCCGGTCGTGTGGGCGGCGAGATTTGGCAGGCCGCCACGCACGTGAAGCTCCGGCTCGCCACCGGGTGCTGCTAAGGCCAGGATCGCGGCTGCGAAGAGTCCTGACAGGAGGCGGGCGGCGGGCATCGGCGGAGATTATCCCGCGTAGGCGCGAATTTCAAACACGCGGGCTTGGTGCGCGCCGTGGGTTGCCTTCACGAGCAGGCGCAGCGAGGATGTGGCGACAGGGGCGAAAAGCCGGTGGACACGTTTGCGTAGCGTGTTGCCTGTGACGCAGGCGATGGTGCGCCCATCGAGCAGCACCTCATAATCGCGCACCAGTTCGGGCTGTGGCCCGCGGATGATCTTACGGGTGATGTGATCGCTGGCGCTAAGTGTCAGTTCGCGATGGAAACCGGAGTCAAAAGTGAGGTGGATTTCGGAGACCGTGACCGACGACAGCCAGGTGAGTTCGATCCAGGCTGGCAGCGTGATGGATTCCCATCGGTGGGTGGCACCATCGGCCCAAGGGCCGAGTGCGGGAAAGAATTCGCGTGTGGCGCCGTCCGTCACCTGGGTGGCCGGCCCCGTTGCAGTTTCGTTGGCGGCAGTAACGCGGGCGGAGCGGGCAAGGTCATCGGGGTCCGTGTTGCGCTGGCCAGGAAGGAAGGCGTCGTCGCGCAGCAGTCGTTGCTGCAGGCGGATCGTTTCCGCGGGTGTGAAATGGACGGCGATATCGGTTGCCTTGGCGGCCGCGGCCATGGCGCCTGCGGTACCGACGGCCTGGCCCATGGTGGCGCAGGTCGCCATGACGCGAGTGCTGGCAAAGGCGACATGCGTGGCGCTGGCGTTGCGGCCGGCGAAAAAGAGATTGGCGATGTTGCGCGAATGAAGAGATCGCAGCGGGATCGAGTAGAGATGCCGCAATTCGACGTGCCTACAGGGCACCTCGTCAATGGCGTCGATGCCGTTCGGCGGATGCAGGTCGAGGGGCCAGCCGCCGTAGGCGACGGCATCGGGAAAGAGTCGTCCACCCTCAAGATCATCCTGTGTCAGCACATGCGGCCCGAGAAAGCGGCGGGACTCGCGCTTGCCAGGGACGGCGCCCACCCATTCGAGCGCCCACCGATCGGAATCAGGGTGGTTGCCGGAATTCTTCACATAGTCCCACAGACCGAGGGCGATTCGCAGCAATTCGTGCCGGATTGCTGCGTTGTCCTTGAGCGTGTCGAACTGGCCGCCCCATTCGGCCCACCAGTAACCGTATTCGTAGCCCTCGATCGGACGGAAAGTGAACTCGTGCTTGCAAAATCTGCGCACCCAGACCGGCGCCAGGAATGGCTGCGAGGTGTCGTGTTTGCGCGCTGTGAACATGATCGAGCTGCCGAGCGTCTGCCGGTCAGCCACGTCCAGGGCGAGCGACTCACCGTAATCCGTCCTGGCCTCCCGGCCGACGGTGAAATCAGCACCTGATTCAAAGCCGAGCCGGCCGTCGCCCGAGCAGTCGGCGAACAGGCCGCTGTGGATCGTGAAGGAATCCTCAGTCGATGAACGCAGGGCCTCGATGGTCCGAATGGAGCGCTGTCCTCCAGGCTGTGTGACCGTGGCGCAGCCAACGCAGGTGGTATCGAGCAGGAGCATGATGTTCGGCTCGGTGATCACCTTTTCGTAGAGCAGCAGGTCCCACTGCGAATAGGAGCGGTGCGGGTTGCGGGCGGCATCCTCGAGGCGCAATTCCTCGATGAGGCCGGATTCGCGGGCGCCTGGCCGGCGGCCGTGAAAATCAGCTCCGACAGCGTGCATCCGGATCTCGCTGCTGGCATTGCCGCCAAGAACAGAACGGTCCTGCAGCAGGACGACTCGGGCACCGTTGCGTGCTGCCGCGAGAGCCGCGCAGACGCCGGCGAGGCCGCCGCCTACGATGGCAAAGTCGGTGTGAAGCTCGTGACGGGTCATCGGCAGGAAAGAGTAGCAATGGAGGTGATAGGGAGGCGCTCGTTCATGGAACGTACACACGTGGGTTCCCCGCTGAGGTGGACGCGGGCCGCGCGGCCAAGGGCATCGACATCCCGATTGCTGAAGATGGTGGGATCAGGCTTGGTCGCGTAAACGGCGTGGAAGCGGCGGCCAGGACCTGGCGGCAGTCGCTCACGGCTTCCGGAATGGGAGGCGAGCATCAGTACAGAGAAAGGAAGCAGGGTAAGAGAGCAACAGGCAGGTTGGGGACAAGGCAGAGTGCCGGGATTATCCCCAAGGCACCTGATAGGTTGCGACCTACACCGTGCTGAAATCGTTCAGTAAGTGGCCCGACCGAGGTCCGGCTGCGACGCAAGGAGCGCCTCCCCGTTCGCCAGTGCCAGGTTGAGGAGGGGACCGCATCGGCGAAAAAAGAGGATGGCCACCGGCGGAGTCGGTGGCTGGAAGGCGCATTGAGGATCATGTTTCAGGAGCGTTGCGAGGGCGGCGGTCTGGAAATTGGTTCTTTGCCGTGTGAGATCGCGGATGGGGGTGGCAGGATTTTCTCAAGAGCCTCAAACCAACGGAGAGCCATTTTTTCCGCCCCGGCCGCATTTGGGTGCACCTTGTCTGCCACAGTGTCTGCCGACCAGTTGAACCCCGCCGTCTGATCGACCGGCACGACGCGCTGGTCCGGGTGATCGAGCCTGTCCGCGAGCCGCGCCAGAGCGGTGTTCAAATCGGGGATATATGAATATTTGGGCAGCTTGCCCGCAGGTATCACCTGGGCCAGCAAAACGGTAACATGTGGGTTCACGGCCCGGATGGCCGCAATGAGGCGTTCGGTGGCGGCGATGATTCCGGGCACGGGGTGCTCACCGGCGTTGTGATTGTGGCCGCTGTGGAGCAGCACGATGTCAGCGGGATGTGCGCGGAAATGTTCTGGCACGGTGTCCGCGAGGTATTCAGTGGTCCTTCCACCGTAGGCCTCATGCGCAAGCGGCCCGGCGGGGCTCTCGCTGCGTTGCGTGCCGGTGAATTCCACAGCATAACCTGCTGCGAGGAGTTTTTCCCGGAGAGGGTAGCGGTAGTTGGCAAAGAGCTCCCCTCCGGCCGTAATGGAGTCGCCGACGGCCATGATGCGGACAGGGTGAATGGCCCCCCCGGCGCCTGATCCGACTGCGAAGGCGGCGAGCAGAGGCAGCCCCGCGAACATTCTGAACGAAAGGCGGAAAGGGCTGGGCATGGGAAAATCTTTCCGTTGCGAAACTGTAGGGCGACTGGTCGTATGTCGAAATCGTTCAGCGGGCAGGGATTGGGCGGGTTTGCTGAGCGATTTCAGTAAATGGGGGATTTTCGGCGGCGCGTTGGAGGGCCATAGCAAAGATGCTCCAACCGATTTGCCATCGGAAATACCCCGTCACCGCCCAGCCGTTACCCGGCCAGTCGCCACGGTCTGTTTTCCGGAGCGGGTAAGCGCTTGCGGGCAGTTACCATCATTCACCATCAACCAGGCTGACTTTCATGAAAAATTCCAACTCCGGATATTGGACGCTTGCCCTCACGCTTTTCCTTTCTGCCGGAATGATGCCCGCCGCAGCCCAGGTCGCCCCGAGGGCTCCGGCTGACGAGGTTGTCCAACTCTCCACCTTCGAGGTGCGGAGCAAGAAGGACTCTGCCTACGTGGCCGACAAGTCTGTCGCAACCACCGGCTTCGCTGCCGAGCTGTCGAAGATACCGCTCGCGATAGGCGTCGTGACTTCTCAGTTTCTTGAGGATACTGGCGGCGTCGGCTTCAACGGTGTCGCAAACTACCAGGCGGCCTTCACCACGGACCAGGGCGGCATGGACAACGGGACGCGCAATTCGGCGGGCATCGACCCGACGGTCGGTGCGGTCACTGGCGGCGAGCCGCTGCGCACGCGCATCCGAGGCCAGCCGATTAACCTCAGCCAGCGCAACGGCCTGCCCATGAAGTTTGGCTTTGGTACGGAGAACGTCGACCGCGTCGAAATCGCCCGCGGGCCGATGTCAGTCTTCATCGGAGGTTCCACTCTTGGCGGAGTGATGAACCTTGTCACCGCCAAGCCGCTGTTCGAGCCCGCTTACAAGATTGGAGTCCGGGTGGACTCGAACGAGAGTTATCAGTTTCGCGCCGATCTGACTGGCCCGATCATTAGGGAGAGGCTGGCCTACCGCCTGATTGCGCAGTTCAGCGACGACAATACTTGGCGTGACTTCAGCAACTCGAACACGGTCTTCGTCAATCCGCAATTGGCATGGCGTGTCTTCCGGAACCTGGCTACCCGGCTGGAATATGCCCATCGGAATTTGCGTGGCAACATGGTGAGCAATTCGATGCAGTCCACGCAGAAGTATCAGGCGGATTACGACAATCCATCGCAGGCGCTGCTCAACCTAGGCAAGAACCGTACCGGCGCTCTTGCCGGCATTCCGTATACCGTGGCCGAATACCGCACTCGCATCGCGCGGACCTTCGCGAACTGGCGCCTGGACAACTTCACCGTCGACGGCCGCTGGCGGCCCTTGGGTGAGGGCGAGAGCTTCACGGCGGGCGACTGGGCGGCCGGCTATGATGCCAACCACTTTGGAGCGCATGATTCCTTTTCCACCAGATACGATCTGATCGAGAGCGAGACCAACGTGATGGTTGCCGATTGGCTTGAGGTGCGGCTCTTTGGTCGCTGGGCCAACCAGCACAGCTACACGACATTCTTCAGCAATGCGCTCCGTCGCTATCCCGACGGCAGCACGCCCCTTCTTTCGGCGACAACCACGGCTACCAAACGTCAGGAGATTCCGCTTAACGGCAAAATTGAAGCCGTGGTCTCGAAAGAATTCTTGAAGATCAATCACAAGCTACTCGCCGGCTATGAGGCAGCCTACAACCAGGCATGGTCGGTGATCCCCACGTTCAACTTCGCCAGCCTTGCAGCTGTGGCGGCTTCGCCAAATGTTGCGGCTTCTCCGGCGAGTCTGACAGCCTCGAGCATACTCAGCTACTTCGATCCCCGTGTGCATTCTGTGCCGAATTACGAGTCGATCCTGACTTGGGCCGATGAGACCCTCGCCCCAGGCGTCACCGCCCAGAGCTATTCACGCATCTTCCCCGAGGCTGCCTATGCGGCCTACAGCGGCAGCTTCTGGCGAGACCGCATCACGGCCTTCGCCGGTTACCGCAACAGCGAGATTCAGCAGTCGTCGTGGAATCTCGATCGGAATCGGGTGCGCCTTACCCGTTTTCTCAATACGGCCAAGACATCCACTCAGTCCCACACGCTCGGCCTTGTTTTCGAACCTGCCCCGGGTCTGAGTTTCTACGTGAGCCAGAACATCGGCACCGATGCCGTGCCCGCCGGTTCTCTCATCAACGCAGCCGCCGGTTTCACGTCGCTTGTTACTGCCGAGGAGCGGGCCGCCAATCCGGTGCCGGACCTCGAGGGCACGGGCCGCGAGGCGGGTCTCAAAGTCGAACTCTTTGACCGCAGGCTGATCGGCCGTGTCGGGGTGTTTGAACTCTCCCGCCGCAACACTGTGATCATCGACAACGAGCGCACCGCGAACGACCCGCGAAACGTTGGAACGGCGGTCGATCCTAACCCCGCCACGCAGAATCTTGCCCAGACGGCCAAGGTTCAGTGGAACCGCACGATCGACGGCAACAAATCGGCCGGCGTCGAGATCGGCTTCACCTGGATACCGAACCGCAATTACACCATGAGCTTCGAGGCCAGCCACCTCTGGACCAACAAGCTCACGCTTTCCAAGCCACTCGCAGGCACCGCAGTTACCTCCGGCGCGATGATAGACTACGCAATCCTCAACGGCCGCCCGCTTGACAATACGCCGGATGACACGCTTCGCATCTGGCAGAAATACAGTTTCACCGAGGGGGCTTTCAAAGGTGGCTGGACCGGCGTGGGTATCCGCTATCAGAGCGACTTCATGCCGCTGGCCAGCAGTTCCTCCTGGGGTACGGTGGTGCCCGGTTGGACAGTGATTGACCTGGCGTTTGGCTATCATTTGCCGGTGGCGGGCCGTCCGGTCGACCTCCAGCTCAATGTCGAGAACCTGACTGACAAGCTCTACTCCGCCGGCGGCCGCACTTGGTCCAACCCGCGCACGATGACACTCTCAGCAACCACGCGCTTCTGAGCCGCTCTGCGCATTCCCGCCCCGCACAGCGGAAGTTGCGCGGCTTTCGTTGTGCCCTCTTGTCAGAGTGTCATGCCGATCCTCACCCATGCTGAATACCTCCTTGGCGACCTGCTGGTCCGCTACCAGGCACCCGCGGACCGTCCGGCAGCATGGGGTATGGCGCTGCTGCCTGCCTGCCTGAAGGATCTCGCGGTGACGCCGCGGGCGTGGCTTGATACACAGGCCGTACTGGGGCTGCCGGCAGTTTGGAACCCGATCGCCGCCTGGGAGGTTGACCCCTTGGTCCATGCGCATGTGGCGGGCGATACCTTTCCCGGCGGTTATGCCCATGGCCGCACGCTCAGGCAATCCGCGACAACACGCGGCCTTGAGGTTTGCGGGCATGTCCGGGAGGGGCGCGACGGTTTTGCCATGCTGCGCACAGTCCTGGCGGGAGGCAACGGACTCACCTGCATCCATGAAGTGATTCATCGCTGGGAAAGCGGCGTTCTCGAAATCCGTACCACGGCGGAAAACCGTTCGGACCGGGCACTCACGCTTGATTTTCTAAGCGCTTTCTCGCTCGGAGGCATCACTCCTTTCGCGACCGATGATGCGCCGGATCGGCTGAGAATTCATCGTTTTCGAAGCGCATGGAGTGCCGAGGGCCGGCTCGAAACGCGCAGCGTGGAGGACTTGCAGATGGAACGTTCCTGGAGCGGTCACGGGCTGCGTTCGGAACGTTTCGGCCAGGCAGGCTCGCTTCCAGTCAATGGCTGGTTTCCGTTTGTTGCCATCGAGGACACGGCGGCTGGCGCCACCTGGGCGGCACAACTGGCTACACCCGGGACCTGGCATATGGAGGTCAGCCGCTGCGCTGATCAGGTGGCGCTTTCCGGGAGCGGCGCGGACCGATTGCACGGTGAATGGCGCAAGGTGCTTTCTCCCGGAGAAAGTTTCGCGGCACCACCTGCGACTCTCACGGTGGTGGCTGGTGCCTTGCCCGAGGCCTGCGACCGGCTGGTGGCGGCACAGCGGGCGCGGGCAGGGTCGCGACCGCCGGGGGAGGATGCGATGCCTGTCGTCTTCAACGAATGGTGCTCCTCCTGGGGACATCCAACCCACGAAAAGCTCGTACTTCTGGCCGCACGGCTTGAAGGCATGGGTGTGGGCTACCTCGTCATCGATGACGGCTGGGCCGAGCGCCCGGGCGACACATTCCAGCAGAACGGTGACTGGTGCGTGAACCGGCAGGCATTTCCCGACGGCTTGCGCGCGACGGCTGATGCAATTCGTTCCCACGGATTGGTGCCCGGCCTATGGTTCGAGTTCGAAGCTGTGAACCCCGGCTCTGCCGCGTGGCACGAGACCGCGCACCTTCTATACCGCGACGGCGTTCCGCTGCAGGTAGGCAATCGGCGCTTCTGGGATTTTCGCGACGCGTGGGTGCATGACTTTCTCGCGGAGCGTGTCCTGGCCCGTCTGCGCGACGATGGCTTTGGCTACCTCAAGGTCGATTGCAATGATTCTATCGGCCCCGGGGTGGACGGGCTGGAGTCGCCCGGAGAGAACCTTCGCCAGCACCTTGCCGGTGTGCAGCGCTTTCTGGAGCGCCTGAAGGCCGAGTTGCCTGGATTGGTGATCGAGAACTGCTCATCCGGTGGCCACCGTCTTGAACCCTCGATGATGGCTCTGACAGCGATGAGTTCATTCTCCGATGCGCATGAAACGCCCGACATTCCCATCATCGCTGCCAATCTAGATCCGCTCGTATGGTCCGGGCAGAAGCTGGTATGGGCGGTGTTGCGGCGGGACGATTCACGCCGGCGAATGGCCTATTCACTCGCGGCGGGTTTCCTCGGGCGTATGTGCCTGTCGGGCAATCTCGAGGAGCTCGACGCGGAGGCTGCGCAGTTCGTGCGCGAAGCAGTGGCCTTTTATCTCGAGGTGGCGACGGTTATCCGTGACGGCGAGTTCCGCGCACTACGCGACATAGGTTCCGCCTATCAGCATCCCACAGGCTGGCAGGTGATCACAGTGACAGCCGGAAATCGGCTGCTGGTGGTCTGGCACCGGTTCGGCGGGGCGATTTCGTCTCCGGAAGTCGAATTTCCATCGGTCACTGGCTGGAGGGTGATGCGCGCGCTGGAACCGGAGACTGGCGCACGGATTTGGAGCAAGGGAACACTGAACTGGAGAGATGTTCCCGAGTGGTCCGGGGGTGTGCTGTTGCTCGCACCGGGCTGACATTGGCATCGTTCACCGGGAAGCCGTGGCAAGGATGGCAGGCTAGATGCTCGCGTGAAAGCGAGGTGCGGCTCGACAACCGTGCGCGACCTCGAAGGCCATCATACGTGCAGCGACCAGACTGGGAAATCATGCCGGACATTTGTACGATTGCATCGTTCAATTGGGAATGTCTGACAATGGTAGCACCGCTAATTGGGATTGAAACTGCGACAGTCGGACGTGCGGACAATATATGCCGGGGCCGCAGCGGATGATGTGGTCCCGGCGATCGGTGCATGGGCGGGAATCGTGCAGTGTGCGGGAGCGATGGTTGGACTTGTGACTCGATGCCGGAAGACCCGGCGGCCCGTGAATGAGCGCTCGACGGGCGCCGGGTTTTCGCCCTGTGGGGAGGAGCTGGCTATGCCAATTGGCTGAGTCGTTGGGCGTCGGGGCGCAGGTCAATCAGGTCTGCTATCTTCACTGGCTTCCCGGTTGAGACGGAGACATTGGCGGCGATTCCGGTGAGGATGGATGCGGCGCCCTGTTCGTGGCCCGCAAGGCGGTTCCATGGATCCTTGGGCGGATTGGGGGAGAAGAGCTGTTCCGCGAGAATGCGATCCGCCCCGCCGTGGGGTCCCGTTGCGGGCGGCAGCTCGACGCGGTAGCTGGGCTGGAAATGCGGATATACCTGGATCCATTCTCCGGTGGCCTCAGCGCTGCCATGCCTTTCGTTGCGGAATTCTCCGCTTACGACCGCCCGGTTCATGTGTGATCCGACAAACTCGTGGTACTCGAGACGGCCCCTGTCGCCGTTGATCGCCACACGCATGCCCTCGCGGGGACTGTAGGCGACAAGTGAATACACGAGCGATTCACCCGTGCGAAAGCGAATGAGGGCGCCCATCTGGTCAAAGATGTCGATGTCGTCCCGGAAGACATTGCGGTCGCGCTGGTATCCGTCGTCCTTCTCGGCCTCCCGGTACAGTCGGCGAAAGCTTTCCGTCGCGTCGAGATCGAGGGCGAAGGGGTCGTCCACATCGGGGCGCCCGGTGTAGCGCGGGTAGGCAGCGAAGCGACCGTCTCCCCTGCCCTCCGCGTTCCGGCGCCCGTAAAAGGCGAGGTCCCCGTGCGCGAAGACCTGTGTGGGAACCGCATCCAGCCACCAGTTGACCAGGTCGAAATGATGCGTGCTCTTGTGCACGAAGAGGCCGCCTGACTCGGCCCTGTGGGCATGCCAGCGCCGGAAGTAGTCGGCGCCGTGGGAGGTGTCCAGAAGGTATTCAAGGTTGACAGAGTGAATGCGGCCGATGGCACCGGTTGAGAGCAACTCCTTGACCTTCGTACGAAACTGGCCCCAGCGATAGTTGAAGGCCACGCGCACCTGGCGACCCGTCGTGCGCTGTGCCTCAAGAATCGCCTGGCACTTCTCCGCATCGATCGTCATCGGCTTCTCCGTGATGACATTGCAGCCGGCGCGAAGACTGCGGACGATGTAGTCGTGATGGGTTGAGTCCTTGGAGCAGACAACAACGGTATCAGGACGCTGTTCCAAAAGCATGCGATCGAAGTCGGTTGCCGCGTAGGCCGGCGCGGGTGGATGCGACCACTGGCGCGCAAGCATCTCATTGTGATACGCCATGCGCGTCGGACTGACGTCGCACAGTGCCACAAGCGTGTTGAATTCGCGGTAGGTGGAGGCGACAGGTTCGGTAAAGGAAAGGGCGCGGCCTCCGGTGCCGACGATCGCGATGCGTTGCTTTTTCACGGTGCGGGAAGGGAGTTTTGGTGCTGCCGCATTTGATGCTCCCACGAATGCGGAATCTAAAGGTCGCGATGCCATGACAGTCAGAATGGCAGCGGACTGACTTCGGGCCGCCGGACCTTGCGGGATCGTGTCTCTTGAGTTTGCGGCTGCAGCGAAGCTTCGTCCATGTGCCTAGGTTTGTGGAACAGGCAGGCAGGCAATCAAAGTGACAATTCTCGTGATGGAGAATGTTCCGCACGCATTGTCCCCAGTGTCCCGGTTCGAGACCTGACGGTGATTGCGTTTCTTTCGGAAGGATTATTGGCTGACGGGCGATATCGCCCCCCACCTCCTGAAACCCCTCCCGCCCCATGCTGCTTGGAAACCCCCACGTGATCGACCTCCTGGTGGTAGCGGCCTATCTTCTGCTGGTGACCTACATTGGCCGGCGGGCCACCTCTGCAGCGTCGAGTGAGGAAGGTTTCTTTCTCGCGGGCCGCAAACTGGGAAAGCTCTATCAGTTCTTCCTGAATTTCGGCAATGCGACCGATGCCAATGGCGCCGTGAGCACGGCGAGCCTCGTCTACCAGAAGGGGGTCTCGGGCGTCTGGCTGTCGCTGCAGACGCTGTTCATGAACCCGTACTACTGGTTCATGAACGCCTGGTTTCGCCGTGTGAGGCTCGTGACGGTCGCGGATCTGTTTGAGGATCGTTTCGGCAGCCGGGGCCTGGCCCGATTCTATGCGGTCTTTCAGATTTTCGCGACGGTGATCGTCATCATAGGATTTGGAAATCTGGTTGGGTACAAGGTCACTGCCTCACTGCTGGTGAAACCCGAGGCGCGGTGGACCGCGGCGGAGCGGGACTCGGTGAACGGATACCGGGAGTTCAAGCGACTCGAAGCTGCACGGAAGCTTGCGCCCGTATCCCCGGCGGAAACGGAGAGATTCAGCGGGTTGCGCGACCAATACAGACGGGGCGAACTTCGCAGCGCGATCTCGTGGCTCGACGGCACGACCGGCAAGTGGACCTACTATCTCGTCTATACGATGATCGTGGGCGCTTATATTGTCATGGGTGGCATGGCGGCGGCCGCGATCAACGAGGCGCTCCAGGGGGTGCTGATCGTGGTGTTTTCCGCGATCCTCATACCGTTTGGTCTGCAGGCTATCGGTGCCTGGAATCAGCTGGCCGTGCGTGTGCCCCAGGAAATGTTCAATCTCCTCGGCGGTGGGGCCCGGGGCATCGGGGGATGGGAATTTGCCGGCATTTTCCTCATCTCGATTGTGCAGATACACGGGATCATTGGAAACATGGCGGTATCGGGATCGGCCAAGGACGAATTTGCCGCGCGCTTCGGCGCCGTATCCGGCACGTATGCAAAACGCATCATGATCATCCTCTGGGCGCTTTGCGGTCTCATCGCCATCGCGCTTTACCAGGGCGGGACAACCCTGTCGGATCCGGACTCGGCCTGGGGGTCAATGGCCCTGCTGCTGCTCAAGCCGGGTTTCCTGGGCCTCATGATGGCGGGTCTGCTTGCCGCAAACATGTCGACCATTGCTGCGCAGACCATGGCGGTGTCGGCGCTCTTTGTGCGCAATGTCTACAGGTACCTCCGGCCGAAAACGACGGAGCGCGGTCTCGTTCTCGCCGGCCGCTGGGCAATCGTCGCCATCCTGGCCACTGGTGTGGTTGCCGCCGCGAACATGGATGACGTCTATTCCGTCGTGCAGCTGCTGCTGACGGTGAATGTCCCCTTCGGTGCCGCGGTCATGCTCATCTTCTTTTGGAGGAGGCTGACCGCCCCTGCCGTGTGGAGTGCGGTTCTGGTGTCCGCCCTGCTGAATGTCGTTCTCCCGTCGTGGATCGGACCCGCTGTCGACGTGATTGCGCGCAATCCAGCGCTGACGGTGGAGGCCGGCGGCAGTCCGTTTTTTTTTGAAAGTGTCGTGCGCACCGATCCGGGGGATCCAGCGAGCCCGTCTCTCGGACAGAAGCGTTTCCATGCGGAACTCTATGTCCTCGACAAGCTGGGCCTTGACGTGGCTGCGCTGACACCGAGCGGACGCAACGCGGCGCGATTCATCTAAGATGGCCTCTTCCCGTTTGTTGTCCTGCTGATCGTCAGCCTTGCAACCCATGCACCTGATCCACGCCGCACCGCCCTTTTCTTCGGCAAGATGAAGACTCCGGTGGAGGCGACTCCTGAGGCGGATGCGGCAGCGATGGCGGCCACTGCAGAGGACCCGCACCGGTTCGACAGGAGCAAGCTTTTTGGCGAGAAGTCCGCGTGGGAGTTTACCCGGTGGAACAAGGTCGATGCCGTCGGTTTTGTTGCGTGTCTTGGCGTGTCTGGCGGCATCCTGTTTCTTTTCTGGCTGCTGTTGCGTGCGGCGATGACCTGAGTGCCTTCGGATGATCCATGACCGGGGCGAAGTCGTCCGGATCGATCATGCGGTGCGTACTCCATGGGTGGCGACGGCTGAGGTTTCCGTGGAGATCTTGCGTGCGCGGAGTTCAGTGTGTAGCGTGCTTCACCACGACGATGAATCGACACAAAGGCTGGCACAGGACGAGTGACTCTCCATGAAGGACGCCAGCCCTGAGGTCCTGAAGCAGGAGGAGGCGGAAGGCAGCCGACCGGTCCGGCGGGGAGTGGTGTTCTCGATCGTCGCCCTGACGCTGCTGATGGTGTCGATCGATTCCACGATCGTGGCGACCGCGCTGCATGCATTGCAGAACGCCATGGATACCACGGTCAACTGGGCGGGCTGGACGCTGACGGCCTATTCATTCGGCTATGCGCTGATGCTGCCGATCTCCGGTGCGCTGAGCGAACGCTATGGCCGCCGGCGCGTGTTTCTGGGATCTGTGATCGCGTTCACGGTGGCATCGTTTCTTTGCGGCCTTGCAGACAATATTGCCGTACTGATTGCCTTGCGGGCGATTCAGGCCGGGGGAGGGGCGGGGTTCATGCCTTCGGCCACGGCAATCATCGTCGACTATTTTGGAGATGCCCGCGATCGGGCTGTCAGCCTGTTCGGCAGCATCCTGCCGATTGGAGCGATGATCGGACCCGTGTTTGGGGGACTGTTTGTCACCTATTGGAGCTGGCGCGGGGTCTTTTTTGTCAATGTGCCGCTTGGCATCGCCGTCGCCGCAGCGGCCTTGCGCTACATTCCCCGCGACCCGCGGAGGCGCGGCGCGAAGGAGTTCAAGCTGGATATCGCCGGCATGGTGATGCTCGGCAGCGGACTGCTCATGGGAATGCTGGCGGTGAGCCATCTTGGAGGGGAGGGGGTCCGCCTGTTCTCTCTCTCGTTCATGATCCCGGCGGTCGTCGCTGGCGGCTCTGTTTGGATGTTCCTTCGCCACATTGGTCGCACAGGATCGCCCTTCATTGCGCCGGAACTGATCCGCGGCGCGAATTTTGGGGCCGTCAATCTCGTCAATGTGATCTACACCGGAATGACATTGGGGGCGGTTGCGCTCATTCCGCTCTATGGTACCACCCGCTATCAGTTGAGTGCCTTTGATTCCGGCACGCTCCTGCTGGCGCAGGGAATGGCGTCGGTGGTGGTCTCCCTTGCGGCTGCGCTCGCGCTTCGACGCACCGGTCACCGGTTGCCGCTGTATGTCGGAGGCAGCATCGTGGCACTCGGCATGGTGCTGCTGGCGGTGCCGCCGGCCATCGGTCTGTCACCCCATGCGTGGCTCGCGACAGCCGCGGGCGTGACGGGCATCGGCATCGGGGCGATCAACCCGGCCAGCCGCAATGCGGGACTGCAACTCGCGCCCGAGCGTTCCTCGACCCTTGCGGCCCTGCGGTCGCTCGCACTGCAGATTGGATCGATCATCACGGTGTCCACGACCACCGCGATCCTGAGCAGCGTGAATGAGCCGGGCATGGCCCAGGCGTGGATCTACGCCATGATGGCGACGCTTCTTGTGGGCGCACTCCCTCTGGTTTCAAGGATTCCGGAGCATCACGGGAATTGGTAGGCTGACGGGGACATCGCAGCCTTTGAGGGCAAGGAATGGTTCTTGACTCAGCGGGGGTGACCTCCTTCAACATAGGATTACAATTCTGAATAATTATACAGAGCACGTTTTTGCCGCACCTCCTTCCCGGATGGGTGCCGTCCCATCAGAAAATCTCCCCGAGTCCCGCGGCGAGTCATGAAGGCTCTTGAATCCCCGTTGCGTCGGCGCTGGTTCATTCTCGCGATCATCTTTGGGGCGATCGTCCTGAACTATGTCGACCGCCAGATCCTATCGATCCTGAAGCCGACACTGAAGGCGGAATTTGGTTTTGATGACCGGGGATACGCGTTGCTGGTGAACGTATTCACGGTCGGCTATGCGCTCATGTATCCCGTCGCCGGTTGGATGGTGGACCGTTTTGGTGCACGGATCGTGATGCTCAGCGGCATTTTCACCTGGTCGCTGGCCTGTCTGGGCGCTGGCCTCACTCGTGGCTTTGCTTCGTTTGCCGTCTTCCGCGGGTTGCTTGGATTGAGCGAACCGACGGCATTTCCGTCACAGTTGCGGGCGGTTACCCTGTGGTTTCCCGGTTCCCTGCGCGCCACGGCAAACAGCGTGTGTGTGGCGGGGGGCACGTTCGGCGCGATCATTGCGCCGCCGCTCGTGGCCTGGCTCGCGATTTCGTTCAACTGGCACAGTGCGTTCCTGGTTCCGGGTGCGCTCGGGCTTGTGGTGGCGGTACTCTGGTACCTCATCTATCGGGATCCGCCTGCGGAAATGTCCGCGCAGTCGTCAGGCACAGGTGGGCACGTGTCCGAGGCGAAGGGCTTCCGGTGGCTTGCCCTGTGGCGGACGCGATCCCTGTGGGCGATTCTTCTGATACGATTCATCAGCGATCCCGTCTGGTACTTCTGCCTATTCTGGCTGCCTGGCTACCTTCAGGAGCAATCCGGGCTGTCGCTTGCCCAGGTGGGCATGGTTGGATGGATTCCGTTCCTTGCGGCAGATCTTGGAGGGATCGCGAGTGCCGCCTGGTCGGATTGGATGGTAAGAAGGGGCCGTGCACCGCTGGATGCACGCAAGCGGATGCTTACCGCAATGGCATGCCTTGCACCGTTGTGCGCACTGACACCGCATTTTCCGCATCCCGCTGCCACGCTTCTGATCTTCAGCCTCGTCGCGGCAGCATGCCTGAGCTGGCTGTTCAGCCTCAGTGTCGTCATCGCGGAGGCATTCCCCACGGCAAATGTCGCAAGCGTGCTCGGCATTGCGGGGGGCTTCGGCGCAGCGGGTGCGGTTGTTTTCAATGGCTTTGTCGGGGAAATGATGTCCACGCTGGGCCCCGCACGCGTGTTTGCGGCCATGGCGGTGCTTCATCCTGTCGCGACACTGATCCTCTGGGTGATGGTTCGCCCGGAGCGACCCCGTTCCTTTCCTTCATGAAAACACTGAGCTCCCTTCTCTGCCTTCTGGGATTCGTTTCCTCCCTCGCAGCGGCTCCCGACCGGAGCCTGCTGCTGATCTCGATCGATGGTCTGCGTCCGGATTCCATAAGCGAAGCGGACCGGTACGGGTTGAAGATCCCCCACCTGCGACTGCTGTGGAAAGACTCCGCTCACGCATCCGGAGTGAGGGGAGTCCTGCCATCCTCAACCTATCCGAGCCACACCAGCATTGTCACTGGAAACTGGCCTGCAGTGCATGGCGTCGCGGCCAACCGCCCTTTCGATCCGGATGACAAGTCCGTCAATCGCTGGTATTGGTACAACGACGAGATCAAGGTGCCGGCGATCTGGGATGCCGCGACTGCTGCGGGCTACGAAGTGGCGAGTGTGAGCTGGCCCGTCACTGTCGGTGCACCGGGCATCAAGTACAACATTCCGGAGTTTGCAGGGAACAAGACGGAGGAGGATGTGAAGATCATCCGGGGTTTTGCCGGTGGTGCATTCATGGATGCGCTGGCAGGGAAGGCAGGCATCTATCTCAACGACGCCAAGGATGGCGAACGTCGCGACTGGTCGCGCACGCGCTATCTCCTTGAGCTCCTGCGGCAGCATCGCCCCCGTGTGGCGCTGGTGCACCTCGTCGCCCTGGACCACGCGCAGCATGCCCACCGTCCTTTCTCCACCCAGGCCAAGGCTGCGCTGGAGGAGATCGATGCGATGGTGGGGGAGATCGTGAAGACAATGCGCGGCAACTATCCACACGCGGCGGTCTGCGTGGTGTCGGATCATGGATTCACCGCGGTCGACCATGCCCTGGCCATTGATGCGGCGTTTGTGAGGGCTGGCTTGATCACTCTCAAGGGCGGCGGCACGTCGATTGAATCTGCGGGACTCAAGGATTGGGTGGCGATGCCCTGGCTCTCCAGCGGCTCCGTGGCGATCGTGATGAAAAACCCGGGCGACGAGGCTGCAAGGCGGAAGGTCAAGGAAGTCCTCGATCGGCTCGCGGCCGATCCGGCAAACGGCATTCATGCCATTCTCGACCGGGAGGCCATCGCACGCCTCGGTGGCACGCCTAAGGCGGAATTCTGGATCGATCTGAAGACCAACTTCACGTCAAGTTCCAGGATTGTCGGAGCAAACCTGATCGAACTGAAAACAGGGGGCACCCATGGGCATGTGCCGACTCACGCGGCAATGAATTCCACCTTTCTCCTTGCGGGTCCCGGCGTTCGCGCAGGTGACATCGGTGTCATCGACATGCGCAGCATAGCACCGACCCTGGCGGCGTGGCTGCGTGCACCCTTCCCGTCGGCTCCGTTGCCGCCGCTTGACCTTTTTTCGGCGACTGCAAGGTAGTCAGCCGATCACCCTCCAATCCTGCATGAATGCCTCAGCTTCAACGTCAATCCAGGAGCCTGCCCGCTCGGTGCCTGTTCGCGCCGAATACGATGTGCTTGTCGTCGGTGGAGGTCCATCGGGCCTCACGACCGCGCTTGCCGCCGCGGAGGACGGTCACAAGGTGGGACTCATCGAGAGCCGCAGCTTTGTCGGCGGCAACATGACCATCGGCCTGCCCGTGCTTGGATTCCTCGGGCAGAAAAAGAACCAGATCATCAAGGGGCTTCCCCAGAAGTTCATCGATCGTCTGCGCCTCGTGAACGGCGCAAGTGAGCACCGCTGGTGTCCCCTGCATATGGGAATTACCCTGGTTGAACCCGAGGCGGTGAAGAAGGTGGCGCTACAGATGCTGACGGAGGCGGGTGTCGATGTGAATTTCTACACCTTTTGCGCAGGTGTGGTGATGGAGGGCGACACGATTCGCGGCGTCATCACGGAGAGCAAGAGCGGGCGCGAAGCGGTCCTTGGCAGGATTGTCGTGGATTGCACAGGCGACGCCGATGTGGCGTTTCGCGCGGGAGTTCCCTGTGAGAAAGGCAGCAGGGAGACCGGGGGAATGCAGCCGCCGACGCTCATGTTCTGCCTTGCCGGGGTCGACACGGAGAAGCTGCGCATGAGCATTGCGCAGCATACACGCACGTATCTGACGGACTTCATCCCGGCCGAGTACTTCGGCCAGAACAACCAGTTCATCGTTGTAGGCCTGCGCGAGCTCATTGCCCGCGCACGGGCCGAGCGTAAACTCAACATTCCGAACGAGAGGACCATTATCATCACAGGCCTGCGCGAGGGAGAGGTCTGGATCAACATGACCCGTGTCGCCGGTACGGATGGCACGGATGCGCGCAGTCTCACGGCGGGCGAGATCGAGGCGCGTCGCCAGATCGAGGACATCCAGCTCTACCTCAAGAACTATGTGCCCGGTTTTGAGGCCTGCTATTTTGCCAAGACCGCACCGTTTCTGGGCATACGCGAAACCCGTCGTATTGTCGGCCAGTATACGATGACCCAGGAGGACGTGCTTGGCTGCCGGTATTTTGACGACAGCATCGCCGTCGCGAGCTATCCGATCGACATCCATCGGCCTGGAGACGAGGGGTGTACGTTGATCTGGTGTGGCGACTGTTACGACATCCCCTACCGCTCGCTGGTGCCGCAGCGGGTGAAGAATCTGCTTGTTGCGGGCCGCTGCATCTCAACAACGCACGAGGCGATGGGTGCCATTCGAGTCATGGCGACCTGCATGGCAATGGGCGAGGCCGCGGGCCGCGCGGCAAAACTGGCGGTCCGTGCGGGCGTTGCTCCTGATCAGATCGACGTCAAGGAACTGCAGGCTGAACTTCTCCGGCACGGCGCGTATCTGCGGCCCCGAAGCGAAGAACTGGTGCCTGGAATGAAGTGACCCGATCCGATCAGAGCCGCGGGCCCCGGATTGTCTGAATATCAGACTGTCCGGACGGGGTCATTCGTAGTTCCATTTGTTGATCCACGGGTCCTGGGTTCTGGACTGGAATGCCTTGAGCTTCGCAATGAGTTCGTTCCTCACCGCCTGGCTCGCCGGGTCATCGGCGAGGTTGACCACTTCGTCGGGATCGCGTTGAAGATCGTAGAGTTCGAAGCGAGGCCGGTGCAGAAAGTCGTCGATGCGGCGACGGCCATAGATTCCTGTGCCGGTTTTTTCGGCGCTGATCCATGTCGGTGACTCGATCAGGTCGAGCGCCGACGGATAGGTCAGGCCGTTCGCGATATTCCAGATCAGCTTGTAGCGTCGTGTGCGCACCATGCGCATCGGATAGTACATCGTGATCTCGTGCAGATTGTGCGACGCATAGACTTCGTCCCACCCCTTGAGTTTTCCGCCTTCGAGAGCCGGCCGGAAGGAACGGCCGTCAATTTGATCCTTTGGCTGGGGTGCACCGACAAAATCGAGAATGGTCGGCGCCAGATCCACCCATGAGATCATGGCATCCTCCACAATGCCCATCCTCGGCTGCCGCGGACTCCGGATGATGCAGGGCAGCCGAATGCCAGGATCGTAGAGCGTGGTCTTCGCCCCTGGAAACGCCTGTCCATTGTCGGAAATATAGATGATGAGCGTGTTGTCATATTTCCCCGATGCCTTCAGGGATTCGAGCAATTGACCGACTCCCTGGTCGAGCCGTGAGACGGACTGGTAATATTCCGCGAGCTCACTGCGGCACTCGGGGGTGTCCGGGAGGTGGGGAGGCACGATGACCTCTTCCTTTGTATAGACCACGGGGGTGATTCCGGGGTAACCCTGTGGCCGGTTGCCAAATCGGTTCGGCTTCGGGTAGGTCGCGAAGGTGGGACGTCCGTTAGGCAGGATTGCGTTCGCGCGATGGGGATCGTCGGTTGCGAAGTACAGGAAGAAGGGTCTGGGGTCGTTTGTGGTGAGGAAGCCATGGACCGCTTCGACCATCTCCACGGGGCTGCGGCCGATGGATTCGGGGTCGTTTGCCATGCCGCCGGAAAGAACCGTCTCAAACTTGAACACCGACTCCGGCGCCAGGTGAAATTTTCCGACCCTGCCGGTGCGGTATCCTGCCTTTGCCAACCGCTGGGGCAGGCTCGTCACCGTATCGAACGATTGGAAATGGTGCACCTGGTGTTGCAGGCCATACATGCCGTTGTGATGACCCTGGAGACCGGTCAGAATGACGGAGCGGGAGGGGCTGCAACTTGAGGTCGTGCAGAAGGCCTGGGTGAAACGGATGCCCTCGCGTGCGAGCGCATCGAGATGGGGTGTCCTGATTGCCGGGTTGCCGTAGCAGCCGAGGGCATCGGTGCCGTGGTCGTCCGCCACGATGAGAAGCACGTTAGGTCGGGGTGACTCCACCACGGGCCCGGACCGCAGGAGGGGAGCGCATGCAATCAGGACCACGCAGAGCATCCGTCTGGAGAATGCCATCGTGCAGGAAATTGAGTCTGGGAGAATTCTCATTGGTTGCGGAATGTCCTTTTGTACCCTTCGGCGAGGTCGCGCAATCCTTCAAGATCGCCGGCATGCTGCCGTTCGCCGGCAATGTCTGCCACGATCAGGGATTGTGGATGTGACCGTCGGTGCCGAGGAGCCTTCGTTTTCAGTCTGTCGGAACACCTCCTGCGCGCTGGCGGATGGATTAACTGGCGCGGGTCGCGGTTGTCTTGATTCTCTGCCCGCGCTCCTGAACTCAGTGCAGGAATGCCTTGGGCGGAAGCTCTGCATGCAGGCCACCGGCCGGGTCGCCTGCGACGGCTGGTCCGGCCAGGAATTTCTTAACCGCCTCGAAGCCATCGCGGGGATCGGTCGCCCAGAACAGGTAGTTCAGTTTCAGCGTGTCATGTGCGAGCTTGAGGTGGGCGCTGACGGGGAAAAGTTTCTCGTCCTGCGCCGTGATCACGATCGGCTTGCCATCCAGTGTGGTGTCGCCGCGGTTCAGGTGCCAGCGCTTCTTGTCGGCCTCGCGGTAGTTGGTCGATTGAACAGCCGCACCCATGGGCACGGTGCCTGCGAGTTTCGCGTACAGCCGGTAGACCCCCTTCTGTGGATCCTTGAGCGAGGGTGACACGCCCGGGTAGACATCAGGTCCCCCCATGCCGACGCCGATCTCCTTCTCGTAGTCCGTCAGTCGATCCAGCAGCTTTGGCGGAAAGTTCGTGTATTGGATGACGACCGTGTTGGGAAACGCGTGGCGCAGCGTGGTCATGATGTGCTTCAACGCCTCGAGGTAGATCTCCTCGGTGTAGGTCTCGACGCCGGCTTGTGGCGATTTGTCCAGGTAGGCGTTGGGCGCCGACTCGGGCAGGTTGACGGCTTCAAGATTGGGATCACGGTCAAATTCCCTGCCCAGCGCCCTGATCACGGCGTCCAGCCGGTCGGCGACATTTCGGTTCCAGAGCACGGGATTGAACGAGCCTTTCACTGTGAGGTAGACGCCGCCGCCGTACTTGGGTCCTGTGATGTAGTCGGGAATGCTGCGGCTTCCCTTGGCGAATGCCTTGTGTGTGAACTGCATCACCAGTTGGCGGCCATGCTTCCTTGCCAGGGCGAGATCCGTCCGCAGGGTTGAGAAGTCGTAGTGTCCCTCCGTGGGTTCGAACTCCCGCCACGAATAGATCTTCTGCACCCCGCGGAAATGCGGCAGCTCCAGGACCTCCGGAGTCAGCGCATCGTGGCCGATGTAGACGTAATGACCCGGGTGCCATTTCGCCTGTAGCGGAGCGGCAACGCAGGAGGAGGCGGCGGCGAGCAGTGGAGAGAGAATGAGGATAAGGCACTTCATTGGATTCATGAGGACATTTCTGGAATGGAAAACGTACCCGCCCGATGCAATCTGAAGGATCGGCGGCCCGAGGTACTGTACGCGAATTCAAGTAGCGCTTCAACCCACGCAAACAAGGGGTTGTTCAATCAAAGGAGGGACGGGGTAGCTCTCAGCAAGTCGGCGGGGCCCGCTTCTACCGTTCATCGTCCGCCGCGGGCAGGGCCTGCCTGTCCTGTTGCTTCTGGTTGAAGTCCGTGTGATTGATGCGACGCGCGGGTTTGGGAAGAAGCGGTCAATCAGTTTTTGGGATTGAACTGTTTTCTGACCTCTTTGCAGCGCTTGATCCCGTGCGTTCTGACTGTAGTATGACCCAGATTTATGCGGACTATTTTGTCGCTCTTTGGATGCGGGGTGCAATTCAGCGGTCGGCGGGTTGCTGATACCACCCTTTTTGTAGAAATATCGCGAAGCACATTGCAATCGATCTCTTGTATGACAGTGCGAGCAGGTGCTGATTGCCTCCAGCGCGAAATTGGTGAAGCAATGAACCAATTCGCCCGTCTGGCCCTTTGGGGATCCCTATGCGTCTTGTCACCGGTCGCTCTGCTCGCAGCGGAGCCGGTCAAGGCGTCTCCGGGGAATCGCATGCTGACCGATTACTTCCGGCAGGAGGTCGATCGAATCCACGCCGATGCAGGACCGGCTCCGGCGACGCTCGACGACTGGACACATAGGCGCGAAGGTTATCGTACACAACTTCAGGAGATGCTTGGTCTGTCCCCTTGGCCGGAGCGCACGCCACTGCACGCTGTCGTTACGGGTCGAATCGACCATCCGGAAATCACGGTCGAGAAGGTGCAGTTCCAGTCCCTGCCCGGGCTCTACGTCACCGGAGACCTCTACCTCCCCAAACATCCTGTCGGCAAGGTGCCCGCAATCCTTTATGCCTGCGGCCATGCGGGCGGCTCTAAAACCCAGGGGCATGTGCCGTTCGGTGCCAAATCAGTCTACCAGTACCACGGCGCCTGGCTCGCGCGGAATGGTTATGTCTGCCTCATCATCGATACCATCGAGAATGGTGACATCCAAGGGGTGCACCGGGGCACAAAATGGTACGATATGTGGTGGTGGAATTCCCGTGGTTATACGCCCGTCGGCGTCGAGACCTGGAATGCCATGCGTGCCCTCGATTACCTTCAGTCCCGGCCGGAAGTCGACCGCGAGAAACTGGGCATGACCGGCCGCTCGGGTGGCGGAGTCACGACGTGGTACACCGCTGCGCTCGACGATCGCATCAAGGTCGCAGTCCCGGTCGCCGGCATCACCGACCTGCGCAATCACGTGTTGGATCGGTGCATCGCCAACCATTGCGACTGCGTTTTCATGGTGAACACCTATCGCTGGGATTTTGACAGGTTAGCCATGCTCGTCGCGCCACGTCCACTGCTGATGGTCGCCACGGATCGCGACCAGATCTTTCTCTTCGACGGCGTGCTGCGCGTCCATGCTGCCGTTTCGAACCTCTACCGGCTCTACGGTGAAGTGGAGAAACTCGGCCTGAACATCGGACCAGGTCAGCATCACGACTCGCAGTTGCTTCAGGTGGCCGGGCTGGGATGGTTCAATCATTATCTCAAAGGAGCCGATCCCGTGATCGAAAACGGTGCAAAATCACTGTTCAGGCCCGAGGACCTCGCGGTGTTTGCCACTCCGCCGAAGGACGAGCGCACGTCGACCGCACACGAGTTCTTTGTCCCTGCCGCTTCACCTACGGTACCCGCGAACATGAAAGAATGGGCGCACCAACGGCAATCCTGGCTGAGCAGCCTGCGGAAGGAATCGTTTGCGGCCTGGCCATCCGATGCCGAGCCGTTGGGCCTGCGGAGAGTTTCACAGAAGACGAAGGAAGGTCTCACACTCTCGCAGTGGGAGTTTGCCGCGCAGGGAGTGATGCGGCTGCCATTGTATGTTTTTGCCGGAGGACAATCCGGAATGAAACCAAGCGTGCAGCTGCACGTCCTCGACGAATTGGCCTGGAAGGAATTCCTTGCAGCGGCGAATGCGACCTGGCCGGAACTCGGTCCGGTAGATTCGGCGACAGCGGCATCTTCACGGTATCGGGCGCTCCTCGAGCGTGCGACGCGCGGTGAGATCACACTCGCCTGCCTGCCGCCCCGCGGCATAGGCCCGACGCAGTGGGCCGCCGACAAGCGCGAGCGCGTCATTTCGATGCGCAGTTTCATGGCGCTTGGGCAGACACTGGAAGGCATGCGGGTCTGGGATATCCTACGCGCGGTCGAAGCGCTCCGGCAGCCCGAAGTCCTGGGTGGCGCTGCAGCAGAGATGGAGTTGTCAGGCGAGCGGTTCCAGGCCGTCAACGCCCTGTACGCATCGCTTTTCGTCTCGGGCATTTCTTCCGTCGAACTGATTGCACCGCCCGCCTCGCATCGCGACGGCCCAGACTACCTCAATGTGCTTCGTTTCATGGATGTCCCGCAGGCTGCCGCACTTGCCGCAGAGCGATGCCGCTTGAAGTTCGTCGGCGCACGCGCGGACAAGTGGAGCTGGACGATCGACACCGTTCGCCGTCTCGGCTGGGCTGCGGATCGTCTACAATGGTGACTCTCATGCATCGCGTCTTCTCGATCACTTTCGCGGTCGTTGCACTTGCAACGTCAGCCACACTGAATTTTGCCGTTCCGCCCAAGGATCCGGCGCACAATTGGGAAACTCCCCCAGGCTGGGCGGAGACGCGCGGCGGCGCAGAGGGAGAAACCATCCATGTCACTTCGCTCGCCAAAGAGGGACCCGGTACATTGGCCGAGGCGCTCGCTGCCCGGGGACCGCGGGTGGTTGAGTTCGCTGTGGCCGGCATCATAGACCTCGAGGGCAGGGGACTAAAAATCGACCAGCCCTTCCTCACCATCGCGGGTGAGACCGCTCCGAGCCCGGGTATCACCCTTGTGCACGGAGGCATTCAGGTCGCCACGCATGACGTGATCATCCGCCACCTTCGCGTGCGCACGAGCGACGGACCCAATGCCAGGTCCGCCCAGCCCGCCATGGATGGATTGGGAACCGGTGGTGGTGCCCATGACGTGATTGTCGATCACTGTTCGTTTGCCTGGGGTACGGACGAAAATCTCAGTGCATCAGGCCCGCGGTTCAATGGAGCGACTCCGGATGACTGGCGGAAGAACACCTCCCATCGGATCACCCTCAGCCACTGCATCATTGGCGAAGGCCTGCACGCCCACAGCAATCCCAAGGGTACGCTGGTGCACGACAATACCCGGGAAATCGCGCTGATCGGCAACTTCTACATCAGTCAGAACGATCGCATGCCGCTCTTCAAAGGCGGAGTGAGTGCGGCGGCGGTGAACAATCTGATCCACAATCCCGGACGGAGGGTGATGCAATTTGGCCAGGTGCCTGGCCAGTGGGCGGGACACGCACCGCAACGGGCACTTTTGAGCATGGTGGGAAATGTCGTGCACAAGGGGCCGAGCAGTGCGGAGGAGATGGCGTTTTTTGAGCTTTGGCCCGCCTACGGGCTGTGTGATTTCTATCTCCACGACAATCTGTTTCTTGATGCCTTCGGACACCCTCTTCCCGTGGCAGCGGCATTTCGCGACAAGGAGCGACCTATCGCGAAGCCCGATGCGATGCTTCCTGCCAGTTCGGGATTTCAGTATCACCTCACCCCCTACCATGCCTCGCCGGAAACCCGTCAGGTCAAGCAGCCGCCGATCTGGCCTCCACGTCTGGTGGCACGGCCGGCCGCAGAAACGGCTGATTGGGTGCTGGCTACCGCTGGGGCGCGGCCATGGGAGCGCGATGCCGTCGATCGCCGCCTTGTTGAGGAAGCGAAAACGGGCGGCGGAAAAATCCTCCGCCTGGGCATGCCACCGGGATAGGAGGACCCTGCGCGGTGCATTGAAGGCAATGGACCGCTTCCCATCGTCCGGCCATCAGGTATTCGCACCCGAAAGGGCTTGCGAGGGAATCTGCTTGTACCGGCTGGCCAGTCGGCACGGGTTGGGGCTATGGATGGTCGGCGAAACGGGAGACTGCCCTTTGCAGGCGCCTGCGGGAGATTCGGGGCCGGTCGAGGGAGAGGGAGTGACAAGTTATTTCGATAGTAGAATAGTTCTCGCGAACTCTGGATAAGTACCAAGCTTTCCCAGGAGGCATCGCATCCGATTTCTCCGTCGCTCCCACGTTCCCCTATGTTGCTCCAATCATGAAACACCTTGCTTTCGTCCTCGCAGCCATTGCCGTGTCGGCTGCGGTCCATGCTGCCCGTCCTTCCCCGGGATTTCACCCGCTCTTCAACGGTCGCAATTTTTCCGGCTGGAAGCTGCCTGTCGGTGACAATGGTCACTGGAAGGTGCTCGACGGAGTGATCGACTATGACGCCCGCAGCGAGGCCGCGGATGACAAGCACCTGTGGACAACGAAGGACTACAGGGATTTTGTCCTGAGGATCGATTGGCGCATCAAGGAGACAACCGGGCTCTACAACATGCCCACGGTGCTGCCCGACGGATCCTACAGGAAGGGTGCCGACGGCAAGGACATCCTCACACCGACTCCAAATGCGGACTCCGGGATCTTACTTCGCGGTTTCGGCAAGGCACAGGTCAACATCTGGTGCTGGCCGATCGGCTCGGGCGAGGTGTATGGCTACCGGATGGACAAGAAGATGCCGCCCGAGGTGCGCGCCGGGGTGACGCCCAAGGTCCGCGCGGACAATCCTGTCGGTGAATGGAACCGTTTCGAAATAACCCTGAAGGGCGATCGCCTCACGGTCGTGCTGAACGGCAGGACCGTGATTGAAAACGCGCAACTGCCGGGAATCCCCGAATTGGGTCCGCTCGGGTTGCAGCACCATGGGGGTTTCAAGGACGGGAAATACTCGCCTGCTTCAAGCCTGGTCCAGTTTCGCAATATCAGCATCAAGGAAATGTGATTCGAACGATTTCCTCGGGACCCAGCCCCTGTGATCATGCGGGAGGAAGCGCAGGCGTCTGTGGCAAACATGCCGTCATTCAGAAGACCAATGCATCCTCTGTCTGGCTTGGAGATTCATGCAGGCAAGGATCTGGGTGCGCGTGGATCTGTTGCGGCGATGGTTTCGTGGCGTCCGGCAGGAAGTGAAACAAGATGGCGCGCAGCCTCGGCTCGGCCATCGGTCGACTGATCCTCACCAACGATCCGGCAAAGATCATGCTGGCCGGCCCGCTGACGGCGCTGGGCGATCACCTGTTGCACCCGGTGCGGATGACGGTCGATTCGCTCACCTCCGCAGAAAAGCGCCAGACCGCCGACATCGTGCACTCGGCGATGGGTGAGTTCATCGGAGCGCTCGGTGCGGCCGCCCTGGCCCTGCATGAGTGGAAACCCATGCCTGTGGCGGCGCGGCGGCTATCGAAATCCCGCAGGCTGGAAGCGGGAAAAGTTTGAGGTTTCAGCCTCGCCGCCGCATCCCCTGCTTGGGCCACTGACTCTCTCTTTGCGGGTTCTTTTCCTCGCAGGTTGCACCAGTTGCATCTCCTCCATCAATCCTCTTTCACCGTGTACGCCAGTGGCGGTCGACGCACAAAGAACAAACGCAAAGGCGTCAAACAGTGCTTCTCCAACGGGAATACAGAAAGGCGGATGCGCGTTCAGGGCTTGTACCAGGCGGGTGTGCCGAACCACTGATCCATTTCCGAGGCGAATGGAGCCACGACGGCAGCCGGCTCCGGAACGGCACCCCGATCGCCGGTCTCGATCATCCAGGCATCAAGCGCCGCACGCAGGCGGCTCAACGCATCTCTAAGAATGGGGTCGGAAGCCGTGACCAGGTTTCGGACTTCGTGCGGATCGGCCTCGATATCGTAGAGCTCTTCACAAGGTCCCGTGCGCTGCATGAGGTCAAGCGGAGGGCCGCTCAGAGTTCCTCGCGACTCCATCTCGCGCATGACACCCATGATTGGAAAACACTTCTCCTTGTAGCGATTGAGCGAGGCGAATGTTGCCCCTGAGGAAATCGTGCGGATATAGTGAAAGCGTCTGTCATGCACGGAACGAATCCGTTGCTGCGTCTCGTCGATCCGGTCGCGTGCGGCAAAGGCGAAGCTGCGAGGCGGGTCCGCATGTCCACCGAGAAACACCCTGCCTTGCATCAAGGCGGGGCGCTCGACGCCGGCGAAGGCCAGCGTTGTCGCGGTGACATCAATGAGACTCAGGACTCGGTCATCCACTGAGCCAGGACGATAGCCGGCGGGTGCCGGAAAGTTCTTCGGCCACTTGATGATCATCGGCACGCGCAGTCCGCTGTCGTAGCACCAGTGTATGCCTCGCGGTTCGAGCCGGCCATTGTCGCCGAAGAAGACAATCACGGTATCTTCCTCGAGTCCCTCAAGACGCAGTTGCTCGAGCACCCATCCGATGCGACGGTCCATGCCGGAAACCGAATTGAGATAGCGTGCCCACTCCGCGCGCACGACGGGATGCTCCGGATAGTACGGTGGTGGCGTCACGTTTTTCTGCGTGGCAAACCTTTCATGTTCGTCCTCGCCCACCCACTTTACGCGCTCCTTCTTTGCACTCTGCCGGTCGTAGATATCGTACTCGTTCTCGTGTGAGTTCACAACGGCGAAGAATGGCCGCTTCCCTGCAAGGCAGGACCAGTCGCCGGAGTCCGGATGATAGATGGGCCCCTCGTTGACGAAGTTGAGGTCGAGTTTTCCGGTGCCGATCTCGAGCTTCCCGATTGTCTTGAGATTTGCCGTGTAGTAGCCGACATCGCGCAACCAGTGGGTGATCGGTCGCACGCCTGGCGGCAGCTGGAAGTCATCGTTGCGATGCGATCGCATGTTCTGCGTATCGGTCGTCGTCTGATACATGCCGGTGAAAAAGGCGGAGCGGCTTGGTGCGCACGCGGGATTGGTGGCAAAGACCTGGGTGTAGCGAACGCCCCGTGCGGCAAGTCTGTCGAGGTGGGGAGTGTGCACCTGCTTGCCGCCATAGCAGCCGAGATCGTGCGTCGTGAGGTTTTCGCCAATGAGCCAGAGGATATTGGGACGGCGCAATTCCGTGCTGCGTGCAAGCACTGCAGTCACGGAGAGGATTCCCAGGCAACAAAGCGTGAGGCGGGGCACGTGCGGGTTCACGCGATTTCCCAGCCCTTGCGATACGCACGCCGGACGATCGATGCGGCCTCAGGCGCATTCTTCACGGTCATCGCCTTCGCATTCCACTCAATGCGCCGCCCCAGGCGGAGTGCGAGGTTGCCCAGCAGCACGGTTTCACTCAGCGGGCCGGCCGACGCGAAATTGGACAGTGCTGGCTTGCCCGTACGGATGGCTTCCAGCCACTCAAAATAGGCGCCGCCTGTGTCCTCGCCCTTGCCGTCCCGCACACCCCCTGGCACGCGTGGAATCCACGTTTTCGGCTGGCGGAAATTCGCGTTCAGTGTTTCGGGCTTGAAGACCCAATCCTGGCGCTTGCGTTCAAAGTACATTTTTCCCTTTTCGCCAATAAGAACAAGATCGAAGCGGCGCACGACGTGGTCGACCGTGGGAAAGTCGCCCTTCCAAATCTCCTCCGGTGGCGTGTGCAGGTAGGCGCCATCCTTGATGCTCACACCATCGTACCAGGCAAAATTGACCGGTATGCCAAAGTGACTGTTCGAAAAACGAAAGGTCACGGTCGAACGTATCGGAGCAGAAATCTCCGTTCCTCCTTGCTGCCAAACATCGACCGACTCGGGCGCGGTCAATCCAAGTGCCCAATATGGCATGTCCATTATATGGCAACCCATGTCGCCGAGCGCGCCTGCGCCAAAATCCCAGAAGCCCCGCCAGTTGAACGGCGCGATCTCCGGGCTGTACTCGCGAAACGGAGCGGGACCGATCCATTGTTCCCAGTCGAGCCCCCTCGGCACCGGATGAGCGTCTGGCCACTTCGTCATGCCCTGCGGCCAGATCGGACGATTGGTCCACGTGTGCACCTCTGTCACACGGCCGATCACACCTGCTCGGATGAGCTCGACACCCCGCCGAATCGGTTCACCGGCGTGGGCCTGATTGCCCATCTGTGTCTGTACCTTCGTTTTCGCTGCCTCTTCAGCGAGGCGTCGCGCCTCCCAGATTGAATGGGAAACCGGCTTCTGCGTGTAGGCGTGCAGGCCCTTTTGCATCGCCAGCATGGTGGCATGGAAGTGGTGATGATCCGGCGTGGAGACCACCACTGCATCAAGTCCCTGCATGTTGGCGATCATGTCTCGGTAGTCGGTGAAGAATCTCGCGTGGGGGAACTTGTCCACAATCGGCTCGCCTTTCTTCGTCCCCTGGAGACTGAGACTTGGATCGCGGGGGTCAGCTACATCGCAGAGCGCCACAATCGCTGCACCGGCCTCTGCAGTCAACATGGTGTCCTGATAGCCCTTTCCGTTGATACCGATGCATCCCACCTGGATACGGCTGTTCGCCCCACGCGCTCCCGCCGGGAGGATGCTGAAACCGAACGATGCAACAGCCGAAGTTTTAATGAAACGTCGCCGACTTATGGAATGGATCTGCATTTGAAGTGGAACATTTTGGTTCGGAGAGCATGGCTGGTTTCTGCGGATTCGATCCGCCAGCACCGGTTCCGGGGTGAAGGAGGGGCACACGGGAGCAATTTGTAGCGCGCGGAACGGCAGTCAAGAGTTCCTGCCTCCGTCGGTCAACCCGAGGCTATCGACTGAGGCGCGGCTTCTTCCGTGCGACGGCTTGAATCGTCATCAACCGGTCATTGTTCTCAGGATACTTGGCGAGGTCGGCGTATAAGTGATCGATTGTCTCGGTCCAGGATTTTCTACCATCGCGAAGATCCGCACAGGCGTGCGACCGCAACACATCGGGCTGTCATGCGTGCGCTCGTGGCTGCGCTGGGGCATCTGTTCGTCAAGATCGCGTTGAAGTACATTGAGCGAGCGATAGCTCTCCTTGTAGCACGCCAGCGGGTAAAACTCCTGCCCGATTGTCTTGTGGACGGATTTACGGATGCCGTTGTCCCATGGTGATTCTGCTTTCGCGTACCCGTTCCTCACAGGAGCCGCTTCGCAGGCGGTGAGTTTCCTCGGAAATTATTCTCATCGAGCATTCGAACCAACTCTGGCTAGCGCTCGTTGATTCTGTCGCAGGTCTTGAAGAACGTCACGACGGCTTTCAACGCACTCTCGGGATAACGATGGCCGCCCGGGTGGATCCAGGTGACTACGGGCGCCTTCACCCTGGAGTCGTAGATCGTGGCCTCCTTGCCTCCCTTCGGCCACGGCACGCCGTCCTTCGAGCACTGGTTGATGCGAAGGTCCAGGGCGATGGCCTTCTCCTGCCACTCAAACTTCACCAGCTCATCGTTCCGACCTGCGATGTGAAGCACGGGACGCGGCTGGGTAGGGAAGCGTGCACCCCGACCCAGCATCCCGGACGACGGGGCGAAGGCTGCGAAGAGGGAAGGGCGCTCGGCCCAGAGCAGGTAGGTGAACGCACCGCCATTGGAATGCCCCGTTGCAAAAACCCGCGAGGCATCGACCGGATACTCCTTCAACAGGGTGGCCATCATGGTGTCCACGAACTTCAGGTCCCGGTCGCCCTGATCGCCCAGAGTCTTCTGCCAGCCCGCACGGGTTCCTTCCGGGTCCGTGATGGCGCCGGGAGTCGGCAACCCTTGCGGATAGACCACGAGTGCCTCGGGCCAGAGTTTTTCAACAGACAAAGTTCGCGCCGCGTGCCGCATGGTGCCCCCATGTCCATGGAAAACAAACACGAGCGGACAATGCTCTCCGGTGCGCAAATCGGGCGCTGCAATCAGGGCACGGCGCTCGACTCCCTCCACCTTCCAGGTCCGCTCCACGGGGGCTCCAAGAGCCGCCTCCGCGAGCAAGAGCATCAACGATATCAGGGCCAGTTGAAGTGATTTCATGCCTCTTGAAACGTTGGGAACCCCTCCCCGGTTTCGTCCAGCTGCAAATCCCTTCCCGGGGGGCGTTTTCCCCGGCCAGCCAATCGGCATTGCCGTGGAGACCGGCGACTCCCATCCTCTTTCCCCATGAAGCCGGTATCCGCAACCGCCATTCGGCCCCGCGTCAGCAAGCCGGAACACCCGCTTCAGTGGCTGGCCGAACCGCTTTCGGGCGATCCGACATTTCTCCTCAAATCCTGGTTCGGCGGCCGCACGATCATGCTCGACGGCAACCATCAGGTCTTCCTGACGACCCAGGGCGAACCCTGGCAGGGCATGCTGGTCTGCACGTTCCGCGAACATCAGCCCAGCCTGATCGCGGACTTCCCATCCCTGACTCCGCATCCGGTGCTCGGCAAATGGCTCTACCTTCCGGAGTCGCACGAACACTTCGAACGCGATGCGCGGCGCATTGTTCAACTGATCCGCAAGCGCGATCCACGCATCGGCATACCTCCTTCCTCGAGAAAGAAGCGGAAAACGACCGGGAAAACGCGCTTCCGGTTTGGAGACCGCCTCTGACGGTGTTTTCTTGCTGTCGGACGGCGATACGGGCCGTTCCTGCACAACGCTGCCCGGATTCTCGGACGAATTTTTCACCTGCGCAGATTGGGCTTCAGGTTGAGTCCGCGCCTCACCCAAGCCCCTCAACGCGGGTCAGGGTGAGACATCTTTGACCAAAGTCCCTCCGGCCGGACATCCTTGCCGCGAAGGACTGACATGTGGTGTGGATTTGCGGGAAGAGAAATCTCTTTTCTCCCCGCCCTTCCTGGCACCTGATACAGGCATGACATTGTCAGTGGTTGGACAGCGATGCCTGAGTGAACGCGAACCGGAACTGGGCCTTGGCCTGGTCGATGAGATCGATCGCACGCGCATCAGCATCACCTATCCGGCAACAGGAGAGAAACGCATCTACGCGAGGGGCACGGCGGTCCTCAAGCGCGTGCAGTTTCGTGTCGGTGAAAGAGTCACGGACCGCGACAGGAAAGTGCTCACCGTGGACCGGATCGAGGAAACGGAGGGACTCCTCACCTATTTTGAGGGAGGTCGGGCGGTGCGCGAGGATGCCATTTCGGACGTCACGACCGTCGATCTTCCCCAGGAACGCCTGATGGCCGGGCAGGTTGATGAGGAGGACATCTTTCGTCTGCGCTACCGTGCGCTCCAGCTCCAGGCAAGGCTCCGGCAATCCGAGGTGCGCGGATTCCTCGGCGGCCGCGTGGAACTCATTCCCCATCAGATGTACATCCTGCGCGAGGTGACCTCGCGTCAGTTTCCAAGGGTGCTCCTCGCCGACGAGGTGGGCCTGGGGAAAACGATCGAGGCGTGCCTCATCCTTCAGAGGCTCCTCGCCGTGGGCCGCGCGCAGCGGGTGCTGATCCTTGTACCCGAAAGTCTGATACACCAGTGGTTCGTGGAGCTGCTGCGTCGCTTCAATCTGTGGTTCGGGCTCTACGATGAAGAGCGGTGCACCGCCGACGAGGCGGCGGAGCCGGGCAGGAACCCGTTCCTGAGTTCCCAACTCGCCCTCGCGAGCACGAGTTTCCTTGCGGGCAACGAATCACGAGGGAAACAGGCGGTTGAGGCAGGGTGGGACGTGGTCGTTGTCGATGAGGCCCATCATCTGACATGGACACCGGAAGCCCCCGGAGAGGAGTACCGGCTGGTTGAGGCTCTGGCTGCACGGACTCCCGGGCTCCTGCTCCTGACGGCGACACCCACCCAGTTGGGACCCACCGGGCACTTCGCGCGACTGCGCCTGCTCGATCCCTCCCGCTATCCCGACTATGACGCCTACCTCAGGGAAGCTCAGCATTTCCAATCCGTCGCCGAGGTTGCGGACAGGATTGTGGACTCGCGACCGCTCGAGCCCGGGGACGTTGCGACGCTGAAGGCGATCTTCACCCGAGATCCCGAACGGCTTGACGAGCACCTCGTCGGACTGGCCCAGAAACGTCGCGGCGCCCGGGAGAACCTTCTGAGGATCCTCCTTGACCAGCACGGAACCGGTCGCGTGATGTTCCGCAACAGCCGCTCCAATATCGCCGGATTCCCAAAACGTCGCCTGTGTCCGGTCATTCTGCAGGGTGGGACTTCGACCCAGCTCGCACGCACCGCACGTGAAATGGAGGCCGAGGAAACCGGTGCGGCCGGCCACCTCCGTTATGCGATCAAGGAAGACCCGCGGGTCGGCTGGCTGGTGGATTTCCTCCAGGGGATCCGGCCCGCCAAGGTCCTGCTCATCTGCAAGTCGCAGCGCAAGGTCCTAGCCCTCGAAACCGCCATCAAGGAACGCTCTAACGTGAGTGTCGGGCTCTTTCATGAAGGCCTGCCCCTTGTGCATCGCGACCGCCAGGCAGCCTGGTTTGCGGAAACCGACGGCGCACAGTTGCTCCTCTGCTCGGAGATTGGCAGCGAGGGTCGCAACTTTCAGTTCGCCCATCATCTTGTCCTCTGGGATCTGCCGCTCAACCCAGGACTGGTTGAGCAGCGCATAGGGCGCCTCGACCGCATAGGGCAGACCGAGGAGATCAGGGTCCATGTCCCGGTGCTTGCGGGCAGCGCGGATGAACTTGTGCTGGATTGGTATCA
>JAGOJU010000130.1 GCA_017994935.1 Opitutaceae bacterium
CGTCATTCGTCATTCGTCATTCGTCATTCGTCATTCGTCATTCGTCATTCGTCATTCGTCATTCGTCATTCGTCATTCGTCATTCCGCGCCCGCTCCGCGGGCGCGGCTGGTTTTGGGGCCGGTAAGCCGGATTATGTTCCATGCCTTGCGGCACTTCGATTGTCATTTCTCTCAGCAACCTAAGTTGCTGTCCCGCAAACGCGGGATGCGGCATACCCGCGACTATCGGACGGGCCGTCCAGTCGCCTATTTTGCCTTGCACCCGAGTGGGTTTTTCGTGCCGCCGTTCTCACGAACGACGCGGTGGGCTCTTACCCCACCTTTTCACCCTTACCGGTCTGGGATTTCAGATCTCAAATTTGAGATTTCAAATCCAGACAGGCGGTTTGTTTTCTGTGACACTGTCCGTCGCGTCGCATTGAAACGACGCTCCCGCACTTGGGTTTATTCTCGTGCGGCCTCGTGCCCTGCAGTGTCCGGACTTTCCTCTCCACGGACCGGTCACCGCCGACCGTGTAACCGGCCGGCGGGAATCAAAGAACGAGGAGCGACAATCAGGCCCCAAAACCAGAACCGCATCCACCCGAGGTGGCGGCGGAAGGAACAGCCTCACCGCCGACGACGGTGAAGGCAAGCTGCGCGTGACGACCCGGCCGTATGCGGCCTGGGCGGGTCTAAAGTGCCGATTCCCACCAGACAATGCGACCACACTGGTCACAGGTCGGTAGAGCCGAGGTGACGTCGCCCTTGCCACGCGCCCCGGATTCGACGTCGGAGGAAACCTTCAAGTGACACCCCCCGCACTTGCCTCCCCGGAGCGGGACGCAGACGGGCATCTGACGCACCGCAATCCGGTCGTAGAGTCGCAAGACTGGCTCTGTCAGCGGCGTGCGGGCGTCGGTCACCTCGGCGCGCGCGGTTGCGAGTTCCGCCACCAGCACGCCCTCGCGTTCCTTCAGCACGCGGATCTTGGTTTCATGTCCGGAAATGTTGGCCTTCAATTCCGCCTCGGCTGCGGCGAATTTGGCTTTCGCGGTTTCGATGGCGTAAAGGATCCCCAGTTCCTCCTCCTCCAGTTTGCCGATCTGAGCCTCGGTGGTCTCAATTTCGTGCCCCAAAGCCCGGTATTCGTCGTTTTTCCGCACTTCCAGCTGCTGGGTCTTGTACTTGGCGCACTTTTGCTCGGCCGCCCCGATCTCCGTTTCAAGCAGCTTCTTCTTCGCCTCCAACTGCTGCCACTCGAGTTTGGCCGTTTCGATCGCCCCGCGCTCGGTCGAGATCTTCTTTTCCACCGCAGCCACCTCCCCGGGGACCGCCTTCAGATGCGCCTCCAGTTCAATCCGACGGCGGTCGCGAGCTTGGAGGATGAGCAACTTTTCGAGGACGACGGGAAGCATGGCGGCAAAAAATCAATGGGTTCAAAGGCCTCCCGGGCAGCGCCCCGGGCTAGGGCTTCAGATGTAGTACATCTCGTCGGTCGGTTTGATGGCAAACTTGTCGAGGGTGTAATCCTTGCAAAGGATCTCCAACCGTCCACGCACTTCCGCCCAGATCTGGCTCACCCGGCGCCCTGACTGGCCTTCGCTCGCCATGTTGATTTCAAGGAGGTCGCCCTCGATCACTTTCACAATGTCGTACAGGGTGATGTCCTGAGGCGCGCGCGCGAGCGCATACCCACCCTGTTTGCCGCGGCGGCTTGTGATCAACCCTCCATTGCGGAGTTCAGTGAGGATCTGGACAAGATAATTGGCCGGAACCGACTCAATGCGCGCGAGTTCTTCAATGTGCGCCAAGGCGTCCGTACCATGCAGCCGCGCCATGCGCGCCAACACCCGGCAGGCATAATCGACTTTGACCGAAAGCTTCACGGGCGCACACGGTATGGGCGAATCTTAGGTCGGCAACCTAAAATAACTGCGATTGAGCCTTTTGGGCGGGTTTTTGCCGGGGTGGACGCAAGCCTCATTCACCACCGATTCAGGCACAGAAAACCGTTGTCCCCGCCGGGGAATTCGGATGCAATTTTCCCTTTCCCATTTGTCACGTTTTCCCTCCGACATGCCCGACACACCCGAACAGCAAAACCTCTCCAAAGCTCAGGCCGGCGCCGCTGATTACGATGCGTCGAAGATCCAGAAACTCGAGGGGCTGGAGGGCGTGCGCAAACGTCCCGACATGTACATCGGCGACACGAACGAGCGCGGTCTGCATCACTGCGTGTTCGAGGTGGTCGACAACTCGATCGACGAGGCCCTCGCCGGCTTCGCCAACCTGGTCCGGGTCACCGTGCACCTGGATGGTTCCTGCTCGGTCGAAGACGACGGTCGCGGCATTCCGGTCGACATGCACCCGGTCTATAACATTCCCGCCCTCGAGTTGGTGCTGACCAACCTGCACGCCGGCGGTAAGTTCGGCAAAGGCGCCTACCAGGTCTCCGGCGGTCTGCACGGCGTCGGCGCCAAGTGCGTGAACGCTGTCTCCGAATGGTTCGAAGCCGAGGTCCGGCGCAACGGCAAGGTGTACCAAATGCGCTTCTCGCAAGGCGTCACCACGCAAAAAATGCAGGTGATTGGAGACACAAAAAAGACCGGGACCAAGATCACGTTCAAACCGGACCCAGAGATCTTCAAGACCACGCGCGAATTCCAGTACGACATCCTGGCGAAGCGCCTGCGCGAGCTCGCCTTCCTCAATCCCGGCATCCGCATCGAGTTGAACGATGAACGTTCCCAAAAGACCGACTCGTTCTTCTTCAAGGATGGCATCACCGAGTTCGTCCGCTTCCTGAACACCAACAAAAACGTCGTTCACGAAAAGCCCATCACGTTCAGTGACAGCGCGGCCAACGAAACGAACCCGAACCTGCCGAACATCGTGGTCGATGTGGCGATGCAGTACAACGACAGCTACAACGATCAGGTTTTCGCCTACGCCAACTCGATCTACAACATCGAGGGCGGCACCCACTTGAGCGGTTTCCGGACCGCTCTGACGCGCGTGATCAACACCTACGCCCGCGGCAACAATCTGATCAAGGAGAAGGATCCGTCGATCACGGGTGACGACGTGCGCGAGGGCCTGACGGCCGTCATCAGCGTCAAGGTGCCGGAGCCTCGGTTCGAAGGGCAGACCAAGACCAAGCTCTCCAACGGCGAGGTCGATGGCATCGTGCAGCGCATCGTGGGCGAAAAACTCAAGTTCTTCCTCGAGTCCAACCCCGCCATCTCCAAGCGCATCATCGACAAGACCCTCAACGCCGCCCGCGCCCGCGAAGCCGCGCGGAAAGCGCGCGAAACCGTGCGCAAAGGCGCCCTCTCCGGGGGCGGTCTGCCCGGCAAGCTCGCCGATTGCTCGGAACGCGATCCAGCTCTGACGGAACTCTACATCGTCGAGGGCGATTCCGCCGGCGGCTCCGCCAAGCAGGGCCGCGACCGGCGTTTCCAGGCGATCCTTCCGCTGCGCGGCAAACTGATCAACACGGAGAAAGCCCGCATCGACAAGGTGCTGGCCAACGAGGAAATCCGGACCCTCATCACGGCCTGCGGCACCGGCATCGGCGAGGGCGACGACTCGGTCGGCGGTTTCAACGCCGACAAGGCCCGCTACCACAAGATCATCATCATGACGGATGCCGACGTCGACGGCTCGCACATCCGCACCCTGTTGCTGACCTTCCTTTACCGGCAGATGCGCGGGCTGATCGAACGCGGCTACATCTACATCGCCCAGCCGCCCCTCTACAAAATCAAGCGGAAGAAGCGCGAGCAGTACGTCGACAACGATGAGCAGCTCAATCGCATCCTGCTCGAGCTGGGCTCCGAGGATGTGGTCCTGACCCGGCTTTCCGACCAGCACGTCTACGATCCCACCCAAATCGACCGTATCGTAGAGTCCCTTGCCGCGCTCGACAAACTGGGCGGCGGGGTCACCCGCTACGGCGCCGATCTCGCCTCCTACCTCGACCAGCAGGACCCGCAGACGCGCGCCCTGCCGCGCTACATCGCTCGCATCCGCGAGGGGAACAAGGAAGCCCACGAATTCCTGCGCGACGAAACCGCCCGCGCCACGTTCGTACAGCAACACGGACTTGACGCCGACCTCTTTGAACAGACCGAGCCCCTCGCCGTCGGCGAAAAGAAGCCGGCCGGGCCGGCCAAGCGCATCACCCTGCACGAGATCTTTGAGGGCGCCGAGATGACGAAGCTGCTCAACGCCATCGCCACCGCCGGTTTCGATGTCAGCCGTTTCAGCCGCACGGAAACGCCTCGTTTCCTCATGACCGAAAATCCCGGCCAGAAGTCCGAGAACCGGATCGAGCTCCACTCCGCCCTCGACATCGTCGCCCAAATCCGCGCCAACGGACGCAAGGGCCTCAGCATCCAGCGCTACAAGGGCCTCGGGGAAATGAACCCGAAGCAGCTCTTCGAAACGACGATGGATCCGGAAAACCGCCGCCTGCTCAAAGTCTCCATCAACGACGCCGCCAAGGCCGACGCTCTCTTCACCCTTCTCATGGGCGACGAAGTCCCCCCGCGCCGCCAGTTCATCGAAGACAACGCCCTCAACGTCCAATACCTCGACGTGTAAAACATCCATCGAGCAAAACGCGAGGGCACGGAGACGCGTGGTTATGAAACGGGTACTGAACCTTGATTTCCAGTCTGAAGTTGCTGCCACAGCTGCTCCGACATCGCCCGTTCCCACCTCCGCGTCCCCGCGTTTCCGCGTTTAGCTCCCCTCTTCCCACTTCATGTACACCGCCAACGAGAAGCTGTTCACGGCGAACATCACCGACATCATGCAGACGGCCTACATCGATTACTCGATGTCGGTCATCATCGCCCGCGCCCTGCCTGATGCCCGCGACGGCCTCAAGCCGGTGCAGCGACGCATCCTCTACGCGATGCTTCGTCTCGGCCTGCTGCACAACCGCGCCTTCAACAAGTGCGCCAAAGTAGTCGGCGAAGTGCTCGGCAACTACCATCCTCACGGCGACGCCTCGGTCTACGACACGCTGGTCCGTCTGGCCCAGACCTGGGTGGTCCGCTACCCGCTGATCGACCCGCAGGGCAATTTCGGCTCGGTCGGCGGCGACATGCCCGCCGCCTACCGCTACACGGAATCCCGCCTCGCCGCCTTCGCCGAGGAAC
>JAGOJU010000131.1 GCA_017994935.1 Opitutaceae bacterium
GAATCGGACCCTTGGCGGAAAGGGTGGAGACAAGCGTGGCACCGCTCCTCGTACCCGCGCCTGATCCACCTTTGGCCGAACCGGATTTCTCGGCAGCGAGGATGTCCGTCCGGACGATGCGACCGCCAGGGCCCGAGCCGGTGACACTGGACGGATTGATTCCTTTCTCGGCAGCCAGTTTTCGCGCGAGCGGCGAAATGCGGATGCGGTGTCCCTCCGACGGCGCTGAAGTCGAAGCAGCGGCGGCAACGGGCGAATCCTGCGGGGACGAGACGGCCGGTGCCACGGTAGCGGCCTCCCTGGGAGCAGCGGCTGCCGGCGCGGCCGCTTTTGTTTCCGCTGCCGGAACGGATGAGCCGACTGCGGCGGACGCCTCGGCCTTCACGGGGGCCTTGCCTGCGGGAACTTCCACTTTCTCACCGGGTTTCCCGATGGCGCAGAGCGGGGCGCCGATTTCAACCTGTGAGCCTGCCGGGGCAAAGATCTTCAGGAGCGTGCCATCAAAGAAGCACTCCAGCTCCATGGTGGCCTTGTCGGTTTCCACCTCCGCAAGCATGGTGCCGTTCTTCACGGCATCGCCTTCGTTCTTCAGCCACTTGACCAGTGTGCCCACGGTCATGGTGTCGCTGAGTTTCGGCATCTCGATGATTTGTGCCATGGTCGGATGGTTCTGAGTCAGGTGCTTGTTGGAGTGCGTCCGGCGGGGAGGGGCAACGACCTTTTCAGGCGACGGCTGCCAGGACGGCCTTGAGGATTCGCTGGGGATTCGGGAGCTGCTCGATCTCCACGGGCGGACTGTAGATGGCGGGGGCATCCACGGTCGCGAGACGGTGGATGGGGCCGTCGAGTTCGTCGAAGGCTTCGCGCTGAATCATGAATGCCAGCTGCGATCCCACGCTGGCAAACGGTTTCTGTTCCTCGACAATCAGCACACGATGGGTGCGCGCAACCGATGCGAGGACCGTGTCGATGTCCAAGGGACGGATTGAACGCAGATCGACAACCTCGACGGAAATGTCGTGCTCCTTTTCCAGCAGTTCGGCAGCGGCCAGCGATTGCATGGCCGAGCGCCCGTAGGTGATGATCGAGAGGTCGGTGCCCTTGCGTTTGATGTCAGCCTTGCCAAGGGGAATGAGGTATTCCTCTTCAGGGACCTCACCCTTGTCGCCGTAGAGCATGGTGTTCTCGAGGAAGAAAACCGGATCATTATCGCGGATCGCCGACTTGAGGAGTCCCTTGGCGTCATACGGCGTGGACGGCACCACCACCTTCACGCCCGGGTGATTGGCGAGGACATTCTCGGGCGTGTGCGAGTGCGTCGCGCCGACATTCGTGCCGCCATTGGCGGGACCGCGAATGACGATCGGGCAGTTGATCTGTCCGCCGGACATGTAGCGGACGTTTGCGGCATTGTTGAGGATCTGATCGAAGGCGACCGAGTAGAAGGACCAGAACATCAGCTCCATTACAGGGCGGACGCCCAGCATCGAGGCTCCGATCCCCATGCCGATGAAACCGGCTTCGCTGATCGGCGTATCGACGATGCGTTTGGGGCCGTACTTGGCGAGAAGCGTCTCGGTGACCTTGTAGGCCCCGTTGAATTGGGCGACCTCTTCGCCCAGGACAACAACGTTGGGATCACGATCAAGCTCCTCGGAGAGGGCGTGGCGGAGGGCTTCGCGGTAATTTATGACAGGCACGGTGAAAATGATAAATCGTATTGGCTCGGGGAGGTCAGCTCACTCAAAAAACAGGCGCCCTTCGGAAGTGCGCTTGTCGGGATTGTCGGCCTCCCAATAGACATCCTTCTGAATGTCATCAACGGTCGGGAAGGGGCTCGCCTCGGCAAAGTCCGCGGCGGCGTCGGCTTCGGCGCGGGCAGCGGCATCGATGGACTCGATCAACGACTCGTTCAGCACGCCTTCCGCAAGAAACAGATTCTGGTTGTGGGTGATCGGATCCTTCGTGCGCTGGTACTCCTCGATCTCCGCCTTGTCGCGATAGGTCTTGTCAGGATCGGCGACAGAGTGTCCGCGGTAACGATAGGTTCTGATCTCGACGACAGCGGGTTTTGATTCCTCCCGCGCGCGGACGAGGTACTCGTTCATTACTGAACGCACTTCGTACAGGTCGTAGCCATCGCAACTCGCCCAAGCCATGTGATAACCTTCAGCACGGCGCGCGAGATCGCCTGCGGATGAGCGTGTCTGGCTGGTGCCCATCGAATAGCCGTTGTTTTCGATGACGAACACGACGGGAAGGTCCCAGAGCGCGGCCAGATTGTAGGACTCGTGCACCGCGCCCTGGTTGACAGCGCCGTCTCCCATGAAAGCCATCGCGGCGCCCTTGAGTCCCTTGTACTTGATCGCGTAGGCCAGTCCGGTGCCCAGCGGAATCTGCCCTCCGACGATGCCATGTCCGCCCCAGAAGTTTCGAGAGGGATCGAAATAGTGCATCGAACCTCCCTTGCCCTTGGAGCAGCCAGTGACCTTGCCATAGAGTTCGGCCATCAACGGCCGCGTGTCCATGCCGACGGCGATGGCGTGGCCATGATCCCGATAGGCCGTGATGATATGGTCGTTCTTGCCCATCAGCGAGCAACAACCGACCGCGAGGGCCTCCTGGCCGATGTAGAGATGAAGAAACCCGCCTATCTGCTTTTTGAGGTAGGAACGCAGGCTGCGCTCTTCGAAGCGCCGGATGCGCACGATTTGCCGGTAAAGCTCGATCTTTTGCTCCGCTGTCAGCTGTTGGTTTATCGGAGCATTCCGGTGCCGTCCGGGGTCGGCAACACCTGCGGCGTCATTCTTGTCTGCGAATACGGTCGATTTTTTGCTCACGGGAAACGCTTTAAGAGAGTTAGACAGCAATTGTTCGGTGTCTTCAGGCGAAATCAAGTGTTTGTTCCGTGGCGCGGGCACTCTCGACACTGGCTTGCGAGCGGCTCGCACGTCGCGGGACGCCTGCAACGCCTCAACCCTGCGAGCGTGGGAGGCAGGTGAGGTCGTGGGGCGTCGGACGAAGTTTCAGGTGACCCTTACCAGTCAGTCGAACCTTCCAATGCATGGAAGATCGGGGGAACAAAGGAAACGCGCAGACGTGGGCAGAGTCCTGCGCCGGAAGATTCACCGTTGATGCTTCAATTCCCAGACGAGGACCCAGTCTTCGCCACCTCCATTGGGAAGTGGCGGAACGAGGGCAGTGCCTGCTCCGTCGGCCCTGAGTTCGCCGAGCGTTTGGTCTCTGCCGGTAACCGGATCGAAATAGGCCGCGCGAAAACCGGATCCGCCTGGGAGCCCCTTCAGCCGGACGGGCGATCTTGAGGGCACGTACGTGAGCCGCACGCCATCCTGCAAGCCGGTGCTCTGCGGTCCGAATACGTCGCTGCTATTGGGCCGCGCGATCCGCCCCCAAGGAGCGTCGCCATAGGCCGCCACAATTCCTGCCCGAGTCCATGAACGCTCATCGAACGTGGCGGTGTCCCACTCCCTCGCTTCTTCAGCATGTGAAACCCACGAGTCGTCGGACGAGACCTGCAGTGTGCTGCCGTCGGCAAAAGTGATGTCCAGGCGGGCGATCAACCCTACAATGTTACCGGCAGCCGCGGGGGGAATCTCCGCGGAGACGGCCAGCACGTTTCGCCCGGACTGCAGCAGATGCGCAAGATTGTAGAACGTGCTGCAAAGCGCAGCCCCAGCGCCTGATCCACCGGAGCGTTTGTTGATCCGGGCAGCGAACGGGCCGCTGGCGGCGATATAGAGCTGGGCGAGTTTCACAGGCCTGCCATCCGGCAGGTCGAACGTTCGTCGAAACCAGCGTTTGCTCGGGGGGGCATCCGCTCCGGGTGCTCTATGCCTGCTCCAGATCCAGGCCGCATGACCAAAATCGAAGGGAGACCTGTCCGCAAATTCAGCCCACTCCGGATGAGGCTGGAAATCCTGCCAGCGATAGCGTTCGAACAGCCGGCGTCCGTAGCTCATCTGACTCGATCCGGGAAGGCGCATGGCCTCATCCCAGGCGATCACTCCATAGCCGGTGGATCCGGCGGGTTGATTGGGTGACGGACCATGGGGCTTGCCCTTCCGGTTGACTTGCCAGATCCCGTTCGCGCCGTACGTGTGTCCGGCGGCACCGTTCATCATGCAGAGCCAGAACATTTGCCTCGACCACTCCGTGGGAAGCGTGTCGCTCAGCATTTCGTAGGCGGGTTCGCCGTTGATGACGGGAAGGATTGGCGTGTCCGCGTAGGATTGACGAACCGTGTTCACCGTCGGCGCAACTGCCCCACGCTGACCGTGAGGCGTCTGCAGCATGTCGAAGTCAAGCAGCGAGACATCGTCTGTCGCATTTCGAGCACTCAACCGACCGATGCCGGTGGGGTGGAGGGTAAGGATGCGATGGAAGGGGTCCATCTCCCGCACCGCGCGGGCGACTTTGGTCCATTCTCTCACCTGGGAGCGGTCGTCTGACGGGAAGTTGGGCGCGAGGTACCATGGAAGGTTGGTTTCACCCGCGATACACCATACGACGGGCAGCGCGCCGTAGCGTGCGATGAGGTAGCGCCAGTGTCGGGTGAGTTTTTCCACGCCCATCCATGGCATGAAGTACCCCCAGGCCCCGACTATGCAGGGCGCAAATCCTTGATCGACGAGGTATTCGATTCGTTTGTCCGCAGCATCGAAATACTCCGGGCGAATCCGCGCGTACTCCCGCTCCCAGGGAAAACCGGCTTCGTTGGCTCCACGTGGATCGAAGGGCGGCATGTCGGGGTAGAGGCCGGCGACAATCTGGATGACATTGAATCCCTTTTCCCTTCGATCTGCGGCGAGCGTCGCAAAATCCTCCGGGAAACGCAGGCGATGGCAGAGTCCCATCCACCACGTATCACCGAGCCAGAAAAACGGAGTGCCATCCAGATGCTCCAGATACCCTCGCGAAGGCGCAACGCGCAAGGGCCCGTGGCGGAGAAGCGGGTTTGCGCCCGTGTAGGGCGTCACGTCGATTTCGCCAGTCACACCGTTAAGTCCGACGTTATCGGTGT
>JAGOJU010000066.1 GCA_017994935.1 Opitutaceae bacterium
CTCGCTCCGCCTTCTTCCCCAACCATTACGCTTGCCCTCAATCCCCTAAACCCTCTCTTTCTCCCACCCCAATCGTGGTACATTTTGATTCGACCAAAGTGGTACACTTTGATTCGACCGGTGACAACAAGACGGTTGTCGGAGGTAGGGTCATGAGGATCGATCCGAGCTCCACCGCCATCCCTGCCGTGGCGCAGAGCCTCACCTACGACAAAAAGGCGAAATGGCCGGCGTTGAGATGCATCGGGCGACCCCGGGGCACGACGAAGCGCGCCCCGATGTTCACACGACCCGCACGGATATCGCTTCCAGCGAATCCGGCCCGTCCGCCACTGCTGCGGCAGGGATCCGCCAGTCGAACGTGGCCAGCTTCGCCCCATGCGCCACCGCCAGGGCCAACAGGTACAAGTCCGAAACTCTCGACGGCGTGAGCGATTCCGGTTGCAGCAGAACGCCATCTTCCAACAGCGAGACATCGCGTCCGCAGGATTCGGCAGCCGTTTTTTCAATGAAATGCTGCAGGAATTCCCTGACCCGCCGACTGGTGCCCAGGCAGTTCGGGTACTTTGGCTGGCTCGCCACTCGGATCACGCCGTTTTCAAGATGGGAGCAAGTCAGCAGACGCAGCGGGGAGCGCTCCACATACCAGCGGTGCGCCGCGTCATGATGCACGTGCATCGGATCGAGCAGCGCCAGCAGCACATTCACATCGGGAAGGTAGCGATTCATGGCGTTTCATCCAACAGCTCCCTCACGAGTTCCGGCGTCACCGGTCGCGCCCCTTGGGACACCGGGAACAGCGGGAGGCCGTTTCGCTCGGTCAACGCCTGGGGACGCGGCTCCACCGCCCGGCGAAGCAATGCAGAGACCACCTCCCCCAGAGGCTTACGTTGCTTTGCCGCCAAGGCCTTTGCCGTTTCCAGCACGTCGTCATCCAAGTTCAATGTCGTTCTCATGTCGAAATCATCACGCATCACGCATCATATCTCAAGCTCGGGATGACTATATAATACAATTTAATTGTAATATAGCAGCAGGCTGACCAGCCCCGTCGTTCGTGCTAGCAATCCGGCTCGCGGTGCAAATATCTCACGGTCCAAATCACGATCATGTCCGCTTCGCTTGGCCCGATCCGGATAAAGTGGCGAAAGGGTCGGCGTTGGGATGCAATGGGCGGCCCCGGGCACGACGGAGCGTGCCCCTCCCATTTTGGGGGCGATGTCAATCGGATGGTCGGCATGTGGGCTGGATTCCTTGGGCGAACAACACTCTGCGCATTCGGCGCACACCGTGGGTTAGCACTCCGATCCGAGGCCCATTTGAGCAGCATTCCGCAGGTACGATCTGGATTGCAACAGCTCAACCCGGGAGGGGCACGCTCCGTCGTGCCCGGTTTGGTTCTAGATGCAGTCAGGAGCGTTCACATCGTCATTGTAGCAATGAAACACGATCCCGATGAAATGGCGAAAGGGTCGGCGTTGGGATGCGATGTCAATCGGATGGTCGGCAAGTGGGCTGGATTCTTCGCATGGAATTCACTCTGTGCATTTTGCGAGGAGCGCGGAACGTTGACGCAGTCCGTGCAAACGAAAAGGCTCCCGGTCCGTGGCTCAGCCGTGATCCCATTCTCTCCGCAGTCCCATCGCTATTCTCATGCTCACCCGTCTTTGTATTGGAATTTTTCTTCTCGGTTTTCCAGCCATGCAGTCTGCCTTGGGAGCGGGTGATGCGCCCTCGGTGACCAGGAACACGTGGAACGGATTCGTGCAGGAGGAATTCGTTGTCGCAGGCAGGCCCTGTCGCCTGGTCCTGCCAAAAAAGGCCGCACGGGGCAGACCATGGATCTGGCGGACCGAGTTCTTCGGTCACTTTCCCCAGGCCGACATCGCACTGCTCGAGCGCGGCTTCCATCTGGGCTACATGGAGGTCTCCAACATGTTTGGCGCCCCTGCCGCGTTGGACCTGATGGACGCGTTCCATGCGAGCATGACGAAAGAGCGGCGACTCGCCAAAAAGCCCGTGCTCATCGGACTCAGCCGCGGCGGTCTCTACGCATTGAACTGGGCGGCACGCCATCCAGAGTGGGTAGCGGGACTCTACCTCGATGCACCCGTCTGCGATTTCAAAAGCTGGCCTGCCGGGCGCGGCAAGTATCCGGGCAATCCCGTCGAATGGGAGCGCTTGAAAAAGGTCTACGGTTTTGCGAGCGACGCCGAAGCCATGGCCTATCCGCTCAATCCCATCGACAACCTCGCGCCGCTCGCAGCGGCGAGGATTCCCATACTGAGCGTGTGCGGCGATGCCGACAAGACCGTGCCCCTCGACGAGAACACCGCGATCCTCGAGAAACGCTACCGGGAGCTCGGCGGTTCCATTCGTGTCATCCTCAAGCACGGTGTGGATCACCACCCGCACAGCCTGGAGGACCCCCAGCCCATCGTCGACTTTGTCCTGGCGTGCACGCATACGCGCGCAAGGAAACCGTGATCCCCTCGCGTTGAGGTGATGCGCTCAGCGCTCCTGACGCTGCCTCGGCTACCCGCCCTACGGACACCGGTCAATGCCTGCGCTTGCCGTCGGGGTTCCACTGCGGTTCGCTAGCCTCCGATGCTTTCGCAGCCCGTGTCACCTTTCCTGCCCGCGTCCTACGACGCCCGCAAGCCGGTCGTCCTCATCGCAGGCCAGGGCCGCTATCCGATCCTCGTCGCAGAGGCGATTCGGCAGGCCGGCGTACCGCTCAAGCTGGTCGCATTCGAGGAGGAAACACCACCCGAACTGCTGGCATCTTTCGACGAATCCGATCGTCGCAGGATCCTGGTCGGCCAACTCGGGAAGATGCTTCGCGCCATCGAGGAGTTCGGTGCCGGGTATGCCCTGATGGCTGGGCAGATCACGCCGCGACGCCTGTTCAAGGGACTGCATCCCGACCTCAAGGCGACACGCATTCTGTTTTCGCTCAAGCGCCGCAACGCCGAAACCATCTTCGGAGCGATCGCACAGGAAATCGAAGAACTTGGTGTCACCCTTCTCGACGCTCGCTGCTTCATCGAATCCCATCTCGCAACCGCCGGCTGCATGACGGGCGGGCGGTTTCCGATTGAAAAGGAGCACCTCGAGCACGGCATCCACATTGCGCGGGAGTGTGCCATCCTCGACATCGGACAGGGCTGTGTCGTTCGCAAGGGTACGGTGCTCGCGGTGGAGGCCTTTGAAGGTACGGACGCCATGCTGCGCCGGGCAGGCGAGTTCAAGACCGACCAGGCGATCTTCGTAAAGACCGTCAAGGCTCGTCAGGACTTCCGGTTCGATGTCCCTGTCTTCGGTCAGCGTACGCTCGAAACGATGCGCGAGGCGGGCCTTTCCTCCGCAGCCCTGGAAGTGGATCGGGTCATCATGCTCGACAAGCCCCAGGTGCTGACCCAGGCGCGTTCCTGGGGCATCTCCCTGTTTGGGTTCAGCCTGCCCGGTTGAATCCCTTCAATCCTCGAATCCCTTCCGCTTGCACCTGCGGGGGTGTCAGCACATTGTCCAGGCATGTCCAAGGATGTCCTGCCAATCACCGTAAAGGGCGTGATGCCTGCCGCCAATGGCTGTGCCATCTTTCTGGGTGATGAGGGCAAGACCTTCATCATCTACGTCGACCACTCCGTCGGGCATGCGATCCAGATGACGTTGAATGGCGTCAAGAAGGAGCGTCCACTCACCCACGACCTCATCGGTCACATGCTGATGGGACTTGGCGCCCGGCTGGAGCATGTGGTCATCAACGATTTCAATGAGGGCACCTATTTTGCCCGGATCCTCCTGCGCATGGAAAACGAACTGGGCAAGAAGATCATCGAACTCGATGCCCGCCCCAGCGATTCCATCGTCCTTGCGCTGCAGCAGAAGCGTCCGATCCTGGCCGCCCGCAAGGTCTACGACGCCGTGGAGGACATGAGCGAGATCCTCGAGCGCGTCCTCCGGCAGCAGGCCTCCGAGGAGGAGGGCGGCGAGGGCGGGGACAACCCTGGCAACGATTAGGGGAAATGCGCCCGACGGCACCATGCCGCCCAGCGTCTCCCGTCGCCACGATGTCCACTCCGACCGCCACACGCACAAACGCCGCCGCCCTGCCGCCCGCACTCCGGCCGGGCCAGCCGCTGACTGCGCTGGCGCCGATGCAGGACGTGACCGACCTCGCATTCATGCGGGTGATCGCCGAAATGGGCGCTCCCGACTACTTCTTCACCGAGTTTTTCCGCGTCCATGCACAGTCGCGCCTGGAGAAACACATCCTGCGTTCGATCGACGAAAACACCACCGGGCGTCCGGTGTTTGCCCAGTTGATCGGTGAGGACCTGATCCACCTCGAACGCTCCGCACGTGAGCTGCTGCGCCATCCCATCGCCGGTGTGGATCTCAACCTCGGCTGCCCCGCGCCCAAGGTCTACAAGAAGAACGTCGGCGGGGGACTTCTGCGCGATCCCGAGCATGTCGACGCGATCCTCGGCCTGCTGCGCGCCACAATCCCCGGACTCTTCACCGTCAAGATGCGTATCGGTTTCGAGGATACGCGCAACTATGACCGCATTCTCGATTCGGTGAACCGCCATGGCGTCGATCTGCTTACCGTGCACGGACGCACCGTAAGGGAGATGTACCGCAGCGAGGTCCACTACGACTGGATCGCACACGCCACGGGCCGCGTCACGTGTCCGGTCCTTGCCAACGGGAACGTCACCTCCCCTGACGCGGCCGTCCGCATCCTGCAAACCACCGCCGCGCGCGGAGTCATGATCGGCCGCCACGCCATCCGCAACCCCTGGATCTTCCGCCAGTGCCGTGAACGTTTCGCGGGGCTCGAGGTTTCAACGGTCACGCTCGCCGACGTACGGAGCTACATCGACAGGCTCTATCGGGCCACCGCCGAGCCGGACGTACCCGAGCGGGCACACGTCAACAAGATGAAGAAGTACCTGAATTTTGTCGGCCAGAGCGTCGATGCCGACGGCGCTTTCCTGCACGACATGCGGCGTACCCAGACGGAGACCGAACTGTTCGCCGTGTGCGACCGGCACCTTCTGGAACAACCCGCCGGCATTTTTTCACCCGAACCCTACCCCGGGGTCATCGCCCGCCCCAATTGCGAGACTCCTTCCGGAGAATCCGACGGCTGCTCGCTGGACGCCGTGACGGCCTGAGCGTCGAGATTGGCGACTTGCCCGACCCCGCGCGAGCCAGCCGGGTTCTGCGCCCTGCGATACGGGAGGAGCTATCGCTTCGAATTCCGCAAGACCTCCCGTATCACCGCCTGAGGCCGTTGGTTGATGGTCATGAACATCCGCCCGATGTACTCCCCAAAGAGCCCGAGGATGATGAGCTGCACACCTGAAAATGTCAGCAATGCGGCCATCAGCGTGCCCCAGCCGAACTGCGGGCCCCGGTCGTGAAACCACGAGTAGATGACCACTCCGAGGCCGACAAACCCCACAAACGCCATGATGACCCCGAGCACGGTCGCCATGCGCAGGGGGATGACCGAAAAATTGATGAAGGTGCTCAACCAAAGCCTTCCCAGACGGCGGACCGTGTAGCCGCTGGCTCCCGACTGCCTCTCATCATGGCGCACCAGAAGCGTTCCAACGCGCTGGGTCACCTGCAGGAGCAGGCCGTCAATGTAGGGAAACGGCCCTGAATTTGCCGCCACCTGCCGCGCCACGAACGCGGTCACGCAGCGAAAGCTGGAAAGGTACAGCCCGGAGGGCTTGTCCAGCGCGAGATCCGTCATGCGATTCGTCATCCAGCTGCCCGCATTCCGCCAGGCCGAGTGCTGCTTCACCTCGTAGCATCCGTACGCCACATCGAGGTCATGTTCCTGCGCATGCCTGAACAGGCGCACCGCCTCGTCCGGCGGATTCTGGCCGTCATCGTCGATATTCACGATGTAGGCACCACGCGCATGCCGCCAGCCGGTGAGCACCGCATTGTGTTCACCATAGTTTCGAGAGTGGTCGACAAAAGTGATCGGTATCCGTGCGACCGATACAAGGTCGCGGCAAACCTCCGACGTGCGGTCGCTGCTGCCATCGTTCACCAGCACCAGCTCGTGTCCTCCCTCCACGTGCAGGGATTCAATGATCTCGACGAGCGCGGGAAGCGTCTCCGCGCTGTTGTAGAGCGGAATCACGAAACTGAGCGCCGGGGGGGTCGGGTCTGGCATGTCAGAGGTAATGGGGCAGTTCCTTGCGATAGTAGTCCAGCGTGCGCATCAGGGCGCTTTTCAGGCCCGTCCGTGGCCGCCAGCCGAGTCTTGAACGGATCAGGCTCCAGTCGGCATAAAAATCTCCGATGTCGATCTTCCTGCGATCCGCCGGAAACGCCTTCACGCAGAATTCCCCTCCTCCATTGCACGCGATCAGCAATTCAGCGAGTTCGAGGAGCGTCACCGGCGGCGGCCCGCCAAGATTGAACACTCCTCCCTCGGCCGCCTCGCTCGAGGCCGCGAGGAGCAGCCCGTCCACGCAGTCGTCTACAAACGTGAAATCCCGGCGCTGCCCGCCTCCCCAGACCTCGAAGGGCCTGCCCTCCAGCACCGCGCGGATCCAGACTCCGACAAATGTCTGCCGGGCATCCTTGATCCTCATGCGCGGGCCGATCGTGTTCGTCAGCCGCAGGATGGTGCTTCGGATGCCGTAGTTGCGGTGATACAGCAGATGATAGTTCTCTCCTGCCAGCTTGTTGATTCCGTTTACATCCACCGGGCGCACGGGATGCGACTCGCCAACCGGCAGTGCATCGGGCCGGCCATAGAGCTGCCGCGTACTGGCAAACACGACCCGGATCCCCGGGTTGTGACGACGGCATGCCTCCAAAATTGAAAGCTGGGCGCGAGCATTGATTTCGAGATCCGTCTCGGGATCCGTCATCGAATCCATGTGGCTAGTCTGACCCGCAAGATTGAACAGGAAATCCTGGTCGCGCACAAACACCGGCAGCGAATGCCGGTCCCTGACATCGGAAATGTTGACGTGGACCCGGCCCGTCAGGCCGGCGAGGTTGCGAAGATTTCCGCCGTACTCCGGAATGAGCGAATCGACGAGTGTGACCTTGGCTCCATAACGCACAAGCCTGCGGGCCAGATTGGAGCCGATGAAGCCAATTCCGCCGGTGATGAGCACCTGGCGGCCCCGAAAAGCAGATGGAAGGGTTGAGCGGAAACTTGGCACGGGATGAGATCTCAGTTTTCAGGGGGATCGGGTTCAGCCTTCACCTCCAGTTCAATCCCGTAGGCAGCAAATCCGAGCAGGCGGCGGTCGGTGGCACTTGCCGGCTGAGCAGGAAGACTGGAGGTGAGTTTCACCAGGGAGGTCCCTGGTGGCAGTGTTATGGAGGGAACCTTCACCCAGGCAAGATCCGTCCCGATCCTTGTCCGGCGAAGGCGTTTTCCGTTAACGCGGATTTCAAGATCGCGCTCGATGAGGCTGCGCGCCTGCAGTCGGAGCGCGACATGCAGCGGGCGGGAATGGGGATTCTCGATCACGAGTTCCGCATCTCCCTTGGTCCATCGCCAATGCTGGTTGTTTCGGGCAAGTCGCTCGCTGTCGTACCAGCCGTCACCGAGTTTTGCCCGCAGGAAATAGGGACTGCCCACCCTTACCAGACTGTAGGGCTTTTCGATTGTCAGGGAGTCCCCTTCCCCTGGGAGGCGCACGGAAATGAGCCCTCCGAGGAGATCCCACTGCCCTTTCAGTTCCGTGTTGAACCGGCCTTCATAGGTGTGCGTCGGAAAATACTGCGCCCGGTGCAGCAGAAAAACATTCGCCCAGAGTCGCGACCAGAAGTCGGTGACCAGCATGTTCACGGAAGCAACTTGAGGCATCGTCTCTATCACCGTCAGTTTCGGAAGGCTTCGGTCAACAATCAGCGGAGGATCCTGCAGCCGCACGGCAATGCGATAGCTGCCCCAGACATTTCCCGCGAGGACCAATGATCCGAGGCCGATTGCCAGCACGCGACAAAACGCTCCCGACCGCCGTCTTGAAATCAATCCGAATCCCAATGCCATCAGGATACCCGGGTAAAAAACTGCCAGGAGCTTGTAGGCATCGTAGCTCGCATTCGTGCCATGGGACCTGCCCCGCAGGATGAGATAATAGTACGCGGCAAGGATAGGCAGGGTGATACACAACACAAAGAACACCTGACGCCCGTAGCGTCTTGCGCCGAACGCAAGCGTCAGCAGCAAGACGAGGCCCAGAACAATACTCAACGCCCAGCGAATCCCAGTCGCATAGCCGCCGAGCGAGGGGTTTGCGACCAATCCGTACCAGCCTTCAGGCGACAGCATGGGGATTCTCCAGCCAAAATCATACTCCTGGAACAGCTGAAACCGCTCGAGCAATCCCGCAACCCGGGCGGGCGCCAGCAGGGATACCAGGCACAGCGGTGCAAGCAATCCCACGAACCATCGGAACAGCCTCGCGAACTGGCCATTCCATACCGCCTGTCCCACTGCATAGAGGATCGCGGGGACAAGGCACACGACCACAATGAAATTGTACGCTCCCAGAATCAGCCAGAATCCGATCGCGAGCAGACCCGCCACCGACAGCAGGCGCGTCCACGAGACGGACATTCGCCAAAGGACCACGGCACACCCGTTGACCAGCGCAATGGCAGGGGCCGCAAGCAACTGGCTCATCGATGCGTGCGCCACCGCGTAAACCAGCAGCGGACTGACTCCATAGATCGCCCCCAGGTAGAGACTGGCCCGCGCGTCAAAGCCCATTACGAAACGCGCCAGCCAGAAAACGATCGGGATGCCAAGGGCAAGAAAAACCGCCACCGCCACGGAAATCAATTGGTAGGCCTTCAGTCCGAAGGCGGATCCGTTCAGGGCGACGATCGCCGACGGCGTGAAATGATTCAGACGAAGCCAGAAATCGAAAAAGTTGTCGACGGAATGGACTCGCACCACCTCTGTAAGTCCAATGAAGCCTTCGCGATCACTTCGAGCGAACTCGGATAACACCCTCGCCCCCGCCGCATAGTCCGCGGCATCGCAGCTTCCAATTGATGAGGTTGTGAGAATTTTCGAGGAAGCAGCAAAGGAGGCGATCACGCCACTCAGCACGATCACCATGAGAACCACCACACCTGCGACACGAAGCCACGCCTTCCATCCCGGGGAACCCTCGCGCCACCAGGCGAAGGCCAGCAGCCCTGCGGGCAGTACTTCAGCCAGGCGCCCATAGCTCTCCGTTCCCTGCAGGTTGACATAAGCTCCGGCCCAGACAACCCCGGACTGCAGTGCGACTCCCGCCAGACCCGCAAACAGCGGCCAGAAGGACTTCCATATTCGAGGGGTCACCAGCCAGGCAAGTCCGGCGCCCCAGAAGAGAATGTGCAGCAAGAGGGCGAAGGCGACCGGGTAAAAAACCATGGGCGTTTACAATGTCTCCAGCGTGCATGACCAGCCCAACCGATGAAAGCCGATTCTATCAGCGCTCATCCCTCCGGACTGCCACAATATCACGGGCACACTCAGATTTTCGTCGCTGTGGCAAAGAGCGACGTTCCCCAGGCAAATCGCCCGCCCAAGCGAAGCCAGGCTCGTTCGACGGCCATGACTCCACGCAGCATGGCCTCGACCACCGCGGGCTGCATCTGGAGATCACTCGATCCGATGGGGCTGGCAAACAGTTTTCGCTTGATGAAAACCAAGGGAAACGGCAACGCGTTCCAATGGGTCAGCCGGTCCAGTCGGAAGGACGCCTTGAGGATCTGTTCCTTGAACTCACGGCGTGAGTAGCGATGCCGTGATTGGCAGGCAACGTCATGATAGGACCACATCCACCGATAGGCAGGAGCGTTCATCACAAGAAATCCGCCGGGTCTCAGCACCCGCCCGATTTCAGCCAACGCCCGATCCGACTCACCCGGGTAGGAAAGCTGGCACATCAGGTCCATCGACGTCACCACATCAAAACTGGCATCCTCGTACGGCAACTGGAGGACCGATGCCTGGCGGATGTCGCAGCCCGGACACCGGCGCAGCGCCAGTTCGCAGGCCTGGGGCATGAAATCAATGCCGTGCCAGGACCAATGGGGCGACAGTGATCCAAAGCGTTTCAACAATCCGCCGGTGCCGCAGCCAGCATCGAGCAGCTTCGCAGGATGCCCAGGCACCACATGGGCAAGCAATTCCCGGCGTACATGGGCATGCGCCGCACGAAAATACCAGATGTCATCTTCGAGTTCAGCGAGTTTAAGGTACTCGTCGGCTTCCATGGAAACCCAGAATTTGCAGGCCCTGGTTTACGTCGCAAGCCCGACCCATGCGCCCTGAATCCGAAGACCGGGACGCAAACAGCCCCTCATCGTACAAGCGTGGACCTCAGTCACTGGCACCCCTCATTCCTTGCGCTGAGGGAGCGCGGTGGATGAGGTTCTTGATCCACGCTTCACTTCCGGCATCGGCTTCCTTCCCTGAACTGATGTCAAACGCGATGTCACTGTCGCCTTGACCAGGCCGACCGAGCGAAGCCCATACTGTTTCCGAATCAGCCTCAACGTGGGCTCGTGTGTGCGGACATCGATTCGGTTGACCCCCGGATGCAGGTCAACCGCGACGGGTGGAAGCGCCACCGGCTTGTCTCCGATCTGCACCTTCGCCAGGGTCTCACCACGATAGCCAATTTCAACCGTTCGCTCTCCAGCTCCGACGAGCGTGAGTTCAAGATTCACAGGCAAGGGACGATCCAGCGGGTTGAAATACATGAGGGCTGAGGGGCCATGAGCCCAGCGCACGTCCACTCCAGACTCGGATTCAACCCGGGAATACCAGCCTTCTCCGGGTGTCAGGATCGTGCCAAGTGGCAATTCGGGGTTCCCGGTGGCATTCAGCATCACTGCAACCTGCCCCTGTTCGCCGTCAATCACTCGGGAATAGCCCAACTCCTTCAACGCACCGATCACGCTCTCGCCCTCATCCTTGTACCCTCGGCGGTTGAGATAAATCGCGGCAAATCCATAGCGTTCGAGCCGAGGCACCAGTTCCGAAACCGGAAGTGTCTGCAAGTCACGCTGCCATCGGGTGCGCGACCGCAGCTTCGTCCCACCATAACTGAAACGCAACGTTGAGGTATGCAGGTAGGGGCGGAAAAGGGCGTAGTCCGACAGAAGATGGGGCGGATTCACCTCTGGAAATCCAAGTACCGGCAACTGGAAGACGAGCGATCGTGCAGGGAGCGCCGCCTCGAGGTCGCGTCCGAACCGGGCATCTGCCCTGACCATCCTTGCCTGTTCGGCGCGCCGTTCCTCTGAATAGGGCCGGGGAATCTGATCCAAGGCGCCAATTCCTGTGATGATGGCAGCCAGGACATAGCTCCAGGCCGGACGCCATTTCGCCGTGAGGGTGGTCAGCTTCTGTACAACGAAAAGAAGCACGAGACAGGAAACGAAAACCGAGATTCGATTCGTCGCCCGGAACAGGTTGAATCCCAGATAGAGCGCAAGGACGTTGGTGATGCCTCCCATCGTGCCATACGCCAGGACCCAGGCTGTCTGCAGAGACCAGCCGGATGGAGCGCATCCACGCAATACCCGCCCGGCCGCATCGATCCAGAGCCAGAGAAATCCGAGAATTCCCACGATTCCAAGATATGGGACGACGACTTCACCTCTCCAATTCGTCCAACGGGCATAGCGATAGCCGAAAAAGGCCAGCCAATCCCACCGATGGCCCGTCGGTGGAACAAACATCTCCACCATCTTCAGGGCATAGACTTCCGTGCCGGCATAGTTTCGCACGAGCAACGGCACCCCACCGGTTTTTGTGTAGAGCCAGAACTCGGCGTGAATGACAAAAAATCCTGCGGCTGCCACCACCATCGTCGCCGCTCCCACCTGCAGATTCACCCAGTTCCGGCTTCGAAAATACTGGGCGATCATTGCCAGGCCAAGCAACTGTCCCCAAAAAAACAGATTGTACGGATTGCTCACGCCCACCGCTGCGCCAATCGCGAGGCACCCCCAGGCACCCATGCTTCGCCACTGCAGGGGCTCCCGCCGCCCGATCAGCCAGCAGGCGAGCAATCCCAAGGGAACGGTCCATGTGAACAGCAGCAGCAGATGAGCCAGCCCCCGATCAAAGACCGAATAGGTGTAGGCAAACAGCACCGCACCCATCATCGCCCATTCGATGCGGGCACCAAAGCGGCGGGCGACGAAATAGCAGGCCACCCCCGAGCTGACGGTCGCCAGCAGCATCGCGAGATTCGCCGCCATTTCCAGGCCCACCAGTCGCGAAAGTCCACCAAGGGCGATGATGAGAAACTTGTCAGGCGTCGGATAGGCATTCCAATGCGCCCCCCATGGTGCACCCAAACGGCGGATCACCTGGGGCATGAGTGGCCATGTGTCACCTTCAGAAGCTGCCTTGATCCGCGCCAGTATCTCAAAGCTGTCACCGGAATAGTCGAGCGGCACGCGCCATGCCTCGGCAGTCCACATCCTGTAGTGCTGGCACCACAACAGGGTAATAAAGCCTGCCAATCCAAGAATTCTCAGCACCCCGTACCATCGTGCTTTCGAGGAAGCAACGGGGACGGGCATTGGGGGGACGGGGAAAACCATAAGAACACGGGTACGGGATCCCCGCCCGTCTAACAAGCAGTCGGGGAAAAGCCGGACACAGCGCCCCGAGGCAAATGGCCGCCGGGGATGCTGGCAAGCCCGCACACCGGAAAAGTTTTTGCCTCCCGGTCCGTCTGCGATATTGACCGCATCCTTGGCTTCTTACCGACCTTCCTCCTTCCGCTCCTCGTTCCAGCAGGGCACCCGCAGCCGCTGGTGTTCGTACGAAGGCTTCTTTTTCGACAGCCTTTCGACTGACTCCGCGTGGATCCGGGAGGTCGGCATCCTGCGCCTCCCTCCCCTCGATCAGCCGCTAATGCTGAGGATTTGTGGAAGATTCGAGCCAGCACCCACAGAAGGCACCGGAAGGCTCGACTACCCGGGACTGATGATCCGCGTTCCGGGCTCAAACGTATCCTCTTGCGTCCCGGCGCCTCCGCAGGGCGGCGATTGGGAAACCACGATCGCCGTTCCCCAGGGTTCTCCCAGCCGGCCGCCGGAAATCCTTTTCCAGCTTACGGGCGTCGCGTGGACAAACGCCTTCGCCTGGATGGGACGTGTTTCCGGGATCCCGTTTCTCCAGCGCTTTCGTGCACAAGACCTGAACCGGAGGTTGCGCATATCGACCATTGGCACGGTCGGCGGCGAAGTCATTGTGGATTTCGGAAATCGGCAGTCACCCTTCGTTCCCGAGTTCACGCGGAGACATCTCAGGCTCGGCATCAACATCGCGGGATTCCTTACCGCCGATCTCGGTGTCGGAGAAAGCGCCCGCTGCATGGTGCGCGCCGCGGATGCAGTGGCACTACCCACGGCGCTGATCAACCTCCGGCTTCACTGCAAGAATCCAATCGGCGACATGACCTATGCCTCGCGTCTCGTCGCCGATCCGGTCCACCCGGTGAATATTGTCCATGTGGATCCGCCGGCATCGCTGGACATCGAGCATCACCACGGGCGGAGGTTCCGCACCGATCATTACAACATCGGCTACTGGGCATGGGAGCTGCCCGATTTCCCGGACGCATGGATGCGGGCATTCGATTGCTTCGACGAGATCTGGTGCCCGAGCGAGTTTGTGCGCGCCGCCATCAGTCTAAAATCCCCGATTCCCGTTCTCTCCATGCCGCATGCGATCGCCTTCGCACGTCCGCTGGACTCGATGCCCGTGCTTCGAAACCGACTGGGCCTGCCGGCGGACAGGTTCCTGTTCCTCTTCATCTTTGACCTGAACAGCTACGCCGAACGCAAGAATCCCCAGGCCGTCGTCGAGGCCTTCCGCAGAAGCGGGCTCCAGCACGAAGGCTGCAGGCTCGTGCTCAAGGTGCACAACGTCGCCGGAAATGAGGCCGATCTTGCGTCGCTTCGCCTGTCGCTCGATGACCTGCCCGGATCAGTCGTGATCACCAGGACCCTTGATCGCAGCGAAGTCTATGCGCTGGAAGCTGCGTGCGACTGCTTTGTCAGTCTGCACCGCTCGGAAGGTTTCGGGCTCGCGCTTGCGGAATGCATGTACCTTGGCAAGCCGGTCATCGCCACGGACTGGTCGGCCACCACCGAGTTTCTCGACGCGGATTGCGGCCTCCCCGTAAGGGCCGGCCTCGTCACGCTCGATCGCAGCCATGGCCCCTACTCGAAGGGTCAATCCTGGGCCGCCCCTGACATCGATCATGCTGTCGCGCAGATGCGGCGCATCCGCAATGACGGGAAACTGCGGTCAGACATCGGCTCTTCCGCAAAACAGCGCATCGAATCACGATTCGCCCCTGCACTCATTGGCGAACGCTACCGGCGGCGCCTTGAGGCCATCGCAATGCGCTAGAAGAATCACCCATGTTCAACATTCTGAATTCTGGCCGCACCTCGCGCGTGCACGGCTGCTGAAGAGGTCACCCATGGCCACCGCGCAATGATTCTCATCGACCTCAGCCACACCAGCCACACGCGTGCGCGCACCGGAGTGCAGAAGGTGTCGCGCTCGCTCTTCACTGCCTTGGCGGGAAGTCAGGAGACCGACGTATGCGCGGTGACGTGGGACCCGTATCGACAGGTCTGGCGCCGCCTGCTTCCATTCGAGTCCGGGACGCTCTCCGGGGATGTCCCCGGCACCCATCGGGGCGCGCACTGGCCATGGAGCACGAAAATCCGCGGGCAGGTCGGGCGATGGGCAAAAAGAGCCGCCCCGCCCCTGCCGGAAGCCTCCGGACTGATCGTGCCGGAAATTTTCTCCGCCGATGTGGCGGCGCATTTCCCCCTTCTCACTCGGCAGATCACCGGCCCGCGTGTCGCACTCTTTCATGACGCCATCGCGCTCAAACTCCCGGAAATGACTCCCGCCCGGACGGTCGCGCGGTTCCCAGCCTATATGCGCGAACTGCTGGCATTCGACGGCGTCGCCGCTGTTTCGGAGGATTCGCGCAATGCGCTCGTCGACTGGTGGCGCTGGCTGGGCGTCGTCAATGCGCCGGAGGTGACAGCACTTCCCCTCGGGGTGGAAGCACCCAAGGCGGATCCGGTCCTCGCACGCACCACCACCCATCCGGTGGTGCTTTGCGTCGGAACCCTTGAAGGCAGGAAAAATCACCTGGCTCTTCTCGAAGCCTGCGAAACCCTATGGAAGCAGGGACATCGTTTTGAACTGCGTCTCGTGGGCATGGCTCATCCCGAAACGGGCCGTGAGGCTCTGCAGCGCCTCCATGCCCTGCAGAACGCGGGGCATCCGCTTCGATACGATGGCGCCGCCGATGAGAGGACCCTGAATGCCGCATATCACGAATGCGCCTTCACCGTGTATCCCTCCCGCATGGAGGGCTTCGGCCTTCCTGTCCTGGAAAGTCTGGGCTACGGCAAACCCTGCATCTGCTCCGCACAGGGAGCCTTGGGCGAATCCTCACGCGATGGCGGATGCCTCGCCCTGCCCTCCGTAGACTCCGCCTCGCTCGCCTCCGCCATCGGCTGGCTGCTTGCCAATCCTGAGCAATACCAACGGCTGTCATTCGCTGCCAGGGAGCGGAAACGGAAGTCATGGGAGTCCTATGCCGGCGAGCTGCTCACCTGGATGAAATCGTTGAGAATACGCTCCTCATCCGCCGGGTGAAACCATTTGCCACGCATTCCCGCCGGCCCCTAGCGTTCCAGACCTGACATGGCGTTTTCCCTGTTCACAAAAAACAAGAAGGCGTGGATCGAACGCTGTCGCGACGACTATGCGACAAAAATGCGCCTCAAGTACGCGCCCTACTATCACTCGATGGAAGCGCAGAAGGGGACAAGCGTCACTCTCGATGGCCGCGAGATGATCATGCTTTCGAGCAACGATTACCTCGGATTCTCCTTCCATCCCAAAGTCATGGAGGCTGCGCGCGCCGCTGTCCTGAAGTGGGGCACCAGCACGACAGGCGCACGCCCCTCGAATGGCTCCCGCAGTTTTCATCTGGAACTCGAGCGCGCGCTGGCAGCATTTCTCGGACGCGAGGCCTGCCATCTCCATTCGGCGGGCTATCTCTCCGTCATGACGAGTGTCACCACGTTCGCCCAGAAAGGAGATCTGATACTCGCCGACAAGAATCTCCATTCCTGCCTGTGGGATGGCATCCGGCTTTCCCACGCTGCCGTCGAACGCTTTTCCCACAACAACCCCGAGGACCTTCGCGAGGTGCTTTCGGGCGCAACTCCCGATGCGCCAAAGATGCTCGTGGTCGAGGGGGTCTATTCCATGGAGGGCCACGTCGCCCGGCTGCCGGAACTGATCGCACTCGCCGAGGAATACGATTGCTTCACGGTTCTTGACGACGCCCACGGCTTCGGCGTCCTCGGTCGCCAGGGCCGGGGAACGGTCGATCATTTCGGCCTCAACGACAAGGTCGACCTCATCTGCGGAAGCCTCTCCAAATCGCTGGCCAGCACCGGCGGATTCGTCGTCGGCACAAGCGATTCCATCGAGTACCTGCGAACCCATTCCAAACAGACGATCTTCTCGGCAGCCATCGCTCCCTCGCAGGCAGCAGCCGCAAAAACCGCGCTCGAACTCATGCAGTCAGAGCCCGAACACCTCGAGCGACTCTGGAAAAACACGCGGCGCTATGTCGCCATGCTGAAGAGTCTGGGACTCGACACCTGGGAGACCGACACCCCCGCCGTTCCGATCGTGCTGGGAACCCGCGAACTCGCCTACCGCTTTTGGAGTGCGCTGATGGAGAAGGGGGTTTTCACAGTCATGTCGATCGCACCCGCAGTGCCGCCCGGCAAGGATCTGATACGCACCGCCATTTCCGCCATGCACACGGACGAGCAGCTCGATCGCGTCGGCGAAGCGATGGCCTACGCCGTCAAGTCCCTGTAGCCCGAAGGCCCTGCCCGCAACGCTCGCGGATCTCCCGTGCGGCCTGCGCCCACGTGGGCAGCGTGCGCCGAAGCGCCTCGTCAGCTAGTCGCAGCCAGCCCGCGTCATCCGTCAGGAGACGTTTCGACGCCTGAACCCAGGCTTCAAGATCTTCCACAGGGAGGCTGACACATCCCCCCTGAAGCGAATTCTCGCGCAGGACCTGCAGGTCGCTGCAGATGCAAGGAACTCCGAACCAGAGCGACTCCAGCAGCGGAAGTCCGCAGCCTTCGGCCAGCGTCGGGAAAAGGGTCAGTCGCGACTGGCTGTAGAGCTTCGATAGCCTGCGATCGTCAACGGCCTCATGAAAGGTCACAAGTCCCGGGGCGGATCTCTGAAGCGCCTTGATGCGCTTGAGCGTCTGCGAGCCGAAATGGGGATTCACCCGACCCACCACATTCAGGGTCACCCGCAAACCTTCCTCCCAAAGCCGCTCCACCAGGCGCAGCGCAAGCATCTGGTTTTTCCTGGGTTCGAGTATGCCGACGACGAGCAGCGAAGGCGCCGGTGGGTCTATCTTGACGGCGGGCCGGGGACACCTCAGTCCGTCGGCACCGAGTGCGAGAACCGTAACCGAACCCTCGGGCCTCACGCCCTGCCACCGCCAGAAATCATGCAGTTCCTTCCTGCTCGTTTCGGACACGGCAAAGACGTGATCGAAGCGCGCAAGCTGCTTCATGTACAGGGCATGACGGGCGACACTGTGCGGCCATGTGATGTGCGGAAACTTCAGGGGTATCGCATCATGGTAGATCGCGGCCCGGCGGCAGCGCACCCCCGCAAGCCACTCCGACCACCCCGGGCGATCTTCCGCCGAAAAGACCTCGGGTGTGAAATACCAGTCCTCCGGCCGCATTTCGCGGTTCCATCGCCCCCAGGAGACCGGCGTCATGTCACCGCTCCACTCCTCGCGCAGGCGGTTGCTGACCCGGGTCAATCCGGAGCGATGACGCGCACTGCCGGATTTGGTGATGTCGAAGTATACCATCGAGGGGTGTCTCCTAAGAATCCTGTTCTCGAATCTGCCTGCCCGGCAATGCATCGCCATGAGGCTGGGCAACTGTCTCCAGAAAGAGACGATGAAGTCGCGCCGCATTGCGATGCGCATCGAATTCCTTCTCCACCCAGGCGCGGGCCGCAAGACGGAGCCGTTCGCAGAGGAACGGATCGTCCTTCAACTCCCGCATGGCGTTCACCCAGTCGTTCACGTCATCCATCGGAATCGCCCGCCCGTTCTCGCGATCCGCTATCGCCTCCGTCGTGGCTGCGGCAGGCGATGTCACCACCAGCACACCCGCGGCCATCGCCTCAGGAATGACATTGGGCAGTCCATCCCGGTCGCCGCTCGCAGAAACCACACCCGTGTGCACGAGCACATCGGCCCACGCAAGCGCACCCGCAACCTCCTCCTGCGAGCAGTGCCCGCAGAATGTCACCAGCATATCCAGGCCCAATCGGCGGCAATGCTGCACCAGGGAATCCCTGAGCGGTCCATCGCCCAGTATCCTGGCCTCGAATCGAATGTCCGCACGCATCAGGGCCGCGTAGATTTCCAGCTGCCTTGCAATGCCCTTCTTCTCCACGAGACGGGCGATGCACAGGATACGCAGGGGATCCCGCACCCCGCGCAGCGGCTTGAACGGAGGATACGTGACCAGCCCCCTGCGGATGACCTGGAGGCGCGCGCGGTCAAGCCCGCGCGAAACAAGCGTCGCACCCGCCATCTCCGTCGAGGTGTGCACAAACGCGGCGTCGCGCAGCTTTTCCATGAGCCACCAGTCACCCCCGTGCTCATAAATGTCGTAGGCATGCGCCGCTGCACTGAATCGAACCCCTGTCAATCGGGACAGGATCCAGGCCGCAGTTGCGGGCCCTCCCGCCCAGGCCGCATGCACGAGGTCCGGTTTCCGCCTGCGAAACTCCCCC
>JAGOJU010000132.1 GCA_017994935.1 Opitutaceae bacterium
CGCAAGGAGTGGCAGAACAGCTGACAGGAGGATCCCCAAAACGAGAAGGTGGCTGCCGAGTCTGCCCGGCCTCGAACGCAGGTTCATATCCGTCTTAGGTCGCAGGCTGAAATCCCGCCGGGCGATGTCAAGGTGACCCCAGCCGCTACGTAATAATTCCTCGAATCAGGGCCGTCAGTCATACGCAGGTCCAACATCCTCGGGCGTAAGCACCCTCGCGAGGATCGGGGCTTCGCTGACCTCATCCGCGCCGACGTCCTTCAACTCTCCGCGGACCTGGCCATCGATGTCGACGATCACACCGGGAAACGAACCGGTCGCGGCATCAATGGCCGGGCTGCCCTCCTGAAGATGCACGCCCGCAGCGGCGTCGCCACCCAGGCGGGGATCGACAGCGACATAGGCATCGGCAGGCAGGTCTCCCGGGCCACCCGTGTTCCATGCCAGATTCCCCTCCCAGACGGCATCGGCATACGGACCCTCAATCTTTGCAGCCAACCCTCCCCCCTGTAGGATATTATTCGCAAACACCGTGTGGGTGGCGCCAAGGGGATTCGGATTCCGCCGGCTCATCTGATAGTGGGTGCGGTTGTCCACGAAGGTGTTGAAGGCGATCACACAATGGTCGGGCCGGTCATGCGCGCCAACAGCACCTCCATCCGCCACCTCCACGGAGCCGTTGCCGAGGTTCACGCCAATGTAGTTTCCCTCGAATAGATTGCTGAACACCTGATGACGATCCCCGTAGATGCGTAGTCCCTCCGTATTGCGGACGACATTGCCGTAGACCACACAGTCATTGCCGTGCCGCAGGCTGAACTGGGCGGTGGGGCTGTCGGCAAAGGTGTTGTAGCGATACGTGTTTCCCGACGACCGGTTGGACACCATATCGTTGTCACCGCGACACCGGACGAACAGGTTGTACTCCACAACGCCGGCACCCACCGACAGCGTCAGTGCGCTCAGCCCGAAGCGGAGCATTTCCCCCGGTTCCCCCCCAGGGCTTCCAAAATCGTGAAAGGTGTTCCGATGAATCCAGAGGCGCTGCGCGACCTGCCCCACCGGCCCGCTCACCGCGATCAGGGCGCCGGTCGTACGCTTGTCGCCGAAATCGTTGCGATCGATCTGGGCATCGTGACCAAGGATCGTCAGGTACGGACCCGCGCCCGTGCAGCGGAAGGTGTTGCGCGTCACTCGAACATGGTGTGTCCCCACGCCAATGCTCGCCTTTCCGGAGGCGTGGGTGAACTTGAACCCTGAGATCACCACGTGACTGGCGGGTGCGCCGACATTGAAACCGTGCGTGCCTCCGATCTCCACACCGCCGACGCTCTCCGCCGCAACCGTGATCGGCTGTTCCGCCGTGCCTCGACACGTGACGGACAGGGTGGCCGTCGTCACGTAGGATCCGTTTTTCAGCACTATCACATCGCCGGGCACGGCCTCCTCGATGCGGCTCCGCAGGTCTGCCAGGGATTCCACCTGATAGGTTTCGGCAGGAGCCATGGCTGGGAAGGCCGGGAGGGCGATCAGGATGAGCGCTGTAAGGGAAAACTTGGGGTTTTGATGGGGCGACATGGAAATGGGTGGGACGCGAGCCGTCTATCCTGGCGGCCAGTGCTGCGAGAGTTTCCTACGGAGGAATCCAACGCTTGCTTCGAGTTGCTCCATGCCATCGACGCCGTCCTCGATGCTGATCCAGCTGTCGAATCCCACACTGCGCAACTCTCGAAAGATGGCATCGTAGTCATTGAGTCCACGGCCGATCTCGCCATGACGCAACCGCTTGAGATATCCTTCACTGCCATTCTCCTCCCGGCGCAGGTCCTCGACCGTGCCTTCAATCAGGAAGCGGTCGCTCGCATGCATGGTCACCACGCGGTGTTTCACGCGCCGCAGGAGTTCGAGGGGATCGTCACCCGCGATGATCGCGTTGCTGGGATCGTAATTCACTCCGAAATGCGGATGATGGAGACGATCCACCAGCGCGCAAAAGACGTCCATCTTCTGCGCAAACTCCGGATAGTTCCAGAAATCATCCTTGTAGTGATTCTCCAGGATCAGCGTCACGTTGCAGGCCTCCGCCTCCGGCAGACAGGCCTCGATGGCCGAAACCACCAGGTCGAGCCCCTGCGAGACCGTCAACTCCGGACGCCTCTGCCCCGAGAGCACGCGGCAGTAATGCGCACCCAGGGTCGCGGCCATGCGTATCCACGATTTTTCCCGTTCGATCTCCTTGCGACGCAGTTCCGGATCCGGCTGCGAAAAATCCGGGGAGCAGCAGAGCATCGGTATCACCATGCCTGCGCGTTCCACCATCCGGCGGGCCCCGTCCCAGCGGGCCGGATCCGCGAGTTCGAGGAAACCGCTGTAGTACTCAAGTCCGTCGAGCTTCAAAGGGGCGGCGAGATCGACCCATTGCTGAAGGGTCATGGTCCCGTCCTTGCACAGGGCGCGGACAAATGCCTTGGGAAATGCGGCCAGTCGGGGCATGGGATGAGGTTGAAAAGGGTGACTCACACCTTGAGGGGATTGCGTCCCCAGAGGGAGTACTGTTCGAGTTCGACGACTGAACCCGAGATCGGACGCGATTCATCGCCAAGCCAGTAGACGGCCGCGTTCGCAATCTGCTCGGGTGTCATGAGGCGTCCCGAGGGTGCGTAGGTCTTCGGCACCTTGGAAGGCCAGTCCTCCGGCTGCCCGAGCCTTCGCTGCAACGCGTATTCGTGGGGGGTCAGCACCCAGCCGAGGTTGAGGTGATTGATGCGCACGCCGTCCTCCCCGTGGGCGTTTGCGAGATTCCGGGAAAGCGTCTGCAGCGCGCCCTTGGACATGCTGTAGTCGAGCAGGTCGCTTTCGCCGCTCAGCGCATTGATCGAGCCGATGTTCAAGACGCAGCCGCGGTTCCGTTTCAGTTCGGGAAACGCCGCCTGGATCAGCAGCATCGGCGCACGCACATTGATCGCCATGACACGGTCAAAAAATTCGGCCGTCGTGGTCGACAGGTTGCTGCGCACGATCGAAGCAGCGTTGTTCACCACGGCATCGATGCGGCCAAACGCACGCAGGGCGCTTGCCACGAGACGCGAGGGGCTCGCGGGATCGACCAGGTCGTCCGCATGTGGCGCCGCGTTTGCGCCCAGCCCCTTCGCCACCTCCTCGGCATCGGCAGCCTCCAGTCCGTGCACGAGCACCTTGGCGCCCTCCCGCACGGAGCGCTCGGCAATCGCGCGGCCGATGCCGGTCGCCCCTCCTGTCACAATGATGACCTTGTCCTTCAGTCTCATGGGAAAAGCCCTCCTACACGGGGCGCAGCACGGCTTTCACGATCGCTCCGGAGTGCATCTTCTCAAACGCCTCGTGCCATTGCTCCAGTTTCCAGATGCCTCCGACCACGGGCTTCAGATCGAGGCGTCCTGACGCCAGCAGCGCGAGCACGCGCTCCCAGATGGGCCAGTTGTGGCTGAAACTGCCCTGAAGCGTCAAATTCTTGTGCACCAGCGGGTCCAGCGAAAATCCCAGCGGCTGCGGCCCCCAGCCCACCTTGCTGATCCAGCCATTGGGACGCGTCAACTCGAGGGCCGTCTTCAGCGTAACGGAAACTCCCGCCGCATCGATCACACCATCCGCGCCGAGCCCGTCGCGCTTCTTTGCCCAGTCCGTGGCGTCGCCGATAACCACCTCACAGCCGTAGTGCCGGGCGATCTCCAGTCGGACCCGATCCCGCTCGAGTCCCACGAGCGCCACCTCCGCGCCGGCCAGCCTCGCCATCGCCGCGCAAAGGATGCCGATGGGCCCCGGCCCAAGGACCACCACACGGTCACCGGGCGTGATCCGCCCGTTTTGAATGACCGCATTGAAGGCCACGCAGCAAGGCTCGGTCAAAGCGGCGAACTCCATCGACAACCCGTCCGGCACCCGGTGCAGGCAGCGCGACGGCACGCGCACGTACCGGGTCATGGCTCCATTGACCCCATAGCCAAACCCCTTGCGATCGGGGTCGAGATTGTAGAGACCCGCACGCGACATTGGGTTGTCGGGATTGATCACCGCGGCCGTTTCAGACACGACGCGATCGCCCTCCTTCCATTTCGTCACGGCCGATCCGAGTTCGGCGACAATCCCTCCGAATTCGTGACCCAGCACGACCGGATAGTTGACCTGCCAGCTGTGCGAGGAGGTCCACTGGTGCAGGTCGCTGCCGCACACCCCGACAGCCTCCACCGCCAGGATCACGTCATCCGGACCAGGTACCGGGCGCTCGAATTCACGAAGCTCCACGCTGTGGGGCTGCGGGGCAAAATTGACGACTGCGGGGGACATAGTCATACCGCGCCAACCTGCCCCCATGCCTCAGATCAGTCACGACGGAAATCGAAAAACTTCCCCAAGCCGCACGGAATCATGAAATTTCTTCCACCCCGGAGAGGCGAGCATCGTCGTGCCTACGCCATAGGAAGCATCCAGCCCCTTCAAGCAATCGCCCCAACCAGGAGTTGACGTCGCAACCAAACCGGGAGGGGCACGCTTCGTCGTGCCCGGTTTGAAAATCCGCGCCGATCCGTTTGTCCAGCCTCAATCCACATGGAAATGCCGGGGGCGGCGGGTACGGCTGCCGGCTTCTTCCGCGTGGATGTGGCTCGTTACGAGCCGGCAATTTGGAAGGCCTATGCCTCGGCCAGTGCTTCGGCCACGAACTGATTGAGGCTTTCACCGCACGCCATCGCTTTCAGGACGGATTTTTTGTGCAGTTCGGGCGGGATGCGCACCAGAAACCTGCCACTGTAAACCTTGCCCCGCGGCGGGGTGGTGCGGCCTCTACCGCTGTGTTGCCACCTCGACGCGGGAGTCTACTGCGTTCCTGAACTGTTTCAGACAGTGGAATGTCAGGTAGTTTGAATTGTGCTGGTTCATCGCGCCGCCGACTTCGTCATCGTAGGCGGTTCGCGAGACGATCAGCAGATCCTCCCCCTCCACGAGCCAGTCGAGGTATTGAAATCCGTGAGTGTTCA
>JAGOJU010000067.1 GCA_017994935.1 Opitutaceae bacterium
TGGATGCGCTTCGCCGCATCATTGATCCCGACAGCGTCGAGCATTTTCATCGCGCGCGCCAGGGCCTCGTTTCGCGAGATCCGGTTGTGGATCAGGAGTGGCTCCATCAACTGTTCCGAGATGCGCAGGTACGGGTTCAGCGAGGTCATCGGATCCTGGAAGATCATCGCGATGCGTTTGCCCCGGATCTGCCGGGCTTCGGCGGCTGTGCATCGGAGCAGGTCCACACCGTCGAAAACGGCGGTGCCGCTCTCGATGCGGCCCGGAGGCTGCGGCACAAGTCCCATGATCGAATAGCACGTGACCGATTTGCCGGAACCGGACTCCCCGACAATGCCCAGGGTTTCACCCGCTTCCAGATCGAAGCTGACGCCGTCCACTGCGCGATAGGTGCCGTTGCGGGTATGAAACCAGGTGCGGAGGTCTTTGACTGAAAGGAGTGGCACGATGGCGAAGAAGTTCAGACAAGCACGGGAATCGAATGCCCGATCAGCAACGAAATTCTCAATGGACCGTGGTCCCGGTCAGTTTCCTGATTTCGGCCACGACCGTTTCTGGTTGGAGGTCTTCAAGCGAGCCGCCGCCGGTGCGTGGACAACCGGGTGGCTGCAGTATCTGCACGAATGCATTGAACACCGGACTCGTTCGGACGGGATTCGTGGGCCCAAACAGGCCGATCACGGGTACGCCCAGGGCGTTGGCAAGGTGCATCCCCCCGGTGTCGTTGGAAACCAGAAGCTGGCAGGAACCGAGGCGACTCATGAACTGGTTCATGTTTGTGGCACCGGCGAGATTCTCGACGCGATGGGAAGGGAAGCCATTGGCGATCCGATCCGTGAGGCTGCGATCTCCAGCAGTGCCAAAGAGAATAAAGCATTGCCCGGGCATGGCCTCGATCAGCGCACGCCAATGCCCCACGGGCCAGCGCTTGGCCGGAAAATTTTCCGACCCGGCGATCAATCCGATGCTGCCACCGCTGGGCGGAGCAGCTGGGGTGAGCGGTGTGCGGTCGAGCGGAGCCTTGAGCCCGAAATGAAGCAGGTAGGCTTCCCAGAGCTCCAGTTGGTGATTTCGGGATTCATCGTATCCGTTGGGAATTCGATACTCGGCAGTGAGGCCGATGCGGAGTTTTCCGGGACGCTTGATGCCGAATCTCTGGGGTGTTCGGGTAAGCCATGCCTCGAGATCGCCTCGAAACGAATTGGTGAACAAGAGGTAGACATCCGGGTGGCGGAAACGGAGGTGGCGAAAGTGACACCAGTACCTTGGACCGCGCGCTGGCAATGCCTCATACTTGTCAGCCAATCCTGCTGCTTCCAGCACGGTCTGGAATACCGCTTTTCCAATCAGGGTGAGCTCGGCATCCGGTCGCGAGACACGCAAGGCGCGAAGCAGAGGGATCAGCATCACGACATCGCCGAGCCAGTTCGGAAGGCGCACATAGATTCGGGTCTTGCGGGGAAGCTGCCGCCATCCGCGGAAAGCCATTTCGGCATCGAGAAGGCTTCGTTTCGCCTCGAGCCGGAGCCGCCTGTCAGGCCGGTTCTGTGTGCGCCAGCGATTGTGCATCCAGAGCCAGGAGGCGCACAGGTCATCGTCTTCCCCGAGCCGGGTTTCCAGCCACCGGTTCAGCGTGAGCGTGACAGCGTCGGAGTCTTTGTCACCGGGCAGGATGTCCGCGTGGACAATGACGCGCCAGAATCCCAGGCGGCGCGGATAGACAGCCAGCACCTTGGCTGAGAACTTCTCCGCCCAGAGGCCGGGGAGTTCACTTGTGGAGCAGATGCGACCGAGAAAGGTGGTCAGCGCGCCCTTGTCGCCTGCATTCTGGTCGAAGAGCAGCCCCACAAGGTTTCCCCTCCGAAGGATTTTCATCGCTTCGGACATGCCGTCCCGTCGCGAAAGCAGGCGCGCGCCAAATCGCTCGCGCGAGCGCGTGACCCAGTCATTCAGCGCCGCATTCTTGAGGGGCCGGAAGATGACTCCCAACTCCGGCACCTCTCCCTGCAGTTCGAGTGGCAGGACCGCGAGGGCCTCCCAATACGCAAGGTGTGTCGTGCAAATCAGAGTGGGTGTTGGATTTCGAGCGTGGGCAGCGACGATCGAATGCAACTCCGGCCCCCAGGAGACAATCGCCCGGAGGCGGCGTTCACCGAGATGGGGAATGGCGAAGGCGAGAAGGCCCGTCTCGATCATTCGCCTGCCGGACTGACGCGCCGTCCATCGACGCCAGGCATCGTCCCTGTCGGGGAAAGCATGGTGCAGATTGCTCAGCACGATCCGTCGTCGCTTGGGAAGCAGCCAGTAGATCAGGTCGCCCAGCCCATTGGAGAGCGCTTGCAGCCACGCCTCGGGAAGGTGAGCGATCGTCCAGCCAAGGAACTTTATCAGATGAATGAGCACAAGTCTGGCAAGGAGCGTTGGGACAAGGATTGAACTCCCAAGAGCAAAGGATTCCGGCGGCAGGTAAAAGCAGATTTTTTGTCCCCAGTCGGGACCGGACGTTCTCCTGCCGCATTTGGCGTTGCGATGGGAGGCCGCTGGATTCAAGCCTCCGATACAGCCATTATGCGATTGTTGGTGGTCAAAACTTCCTCCCTTGGTGACATCATTCAGGGTTTGCGTGTGGTTGCCTCACTCAAGGAACAGATCGAGGGACTGCACGTCACCTGGGTCGCGCGGGATGTTTTTGCCCCGATTGTGAGAAGCTGCACGGCGGTCGATGAGACCATTGTCTTCAGGCGGCGTCCGTTGATTTCGGGACTAAGACAGGTTTTTCGTGAACTGCGCGACCGGACATTTGACGTCGTGATGGATATGCAGGGGCGGTACTACACCGGATTCATCACGGCACGGGCGAAGGCGCCGCGCAAGATCGGGCGGAGGGATCGCGGCGAAGGCACGGGCCTCTTTTACACGGACCGGGTGGACCTGCCCCCGTTGGGAAAACGCAGCCATGCCGTCGCAATCCTGCTTGAGTTCTGCCGTTCGATCGGTGTCCAGGCACGTCTGCCGAGGAGCGTTGGCTTTCAATTGAATGGCATCCGAATGCCTGCGGAGTGGAATCAGTTTCCGAAGGACCGGTTGATTGTCATGTTTCCGGATTCCCGGCGGGAGGAAAAGTGCTGGGCCGGGTTTTCCGCGATCACAGATTCGATTCTTGGATCTTCCGGGGAGCTCAGCGTGGCATGGGCGGGCGACCGCGCCCTGGCGTATACAGGTGATCAGGCGGGCAATGCTCGTTTCCTCAATCTGACAGGGAAGACGGCGCTGGGCGCATTGACTGAGATCATTGGGTCGGCGACCTGGGTGATTGCAAATGACAGCGGTCCGCTGCATCTCGCCGCGGCACAGGGCAGAAAGGTACTTGGGATTTTTGGTCCCACTGAAGTCGCTCTTTTTGGGCCATATCCCCCCGACAATGGCACCAATTTTTCAATTTCTGCACCGGCCCGGGACCTGAGGTTGCTCACACCGCGCGAGGTCATGAACGCTCTCGGGCAGATCGATCCCTCCTTTTTCGGAACGGTGCCATGACACGCGCGCGTCGACTTCCCGGCTGCTTTCGTCCCCTGCAAACGATCGAATTTTGCATTTTATGATCAGAAAAGAGTGTTCATCCCCTGAGTTTCATGGTTTCGCCTAACCTCCATGCTGGATCCCAAACTACTACGAGAATCGCCTGACCGTGTGCGGGCGGCCATTGCCAAGAAGCATCTCGAGGTCGATGTCGACTCGGTTCTGGCGCTGGACAGTGCGTGGCGTGCGCAGATTCAGGAGGTGGAGCATCTGCGATCCCTTCAAAAGGCGGCCAATGCGGAGATGGTGGCATTAAAAAAAGGGTCGCCCGAATTTGTCGCCAAGGTGGCCGAAATGAGAGCGGTGTCGGCCCGGGCGAAGGAAAAGGAGTCGGAGTTGACCCTTGCCGAGGCTGCATTGAAGCAGGCCATGCTGACGCTCCCGAATCTGCCGCACGACAGTGTGCCTGAAGGACGGTTGCCGGAGGAGAATCAGGTCCATTCGACGCATGGCGATGTCTCCTCCGTTTCAGCGGTCGCCAGACCGCATTGGGAGATTCCAGGGTTTGAACGGCTTTTCGATTTTGGGCGCGGCGCAAAAGTGACGGGCGCGGGATTTCCCTTCTACGTCGGGGACGGCGCACGACTGGTTCGCGCGCTTCTTCAATTTTTTCTCGAAGAGGCGGGAAAGGCCGGCTACCTGGAGGTCGCTCCGCCCATCTTTGTGAATGCGGCGAGCGCGACAGCCACCGGTCAGTTGCCCGACAAGGAAGGGCAGATGTATGAAACGGTGCACGATCACCTCTACGCCGTGCCCACTGCCGAGGTACCGCTCACGAACTTCTTCAGGGATGAAATTCTTTCCGAGGAGATGCTTCCCGTCTTTCGATGCGCCTACACACCCTGTTTTCGCAGGGAGGCCGGGAGTTATGGCAAGGATGTCCGCGGGCTGAACCGGCTGCACCAGTTCGACAAGGTGGAACTGCTGAAATGGGTGCACCCGGACACCAGCTATGCAGAGCTCGACAAGCTTCGGCAGGATGCGGAAAACCTGCTGCGCAAGCTCGAACTGCCCTATCGCGTCCTCCTGATGTGCGGCGGGGACCTGGGATTTTCACAGGCAAAGAAATTTGACCTGGAGGTATGGGGCGGAGGCCAGAAGCGCTGGCTTGAGGTCTCGAGCTGTTCCAATTTCGAAAGTTTTCAGGCACGCCGGGCCCAGATTCGTTATCGCTCGAAAGACTCGGGCAAACCTGAACTTGTCCACACGCTCAACGGATCCGGGCTTGCCGTTCCGCGCGTCATCGCCGCGCTGCTCGAAAACAACCTTCAGGCGGATGGGCGCGTGAAGCTGCCTGCGGCGCTGGTTCCCTACTTTGGCAGGGCGTTTGTCAGTTTCGACTGAGGCCTCCGATTCGTTTCATCATGGGGAGGAGTCGCTCGCGCCGTCTGAACTGGAAGCGGGCAGCCGAGTCGCTAGCCGCGGCGATACCGATGTCGCGCCTCCATCCGGAGGCAAGGCGCTGGGCGGACAGTCGAAGCCATGCGGCGCGGGGACCCTGGTGCGTTGCGTTATCGGGAGGCGCAGACTCCCTTGCCTTGCTCCTTCTGATCTGGGGTCATTGGGCGCGACATCGATCGCAGGTCATCGCGTTGCACTTCAATCACCGCCTGCGGGGCTCGCAGTCGGGCAATGACGTGCGTTTCTGCCGGGCCGTGTGCGCGGGCCTGGGGGTGACATTTCGCGCGGGATCATGGAGACGGCCGGCGTCAAGCGCTGACGGCGCGAGTGAGGCCAGCGCCCGCGAGGCACGATTTGAGTTTTTCAGGAAGCAGCAGGAGCAGACGGGGGCGAGGGCTCTCTGGCTCGGTCACCAGAAGGACGATATTGCCGAAACCATGCTTATGCGATTGTCGCGCGGAAGCGGCACGGCCGGACTTGCGGCGCCACGGCCCGTTCAGGTTTTTCGCGAGGGCTGGGTGCATGTTCGCCCTCTTCTTGCGCTCTCAAAACTTGAGATTGAAGGGTTTCTCAGGGAAATCGCCGTTCCATGGAGGGTGGACTCGACCAATCGTGAGCCCGACTTTCTGAGGAACCGGATGCGCCACCGGGTGATGCCGGTTTGGATGGAAGCGGCCGGAACCCGGGATGCCCTTGCCGGCGCAATGCTGAGTCGGGCACTCCTGCAGGAGGATGATGAGGCGCTCGAACTCTGGGTTGAACGGATCGGGGCCCAGCGCGGATTGACCGTGGACCTGCGGGCGCTGGCAGGGGCTCCACGCGCGGTTGTGCGCCGGGTGCTGCAGCGCTGGCGGATTTCCCTGGCACATAGGGCGGGGGACCTGTCCCGGCAGGGGTTTGAAGCGCTTATTGACGCGGTGGAGCGGGGCGCACCCACGCACCTCAGCATCGGACGTACGGGCTTTGCCCGGATTCGAGATTTTCGGCTCAGCTATTGTGAAAAAGTGACGAAAAGCCGCTGATAGTGCACCCGCGCAGGCAATGGAATTTGAAGCTTTGGTTTCCACAAACGAAACCGACTCGCACCAATTGACTTGCGGCCTCGGAACCTGTAGCTTGGTTCCATAGTCCCAAATGCTGTAAATGTCCGAACCCGAAAACAAAAACAAGCGGCGCCCGCTCAAGAACCTGCCACCCGAACGCGTTCAACCGAAAGTGATGATGATCTGGCTTTCGGTCGTTGCAGCGGTTATCGCGGTCTTCTTTCTCAACCCGAGTAGTGGTAGGTCGTTCGCCTCCATCAATATCCAGAAGGTCGTGGAGCTTTCCGAAGCCGGTCAGATCCGGGAGGGGATGATCCAGCGGGACGGCGCGGGCGGTGGCGACTACGTGGTCATCCGAGGGGAGACCATGGAGCCGATCCTCAATACGGAAACCGGCAAGACGCAGCATTTTCGGGCCTATGGCAGGCTGACGGACGCCAATCTGGAGCGCCTTCAGAAATCTCAGAAATTCACCGAACCGCCTTCGACAACCCTGCTGGCCACGTTGGCGACAAACATCATTCCGTTCGTCATCATCATCGGCCTGCTGTATTTCCTGTTCGTTCGCCAATTGCGGAATGCGGGTCGTGGCGCCCTGAATTTTGGAAAGAGCCGGGCCAAGCTCCTTACCCGCGATCGGGAGAAGGTGACCTTCGCGGACGTGGCGGGATGCGACGAAGCAAAGGAGGAGGTATCTGAAGTCGTTGAATTTCTGAAGGATCCCAAGAAGTTTACGCGCATGGGGGGCAAGATTCCCAAGGGAATCCTCATGGTTGGACCTCCTGGTACCGGCAAGACGTTGCTGGCGAAGGCGGTGGCGGGGGAGGCCGATGTTCCGTTCTTCAGCATCTCCGGTTCGGACTTTGTCGAGATGTTTGTGGGCGTCGGCGCGAGCCGTGTTCGCGACATGTTTGAACAGGGACGCAAGAATGCGCCCTGCCTGATCTTCATCGACGAAATCGATGCGGTGGGTCGTCAGCGGGGTGCCGGCCTGGGCGGTGGGAATGACGAACGCGAACAGACTCTGAATTCGATGCTGGTCGAGATGGATGGTTTCGACACCACCGAGGGCGTCATCATCATCGCCGCCACCAACCGGCCGGATGTGCTTGATGCCGCGCTGCTGCGTCCTGGTCGCTTCGACCGGCAGATTTACGTCGACCTGCCCGACCTTATCGGCCGCGAGCAGGTGCTGCGCGTGCATGCCCGCAAGATCACGTTGTCGGAGGATGTCGATCTGGGGGTCATCGCCCGCGGAACTCCAGGGCTTTCAGGGGCGGAACTTGCCAACCTTCTGAATGAATCCGCGCTCCTCGCAGCCCGTCGCAACAAGAAGAAGGTGGAAATGCAGGATGTCGATGACGCGCGGAACAAGGTGCTCTTCGGTCGCGAGCGTCGCAAAGTCATGGACGCGGAGGACAAGAAGGTCGTTGCCTACCACGAGGCGGGGCACGCGCTGGTGAGCGTCGTGATCGACGATGACTCCATGCCTGTGCACAAGGTGACCATCATTCCGAGGGGACGATCCCTTGGGAGCACCATGTACATCCCGACCAAGGATACCTACAATTACGCCAAACGAAAGATGCTCAATCGCCTCGCAACGCTGTTTGGCGGACGCATTGCGGAGGAGGTCGCATTGCAGGATATTACGAGCGGTGCTTCAGGGGACATCGAACAGGCCACGAAGCTTGCACGACACATGGTGTGCAACTGGGGCATGAGTCCGCTCGGTCCGATTTCCTACGGCGAGAATCAGGACACCGTTTTTCTGGGCAGGGAAATCACCCGGTCCCATACGGTGTCCGAGGAAACCGCGCACCTGATCGACGGGGAGGTCAAGAAGCTCGTCGACGAAACCTACGCGCGTGCCAAGCAGATCATCCTGGATCATCGCGTCGCCCTCGACAAGATTGCCGACGCGCTTCTCGAGCATGAGACGATCGAGGGCCGTCACGTGAAGGAGATCGTCGAATTTGGAGAGATCCGTTCACCGGTGGTGCCGGAGGCGATCACGCTGCCTGTTGCCAAGCCCGATGACCGGGGGGCGAAGAAACCCCAGGAAAAGGCGCTGCCCGAACCGATGGGAGGTGCGGCTCCAGCTCCTCACCCCGCATGATCGTCGATGGGGTGGCGCTTCCGGCGGGCTTCCTTGAAGCCCGCCTTTTTGTGACGTCCGCCCGCGATGCGATCGAATGTACAAGATGGAAAGTGTGCTTACTCTTGATTTGAAACGATGAAAATCTGCTGCATAGGCGCCGGTTACGTAGGCGGACCCACGATGGCCATGATTGCGCTGAAGGCGCCGGATGTGACGGTCACCGTGGTCGACATGAACGCCGCGCGTATTGCGGCTTGGAATTCCGCTTCGCTGCCGATTTATGAGCCGGGACTCGATGAGGTCGTGGCGAAGTGCCGGGGCCGCAACCTGTTTTTTTCCACCGATGTCACGGCGACCATCAGGCAGGCCGATTTGATATTTGTCGCAGTCAATACGCCCACAAAGAACTATGGCGTCGGATCGGGCCGTGCGGCGGACCTTCGATTCATCGAATCCGTTGCCCGTACGATCGCGGAGGTCGCGGATGGACCTAAAATCATCGTCGAGAAGTCCACAATTCCGGTCAAGACTGCCGAAACAATCAAGGATATCCTTGGCGCGAATGGGCGGGGGATTGTGCATCAGGTCCTGTCGAATCCCGAGTTCCTTGCGGAGGGAACTGCCATGGCAGATCTGCTCGCTCCCGATCGTGTTCTGATCGGAGGGGAGAAGACCCCTGAGGGGGATCGTGCCGTGAAGGTGCTGGTGGACATCTACGCACGCTGGGTTTCCCGGGATTGCATCATCACGACCAACCTGTGGTCGTCAGAGCTTTCAAAGCTGGTCGCCAACGCGTTCCTCGCCCAACGCATTTCGTCGATCAACTCGATATCCGCGTTGTGCGAGGCAACGGGGGCTGACGTCGATGAAGTTGCCAATGCGATCGGAAGGGATTCGCGCATTGGCGCGAAGTTTCTCAAGGCGAGCGTGGGTTTTGGCGGATCCTGTTTTCAAAAGGACATCCTGAATCTCGTGTACTTGTCCGAGCATTTTGGATTGCCGGAAGTTGCCTCCTATTGGGAGCACGTTGTGCGAATGAACGACTGGCAGAAGCGGCGTTTTGCGATGAAGATCGTGCGCACGCTGTACAATTCGGTTGCGGACAAGAAGATCGCGGTGCTCGGGTTTGCCTTCAAGAAGGACACCAACGACACACGGGAATCCGCAGCCATCAGCGTGGTGAAGGATCTTCTCGCCGAGCGGGCCCGCGTGACCGTCTACGATCCGAAAGTCCCCCCTGAGGAGATTCGCCGGGAAACGGTGGGTGCCGACGGGCAGGGCGGCAGCCTTGAGATCGCGGAGTCACCCTATGCCGCCGCGGACAAGGCCCATGCGCTTGTGGTGGTGACGGAGTGGGACGAGTTCAAGGCCCTCGATTTTCGACGGATACTGGATGCGATGCAGAAGCCCGCCTTTGTTTTTGACGGGCGCAATATCCTGCCGCATGGCGAACTCCGGGCGCTTGGATTTCGCGTCTACGCCATTGGCAAGTAGAAGCGGGCTGGTGAGGATTTCCAACCTGGCGATGGGGTTCGGGGCTCACATCTCGTCAGAGTCCCAGGGGTGTCCGGTACACGCGGGGAACCCGCTTCGTGATGGACGTCAATGTTTCCCATGGGATCGTGTCCGCCCATTGGCTGAATTCAGAGAGCGTGATTTCCCCCGTGAACTGCCGCCCCACGAGCACGGCCTCGTCGCCCGCCACAGTTTCGGGAACGTCCGTGACATCCACGACCGTCTGATCCATCGTGACACGGCCGAGAATCCTGCATCGGGCTCCTCGTATCAGGACCTGGCCCCGGTTGCTTGCAGCGCGCGGCAGGCCGTCAGCGTATCCGGCGCAAAGGATGGCGACCCGGGAGTCGCGCTGAAGGGTACAGGTGCGGCCATAGCTGATGCTTGTTCCAGCAGGAAGGCGTTTCACCAGGCCCACCTTTGTTCTGAGGCTGAAGACAGGTTCAGCGTGGACTGCGGAGAGCAGTGATCCCGCGCATGGCAGCACGCCGAATTGAAGGAGTCCGATGCGGACGGCATTGAAAGGCCCGGCTGTCTCGATGCTCTCCAGGCCCGCGCTGTTGTCAGCATGGATGAAGAGCGATGCCGTATTGATGGATCCGCAGCGGGCGAGGGCAGCCACGAGACGCCGGCGCTGCTCGGCGGTGAATTCGGGATCATCATCTGAAGCCGCGAAGTGGGTGAAGACTCCCGCGAGGCGCAATTCCGGTGTGGCCCGAATCTCATCGTAGAGGAGGGAGGCATCGGGATGCCACACTCCGAGGCGACCCGTGCCGGTGTCGATCTTGAGATGCACCTCCACCGGGCGCCCGGCCCTCTTGCCCGCCTGTGCGAGACGCTTGACTTCCTCGGAGCTCGACACGGTTGCTGTGAGGCCAAATTCCGCAACGTAGCGATCTTCCTCAGCCAGGAGGGGACTCAGGAGCAGGATGGGCCAGCCCGAGCCGAGCTCACGCAGGGACATCGCTTCATTCAGCGTGGCGACTGCAAAAAGGTCGGCACCGGCGTGCATCAGACGCGCCGCAGCATGATGGAGTCCGTGTCCGTACGCATCCGCTTTGACCACGGCGACATAACGCATATGCGCAGGGAGCGAGGCCCTGATGGCGCGGAGATTCCGCTCGAGCGCTGCCAGATCGATCTCGGCCCAGCAACGCAGGGGCAGGTGGGCTGCAGGTGTGGAGCTCATGAGGGCGCTCGATGAATCCTCGGGGACCACGTCACATAGTGAGGCGTTTCGTAGCTGAACGCATCGGGTGCCAAAGTACGGGCATAAAGTGGCACCGAGGACGTCGCAGCGAACAAGGTTGCAAGATCGTAGGGGACCGTCCGGGTGCTTGGTGGGAGAGGAGCCCACGAGCGAAAATTCTCCGGCATGACGGCATTCCCATGGAGGTCGGAGTGAGGAAGGCGGGCGAGCGGACCGACGGACCCGTCGGCTGTCACTTCGACCACATGCCAGGTCTCCCGGCGCGCATCCGCAATAATGCGCAGGCTTTGCTGCTCAGGTGCAAGGGCATGGGCGACGAGTTCGAGGCTGCGGTAGTGGTATGCCGGGCGCGGTCGGATGGCCTGCCACGTGCGAATGGCCATGGCAATCGTTCGAATTCCAAGGATTGATCCCGGACCGTCGCAGTAGATGAACGCCTCAATCGCATTCATGTCGCATCCGAGACGCTCGATGCATGCAAACACGCCTTGGCCGGCGTCCCCATCGAACCCTGCCCAGGTGTCACTCCTGCCCGCGGCCAGCCAGCCGGACTGGATCCTCGCTGATGCGGCGTCCAGCACGAGGATTGCGCGGTGGTCGGACCTGAGTTCTTTGAGGGAGTACATTCGACATGTGGGACCAAACGGAACGCGGGTAAGGCGCGCAAGCGTTCAGAATACGGCATTGACCGCCGTTCGCCGGTTTTGCAGTTTTAACGATTCATCAATCAATCCGTTCAGTTCGTCGCTTTCCCGTGAACACCGCAGTCCAAGATCAATCCATTACTCGCAAGAATCTTGTCGTATCGCTCGATGCCGCCGAGGTTTCGTCCAAGCATGCGGCCACTGTGGCCGAGTTTGTCCGGTACGCCAAGATACCGGGGTTTCGGCCAGGCAAGGCGCCCATGGCGGTGATCGCCAAACGTTTCGAGAAGGACATTGCGGATGAGTTCAAACAAAAGGTCGTTGCTGAGGCCTACCGGGAGGGCGTCGAGAAGAGCAAGCTCGACATCCTCAACCTGGTTCAGGCAAATCCGGGCACGATTGAGAATGGCAAGCCCGCGGAGCTGACCTTTTCAATCGACGTGCGTCCTGAGTTCGAGGTGCCGGATTACTCGGAGTTGACGACGGAGGTGGGCAGCACCGAGGTGAGCGATGCCGAAATCGATCAGGTGATCGAGCGGCTTCGCAGTGAGCGGGCGGATTTCAAGGTTGCGGATCGGGCATCGCAGAAGGGCGACTACATCAAGCTGTCCTACGAGGGCATCGTTGACGGAAAGCCGATCCTTGAGCTGGTGCCAGAGAAGCAGATCTATGGTAAAGTGCCACAAACCTGGGAGGAGGTGGACGGGGAGCAGGAAGGGCTGATTCCCGGTCTCGGCAAGCAGTTGTCGGGCATGCGCGCGGGCGAAAAAAAGGAAGTTGCCGTGCAGTTTCCTGCTGAATTCCACGGGGCGCCCGAACTCGCCGGAAAGGCGGCAACCTATTCGGTGGAGATACTCGAGGTCCGCGAGAGGGTGCTGCCGGAAATTGACGAGGCGTTCCTGAAGACCCATGAGGCTGGGAGCGTGGAGGAACTCAGGGATGGCATTCGGGGCAATCTCAGGATGCAGAAGGAATATCAAAACAGGACCGATCAACGCAGGCAGGTGATCGAGTCGCTGCTCCAGAAGACCGACTTTGAAATCCCCTCCTCGCTGGTCGAGGTCGAGACTCAGAATGTCCTTCGCAGATTCATCGAGGAGAACATGCGCCGTGGCGTGACCCAGGATCAGTTCGAGAAGGACAAGAAGGAGCTTTTTGAAAGCGCCCGCCGTTCGGCTGCCTCGCGGGTCAAGAGTCAGTTGATTCTCTCGAAGATCGCCGAGAAGGAGGACATCAAGGTGTCAGAGAATGACATCAACCAATACATCATTCAGGAATCGCAGCGTTCCCATACTGCGCCCGACAAGCTCCTGAAGCAACTGTCCGGCGACCGCAGTCAGCTGCGCTCCGTGCATCAGGACATCATTTTCGACAAGGCGGTTGAATTCCTGGTCTCCAAGGCTAAGGTGGTGAACAAATCATAATCAGCACCTGCACGCCTCCTTGTGAGCTCCTACTACATTCCCTACGTCATTGAAAACACCGGCCGTGGTGAGCGGTCGATGGACATCTACAGCCGCCTGTTGAAGGATCGCATCATCTTCATCGGCACCCCGATCGACGATGGCGTTGCCAACAGCGTCATCGCACAGTTGCTCTTCCTGCAGATGGAGGATTCCAAGAAGGACATCCATATCTACATCAACTCGCCGGGCGGCATTGTGACGGGTGGAATGGCGATCTACGACACGATGAATTTCCTGCAATGCGACATCGTCACCTATTGCATTGGAATGGCTGCCAGCATGAGCACGGTGTTGCTTGCGGCGGGAACCAAGGGCAAGCGGTTCGCCCTTCCCAACAGCCGGGTCATGATCCATCAGCCCAGCGGTGGCGCGGGCGGGCAGACTGCCGACATCGCAATTGCCGCGCGGGAAATTCTCCGGTGGAAGAAGACGCTGAATGAGACCCTTGCCAAACATACCGGCAAAACTCCCGAGCAGGTGGAAAAGGATTCCGATCGCGACTATTACATGACGGCCGAGGAGGCCAAGACCTACGGCCTCGTGGATCATGTCGAGGCGTCCATGCGCGATACGACCAAGATCGCTGCGGCGGTCTGATTGCGGACGCCGCAAGGTGATGGGCTCCAGCCAATTTTGCAGCTGATGGAGCCAGGGCGTCTTTTTCCTGTGTTCGGATTTGCCAGCCGATCAACCGCACGCTAGCTGTGCCGATGTACGGGCGGTCGCTCTGACCACACACCAAAGCCGGCAACTCATTCACGCAATCTCATGGCAAAATCATCCCGCATGACCCTTTGTTCCTTCTGCGGAAAGTCGCAGGCAGAGGTGAAGAAGATCATCGCAGGTCCCGGGGTGTACATTTGCGATTCGTGCGTCAGTGTCTGCAAGACGATCATAGACCGCGAGGTGAAGCAGCCTCCGTCGGAATCGAAACCGTCGTTTCGGCTCGTGAAGCCATCCGACATCAAACGCACCCTTGATGACTACGTGATTGGCCAGGACCACGCCAAGAAGGTGCTCTCGGTTGCGGTCTACAACCACTACAAGCGGCTGATGTTCGACTCCGGGCAGTCATCGAAGGACTCGACGGCGCTTTCCCCGGAATTTGACGGAGTGGAGGTCGAGAAGAGCAACATCCTGCTGGTGGGGCCGACGGGTTCGGGCAAGACCCTGCTTGCGCGCTCACTCGCAAAAATCCTGGATGTCCCATTTGCAATCTCCGATGCCACGACGCTCACGGAGGCGGGCTATGTTGGAGAGGATGTTGAGAACGTCGTCCTGAGGCTCCTTCAATCGGCCAACTACGACGTCAAACGCGCGGAATGCGGGATCGTCTACATCGATGAAATCGACAAGATCGGCCGGAAGACCGAGAACGTGTCGATCACGCGTGACGTCTCGGGAGAGGGAGTTCAGCAGGCGCTTCTCAAGATTCTCGAGGGCACCGTCTGCAATGTCCCTCCCCAGGGGGGACGCAAGCACCCGAACCAGGAGTACGTGCAGATCAACACGCAGAACATCCTGTTCGTCTGTGGCGGTGCGTTTGTGGGCCTCGACGGGATCGTGCAGCGTCGAAGCGGGCTGCGCGGCCTTGGCTTCAACTCCATCAGCAAGCAGCAGGACGCCACACTCAGGCCGGAGGTGCTCATGCGTGAGCTCGCCCCCGAGGATCTCATCCGCTTCGGAATGATTCCAGAATTCATCGGGCGCCTGCCGATCGTGTCGGTCCTCGATCAGTTGAGCGAGGAGGACCTCGTCCGCATTCTCCTCAAGACCAAGAACGCGATCGTGAAACAGTATTCGAAGCTGTTCGCCATGGACGGGGTCCGGCTGCGCTTCACTCCGGACGCTGTCAAGGCCGTGGCGCGCAAGGCCATCGCGCTCAAGACCGGGGCGCGTGCACTGCGCTCCATCATCGAGGCCCTCATGCTCGAGGTCATGTTTGAGCTTCCCCAGCGCGACGATGTTGCGGAGGTCTTGATCGACGCGTCCGTGGTTGCCGGCAGGCGGCGCCCGGTCCTTCGACGCGCCTCAAAGGCGGACGTGAAAAAGGACGCCGCCTAGGCTAGACGGCAGTCATGTCGCCCGGCGGCCGCGCCTGATCCGGACAGAATCCATAGAGCAGGTCGTCGCGACCCTTCCCCGGCCATTGCACCTGGTTGACCTGCAGCCGGTTCATGACCGGAAGGATCAGGCGATTGAGAGCCGCCTCGAATCCAAAAATTGAATACAACGGCGGGGCGTCCGCCTGGATAACGTGCGCCCCGAGTCCGACGTCCCGGAGCATGGAAACGCTTCGCTGCACCATTTCCGCCTCCATGGGATTGTTGCCCTGGAGGATCACGACCGGTTTGGGATGGGCGTTCATCTGTTGGAAGGGCCCGTGCGCAAACTGGAGAAAATCCGAAATGAGGGGACAGGGCCAGTAGAGGCCCTCCATGAACTTGCAGGCGAGGTTCTGGGCAAAGTCGGAGATGGGCGCGGCCGTGACGAGGTTGAATCCTTGTGAAAACGTGCCGGGCTTCGTCAGCATCGCGTCGAGGAGCTCCGCTGGCGGACAGGCTTCAAGAAGCGGGAGGATCTGTGCACGCATCGGCATCGGGTACTGGCACCCCGGGAACTGGGCCACGAATTGCAGCGCAGCCAGATAGCCGGCCATAGGTCCGACAAACCGGATCAAGGTCGTGTATTCCTCGGCGAGGGGAAACTCCCTCAGGTCTCCACCCTCATCCAGCACAAGCTGCAGCAGTTCCGCGCGATCGGGCTTGCCGGCTCGCAATGCTGTTTCAGGCGTCGTTGCCGTGAAGAGGATGGTATGGAGAAAATCTGACCGGCGGTTGATCGCGATCTGGGCATTTGGGGAAACGCCTTGGGAAAAAACAACGAGCGTCTTGCCAGCAAAGGCCGTCCGGTTCGCGGTGGTGAATCCGGAGAGCGGCACGTACGTCGCCGCGCGATCGCAGTACAGGTTGAGAAGCATCGACAGGTAGCGCGCATGCGCCTCGGAGCTGCCTGTTCCCGTGATGACGAACCGGGTCGACTGAAGGCTGGCTTGCTTGAGGGGGGGCGGTCCCCTCGAAATCATGTTTCCCAGCACTTCGGGGATCTGCGCGACGCGCTGCTCCAGAAGGTGGTGCCCCAGGGTGTCAGTCATGGTGAACCGCGGGGATCCTCAGGCCTGGTCGTCCAGGAATATCCATTTCTCGACATCCATTTTCTGGACGTTGAGCGCCTGGGCATACTCAGGCTTCTTCACCAGGCTGCCGGGCGAGTTCATGATCATCTGGATCTTCTCGTTCGGAATGTGATGCCGCAGGAGGCGGAGTGCGGCGTCGTAGTCGCGACTGTCGTAGTCGACCCCCAGCTTCCGGTAAGCTTCATCGCTGGAAGCGACCTCGGCAGTCTCGGTCATCATCAGGTCGGTCGCGTGAGCGCCGAAGCCCGCCCCGCGGCCATCGTTGTGGATGAGCTGGATTGCCCCGACACCGTAGGTGACGATGTGTTTGACTGAAGCCTTGTACTTGTCCCGGTTGTCGACTGACCGCAGAGGAAAACGATTGAAGAGGGATTCCGATTGGAGTCTCACGACGGGAATGTCCGCGGGTTTTGCCTGGCCATGGGTGAGCACCACGATATCCTGGCTGGTCACGATGTCATAGTAGACATGGACGCGGAACCAGTAGGGCGTCGTCAGGAGGTCGACGATGGGATCGTGGGCATTGTCGCGGCGGAACGCCGTAAGGTTCTCGACGTCGATCTTCACGAAGAATCGATTGTCGCGGATCAGCTGGTAACCGTGGACGAGCGGTTGCGGCCCTGACATGTACCGGTCGATCGTCTTCTTCTGGAAGAGCGCGGTGAACTGCGCTTCCGTGAGCAGCACATCGTTGTCCACGGGTTTCATCGGAAGAAAATAGCTCGCTGAATAGATGAAACGGCGCGCATCCGGCAGTGCATGCGGCTTGAACGGGATCACCGGTTCGGGCGGCAGGGCCCGCTTTACGGTGGTCGCCGATGGACGCTTCAGGATGTGGCCGCCGGCAGCCTTTGAAGTCAGATAGGCCAGGTTGAAAGGCGAGGGCTCGAATTCCAGGGGCTCGGTTCCCGCCACCACGAGTCCCTGGGACTTGAGCGCAGCCACCTTGTCCGGATTGTTGGTCAGCACGATCCATGACGCCGTTATGCCGAGCAGGTAGCAGATTTGGGAAATGTTGTCGTAGTTCCTGTGATCCTTCTCGAGTCCCATCGCGTGATAGGCCGCGAACGTGGAGAGTTGATCCAGCGAGGCCTGGACGAGCATGCGATCCCGTGCCTTGCCTATGTAGCCTACCCCACGGCCCTCCTGGAGCAGATAGAACAGGATGCCGGTTCCTTTCCTGGAAATGACCTGAAAGGCCCCTTCGAGCTGCTGCACGCAGTCGCAGTCGCATCCGCGAAGCGTTTCGCTCGTCACACACGAGGAGTGAAGCCGGGTGTAGAGCGTCTTTGCGCCGACAACGTCGCCGTGTGCAAGGGCGACGATGTAGTGCTTGTCGATGATATCCTGGAAAATGTAGGCGCGGAATTCCCCGTAGCGCGTGTCGAGCGGACAATTGGCGATGTACAGTGTCCGACCATAGAGCGGACGGTCCTCGGTGCTCACCAGCGCCATTGCGGATCCCGCCTGATGCTGGAGTTGCCGGACCAGGTCGGAGAAATCAGGTGACCTTGTCGCTTGTTGAGAAGTCGTGTCTTGGGCAGGAGAGGCCATTTCGTGGAGAAGGATATCGTCGCGGGAGAGGGGACGATGCAAAGGGAATCACGCGGAAAACGCGACGGATTGTTCCCGGGAGAGGATCATCGGGATTGCGGGGCTGATCGGGGAGCTGACCACGATTTGCAGCCCGCTCGTGAACCCGGAGCCGAGGTGTACGGGTACGGTCAGGACGGGAAGCCCTCCGAGGCTGGCGGGCGAGGTCAGGTCGAGCAGGCGCCGGCGGATCTCCTGCGTATAGGCACCCTTTTCGAGCGCTGGAAAGGGCGTTGCAGGCATGACCAGGAAATCGAAGGTCTGGAAGAACCTGCTCCAAAGGAGCCGAAGGGCGACGAGTTTGACATGGGCGGCCTCGATTTCGCGATCGGTCCACTTGCGGCCTCGATCGAGGCGTTGCCATACTTCCGTTCCATAGCGGGCCTTGTGCGTGTCGATCCAAGACTGATGAACCTGAAAGGCATCGAAGCTGTGCAACACCGTGTAGGCTTCGGAGGATCCTCGGAAACCGGCAAGCAGTTCATTCCTTGTGGATTGATCTGCCTTGGGAGCGTACGACTGCCCCGCTGCGTCGAGCGCCTGCGCACAGTCGCCATCCGCATCCACCCATTCGTCGAATCCGAGGTAAACTCCGTTCAAAGCCCGCCTGCTTGAGCTGCTGCCGACCAGGGTTGTGAGTGTGGTCAACATGTCAGCAGGCGTGGCCGTGAACCAGCCTGCTGTGTCGAAAGTCCGCGAAAGCGGGAAAGCGTCGCTGATCCACGGGTGCTGGGGTGTGAGCCGCATGCCGTAGATTCCGCAGAATGCCGCGGGTACCCGGATCGAACCTCCGGTGTCCGATCCGACGGCAAGCGGAACGATGCCGGAAGCGACCGCCGCCGCGGATCCGCTGCTTGAGCCGCCGCTCGTACGACCCGAATCGCTTGGATGAACGACGTCGCCAAAATGCGGATTCTCCCCCGTGAGCCCGCTGGCGAATTCGGGGAGATGGGTGGTTCCCGCAAGGACGGCCCCCGCCTCATCAAGAACCCTGACCAAGAGTCCGTCGCTGTCTGATGCGGGCCGCACCTCC
>JAGOJU010000068.1:0-3914 GCA_017994935.1 Opitutaceae bacterium
AACCCAGGACGAAACGCCCATAGTCCTTTCGCCCTTTGAGGTCAGTGCCGACGAGGACGTCGGCTACGAGGCCCGCGAGACGCTCGCGGGCGGACGCACACGCACGTCGCTCGACGACATCGCCAACACCATCGACGTCATCACTGGCCAGCTGATCGAGGACATGGGCGCCCTCGACCTGCAGGACATCGCCGCCTACGCCAACAATATCGAAGCGGGCTCCTTGATGGGCGACAACAATGAGGATGGGTCTTTGACCTCGCTCTGGGATCAGAACACGACCTATTTCCGTGGCTTCCGCACCTACCGCGGTACGCGTAATTTCATGTTTACGCTGATGTCGTTCAACTCCTTCAGCAGCGACCGCATTGACCTCTCGAAGGGTCCCAACGCCGTGCTCTTCGGTGTCGGTGAGCCAGGTGGTGCGATCAACTACAACACCAAGCGCCCAGGCCTATCGCGCAGCCGCAACTCGGTTTCTTTTCGCACGGACAGCGAAGGTTCGCTTCGCGGCCAGCTTGATGTGGACCAGACCCTGATCAAGAACAAGCTCGGATTCCGCGCAGCACTGCTCTCCGAGCGGACCGATTTTGCGTGGAAGCCCGCCTACTCGAATACCGATGGTGCCTTCATTGCCGGTGCCTACAAGCCGTTCAGCAAGACCACCGTCCGTGCCAACTTTGAGTATCGCAATGTCAATCGCGCACTTGGCCGCCGGATCTACCCGCGCGACATGTTCACCCCCTACTTTGACGCCGGTTCGCCGAAAGTCATTGCGCCTCTCACGAGCAACAATGCTCGAATCGAGGGAAACGCTGCAACCGTGCCGGTTGCCTCCATCGGGCTCGCACGCAATTCCGCCGTTCGTATGACCGTCCTCGAAGATGGCACCATGATCAACACCCAGAACACTGCCACCTCAATCGCCAGAAGCGTCGGCGCCGTGGACAATGTCCAGGTGATGAGAGGCGTCTACCCTGAGGCAACGGTGATCGAGGGGCGCAACGGCATCTCCGACTCCCAAGACAAGATGCTGGAGGTCACCCTTGAGCAGGAACTCGCCAAGAACCTATATCTCGAGCTGGGCTTCGCCGACTGGACAATGGAGCGCCTCCAGGGCAACGGAGTCCTGAACAACACGGGCAATCTCCAGGTCGATCCCAACGGTTTCATGCCCGGATCAACGACCGCAGCGAACCCCAACTTCGGAAGATACTACTCCGAAGCGCAACCCTGGCTCTACGATCGGCACGAAAGCGTGAAGACCTATCGTGCCACACTTTCCTATGCCCGCGACTTCACCCGAAGGAGCCGCTGGTTCGGCAGTCACCGCGCCTCGATCATGTGGGAAAACTACAAATTCAAGGAACTCTGGGACCGCAGGCACCTCATGATCACCGGCACACCCACCGGCGTCCTGCCCAACGCCAATCCAAGCAACAATGCAAACCGGGTCTGGACGCGTGACTACTACGATTTTGCCACCGGCGACTCCTACATGCAGGACATCACCGCCTGGTATTACCAGGACCAGGTGGATCTCGGCAGCGGCTACACTGGCGGCTGGCTCCGGACCACAACCGGTCTGCGCGCCAACCTTACCGATACGACGACCAAGCTCGCCGTTTGGCAGGGTTCATGGTTCGACAATCGTGTCATTCTGACGTGGGGCTACCGTGGCCTGAATCAGAAAAACTATAATGCCAATCAGCAGGGCTACATCGTGAGGGACTCCGCCACGCAGGAATTCGTCTGGCGGGACCCTGCGACGGGCGAAACAAGGACCAACATATTCGATGCCAGCATGCCTCCCGAACCGCGCTCGATTGATAGCGGCGCAGCCCGCAACGAAGGCCTCGTTTTCAAAGTCCTGCCTTGGCTGTCTCTGACCGCAAACCATGCCACGAATTTCAATCCCACTGCCGGTCTCTCCGACATCACCGGCGAGGTCCGTGGTGCCGCCAAGGGTGAGACCAAGGACTTCGGCATTCGCCTCAGGCTATGGGACGGCAGGGTCAATTTCTCCGCCCTGCATTACCAGACAGACGCCACCGGATTGATGACCGGTGGCCCCGGAAGGAACTCGCCCTACGCCAACATTGATTCGATGTATGATATCCTTGTGGCCAACGGTGTGCTCGACGAAAACCCGTTCGATACCACCGTCGCATCCAACCAGGTCGTGTTCAACCAAAAGGCAAAGGGCTACGAGTTCACCCTTTTCGCGCGCCCGGTGGAGGGCCTGAGCCTGCGCTTCGGTGCCGCTTCGACGGAGAACATCGCCAGCGATGTCGGCAACGAAGTGGTCGAATACTACCAGAATGTCGCCCGCCCGATGCTCTCCAACCCCGCCTATGCGCAGATGACCAACGGCAGCAATACCATCGCCTCCTTGCTGACTTCGGCCGACAACAATCTTCAGCAAATGCAGAATTACAGCGGTCGGCGCAATCCCCCCTCCAGCAGGCTCACCGCCAACCTCAACGTAAGCTACAGTTTTGATCGCGGCACCCTATTCAATGGGTTCACGGTCGGCGGCGGCGTGCGCTGGCGCGGCGAACCCCTCATGGGATATTGGACCAATGCGGATGGTTCGCTCGATCTCAGCAGACCCTTCTACGCACCTGACAATTTCAACATCGATGTCTTTGCGCGGTATCGCCGCAAGCTGAGCAACAAGATCACGTGGTCAGTTCAGTTCAATATCCGCAATGTAGCGAACGATCCCGGCTTCGATGGAGTCAGAGCCATCAACGAGACCAATGATCCCAGCTCCCCGATCGTCGTCACACGCTACTCGCTCAAGGATCCCCGCCTGTTCATCCTGAGCAACACGTTCTCATTCTGAGTTCGGAGTCGTTGCCATGCGCCATGCGTCGCGCACGCGGCAAGCGGATCCTCACTTGACCAAGGTCGCGCACGCGAGGAGGCGCGGCCTCATTCAAACATCGAAAGTTCCAGATTGGCCTTTCCCCGCATCCGCGTCCGGATGGCGGAAAGGCTCTCATGGACAAGCTCGCCCATGGAGGAACACTGCCTGAACTGGGTTCTCTGGTAGTGTTCCGCCAGCGATTCCCGCAGGCTCGCCACGTTCTCCGGCGTGGAGACCGTATCCCGCGACATCGTCGCCAGAAGCAGTGCCAGTCGCTCCTCGCTCAGGCTCGCACGTTGCAGCATCAGCACCTGCTCCTCGCGCTGGTACTGCTGCGCGCTCTCGAGGTTCAGATGCTGCATGCAGAAAAGCGCGAAGGGCTGGTTGTCCTTGAAAAACTGCGGACGGTAAAAGTTCATCCTGCCCTCATAGCTTTGCTGGTCGAAATCCATTGCACGGATCCGGACCTGCGCGCCTTCAAAATCCGGCGTGATGACGATCACAAAATTGTAGCTCCGCATGTCCCCCAGGAGGCGCACAAAACATCTTTCATTGAACTTCACGAGTTCCTTGGCGATGCGGATCGGACGGATTTCCGGATTGTCGAGCCAGCGTTGAATGAACACGTCGCCGGGCAGGCCCGCGATGTGCTCCTCCACCAGCGTTGTTCCGCAGGTGAGGTAGTTCATGCGGTTGGGGGAGAGCACGTGCTCCAGCTCAAGGCCGTAGACACGCGACGCGTCCGCGCGTTTCACGTAGTAGTAGTCGGCATTGTCATTGAAGGCATTGACGATCCGGATGCGGAACGGCGCCGAGTTTCCGAACGCGCAGTAGTCAACACGATCGACATAAAGGTGCCGCATGAACGAGAGGTCCCCATCCACGCGGATCAACGCATAGACGTACTTCAGATCCTCATTCAGGGCCTCCATTTCAAGCCTGTCATAGACAACCGACTCCCACAGTGACGCCTTGCCATCCCCGCCAATCAGCGGTGCCGCCTCGACAAAACCCCGCAGCCGCTCGTAGGTGACCGGCAGTG
>JAGOJU010000068.1:4014-18650 GCA_017994935.1 Opitutaceae bacterium
CGGAGGCCCGATTCCGTGAGCGACGACAGCGCATAACATTCGGAGATCCCCCCGTGGCGTTGGGGAAGAAACGTGATTTGAATGCGTGTGTGAGCCGGCGTGTCCTGGTAGATGGAGGTGCGCAGGTAGATGCCTCCGCCAACTTCGGCCCTTAGCGCCTGGATCTGACGGTAGCCATTCACGCGAAGCCAGTCGCGGACTTGCAGCAGCCGCGAATGCGTCGGCCACTCCTCGCCGCTCGCATTCACCTGGAACCTCGGAAACAACGGGATGGGACTCACACTCAACGCGTGAATCTCCAGCCACCGGTATCCCGTCTCAACCAGGAAGTAGATTAGAAAGAAACCCGTGACCAGGACCCAAAACGGGCGGTCAATCAGACCAAGCGTCGATGAGATCACGGCCAGCCCGAGCGAAACGAATGCCCATACCAGCCAGCGATTGACAATGGCGATGACCGGCGATGCAAGCCGCCGGTTCACCTGAGCGAGAAGCAGGGAGACAAGAAACACCCCGAACAGGGCGACGACGGGCCATGGTTGTTCAGTCATCCAAAGAGAAACTCAGCTCATGCGCACCGGCATGATCACGCATATGAAGTTGTCGAGCGTCTTGAATACACCCGGACTGACCTCATCCTTTACCTCAAGGAAAACTTCGTCCTTGGTCAGGGACCTCAACGGATCCATCAGAAACGCCGGATTGAAGGCGGCCTGCAGATCAGGCCCGCTGTAGTTGATTGCCATGGATTCATGCGCTTCGCCGAAGTCCGGGCTTTGAGCCATGATTTCCAGCAGGTTGCTGCTCAACTTGAGTTTGACCGAATTGGCCTTTTCGCTCGTCACCAGAGCGGCGCGGTGAATGCACTGCAACAGGAGTTCGCGCTCGAGCTTGATCCGCTGGTGCGTCTCCTTCGGAATGACCTGCTGAAAATTCGGGTAGTTGCCCTCCACCACCTTGGAATACAGGTAAATGGAGTCGACCAGCCCGCTGTTGTCCTTGTTGGTGCCGATCTGGAACGAACAGCGCCTCTCGCTGAAATCGATCTTAACCTTCTCGCCCTTGTCGAGCATGCGGAGCAGTTCGTTGACGGTCTTGGCTGGAAGAATGATGGCTCCCGCACTCTCCGCCGGAATCTCCATTTCCTTGGCAATCAATGCAAGACGGCGTCCATCCGTGGCAACCAGCGAAAGTTTCCCATCGCGGAAGCTGAAATAGACTCCGTTGAGGATATAACGCGTTTCGTCCGCACTTTGCGCGTACGCGACGCTCTTGAGCATCGCAACAAGCTCGGGCTGTTCAACCGTGAAGGATTTTTCCTCTCCAAATTCGGGCAGGGGGGGAAACTCCTCCTTGCCCAATCCCATGATGCGGAAATTGGAACCGCCGGACGTGATCTTCACCTGATGGTTGGGCGCAGAATCAACGGTTACATCCAGATTCGGCAGCTCGCGAACGATCGTGGTCAGCCGCTTCACCGGAAGCGTGACGGACCCGCTTTCCTTCACGTCCGCCTTGATCCGGCAGCGTATGCCAAGATCGAGATTGGTGGTGGTCAGTGAGATGACGTCCTTTTCGGCCTCGATGAGCACATTGCTCAGGATCGGCATTGTCGTCTTCGATCCTACAACGTTCAGGACTTGAGCCAATCCGTTGCTGAAATGGTCGCGGTTAATTTTGAATTTCATGGGGCGCGCGGCGCGAAATTTAGGAAGTTAACAAAGTCTAACTGATACCTAGTTCAATAAGTAATTAACAGTAGTCTTATTATGGTCGCCGGGAACTCCAATAACTCCCGCCTTTTCGGGTCTTTCTCCTCTGAAACCGAAGGCTGGAGGCCGGCATAGACGACGTGAATAACCCTGGGGGAGCATGCGGGCAAAGAGGCACTTGTTCATGGTGGCAATCTTGTTCGGGCTCAGTGTGCAGGTTCCTCACAGGTTATCCGAATCCATCACTCCCCGGGGATTTCGAAGCCGGGTCATTGTTTCGGCCTGTGATGAAGGTCAGCCGCCCTGGAGTGGCGGAGCATGGCCCTCCTTATGTGACGCACGAGTCCAAAGCCGATATAGCCCAGCGTCACGGCGAGAAGGCCCACCTCCTTGAAAATCACGATGCCCGCAACCGCCACCAGAATCGGGATAAATGTTGTCAAGCGGGTCTTCGTCTGGAGATCGACCTTTTTGCCGCTGGGATAACGCACCGTGCTGACCATCAGAATTGCAATGAGCGCCATGAGCACGGGCAGCACCAGGGCCCAGCGGTGCAGTGTTCGGTCGTTTTGTGCGATATTGAGAAGGAAAAGTACCAGGCTGGCGACAGTTACCGCGGCGGCGGGCACGGGCAAACCCACAAAATCTCTGCCTGAATCCTTTTTTTCCGGAAAGAGCAGCGGGTTCGTGATGACGTTGAAGCGGGCGAGACGGATGGCGGCACACAGCAGGTACACAAACGCAAAGAACCAGCCAATTTCCCGGAAAACGGGATATCCCTGTGTGGGCGACAGGATGAGAAAAAAAACAAGAAGGGCGGGTGCAATGCCGAAGGACACCACGTCCGCTAGAGAGTCGAATTCGGCACCGAAGAGCGATTCTCGCCCTCCCATGCGGGCAAGACGGCCATCCAGCATGTCGAATGCGGCCGCGCCGAAAATCAGCCAGATGGCCTGCTTGTAAAGGCCGATGGCCACCAGCGAAGTATCAGCTGCAACCTTCATTTCAAAGTTGGCCTGGATGCAGCGAATGACGGCAACAAATCCGCAGAACAGATTTCCCGCGGTCATGAGATTGGGAAGGAAATAGATACGGCTTGCCTGGGTGACCGTGTAGGGATTCTCACGATCGGCCAGCGAAGCGGACTGTTCCGCAGAGTCCGGTGGGGAGGGGGGCGTTTCTGCCATGGGTTTTCCGGGTAGGTGCACCGCAACTCCGATACAGCCTATCTTTTGGTCAGCGATTCGAGATAGCGCCAGAATTTCGAGTGTTGCTCGGCCAATTGCGTCTCGGAGACCGGCAGCTTGTTTCGCAGGAGAAAGTCCTCGAGGGAATGCTGGTGCAGCATGTAGAGCACAAAGAGCGTTTCGCCACGAACTTCAAAGTAGAAACGCCATTCACCGGAACGAAGGCGGTACAGGGCGCGACCGCCACGGTTGAACCTCCCGAGCGGCTCACGGGGCTTGTCCAGATCAGCGGCCTTGAGGCTGCTGAGTGGAGCGACCGCCTCGAGCTGAGTGAGTTTGTCGAGCTTGTTGAGCTCCCGGATCGCTTGCTCGGAGAAAGTGACTTGAAACATGGATTTGCCGACCCGAGTACAATGGGTTGCCGGATATGAACGTACGTTGGCTCGCCCGGGCGGGGCGGCAACGCTTTTCCTCCTCGCCTTGCGCCCGGAGAAGACTGCCCCTGCCGGCTCGGGCTGTCAGGCCCGCCGTGTTCAGGTGCCGGCCAGCACTTGCCGTACAGCCACCAGTAAAGCATGCCCCGTCAGTGGCTTGGGGAAATAGGACACACCTGCGACGGAGCTGGTTGATTCCGTTTCCGCCGAGCCGCCCCCCATGGCGATGATCCGAATGTCGGGCTTCATGCCTTGAATCCGCGACACCAAATCGGTGCGTTCGGCATCCGCCATGATGGCATCCGTGAGGACAATCTGCACGTCATGGTGCCTGTCTTGGAATACCTTGAGAGCGGCGACCGCGTTCCCTGCCACAAAGACCCGGTAGCCGTGGCTTTCCAGGAAGGTCTGCACGAGGTCGCGGGCGCCACTCTCCTCATCGATGAGGAGAACCGTTTCCCCCCGTCCGTCGATTGTCCGTACAAAGGGCTGAAGAGCGAGTGCGTCGGCGTCGTCCGCTTCAATCATCGCGGGAAGGTGAAGGATGAATTCCGTTCCCATTCCCTGGGTGCTTTCCACCTGGAGAAACCCCCCGATGCCCTGCACGATGCCCCTGACTGTGGAGAGGTCGGGCACCCTGTCATATCCATCAGCCATTTCCGGCAAACGGGGATCAAATACTCGATCCATCAGCTCCGGAGGGATTCCTGCGCCGGTGTCCGAGACGGTGATCAGAACATGCGGACCCGGACGGGCCCCGGGTGTTGCCTGCGCAAGTGTCGCATCGACCTGAATATTGCAGGCACGGAAGGTGAGCACACCCGCATCCACCATCGCGTCCCGGGCGTGCAGCCCGAGATTGATCAATATCTGGCTCAGCTGGGTCGAGTTTGCAGAAATGCTCCAGAGATTCTTCTGTATCACCGTCTCAATGTTCACGCTGTCTGAAAACGCCTCCCGGAGCAGGCTTACCACCTCCTGGATCAAGAGGCCGGGTTTCACTTCTTGCCGGTCATTTTCCACCCCATCGGCATAGGCCTGCACCTGATTCAGCAGCGAGAGACCGTGACGGGAGCTGGCGTATATGATGTCGACCAGGTGAAGGAGCCCGCGCTCGTCGATCCTCCTCTGCAGCTGAATGGCCGCCATCAAGATGGGCTTGAGAACCTGGTTCAGGTCCTGGGCTATGCCATCGGCAAACGAACTCAGCCCCTCATGCTGCCGGGGAGGCAGAAGGCGTCCCTCAAGCTTCTTGTGATCGGTGATGTCAGTGCTGATGCTGAGGATCGCGTTGGGTCGATTCTCTGAATCACGGATCAGCGTCCATCGACTCACAATGAACCGTGCCTGCGCATTGGGGAGCGAAAGCGGGAATTTGCCGGCCCAAAATCCCACGGCATGAAGCTGCACGAAGGCTGCTGACAGGGCCGAACGGTTTTGGAATCCAAAAAGTGCTTCCAGGCCGGGAGGATCTTGATCGCCCGATAACGCAAACATTTCCCGGGCGCATTCATTGGCATAGGTGACGTGACCATGCGCGTCGGTGATGCAGATCGCATCCTGTGCCTTTTCCACCGCCTCCAAACGGTTGTGAAGGAGCCGCTCGGTGCGGGACTGGTCGCGCCTGCTGCGGGCATTTTCGAGCGCCCGTCGGATAGCTGGTATCAGCCGGGTGGGGCGTTCCTTGAAGACATAGTCGGCTGCCCCGGCTTGCAGCGCCTCCACAATGACACCCTCATCGACGGAATCGGAAAGGACAACCAGGGGCATTTCTGGATCGGCAGCGCGCATCTGCCGCGGGACATCCCATTCGCCGGATGAAGCGTGTGGCAGGTCCGAGAGGACGAGGTCGATCGATTGCGCGCGAAGGACAGCCGGAAGGGTGTCAGGTCGATCGAGCCGGGTGACGATGCAGTCCGGCCATTCACGCAGCAGCAACCGCCGGATCAGTTCGGCATCAGACTCGCAATCTTCGAGATGAAGCAGACGAAGCGGAGAGAGCATCGCGACTCAAAGCCGGGCTTCACTAAGACCGCGAAGCCTGCCTGGCGAACGCGTGCCGATCGAATAGACGTAAAAGAAAAAAAAAGCTCTGCCCAGCATGGAGTCGATAGTGCCGACAATCGTAGCGGGAGCAGCCCCATCGCAAATCAACGTTTCCGCCCGTGGGCGTTTTGACGAGGATTTTACGGCGTGGGATGAAGGCAATACAACTGTATAAGCTGAAAATATATGCACAAAAATAACCCATAGTCGCCTATCCTGAACGACCAACCATTTCTATTTGACCCCAAACCTCCGCCAAGCGGAGGCAGCTCCAAATGGCCACAAGTCGTGCCAGAAAAGAAGAATCCTCGTCAGACTACGAGTGTGACGACCTTGAGCCCGACCGCACGCACCAGTTCCTGCTGGCGGCTGTCGAAGGTCACAAAATATCGCAGTTCCAATTCAAGCGCGCTCGCGACGTGAAGTACGTCGAGAGATCGCGTCCCGATCTTCGCCGAATAACTCCGGCTGAGTTCGGCAGCGCGGTTGAGCGTCGCCCGCCAAAGCAAGTCCGCCTGGCGGTAGAGCCCAAGTGCGAAGTCCTCTTCGAAGGACGCGAGGGCGTCCGCGAAAGCGTCCTGCGTGATTTCGCCGCGATGCGCTGCGAGACAGATGCCGTTTGTGATTTCCAAGCGCCCGTGGTGTGTGAGAGGCAGCGCCCCCTTGGTCTTCGCCCGCCAAGCGTTCATCGTAGCCGACTCGCGCTCATGACGGTAAAGCTTCAGCAGTGCGCTTGGGTCGGCGTAGATGGACTCAGCGGTCGCCACGGTTCTCGTCGTGAAGGGCTTTGGCTGCCGCCTCGCTGATCAGGCGCGGCTGAAATTTCTTCAATCGTGCCAGATAGTTCTTGGTTGGCGGGTTGGCCTTGGGCCGCGGCGTATAGAGTGTGAGCAGGTATTTTGGCTGGCCGCGATCGGAAACGATGATTTCCCCCTCGGTTTCGACCAGCTTTTTGACCTTGGGAAATGAGCCACGCAGCTCGCGAACTGTAGTGGTGGGTGGCATGATGTGATACAAAAATGACTCATATTGATTCCTGCGTCAAGCGACCGGGGGCACGAATATGGCTTCCGCTCGTCGGGGAGAACAGGATGACGATAGGGGCTGATGGTGTCGGTTTGCAGGGGGGAGAGTTTGATGCCGGTCGGATAGCGCTTGGTGCTGAGCGCGCAATCTTCCTTGTGGTGAAAGATGGGGCGTAGTCCCAGATCGCTCTTGGCGGTGCGAAACGCCGCTTCCGCCTGCGTAAGCTGGATGTACCAGCGCCACAACTGGGCTGGGTCGGTTTCCTCGCAGTTGGTGCGCAGCAAATACGCGCCTTTGCGGCGGTGCGCTTCTTGCCCCGCGTCCACCGCGCTGGCGCTTCGCCGCGAAGCAGCGTCGTCAAATCGTCCCAACCGCCCCGCAGTCCGGCGAGCTCCGCCTCATCCAGCTTGCCGAGCGAGGCCACGATCCGCTGGCGCGGTCCCCGTGCCGTGCGCACCGTCTCGCACAGATGCCAGTAGCTGTAACCGATGCCGCGCGATTTCTTGCATTTCCGCCGCAGGAACATGCCTCCAGTATCGCTGGAATCGACTCGGCCAACAAGAGGGTGTTCGGCACTACATTCACTTCGCGCACCCGTCTCCTTCGTACGCGCAACGCCGACACCGGTCACTCTCCTATGAAACTATTTTCGCCCACCGCTCGAACTGACGAACTCGGGCTAGCTCAAACTCCTCGATCCGCAATCCAACGGTAGGGGAGCACCTCACGATTGAGAGCGCAGGCCGCAAGCTTTGCTTCGACCAACGTTCGGGTCAATTTACGCCGAGGCGGTTTTGGGAGGAGCCGGGTCGAGATATATCGAACTCGCGGTCAGTTCACGTACATCGTCTCGTTTGCCTGGAAGAGTGCCTGCGCGAGTTTCGTCCACGCATCCATCGGGCCGCCGGACGCGATGACCGTGCCCATGGGTTGACGGTCCGCGTTCTTCTTTCCGCCGGCCATGGCCTGACGCTGCGCGAGTCTTTCCTCCCGGCGCTTTTCAAGAGGTGATTTCCTGCGGGTCGTTTCCTTCACCTCAAGGTCGGTACCGCTTGGATTCGCGTGCACGTAGGAAAGGGCGAGCGACACCTCCTGGTCGGTGGGATCACGCTGGAAGATCGCCAGGTAAAGTGCGCGGACCCGCGACGCATCGGATGAAAGGTCGGAGAAGGACGGCTGATGCGTAAGCTTGCGGGCGGTTTCAATGACCAGGGGGCTGTTCATGAGGAACAATGCCTGTTGTGGCACCGTGGTGATGAATCGCCTGCCGGACGGAGTGTCCGGATTTGGAAAGTCGAACTGGGTCAGCAACTCGGGCGGATTGCGGCGATCAATATAGAAATAGATCGCGCGGCGGTGGCCGAATCCATCGCTCGAAGGTATCACGGGTCTTCCTCCAAGCTGTGGATCCATCGTTCCCGCGATCGAGAGCAGCGAGTCATACATCTGTTCGAGATCGAGTCGGCGGAGATTCGAACGCCACAGGAGATGATTATCCGGATCCGCGGCCATGCCAGCGACGTTGGCCAGGCTCTGCTGCTGATAGGTGCTGCTCAGCACCAGCGCGCGGTGGAGCTTCTTGATCGAGCCGCCGCCTTCCAGGAATGTGGCCGCCAGCCAGTCAAGGAGCTCAGGATGGGTGGGTATGCCGCCCATGTTTCCCAGATCATCCGGCGTTGAGATCAGCCCGACGCCGAAATGCTGCTGCCAGATCCGGTTGACGAGCACACGGGCGGTGATCGGATTTCTTGAGTCAACAATGGCTCTCGCGAGCTCCAGCCGACCCGAGCCCGTACGCCAGACTTCACGCTTTTTCGGATCGGGGGATAGGATTTCCAGGAACCGGCGCGGTACGCTTGAGCCGGTGTTCTCCGGCTCGCCGCGAACGAGAATGTGATAATCCTTTGGCTTGGCGACGTCCGTCAGCACATGGGCCCTGGCCGGAGCGCCGGCGTGCGTCGATTCCAGCGTCCCAATTTCCCGCTGAAGCGCACCCTCTGCGCGGACGAGCTCGCGTCGCTTTTGTGGGTTGCGTTCCCGGTTGCGGCGCATTTCCACCGCCTCCTCCTTCAGCGTGATGCTGCGTTTCTTAAGCACTTCGGCCTTGGCCAGGTAGTCGACCAGCTCAGGCGTTTTCCGGATCATGGTCTGCAGGGTGGGTTCTTGGAAGACGGACCCAGGTTCCTGCGTATTGGCGAAGACCCCGTAAAGGGAATAGTAGTCGGCCGTGGGAATCGGGTCGAACTTGTGATCATGGCACCGCGCGCAGGAGACCGTCAGTCCCAGGAACGCCTTTGAAGTCACGTCGATGCGATCGTCGATGATGTCATTCCTGCGCCCATTGTGCTGATTGCCAAGTGTAAGGAAACCGAGTCCGGCAAGAGCGCTTTGGTCCTGTGACGGTGGTTGTTTCTTCGCCTTGGCCTGGGCGGCCGCGTTCTTGAGCACGATGTCCGCTGCCAGCTGTTCTGTCACGAATTGGGCGTACGGTTTGTCGGTGTTGAAGGATGCGATGAGGTAGTCGCGGTACGTCCAGGCATAGGGATACCGCGGGTCGTCCCTGCGCGGCGGATCGCCCTTGGTGTCGGAGTAACGCGCGATGTCCATCCAGTAGCGGGCCCAGCGCTCCCCGTAGTGCGGGGATGCCAGCAGGCGATCGACCACCGCGGCGAAGGCATTGGGTGAATTATCCTTCAGGAAATCCTGGATCTCAGGCTCCGTCGGAGGCAGACCGGTCAGGTCAAAGGAAACGCGACGAATCAGCGTGCGCTTGTCTGCGATGGGGTTCGGCTTCAGGCCGGCTTCCTCCAGGCGGCGGAACACAAAGGCATCGACGGGAGATTGTATCCAGGCATTGGATTCAACCGCAGGCACCGCCGGTTTCTTCAGCGGCTGGAATGCCCAGTGATTCCGGCCGACTCCCCCGTAGCGTGATCCTCCCGCCGCGGGGACCCGTGGATCCGGCGCACCGCGTTTCACCCATTCCTCCAGGTCTGCAATCTGCGCCCCGGTCAGTTTGCCTCCCTGCGATTTCGGAGGCATGCGGAGGTCCTCGTCCTCCCCGGTGTAACGAATGGCCTGAATGAGCAGGCTGTCATCGGGGTTCCCCGCAACAATAACCGGCCCCGAGTTGCCTCCTTGAAGCACCGCGGCACGGCTGTCCAGCAGGAGTCCGCCCTTGATGCGGTCGGCGGAGTGACTGTGGCACTTGAAGCATTTCTCGGCCAGAATGGGCCGAATTCTGGCTTCGAAAAACGCGGAATCCGCCGCGGAAATTGTGGGCGTTGGAGGCGCGGCGCCCAGGACATCAAGGGTCGAGATAAGGAGGAAGCCTCCGGCAATCCAACCGGAGGACGACAAAATGCGGGAGATCATGGCGACATGCGGAGGCAGGCGACTCGGGGCGGGGTGCCGGGCACGATCAGGCGAGGATTCCCTTCACGACGTTTCCGGCGACGTCCGTGAGGCGGAAATCGCGTCCATTGTAGCGGTAGGTCAGCCGGGTGTGGTCAAAGCCCAGGCAATGAAGCACGGTCGCATGAAGGTCATGCACGTGGACCTTGTTGTCGATGGCGGCGGCCCCGAAGTCATCGGTTGTTCCGTGCACGATGCCGCCCTTCACTCCCCCGCCGGCCATGACGATGCTGAATGCCTTTGCGTTGTGATCGCGGCCCGGGTTTTCGCCGCCATTGCGGTCGCGCGTCGGCTTGCGTCCGAACTCGCCGCCCCAGATCACCAGGGTGGAGTCCAGAAGTCCACGAAGCTTCAGATCGGTGATGAGGGCAGAAAGGGGCTGATCGATCTCACCCGCCTTTTGCGTGATGCGCTCCTCCAGGTCCTGATGATGATCCCAGCCATCATGCCAGACCTGCACGAACCTCACGCCGCGTTCCACCAGGCGCCGAGCGATCAGGAGCTGCTTGCCCTGCTGGGTATTGCCGTACGCCGCACGCACGTCAGCGGACTCCTTGGCGATGTCGAAGACATCGGTCGCCTCCGTCTGCATGCGAAAGGCGATCTCATAGGTCTCCAATCTCGATTCCAGGGCCGCCTCGCTGGCGAGGGTCTTGGAATGGATGTCATTGAGCTGGTGGACGAAGTCCAGTTGCCGCCGCTGCTCAGCTTTCGACAGGTAGGCGTTGCGGATGTTTTGAATCATCTGCTGAACGGTCTGGGCGGTCGTGTTGACGCTGGTGCCCTGAAAAACGCCCGGGAGGAATGCGGAGCCGTAGGTTGTGGCGCCGCCCACGGGGATGCGGCTTCCGCGCAGTGAAATGAAGCCGGGAAGATTCTGATTTTCGGTGCCGAGCCCGTACACCACCCAGGAACCCAGACTGGGCTTGGTGATGCGCACCGAGCCGGTGTTCATGAACACCGTCGCCACATCGTGGGCGGGTATGTCGGTGTACATCGAACGCACCACGGCCAGGTCGTCGGCGTGCTGTGCGGTCTTCGCAAACAGGTCGGTAACCTCCGTGCCGCATTTGCCGTAGGGGCGAAATGCGAACGGAGAGGCCATCGCGACACCTCCATCGGCGCCGATTGAACGGCCATCCCGCTTGTTCAGTTCGGACTTCGGGTCCCAGGTGTCGACATGGGAAGGAGCGCCCTGGGCAAAGATGTGGATGACCGCCTTTGCCTTGCCAGGAAAATGCGGAGCCTTGGGAAGAAGTGGTCCGCCTGGTGCACCACTGAGCGTTTGAGCGGCGGAAAGGCCCGACGGATCAAGAAGCGTGGCCAGGCTGAGGGCGCCCATGCCCATTCCCATGCGACACAGAAACTGGCGGCGGCTCAGCAGGTAATCTTCAAGCTGGGTGGAGACCCCCGCGCACGAAACGTGGGAATGGACGTGGTCTGGGCGCGGATTTCGGGGCATGGTCAGCGAGGGGTTTCGAATGGCACTATGAGACGCATGGTATCACGTGGAGAAGTGAACCTTGAGGAGACAGGCCGATGGGGAGGATTGGAGGATGGCTGATTTGACGGGTGCAGGCAATCCGAGTTTCGAAACCTTTCATCCAAGTGAAGGGTGTCGATACATTGCACCTAGGCAGTGGGCGAATGGGTCGCACACGATTTTCAGGAAAATTGAATTGAGGATTGGGCAGGCGGTATGAGAACGGCACGGGAGGATGTGGGTTTAAGAGAAGCGACCCGAGCGGTTTGTAGTGAATGGCGGGCGAAGCCGGGCTTGCTATCATAACGGAGTGCGCCGCCCGGGGTTCCGTACGGACCGTTTCGGCTGAAGTGCCGGGAAAACCTTGTGCATGAAGGCAGGTTGGTCGGAAAGTGGGTTTTGATGCATTTTCGGGCTCTTGTCGTATTGGTATCGCTGATCGTTCCGGGTCTTGTCCGGTGCTTTGCGGTCGAGCCGACCGCGGCCGAGGCAAGGCTCGCGACGGCTGCCTATTCGGGACCGGTCTTCACGGGGGTGCTTTCAGAGCCGGGACTCGATGAGGCCAGTGGCCTTGCGGTGTCACGGCGGGCGCCGAATCTGCTATGGTCTCACAATGACAGCGATGCCGGACCTGTCCTGTATGCACTGGGGTTTGACGGCAGGCATCGCGGCAGTTTGCGGGTGCGCGGCGTGAAGAATGTGGACTGGGAAGCGGTGAGGTCTTTTTCGATGGACGGCCAGTCCTGGCTGCTGATCGGCGATGTCGGCTTTGACGATGGGAAGCGCACGCGCTTCTCCATCGTCGTCGTGCCCGAACCGGATCCTGCCAGCCTGTCACCGGGGCGCGAAGCCACCGTGGACGTCGCCTGGTCGTACACGTTCGAGTACGCGGAACGTGCTGCCCGCGATTGTGAAAGCGTGGCTGTCGATGTCGGGGAGGGCTTGGTCTACCTGCTGGAAAAGCGCGTGTATCCATGCGGGCTCTACACGCTGCCCCTCCGCCCGCGGAGCGGTGGGGTGCAGATTGCCGCCCTCGTCTGCACCGTGGACACTCTCCCGCAGCCCGATCCGGAACTGGCACGGACCAAGTCGGTGAAGGCGAGCTGGCGGGCGAATCCCACGGACATGGATTTTGCAGCGGACGGATCGGCGGCGGTGGTGGCGACCTATGCCAACGCCTACCTGTTTCCCCGCGCGCCCGGGAAATCCTGGGCGGAAGCGCTGACCTTCCCACCGGAGCGTCTCCCCTCCTTTCATCTGGAGAGCGCCGAGATCGAGGGCATCTGCTTTGCCGCAGACAATCGCACGATTTTCATGACGGGTGAAAAACCTCCGGCCCCGATCCTGCGGTATGACCTCATGCCCAAGTGAGGCGCATGCATGAAACCGCGTCCGGCTGGCGGAAAATCAGCGGTGGCCAGCTACCGACAAAGGCAACTTTTCGGACGATCCGAATTTATATCTATAATTTTTCTTGGAACCTGTGGAGGCTGCCCTACGGTGGCGCCGCCTTTTTGGCCCCTACTATCCCCAATCTTTCATTTCGGTGCGCGTGACCACACGAAATATTGTTCCTTGGCGCCCTGGATACCGCCCTGACGTATGCCCGGGCCGCGACTTCCCGACCCCCTCTCCACCCAAACCATGAACTACCGCATAAACCCAACAAGATACAGACGTTGCACGGGCCTCCACCTGTCGATGACCTCACTCCGAGCTGCGACCCTCGCGTTGTTTCTGACGTGCCTGTTCGTCTTGCCCACAGCCATCCGGGCCCAGAGTGGTACCGGCTCGATCGAAGGCCGCGTGCTCAATATTGGCAATGAGCGATATCTCAACAATGCCCGGGTTGTCATCGAGGGAACCCAGCGTGAAACCTTCACCAACGAGTTTGGCGAATACCGGTTCGACAATGTTCCCGCGGGGAACGTCCGGGTTCGGGCGAACTACACAGGTCTCGATGCCGAGGCGACCGCGGTAACCGTGACGGCGGGCAGCAGTGTGCGGCATGATTTTAATCTCACCAGCCGGGCACGTTATGGCGACGAGAAGGTGATCGCGCTCGATCAGTTCGTCGTGCAGAGCAACCGCGAGTACGAGGGGAACGCGCTTGCAATCAATGAGCAGCGCTATGCGCCGAACATCAAGGTGGTGGTGGCCGCGGACGCCTTTGGCGACATCAGCGAAGGCAACCCGGGGGAATTCCTCAAGTACCTGCCGGGCGTCACCGTCGACTATGTGGCTGCCGACGTGCGCACGGTCGCGGTTCGCGGATTTCCCTCGAATTTCACGACGGTCAGTTGGGACGGCATGCGCCTGACGAGTTCGGCTTCGGGTTCAAACAACCGCATCTTCGAATTTGAGCAGGTCTCGATCAACAACACGTCACGAACGGAGGTCGTCAAGGTGCCGACCCCCGACCTGCCCGCCGACTCCCTCGGCGGCAGCATCAATTTTGTTTCGAAGAACGCCTTTGAACGGCCGAAGGCACAGTTCAATTTCCGCACCTATCTCAATCTGAACAGCGAGAATCTGGACATCAAGAAGACGGCGGGACCCGGCAACAAGAAGACCTTCAAGATCCTTCCAAATTTTGACTTCGACTACTCCGTGCCCATTTCGAAGACCTTCGGTCTGGTCATCACCGGTCTCTCCTCCAATCAGCACGTCGAGCAACACCGCTGGCAGACCACGTGGAACTATGCGCAGGGCGGTGGAGGGAGTTCAGGTGCCGGAACGGCTACCGTTCCCTCTGCGACGTCTGCCAATCCCTATCTCCAGCAATGGCAGCTTCAGGACGGACCGAAGACGACCAACCGCGCGTCCATAGGTATCAAGGCAGACTGGAAAATCACCCCGCGCCAGACCCTGTCGGTTGCCGTGCAGGACAACTATTACAAGGCGTTCTTCGGCAATAGGAATCTCAACTTCAATATGGGCACCCAGGGCAATTCGACGCCCTCGGGGGGCACAGCCATCCAGTGGGGGCCTGACTTCGTGCAAAGTGCCCAGGGACGCGGCACGGTCACGCAAGGGGGCTCTTTCCGTGACAAGCTCGGCAATACGGCGGCAGTCAACGTTCGTTATAACTGGAACAGCGGCCCCTGGAATCTCGATGCCGGCGCAAACGCAGTGGTGTCAAAAACATGGTACCGCGCGCTTGCCCGCGATCATTTTTCCAATGTCGGAACCTCGCTTAACAACGTAAATGTCGTGCGCGCGGAGCAGATCAGTTTCCCTTCGCTCGGCTGGACTGCACGCACCTCCACCGGCACGGCGATCGATCCCTATACCCTCGACAACTTCCGACTCAGGACGGCGACAAATGATCCGG
>JAGOJU010000016.1 GCA_017994935.1 Opitutaceae bacterium
GCCTCGACGGTTGTGGATGAACCCCAGCTCCGTGAAACATTCCGGACTGGTTTCGGCTTCGGCTGGCACCAGCACAACAGTGGGCTATTCGAGGGGACTGAACGCTTTTTCAGGCCCAGCTATGCGGCCAACCTGATCACTTCATGGATCCCGGCGCTCGACGGTGCGGAGACAAAGCTCAAGGCAGGCGCCCAAGTGGCAGACGTTGGCTGCGGCCATGGAGCATCGACCATCCTGATGGCGCAGGCATATCCAAAATCCCGGTTTGAAGGGTTCGACTCCCACGAGCCATCCATCAATCGGGCGCGCGAGGCTGCGAAGACTGCGGGCGTTTCCGATCGGGTGCGCTTTGCGGTGGCGGGTGCGAAGGACTATCCGGGGAAAGGCTATGATCTGGTGACCTTCTTTGATTGCCTCCATGACATGGGTGATCCCGCGGGCGCCGCCCGGCACGTGCGTGCGTCGCTGAAGCCGGATGGAAACTGGCTGATCGTTGAACCGTTCGCAGGCGATCGGATCGAGCAGAACCTCAATCCGGTGGGCCGGGTTTTCTATGCCGCGTCGACCATGATCTGTACACCGGCGTCAAGGGCTCAGGAGGTCGGACTTGCCTTGGGGGCACAGGCCGGTGAGGCAAAACTCAGGAAAGTCGTGGAGCAGGGAGGATTCACGCGATTCCGGCGTGCGACGGAAACGCCCTTCAACCTGATCCTGGAAGCGAGACCGTAGGCGCGAAGGCGAAAGAAACGCAGCCGCGCGACGGGACGGTCGGAGCTTGTCTTCATTTCGGGCAAGGCCGGGCCCCATTCCTAACCCGATTTCGCCAACTGGAGTGAATAATTGACTAAATTGAGGGGGGGAAGATCGCGCAAATGATTGATTGGGAAGGATGCGATTTTCAAAAGGGCGTGTAGGCCCGACTTTTCGGATGCTTCAACGATGAATCAATGACTTGCGCATTTTATACCCTCCAGTTGGCGAAGTCGGGATAAAGCGCCCGCAGGCTGGCGATCCCCCACCATTCAGATGTCGGCCGATCTCGATGGGCAACTCTTCCCCGGGGAATACATCGCCGACACGGCCAAAAAGGTCCTGCGTCTGGGCTCAATGTGGAAAAAGAAATGACCACCGCGTCAAAAGATGAGGATTGCTCCTCCCCTAAGGCTAACGTCCGAGACGGCCGCGGTGGTCGTGTAGGCCCTATGCAATCAGGTCGCGCGGCGATTGCAAGCTCGATGAAAGGGCTCTGCGCATGATCGGGATCCGCATCGAGTTAAAGGATATGGCCAAGCCCGCCTTGCAGCGGGTGCGCAGTGTGTTGGAGCCTGCGGCACTCAATAAAATCGTGGGCGAAGCGGCCACACTCGTCTACCGCGGGCACCTGCGCAACCTGGAGCTGACCAGGCCGAATCGGCTTGTGTCAGCGTTCAGCCGCGATCTGACCATGAATCCGCGGGCGGACATCGAGGTAGTGAAAACCGGAGAAGGGCCTGGAAACGATTTTATACCCTCCAGTTGGCGAAGTCGGGATAAAGCGCCCGCAGGCTGGCGATCTCCCACCATTCAGATGTCGGCCGAGCTCGATGGGCAACTCTTCCCCGGGGAATACATCGCCGACACGGCCAAAAAGGTCCTGCGTCTGGGCTCAATGTGGAAAAAGAAATGACCACCGCGCTCAAAGATGAGGATTTCTCCTCCCCTAAGGCCAACGTCCAAGACGGACGCGGTGGTCGTATGGGTAGGATGCAATCACCCTGCCTTCCGATTGCAAGCACCATGAAAGGGGGCTGCGCATGATCGGGATCCGCATCGAGTTAAAGGATATGGCCAAGCCCGCATTGCAGCGGGTGCGCAGTGTGTTGGAGCCTGAGGCACTCAATAAAATCGTGGGCGAAGCGGCCACACTCGTCTACCGCGGGCACCTGCGCAACCTGGAGCTGACCAGGCCGAATCGGCTTGTGTCAGCGTTCAGCCGCGATCTGACCATGAATCCGCGGGCGGACATCGAGGTAGTGAAAACCGGAGAAGGGCCTGGAAACGATTTTTCCTTCCTACACGGTGGCCGGGGGATGGGCGGGGCCGGCTCTCCGCTCGGCGGCGTTCTGGACCATGATCAGTTCGCCGATGTTTTCCATGGTAAGCAATCCGATCAGTCGGCCCGCGCGCATGACGGGCACCGTGCCGCAGTGACCGGCCTGCATTTTTTCGACGGTAGATCGCAGCGGAGCGGCCTCATCGACGGGCTGGCATTCGCGCCACATGATCTCGGCCACAGCCGTGTCTCCCCGGTTTTCGGCCAGGGCCTTGACGAGGTCGTTTCTCCGCAGAATGCCGATGGGCACGCCGTTTTCCACGACGGGAAAATCCTGCTGGGACCCGGCCAGCAGCTCCTTCACGGCTCGGATGAGGCTGGTCTGCGGCTCGAGGGTGCGAAAGTACGTCATCATGGCGTCGCCGACCCGAAGTCCTTCGAGGGCGGACTGCATTTCCACCTGGCCCGCCTCCGCCTGAGCACCGAGGAAGACGAAGATGGCGATGAGAACCAGAAGAGGGTGCCCGAGCCAGAGTCCGAGGAAACCAAAGACGATGGCCATGGCCTGACCGATGCTGGCCGCAATCGTGGTCGCCCGGCGACGTCCCAGGCGAAAGGCCAGCAGGGCCCGCAGCGCGCGGCCTCCATCCATCGGAAAGGCAGGGAGCAGATTGAAGACCACCAGCGAGAGGTTCACCACCATCAGCCGCTGTGCCAGGGATCCCCTGGTCAGCATTTCGGACGTATCGATCCCGACAAGCCGGCCGGCAGTCGCGAGCCAGACAAAGAGTACTGCGGCGATGAGCACATTGACCGCCGGGCCGGCAATCGCGACGACAAGTTCCTGTGCCGGTTTTTCCGGAATCCTTTCCAGGCGGGCCACCCCGCCGATGGGCAGCAGGGTGATGTCGCGGGTGGCGATCCCGTATCTCCTTGCGGCAAGCGCGTGGCCGAACTCGTGCAGCACCACACAGCCAAAGATCGCGAGGACAAAAAGCACGCCGACAAGGGCCTGGGCTGGCGATTGACCGAGGCTCAACTGCGTGGCGAAAACCCAGCCGAGCAGCAATGCGAATGTCCAGTGAAGGTAGACGCCGATGCCGGCGTAGGTGCCGAGTTTCAATGACCATTTCATCGTGAATGCGGTTGGATGACCGTGCATCCTATTCACGATGATCGTTTCTCGCGAGCACTTACTTTTCGCTGTTGGAAACCATGACGAGAACGACGACTGCAAGGCAGCCAGGCGCTGGCGCCGTAGATGAGGGTGGTAGTCGATACGTCCGTCTGGTCTTCAGCATTTCTCAAATCATATTCCGCTTCGATTGCTGACACCCTGACGCTTTCGCGTTCTGGCGCGGTGAGGTTGTCTATCCGAGCTGTTCGAGCTCCGATTTTGTGGCGGCGAAGGTGGCCTCGAGCTCCGTAATTCCTTGGGCAAAGTTTGCCAGCGGCTGGCTCTTTGAATCGTGCTCGAGATGTTCGGCGAGGGAGCGTAGTCTGGCTGCTCCGAGATTGCTGGAACTGCCCTTGATGCTGTGTGCGGCACGGGAGAATCCATCGACGTCGCCGTTTGCCATGGTCGTGCGCAATTCGGCGATGCGCGCGGGTGTATCCTCGATGAAGATTCCGATGATCTCCTTGAGGAAGGAACTGTCATCGGGATTGATAGCCCGCAGGTTCTCGATCGCCTCAGCGTCGATGATGGGCTCGCTGGAACTCGAATTGGAGGACATGATCCAATTATTGGGGCCCTTGGCTCAGGAAGCCCACTCGAAAGAGGTGTTGGCTTCAATTTCGTCGATCGTCGTCAGCCCGAGGAGCACTTTCTTGAGACCGTCGTATCGGAGAGGTTTGAATCCCACCTTGGTGGCTGCCCTCTGGATCTCCTGCACGCTCTTCCCCTCGGAAATGAGCGTGCGCATTTCCTCCGTCACCAGCACCAATTCATGGAAGGCGATGCGGCCCTTGTATCCCGTTCCCCGGCACACCGCGCAGCCGCGTCCCCGGTAAAAGGGCACCTCCGTGAGACCTTCGTCGCGAAAATACTTGCGCAGCACGTCGCGTGAAGGCTGGTAGGGCTCCTTGCAGTTTTCGCAGATGCGCGCGGCGAGGCGTTGCGCAAGGACGCCGATGACCGAGGGCGCGACCATGTAGGGCTCCACTCCGATTTCGAGCAGCCGGATGATGGCCTGCGCCGCGGTGTTCGTGTGCAGCGTGGCGAAGACAATGTGGCCGGTGAGCGCTGCCTCGGTGGCGATCTTGGCGGTCTCGAGATCCCGGATTTCACCGATGAGAATGACATCCGGATCCTGCCGCAGCAGGGACCGCAGGATCGTCGAGAACTTGAGGTCGATGTGGTTGTTGACCTGGGATTGTGTGACGCCTGCAAGCTGGATCTCAACGGGATCCTCGATCGTGGAAATGTTGATGTCGGGCTTGTTGATCTCGTGAAGTGCGGCGTAGAGCGTGGTCGTCTTCCCGGAGCCGGTCGGACCGGTGACGAAGATGATGCCGTTCGGATTCTGGATCAGGCGCTTGAACGGCCGCAGGATCGTCTGGGAGATCATCATCTTCTCCAGGGTAAGCATCGTCTTCTTCCCGCTCATTGCGAGAATGCGAAGCACGATCTTTTCCCCGTACTGGGTTGGCACGGACGAGAGGCGGAAGTTCGCCGTGGCACTGCCGATGGGAAGCGAGAAACGCCCATCCTGGGGAAAACGCGATTCCGCGATGTTCAGTTGCGCGAGGATCTTCAGTCTCGAAATGATGGCGCGGTGAAGCTTGCGCGAATACGTCAGGGCCTCCCGAAGGTTGCCATCGATGCGGAAGCGGATGCGGGACTGGGTCTCCTGGGGTTCGATGTGGATGTCCGTGGCACGTTCCCGAAGGGCGTAGTAGATGACCTCGTCGAGGATCCGAACGAGCGATTCCGAGTCGGCGAGTGCCGCAAGCTTGTCGGCCGCGAGGTCCGGCTGGTCGAAGATGGAGGAGCGCTCGAGTTCGTTCAGGCTTTCCTCCAGGTTCTTCTCGCTCGAGTACTGGATCAGGACGGAGTCCTCGATGTCCCGCGGAAGGGCGAAGACCGGGGACACGGGAATCTGCGCGATCTGGCCCAGGCGTTTGACCATGTCGGCGTCGTTTGGATGTGCCATTGCCGCGGTCAGCACGCCGTTGATCACATACAGTCCGAGTGTGCGGGCCTTGCGCGCGATCTCGACCGGGAGCTTTTGGACGGCCTCGTCGGTGATGACCGAGGCGAAGGGATCGACATAGGCGACGCCGAGCGAATCGGCCCACAGGCGGCAGGCGTCCTCCTTCGTGACGACCTTGTTGTCGATCAAGGCCTGCAGCAGGTTCACGCTTCCGCTGTGATGTTTCAGCAGCGCGTCGAGTTCACTGCCGCTGTCAAAATGAGGCAGTGCGCGGAGCTGCTGGGCAAACTGGCTAACGTTTGGGTTTAGCACGACGTTTTTGTCTGTCCTGGAAAAGTTTTCCGATCTCGAACTGATTGAGGCGTTCCATGGCGAACGAGCCGGTGGTGCGCTCGAGGCGCAATTCGGCAAGCAGTTCCGGAAGGGAGTACCGCACTTCGGCGAGTGCCATGACATCGGGCGGCCCATCCGGTGGGCTGGATTGCGGTGTCGGGGTGGATTGACTCATGGCTTGGGATTGGGGACCCGGGATTCGCGGACTCACGAACCTGTCACGCTTGCGTTCCGCTTTCGCCTTCGTGACCAAAAATGGCCTGCAGGGTGTCGCGCAGGCGCGCGGCAATTTCCTCCCTGGGAGTGTCCTTGCGCAGGTAGTTGGACGCGCCGAGTTCGAGCGATTCCTCGACCGTTTGACGATTTGCGAGAGATGTCAGCATGATGACGACCGCGTCGGGATCCATCTTCTTCAACTCGCGCAGGGTCCCGATGCCGTCCAGCAGGGGCATGTTCACATCGAGCAGGACGAGGTCCGGACGTTCGCGTTGGTAGATTTCGAGCGCCTCCGCGCCGTTCGAGGCTTCGAGCAGCGTCGGGCTTCCCAAGGTGCGGGCGATGAGGCCCACAAACTTCCTTACATGCGCCTCGTCGTCGACGAGGAGGATCTTGCCGTCAAATTTCATGTTTCAATCGGTAGGATGACACTGAACTCACAACCACCTCCAGGCATGTTTTCGGCGGCGATTGTACCATTGTGTGCATCGACGATGTTTCTGCAGATGGCAAGGCCAAGTCCGGTGCTCTTTTCTCCACCCGTCGGCTTCGCGGACAGCCGGCCGAAATCCTTGAAGAGTTTGCCGCGCTCGCCCTCAGGAATTCCAGGGCCTTGGTCACGGACGCCGAGTCGAACTCCATTTTCGTTCAGTGAGAGTTCAACCGAGACCGTTGAACCGGGGGGCGAATACTTCACGGCGTTGCTAAGGAGATTGTCTATTACCTGACGGATCTTGGCCGGATCGAGTGGAAGCAGCGGCAGTTTGGGAACCGGAAGCAACGACAGCCGGGTTTTCTTCTTTGCCGCCTCCATGTTCATGAGATGCACAGATCTCTCCACCACATCGGCCAGAGCAGTTGGTTCGCGATGCATCTTGAGCTCACCGGATTCGATGGTTGCGACATCGAGCAATTCGTTGACCATATCAAGCATTTGATGACTGGTTGTCCGGATGGTGTTGACTAGATCGAGCTGCTCGGGATTCAGGGAGCCCAGCATGGGGTCCTGAAGGAATTCTGCTAGTCCGCGAATTGATGCCAGAGGGTTGCGGAGATCGTGGGCGGCCATTCCCAGAAACCGGTTCTTTGCGGCGTTGGAGCGGCTCAGTTGATTGACGAGGCACCGCTGCTGCTCGTTAAGGATGCGATTGGTCAGGTGCATCTGGATCCGCGCGATGGCTTCATTTGCCCGAAACGGCTTGGGAAGATAGTCCGCACCGCCCGCGCGAAATCCATTGACCACGTCGTCGGATTCGGACTTGGCCGTAATAAAAATGACTGGAGCGACAGAGTCACCGTGAGCGGCCCGAAGCTTGCGGCAGGTATCGAACCCGTTTATGCCCTTCATGATGACATCCATCAGTACGAGGTCTGGCTGGAATTGGGCGTAGATCTCCAATGCGCGATCTCCGGAATCGGCCGCTGCCAGCTCATAGCCTTCGGCACTGAGAATGCCGGTCAGGATCCGGACATTGATTCGATCATCATCAACAATTAGAATCTTCCGCCCGTGAAGTAGGGGGGGGGAATCATTGCTCGCAGATACCATGGACGCGTACGAGAGAATGGAATGAGGCGGGCTCCACAACAGTGCTTGGGATTCTGGCTGGACGCAGAAAATGGAGGCAATGGAAATTGCGACGGAGAGAACATATCAAAATATACGGATATGTTGATATTAGCCTTGAAGTAGATCGAGTCGACGGGTTTTGTGGAGCAACTACGCCCATGGCCAATTCCTTTGTTTTCTCCTCTGAGTCGGTTGGTGAAGGTCATCCTGACAAGGTAGCGGATCTGATTTCCGACAGCGTCCTCGATGCCTGTCTTGCGGTGGACAGGACGAGCCGCGTTGCCTGCGAAACGCTGGTGAAGTCAAATGCCGTTGTCGTGGCCGGAGAGATCACGATCCCGAAGCTCGGGTGCAGGCCGATCGACGCGGCCATCAACATCGACCGCGTGGTGCGCGACGCGATTCGCGAGATTGGCTACGTCAACAACGACGACGTTTTCCATGCCGACAAGGTTTTCATCCACAATCTGCTGACCACGCAGTCGCCCGACATTGCACAGGGTGTGGATGCGCGCAAAGTGAAGGGCAAGCAGACCGCCGAGCAGGGGGCGGGCGACCAGGGTTTGATGTTTGGCTATGCCTGCAATGAAACGCCGGAATTGATGCCGACGCCGGTCATGTTTGCGCACCGGCTGGGACGTGAACTCACTGCCATTCGCAAATCAGGCAAAGTTCGCTGGCTCCGGCCGGATGCGAAGTCACAGGTGTCGGTCCGGTACCGGGACGGCAAGCCGGTCGAAGTCGTGAACGTGGTGATTTCCACGCAGCACACCGAGGACGTGGATCATGCGGCGATTGAATCCTACCTGGTAAGGAATGTGATCCGAAAGGTGATTCCTGCGAAGCTGCTGAACTCCAGGACACAGTTTCTCATCAATCCCACGGGACGTTTCGTGGTGGGTGGACCGCAGGGCGACACCGGTCTCACCGGTCGTAAGATCATTGTGGATACCTACGGCGGCTGGGGGCGTCACGGCGGCGGTGCCTTCTCCGGCAAGGATCCCTCGAAGGTGGACCGCTCTGCCGCGTATATGGCGCGCTGGGTCGCCAAGACCATCGTGGCCTCGGGTCTTTCGGATATCGCGGAGCTTCAGCTCGCGTATGCCATCGGACATCCGAAGCCGGTCAGTGTCTTTGTCGACACTTTCGGCACAGGTACTGTGGACGATGAAGTGATCGCGCAGGCGGTGCAGGATGTTTTCAGTTTCAAGCCCGCCGACATCGTCAAACAGCTCGAGCTGCTGCGCCCGATTTACAGGCGGACCACCAACTACGGTCACTTCGGCAAGAAGGGCCTGCCCTGGGAGGCAACCGACAAGGCGAAGGCTCTGATCACCGCGGTCAGGCGCCGCGCATGAGTTTCTCAATTTCCATCCAATCACAGCACTTTCCCAATTCACCATGTCATCCGTTCTAGCCAGGTCCGCATCAGGTCAGGATTTCAAAGTCAAAGACATCGCGCTGGCCGATTGGGGCAGGAAGGAAATCAACGTTGCCGAGCACGAGATGCCGGGACTGATTGCCCTGCGAAAGAAACATGGCGCAGCAAAGCCGCTAAAGGGCGTGCGCATCACCGGATCGCTGCACATGACGATCCAGACTGCGGTGCTCATCGAGACCCTGGTGGAACTCGGCGCCTCGGTGCGCTGGGCCTCGTGCAACATTTTCTCCACGCAGGACCATGCGGCCGCCGCCATCGCGAAAGCCGGCGTGCCCGTCTTCGCATGGAAGGGAGAAACGCTCGAAGAGTATTGGGATCTCACGTGGAGGGCGCTGAGCCATCCCGAGGGCAGGGGCCCCCAGCTTGTGGTCGATGACGGTGGCGATGTCACGCTCCTGCTCCACAAGGGATACGAACTCGAGAACGGATCGGACTGGGTGACGACGGCATCCGGTTCGCACGAGGAGCAGGTCATCAAGGATCTCCTCAGGAGGATTCACGCCGAGGACCCGCTTGTATTTTCACGCATGGTGAAGGAGTGGCGGGGTGTCTCGGAGGAAACCACAACGGGCGTGCACCGGCTGTATCAGCTGCACGAGAAAGGCAAACTCCTCGTGCCCGCGATCAACGTCAACGACTCGGTCACCAAGTCCAAATTCGACAATCTCTACGGATGCCGTGAATCGCTGGCCGACGGCCTCAAGCGGGCAACGGACGTGATGATTGCGGGCAAGGTGGCCTGTGTGTGCGGCTACGGTGACGTCGGCAAGGGCTCGGCTCACTCCCTCCGCGGTTTTGGCGCCCGTGTCATCGTGACGGAGGTCGATCCCATCAATGCACTGCAGGCCGCGATGGAAGGGTTTGAGGTGAACACCGTCGAGAGCACACTCGGCACAGCGGACATCTACGTCACCACAACGGGCAATCGTGACGTGATCACGCTCGAACACATTCAGCGGATGAAGGACCAGGCGATCATCTGCAACATCGGCCATTTCGACAACGAGATCCAGGTCGACCGGCTGTACAAGTCTGCCGGCACGCGGCGCATCAACATCAAGCCGCAGTACGATCAGTTCGTCCTCGCGAATGGGCGCAGCATCTACCTTCTCGCGGAAGGCAGACTCGTGAACCTCGGATGTGCGACGGGCCATCCGTCGTTTGTGATGTCGAATTCCTTCACCAACCAGACGCTGGCCCAGCTGGATCTCTGGGAAAAACGCGACACCTACAAGGTCGGAGTCTATCGTCTGCCGAAGCATCTCGATGAAGAGGTGGCGCGCCTTCACCTCGAAAAGATTGGCGCCAGGCTGACCGTCCTCACCAAGGATCAGGCGGTCTATCTCGGAGTGCCGGTGCAGGGCCCCTACAAGCCCGAGCACTACCGCTACTGAGGCGAAACCCGACAACCTTTTCGAGACCCGCACCTGGATCAGGGGCGGGTCTCTTTTTTTGATACGGAGCATTTCCCGCGGGCGTCATTCTGCGCCGTGATGCGCCGGATGTCACTTTATAGCATTGATTTATATGACATTTAAGCAGTACGACAGTCTATACATTAGTGTACCACCTAACATACCAAATTAATCTTGCGGAATCAGGTGTACCGACAGATGCTTTGGAGGTGATCTCCACTGTTGAGCCCTCCGCTCCCTCATCGCCGGCTGTTCCGGCAGCAAAGCCATTTGCGGCCAATGAAGGTGCCAAACTTGCTTCAAACCTCCTGCGCGGGACGATTACCGAGGACCTCAAGGACACATCGACCGGGGCAATTTCCGACAACAGCAGCCTCCTCACCAAGTTTCACGGACTCTACCTGCAGGACGACCGGGATCAGCGCATTGCCCTGAAACGCGCGGGAAAGGAAAAGGCGTTTTCGTTCATGCTGCGTGTGCGCCTTCCAGGAGGACGCTGCACCCCGCAGCAATGGCAGGTTCTCGACTCGCTCGCCGACAGGTTTGGCATCCAATCGCTGCGCTTGACGACGCGGCAGACGTTTCAATTTCACGGAGTGCTCAAGGGAAATCTGAAGCCCCTGATCAAGGGAATGCACTCCGTGCTTCTGGATTCGATCGCAGCCTGTGGCGATGTGAATCGAAACGTGATGGCGCCGCCCAATCCCGAACGGAGCCCGGTGCTTCAGCAGGTGTACGAACAGGCGAGAGCCTGGAGCGAGTACGTCCTGCCAAAGACCCGCGCCTACCATGAAATCTGGCTCGACGAGGAAAAGGTTGCGGGTGGAGAGCCTGAAGTTGAGCCGATCTACGGAGCCACCTACCTGCCGCGCAAATTCAAGACCGGGTTTGCCGTACCGCCTTCAAACGACATCGATCTCTTTTCCCAGGATCTTGGATTCATCGCGATTGTCGAAAATGACCGGCTGACGGGCTACAACGTCGCAATCGGTGGCGGCCAGGGAATGAGCCACGGCAATGTCGAAACCTACTCACGGCTTGCGGACGTCGTGGGTTTCATCACGCCCGACCAGGTCAATGCCATCGGCCTCGCGGTGTTGACCACGCAGCGTGACCATGGCGACCGCACGAACCGCAAGCATGCGCGACTGAAGTATACGATCGATGATCGTGGATTGGACTGGTTCAAGGCCGAGATCGAAAGGAGGTCGGGAGTGACGCTTGCCCCGGCCCGCCCCTATCGATTCACGACGGTACAGGACCCGTTCGGCTGGCATGCCTGCGGCGATGGCACCTGGTTCTACGGGCTGCATATCCTCAGCGGACGCATCAAGGATGCCCCCGGGTGGGAGATGAAGAAGGCGCTCCGGGAGATCGCCGGATTTCACACGGGCGATTTCAGACTGACGCCTTCGCAGAATCTCACGATCTCCGGGATCACCACCGAGGCCAGGGCGCGCATCGAGGAGGTATTGGCGCGGTACAATCTTGCTGCGGAGAATGTCCGTTCCGGCATCCGTTTGAACGCACTTTCCTGCGTGGCGCTGCCCAGTTGCGGACTTGCGCTCGCGGAAAGTGAACGGGCGCTGCCCGACCTGCTCGCACGATTTGAGACGATTCTCGAGGAGGCGGGCCTTCGTGATGATGCCATCAGTCTCCGGATCACGGGCTGCCCCAACGGTTGTGCGCGGCCGTACCTGGCCGAGATTGGATTTGTGGGCAAGGCGCCCGGAAAATATGCGATCTATCTCGGCGCCAAGTTCGAAGGAACCCGCTTGAACCGTCTCTTTGCGGCGAGCCTCGCAGTCGATGATGCACTGGCCCAACTGACACCGATCATCAAGCGCTATGCGCTCGAGAGGGAAGCCGGTGAGCGTTTTGGCGACTGGTGCGACCGGGTCATTCTGCCGAAGGACGCCACCTTCCACTCGGTCGGAACCAAGGCATAAAAGCGATTTGTCTGCGAAGGGCGCGCGGATTTGCCCGTGACAGAGAAATGCCCTTGCACTTTGCGGACAGCCTCTTTGCTTCTGGAGCCTGTCTGGACTGGAGAGATGGCTGAGTGGTCGATAGCGGCGCTTTGCTAAAGCGTTGTACGTGTAACAGCGTACCGGGGGTTCGAATCCCCCTCTCTCCGCCAGTCCCCTTTGCCCCAGTAACGGTCGATCCTGCCGTAGTGGCGCATGTATCCGGGATTCAGTACCAGCAAGCAACGGGCGCCCGAAAATTCAGCACTCTTCCGACGCAGCTACAGGCCTCGCCGGCCCAGTGCCCGGAGTATCCTGGGCATAGTCGGCATGGATCTGAATCCCCCCGCACTTCAAACTCTGCAGCGATTTCATGTGCAGTGAGGTATTTTTCGGGTCGTGGGCTCATGGTCGCTCGGCCCGGTTTCAGTGGACATAGATGTCCGGCAGATCCAACCAACCCACCGACCCGTCAGGCCGGTTCGATCGGACCTCCACGATCCGCCCTCCGGCCTGCGTGATCAGCTTTCGGAAATACTCGTCTGCGGTGAGATCGATGATCTTGAGCCAGTTGGACCGATTTTCGGGACGGAACCAGTCTGTAACGACCGCTTCAAGGGCTGGATTCCACCACTTCGCCTCGCGCAGTTCGTCAGAGTTTGGGCGGCCGGTATACGTCCAGATCTTCCCATTGATTTCGAAGCGGACGAATACGTCGGGTAGTTTCATGGTTTGAATCTCCTCACGAGCACGCCAGCCCTTCCGCCCCCCCGGTAGCGGGAGCATCCTGCTCAGATTCAGCCCGCATCAAATACACTTTTGCGGGAAGGAATCGATGCTGGATTGGCCGTCAGAAGGTGAACCGATTGGTCAGGATCCATTCCCGCGGGTCGTTGAAGCGATAGTTCAATGTTTCGCCTGCCGTGTTCTGGCGAAGGACCACGTAGCGGTCGTTGTCGAAGAGATTGTTGATGTTGAGCTGGATCGACCAGGTGACGCCTCGGCGCAGCAGGTTGAGTTTACGCCGGTAGCCGATATTGATATCAGCGAACACCTGGCGCGGCCCGTAGGCCACGACGGGGTCCGATGTCAGCGTGGCGGGTGACACGAAACGAACGATGGGACGGTCCGTCCATCGTGTGGCACCGCCAATACCAATGCCCTTTAGCGGCCCTTTGACGAAGTCAAATGATGTCCGGAAGTTCAGTTTCTGCGGAATCTGGCCGAGTGGACGTCTGCCGTCGGCGAGTGTGACATTGTTCAGGAGGGCGGTATCGATGACGTCGAGCTGTTCGGCAATCGTGTCAACGGTCGTGTTGCCGTCGCGCTCCTGCGGTGCGAGACCGACTCCCCGGCCGGGGAGGTAGAGCCTGCCGCGATTGCCCTCGGTCCAATAGCCGCGCTGCCTGGCAATATAGTTGACGAGTTCCGGAGCGATGTGAGTGCGGGCTGTCTTGGTGCGGGAATAGTTCAGGAATATCCGCCAACTCGGAGTAGGATTGGCGGTGAGATCGAGTTCGTAGCCCTGCGTGCGCGATGCAAACGTTGCTCCGGCCAGGACATCACGCGGGGAGATGATGGGAGCGTTGGTGAGGGGATCGGGGATTCCGTTTGCGGCAAGGGCATCCCAGATGCTGTTGACGCTTGCCTGGGAGACCGGCGGTGAGAAGTCGAAGTCGTTCGCGGCGGTCGTCTGGAAGTACAGGGCCGAGACGAAGAGGCGCTTTTCAAAGAGATCGAGTTTGAAGCCAAAATCCTCACTCTTGCCTTCCGGCCGGGGCGGGCGCTGGTTGGGCCGCGTGCCGTCGGCGGAGGGAATCGATGATGTCGCATTGGGCAGGCCGCTGTTCTGCGCCTTGCTGAAGGTGAGTCCGAGCCATCGTGTGGCGTGAAAGACACCGCTGAAGGTGATGTTTTGGGCGGACGAATCCGAGCCGGCATGATCTCGAACAGGTGTGAGAATGCCGTTCGTGAACCCGGTGAGCGGGGTGCGGGCCAGAGTGGAGTTGTAGGCGGTTCGTTCGTCGCGGCTCATGCCTGCCACGGTGTTGATGCGTCCGCTCCAGAACGCGCTTTGCAGAAGGCCGATGGCGGTCGTGCCTTCGGTGGATGTGAACTGGGTCGAGTTGCCGAAGGGAAGCCAGGATGTCTGGTAGGTGCGGCCGCTCACCGGATCGGTGAGTCCGGAGGTTTCGGCAAGCCGCCAGTCGGCCAGCACGATGCTGTCGGATGGACCGTCGAGGTTGACGTAGGTGCGCCGCCAGATGCGGTTGTTGTTGTTTTCCGGGGTTACGAGGTTTGGTGCGTTGGAGGAGGTGACGAATTCCCGGAGTTGCACGCCGGTCATCTTGTCGAAATTGTATTCCACGACGCCCGCGAGTGTGTGGGTTCCGAAAATTTTCCCCAGACTGAATTTGTAGCTGCCGCTCGCTCTCACGGCGTCGGTCCGGGAGTCGCGGAAATTGCGCTGCGTCTGCGCCTCGAGATAGGCGCGGCCGACGTTGGGATTGGGCGCGCCTGTGGGGAGGGTCGGACCCGGGTCGGCACGCAGAAACTGGGAGATGTTCTGTTGCGCGTCGACGTTGAGAAAGTGATCGTCGAGTCGCATCGCCGCGACCTCAATGTTGAGGGCAGGTGTGAACGCGTGAGTGAGGAAGGCGGTCAGCCGGGTTGACTTGTTGTCCTGCCCCATGCCGTCGCCGAGGATGGCCGTCTCGCGCGGCAGGACGGAGAAGTCGGTGAGCGTCGGGTCACCCCCGACGACTCCGCGGGCGCTGGTGCGCATGGATGCGGACCTGTTCATCAGCGTGTGCGAGTCGGAGTCGAAAACCAGCCAGGTGGTCGCGGCATTCGCGGTGCGCTCGATCGTGGGAACCGCGGTGGCTGAGACCGGTTTGCCCGCGGCGGCCCATGGAGTGTAGGCATCGAGCGCAGTGAAGGTGCGGTTCGCGCGACGATGGGAACGGCCCGTTTCGGCCTCGGCATTGATCTCGGTCTTTGGCGACAGCCGGAATTTCGCGGTGCCGAAGAAACGATCCTCGTCGCTGAACTGGTGGTTGCGCCATGAATTGGCCCGGCCACTGACCGCGGCGATGCGGAAGGCGAGGCGATCGCGGATGATGACGTGGTTGTGGTCGCCTTCGATCCTCGTGCCGCCGTAGGAACGAACCTGACCCGAAACGACGCTGCTGTTGGCATTGAGGCGGGCACGCTTGGTCGTCGCGTTGATGATGCCCCCGGGATTTCCGACGCCGAAAAGAATGGCGTTTGGTCCGCGCGCCTGGTCCACGCGCTCGAGACTGAAGGCGTTTCCACGACCGCCCGTCCGGAAAAAGTTGGTCGTCACCTCACCGCCGCCGAGCCCGCGCATGCGCAGCGGGCGCGCCGTGCCCGAAAACAGGCGGTTCTGCCCGCCGGCGTCCTCGCCGAAATCATACTCGGTGCTGAGCATGTAGCGCGCGAGTTCATCGGTGTCGGTGATTGCCGTATCGAGGAGGAATTGCTCGGTGAAGGAGGAGGTCGGGGACGCGATGTCCTTCAGGGCGGTCTTTATCCGGCTCCCGGTGAGCGCGCTCTGCGCCTGATAGCCGCGGTCCTCTCCCGCATCGACAACGAAAGGGGTGAGTTCAACGATCGCCTCCTCTTCGGACGGGATTTGTGCGGCTGATGAAGTCGTGCTGGGCGCCGGCTCCGCCGCGAACGCGAATGGAGCCGCACCGATCAAGGCGAACCGCAAGAGGGGGTGAAGAGCAGGGGCGTATTTCATGAAAACTCCTGACAGACTGTCCTGGGGGCTGGGGTTGTCTGCGTTTGCCACCCCTCGCGGGGGGCGGTGCAGGTTCCACCGACAATAACGGGGTCACGCGTTCACGTGAATCCCCGAAAACACGTGGGGCCGAAAACGTGTCTCATCGACCCCTGGATCCCATGCGCGAATGGCTCGCTCAATTCCTGATGGTCAGAGGCGTGATCGTATTGCAGCCGCCGTTGTAGAAGCCGGCCGGACCGGGTGTCCTCACGAACTGCTTTTCACTATCGTCCGGTTTGCCGGGACCGTATCTGCCGGCATTGTTCATCCAGTCGCGTACATCGGGCCATCCAAAGTCGGGCACAGGCTTGCCATTGTTCTGGTATTTCGCCTCGGGTGGAGGTGTCGTCGAGGTGCTCCACACAATATTGTTCACACGGAGATTGTCGGGATCCTGCTGGTCTGCGGGGACGCACCCGAGGAAGTTGGCAATTCCGATGCCGGCATTGCCGTTGTCATTGATTCCAGGAGTCGCCATTCCGCTGATAGAGGGGGCTTCCGGATGCCTGCCCCAGATCGGCTGAGGCGTGATCAGGGGATCCATGTCGCGGGGATTCATCCGGGACATGTCCACATTGTTCTTGGCCGCGTGAACGTAGGGATTCCAGTAGTTCAGGTGGTACACATGCAAGGACATCGGGAGGATGTCCCGCACCTTTCTCATCTCCACATAGCATCGGTAAAGGGCTCCCCGCGCGGGTCCCTGGGATGCCGGCGGACCAGGTTCACGCGGGAATGTGTCGGGCCCGCAGATGCCCCCGCCGCCCGGAAGGCCGGGCAGCCCGGGCAGTTGGCTCGCGGGTTCCGGATGGGTGGGCTTGTTCAAGAGATGAGCGATGATCGTCGTCACCTCACGGGTCGGTGAATTGATCATCTGCCAGAACAGCCGGTGTGGTGTGGCGCTGCGGACATCGAAGTCGCGCAGCCTTCCCGGCGCCCATTTCCATTGTCCATCCCGTGGGTCAAGCTCGCGTCCGGCCAGCCAGAGGTGGAATCTTTTCAGATTGTAGATCCATTTCTCCCGGGTGACCGGAGTCCAGTACGTGCTGGTCCCGACTTCGTGTTCCTGAATGACGAATCCGTAGAATCCACTGACGGCCTCCGGGGATTTCTGCAGTTCCGAGATGACCTTTTGATACAGGGCTTGGAGGAATCCGAGAACGACATCCTGGTCCAGTTTGATGTTCGCTGTTTCCCCGCGTTTGCCCGTGGCATATTTCCCGTCGTTGGCGGTGAGGAATGCCGGCAGCGTGGTGAACTTGTGGGCGATCATGACCCTCAGTTTCAGTCCGGCCCTTTCACAGGCGATCGCCTCCTGGACAATGCGACCGATTCCGTTTCCAGGGTTCCCGGGCGTGCCCACCTTGAAGGGCCCGGGGGTGTTTCCGCTCCCGCTTCCCTGAAGTTCGCTCCAGGAGTAGTCGCGTTCGATGAAACGCATCCATGATCCCGTTGCCTTGCAATCCTTGATGAGACTCTCGATCGAAACATGTCGCACGCCTGAAGTCCGGTCGGTGAGCCCGTGTCCGGGCATGAACAAATAGTCCGACTGCGCGCTGGACGCGGGCTGGGCGAGAGGCATCAGCAGGCAGAGGGCGCCCAAAATGCCTGATGCGAACCGGAATCGGAGCGAACCGTGCAGGCTGGCGGCACCGGTGGATCGGAGGAAACGGGGAATCTTCATGGACGCGGTGGTCGTATCCGTTTCATCGGAATGGCAGGCCGGACTTCCGCACTCCGCAGAGCGGCGTGATGCGAGCGAGGCTTTCATTTCGGGAGGATAGGATTTGAGCAACGTGTCCCTTCGCGTAGCGCGGGGAGGGGCGATGTTGCCTTGGAGGTGTTGGTGGTTGCGGAGCGACCTGAACGCGCATCCTCGCCTGCCGAGTGAAGTTCGGCGGAATCCGACCGGGGCCGGATTCATGCGAAGACACGCCTCGCGATATTAGGGATCAGAGCGGAGGCAACAATCCACGGAAACGCGTGGGGCACGCACCGACCCTGCGCAAAGGAGCTTCCCTGCCGGGAAATGATGTTGCCGCCCGGGGCTGCGATCCTTGCAGCCCGGCAGGCATGTGCCATTCGCTCAGGGGGCAAATGCGAGCGAAGGGCACCCGGGGTGGTTTCGCCACCCGGTGGACTGTCCGGGTGACCTTCTGATTTGGATCGACGACGGCGTCACTTTGCGGAGGTTTGTTCCACCTCGATCCCTCCGATGACTTCCTCTACCGGTTCCCAGATTGGCCGCTATGCGTGGATGGTGGTGGCGCTTTTGTTTCCTGTCGCGCTGCTCAACTACCTGGATCGCCAGATGCTGGCGACGATGAAGGGATCGATGGTGGATGACATCCCGAGCATCGCGAACAAGGCGGACTGGGGATTGGTGCTGGGATGCTTCAAGTGGACCTATGCGGTGCTCAGTCCGTTCGGCGGATATGTGGCTGACCGCTTCAGCAAACGCTGGGTAATCTGCGGCAGTCTTTTCCTGTGGTCGTTGGTTACGTGGTGGACGGGGCACGTGACCACCTTTCACGAGCTCGTCCTGGTGCGCTCCCTGATGGGAATCAGTGAAGCCTTCTACATCCCTGCGGCGCTGGCTCTGATAACCGAGTTTCATTTCGGCAGCACGAAATCAAGGGCGGTGGGTGTGCACCAGGCCGGCATCTATATCGGGCAGATACTCGGCGGCTTCGCGGGTTACATTGCTTCCTCGCCGGATCATGGCTGGCGCTGGGCCTTCAGCACCTGCGGCATGATTGGAGTCATCTACGCGCTGCCGCTACTTGCGGCACTGCGAGATCCGGCGAAGCCTGTGGAACAGGCCGCGGCATCGCAAGCTGCGCGCGGTGGCGTTATGCGCGGGCTGCTTGGCAACCGGAACTTCCTCCTGCTGGTACTCTATTTCACGCTGCCCGCGATCGCCGGCTGGGTAGTGCGTGACTGGATGCCCGAGATCCTGCGGGAGAAGTTCAATCTGGGACAGGGCAAGGCGGGTGTCAGCGCAATCCTCTATGTGCAGATTGCATCGATCATTGGAGTGATCCTGGGTGGCTCGTTGGCGGACCGCTGGATGAGGACGACGAACCGGGGAAGGATTTTCACGAGCGCCATCGGCATGGTGATGTTTCTACCGGCCCTTTTCAGCGTGGGCCATGCATCGACCCTGACCGTGGCCGTGATCGGCCTGGCGATTTTCGGACTCGGCTGGGGCTTTTTCGACTGCAACAACATGCCCATCCTCTCACAGATCGCCCGGCCGGAGTGGCGGGCGACAGGCTACGGAATCATGAATCTTGTCAGCATCAGCTGCGGTGGGTTCGGGGACTGGGCATTTGGTGCGCTGCGGGACCGCCATGTGCCGCTCGACCTGATCTTCGGCGCGTTTGCCGGGGTTGCACTTCTGTCCGTTGTGGTCGTGATGCTCATCAAGGTGGACGCCGCATCCGACCGACGGGGCTAGCAGCGCGTCACCGCAACGGCGGCAGCACGGATTTCTCTGCCTCGACAAGGGCGTTGTAGGCATCCTCCGGCGAGGAGGCTTCATCCAGACGTGCAATGATGTCGGTCTTCATCATCAGCACACACAGGCGTGCCAGCGTATGCAGGTGCAGGCGGTCGTCCTGACAGCAGATCAGGATGAAAAGATGCGTATGATGGCCATCGGGTGCGCTGAAAGGCACCCCTTGGATGGTGCGTCCGAGTACGAGGAAGGAACCTTCATAACGATAGGGTTCGTGATTGCGTGGATGGGGCAGGGCAACCCCTCCGGGCAGCGCCGTCGAACACAGTTGCTCACGTTCCACAATGCTGGTCAGCAGTTCCCGCGGATCGAGAAGGCGGTCGGTCTTTTCCGCGAGCGCCACGATGTCGCGCAGAACGGATGCCGAGGTCTTCGAGGTGAGCTTGAGATCGATGTAGCGCGGGTGCAGCAGTTCAGGGATGAGCGCGGCCTGGGGAAGGACGTCGGCGGTACCGCGGGTTGATTTCTCGTGATAGATGTCGAGGCGCTTCTCCGGAAGCTGAAGGATGCGTTGGGATGCCCAGGCATCAATGGCCGAACGACGGAAGATGAGCCGGCCTCCCCGCCTCTCGTGGGGAAGATCGGCTTCTCGCATCAGGCGTTCGACATCGCCGTTGGCGAGGTGAAGGTAGTCACGCAGTTCTTCGATATTGAAGGTGCGATGCGACATGGCGGCCCATCCTGAAGGGCCGGATGTGGATTGCCAATCATGCAATTTCAGCGCGTCCTGCGGACGTGGTTGCAATTGTCGCGGTCGAAACGATCAGATGCAGGGGTGACAGGATTCCGAGTTCCTTCGTATCGATGGCTCTACCCCTTCGGCATCCTCGTCTGTATCTTTTTCGCCTCCGGCCAGAGTGAAGTTGCAGGTCCGGGCTTTGTGGGTGGCGACAAGCTTGCGCATTTCTTCGCGTTTGGGGCGGTTGCGACAGGAGCGATCCGCCTGGTCGACCGGCGTCGGGCGTTCTGGGTCATCCTTGCGGTGGCGCTCTATGGCGCCTCTGACGAATGGCACCAGAGCCATACAGCCGGCAGATCGGTGGAGGTTGCGGACTGGATTGCCGACACGCTGGGGGCAATGACCGCGGTTTGCGCCTACGTCCTCTGGCCGTTGTATCGTCGTGTGCTCGAGACGCCGCTTCGGATCAGGAGGAGAAAGCCACGCATTGAAAAGCGGACGGCGGACGTTCCATTGTAGCTGTATGACACCGTTGGAAATCCAGAAACGCATCGCCGCTTTGAGAGCCGAGGTGTCGCGTCACGACGAGCTCTATTATCGCGAGGCGAGAAATGAGATTTCCGATTTCGAGTATGATCGACTGAAGCGCGAATTGAAGGAACTGGAGGGTGCCCACCCCGTCGAGGCGGCGGCCCTGGGCGGTGAGTCGCCTTCACATCGGATCGGGGATGACCGGGTGGAGGGCTTCCTGAGAGTGCGGCACCTGGTGCCCATGACGACCCTCGAGAACAGCTACGATGAGGCGGAGGTCCGGGAGTTCGATTCCCGGCTGCATCGCCTGCTGAACAGGACCGATCTTGCGTACTCGGTTGAGCCCAAGATCGACGGAGCGTCCATCAGCCTCACCTATGAGCACGGGCGGTTTGTGCGGGCGGTGACGCGTGGAGATGGTGAGGAAGGGGACGACGTCACTGCGAACGTGATGCGGATCGCCTCGTTGCCAAAGATCCTCGAGGCCGGGTCCCCCGATGCGCCGGTGCCTGACCTTGTGGAAATTCGCGGAGAGGTCTTCCTGCGGTTCGAGGAGTTCAATCGCATCAATCAGCTTCAGGAGGACGCGGGGGGTGAGCGCTATGCAAATCCGCGCAACCTCGCCTCGGGAACGCTGAAGCTGCTGGATCCGGCGCTGGCGGCACAGCGCAAGCTCGAGATTGTTGTCTACGGGCTCGGCGCGTGCGAACCGGCTGTTGTCAGATCGCAGTCTGCATGGCATCAGGCGCTCAAGGCATGGGGCATGCCCGGACTGGACACGGTGGTGCGGGTGGTGGGAATCGACGCGGTTTGGAAGGCAATCCAGGAGCTTGATTCGAAGCGGGCATCGCTGCCCTATGCCACCGATGGCGCGGTCGTGAAGCTGGACGAATTCGGTCAGCAGCGTGAAGCCGGTTATCGGGGTGAGGGCGAGCGAGCGCGGAAACTATCCCCGCGTTGGGCATGTGCCTACAAGTTCGCCCCTGAACAGGCAGAAACCCGACTGCGGGAGATCACGATCCAGGTGGGCCGCACCGGCGTGCTCACCCCCGTGGCGGAACTCGAGCCGGTGCTGCTTGCCGGCACCACGGTGTCGCGGGCGACACTTCACAACCGCGATGAGATTGCCCGCAAGGACATCCGCATCGGTGATTTTGTCCTCGTTGAAAAGGCGGGCGAAATCATCCCGGCGGTGATCGGCGTGAACCTTGAACGGCGGACCCCCGAGTGTGTTCCCTACGAGTTTCCCTCAAAGTGTCCCGCCTGCGGCACACCCGCGGTGCAGGCGGAGGGGGAGGTCGCCTGGCGCTGCCCCAATGAATCCTGTCCGGTGCAGGTGCGGCGCCGCGTGCAGCACTTCGCATCGAAGGCATGCGTCGACATCGACGGCCTTGGCGAGGCCATGGTGGACACGCTGGTTGAGAAGGGCTGGGTGAACCGGATACCTGATGTGTACCGGTTGCGGCGTGATGATCTTTTGAGTCTCGGCAAGAGCGTCGCCAAGTCGACCGACAAGCTCCTTGCTGCAATTGAGAAGAGCAAGGGCGCCGAACTGTGGCGCTTCATTCACGGGCTCGGCATTCCCTATGTCGGCGCGGCATCCGCAAAGGACCTTGCAGCGCACTTCGGATCGCTGGAGGCGCTCGTCGAGTCCCGGTATGCGGACTTCGTTGGTGAGGGGAAGGAGACCGTCATTCCCGGGATCGGGGAAACCATGGCGCTGGCCATTCTCGATTTCTTCAACAAGCCGGGAAATCGCGCGCTGGTCTCGGAACTGGTTTCTGCGGGGGTCCAGCCTGCTTCTCCCAAGGCGCGCGAACCTGCGGGCATCGAACTGGCGGGGAAAACCTTTGTTCTCACCGGAACCCTGCCGACACTCACGCGCGAGGAGGCGACCGTGCTGATTGTGGCTGCGGGAGGCAAGGTGAGCGGCAGCGTCAGCAAAAAAACGAGCTACGTCCTTGTCGGCGAGGAGGCAGGTTCGAAACTGGAGAAAGCAAGATCGCTGGGCATCCCGATCCTGTCCGAGACCGATTTCCTGACGCTGCTCGGACGGTAGCGGACGAACCCGCGTCGCGGCGATTCAAGGGATGATTCCGTGGAGGCAGGTGCGGCGCCGGCCTATCCTGGAGGCCATCCCATGGGTCGGCCACCCAGCAGGTGGACATGCAGGTGCGGCACGCTTTCCCCTCCCTCGGGTCCGTTGTTGATGACAATCCGGTAGCCCTTGTCGAGATGGAGCGTTCTGGCCAGACTGCTGGCGGTGAGCAGCAGGTGTCCGAGGAGCATCTGGCCATCAGGTGTCACCTCGGAAATCCGCGGGAACGGGGACTTTGGAATGACGAGGAGGTGCACGGGTGCCTGTGGGGCGATGTCGTGGATGGCGATGCAGTTTGCGTCTTCGTGCGCAATTCGTGCCGGAATCTCGCGGTCGATGATCTTCTGAAAAAGGGTCTTTGCCATGAGAAGGTTCTAGCGCCGTCCCGCCTTGTTTCGAGGCGAAACCTTTCCAGTGAGGCACGCGCGGGGCGTGCCAGCCGCTCCGCTCAAAGAAAAAGAAGATTCAGGGTGGCTGTTCTCGGTGTTCGTGCGGCTGCGAGTGAACGGATGAAGAGAACCGCTTCCTGGTAATCGCGTTTGCGCCGCGGTGTTTGACGCCCCTTCGCAGGCATCAGCGCGGGGCGGAGGTTTGTGATCAGAAGCGTGGCCTCCCGGTAGCGCGCGAGGCGTCTGAGGCCGGTCATGATTTCCGCACGGGTGAAGAGCGGCGTGGCCGATACCAGCGTGGTGGAGGCGTCCCAATGATAGAATCCATGACCGGGGTTCTCCCCGAAGAACCGCGCGAGGAGGTCGGCGGCGGCGGCGGTAAAGGCCGTGTCATAGAGCAACGCAGAATCGGGATCGGCACGTGTCCTCAGCTCCAGTTCGGCGAGACTGAAGGCGATCGCATCCTTGATCTGCCTTGCCAGATAGAGATCGTGGCCCGTGACGTTCGCGAAGAGTGCGTCGATGAAATGCAGGCGACGCAGGTCGTCGGGGGGAGTGGATCTCACGTAGGTGACAGGCGGACTGCTTGGCGGGGACCTGCGCCTCCGTGGAAGAGGCGTGAGTAGAGGCCCTTGTCAGTCGGCGGATTCCGGAGGTTCGCCGGCCTGTGTGCGCTGGTGGAGCAGGCTGATTTCATCGACAAACTCCCCCACATCGCGGAACTCCTTGTACACGCTGGCGAACCGTACATAGGCGACCTGGTCGATCTTGCGAAGACGCTGCATGATGCCATCGCCGATGGCCTGCGAAGGGACCTCGCTGTCAAACCTGGCCTCCATGGCGTCGAGCACATCGTCGATCAGCATGGAAATCTGCTCCGCATCGATCGGACGCTTGTGACATGCCGCCCGCACCGCCCGCACCAGCTTGTCGCGATCGAAATCCTCGCGACGGCCATCGCGTTTCAGCACGACCATGCCGTCGCGCACGTGTGTCTCCGTCGTGGTGAAGCGGTGTCCGCATTCAAGACATTCGCGCCGGCGCCGGATGGTGGAGCCCTCGCGACCGATTCGCGAGTCGATCACCTTGTCTTCGATTGAGGTGCACTTGGGGCAACGCATGTTTGTCGTGTGACTCCCCCGAATCAGGAAAGTTCAAGAAAGTTGCGCAGGATTCGCATTCCCTCCTGGGTCGCTATGCTCTCGGGATGAAACTGGACCCCCCAGACCGGATGTTGGCGGTGGCGCAGGCCCATCACTTCTCCTTCGGCGGTCTCGGCGGTGATTTCGAGTTCCGCCGGCATCGTAGATCGTTCGACAAGGAGGGAGTGATAACGCGTGGCCGCGAAGCCCTGGGGCATGCCCCGAAAGACGTCCGTATCCTTGTGAAAGATGGGGGATGTCTTGCCGTGCATGAGCCGATCCGCCCTCACCACGCGGCCCCCGTAGTAGTGGCCGATCGACTGGTGGCCAAGACAGACTCCGAGCAATGGCACCCTGCCGGCAAACGCCCCAATCATTGCCAGGGATACTCCCGCCTCTGCCGGAGAGCAGGGCCCCGGTGAAATCAGCACACGGGCAGGCTTGAGGTCCAAGGCCTGCCCGGGGGTGATTTCGTCATTGCGGAATATCTTCTGCTCAACCCCGAGTTGCCCAAAATACTGGACGAGGTTGTAGGTGAACGAATCGTAGTTGTCGATGACGAGCAGCACGGCAGTCGGGGTTCGATACCACTTGCTGTGACGCCGGTCAAGCTGACCGAGAAGGACGGAATCACCAAAACGCAAACGAGTATACCAGACCAAGCCTGTGCGCACAGGGTTGCGGCCTGATGCGCGCGGTTGCATTTCGTTCCGGGACGCTTTGCCTTGAAATGTCCACTGTCCGCTGACGATCTTCCGAAACCCAGCATGTCGATCAAACGCGATCCCCGACCTTCCGTTTCTGCCTTGCCGCCCGGTTCAGGTGCTGCCGTGGTCGACACGGGTTTCATCCCGGTTCGTGCCAAGCTTCTGGAGGTTGCGGCCTTTCTGGACCGGGTCGAACGGCATTCGGTGGCGGACGATTTTCGTTGCGAGGCCCTGAGGGAGGCTGCGCGGCTGCTGGTTGACGGGAGGCCTGAGCGTGCGCGGCGCATCCTGGAAAAACTGAGCGATCCGACCACGGAACCGGAGGCAATCTCATCCGGCAAGGCGGCGCTGGGGGCCTGGCGTCCCGTGCACAAATAGGAAATTGCCATGCGTTACATTGAACCGCACGGCCATATGGTGAGCCGGACAACCGATGATTACCAGGCCATGGTGGCCGCCGGGTGCGCGGCCGTCTGTGAGCCTGCCTTCTGGGCCGGGTATGATCGCGGGTCGGTGGAGGGCTTTCGCGATTATTTCAGGCAGTTGACGGAGTACGAACCGGCGCGTGCGGCGAAATTTCTGCTGCCGCACTATGCATGGCTTTGTCTCAATCCGAAGGAGTCGGAGGATCTCCGTCTCGCCGCCGATGTGCTGGCGATGATTCCCGAATTCCTCGGGAGGAAGAACGTGCTCGGCATCGGCGAGATCGGCCTGAATCGCAATACACGCAACGAGCTGAAGGTCCTTGAACAGCACGTCGAACTCGCGGTGAGGCATGACCAGCTCATCCTCGTGCACACCCCCCATCTGGAGGACAAGAAAAAGGGGACGCAGCTGATTGTGGACCTGCTTCGATCCCACCCGGGTGTGAAGCCGTCGCGGGTGATCATCGATCACGTCGAGGAGCACACTATCCGGCAGGTGCTCGACCGGGGCTACTGGGCTGGCATCACGTTGTATCCCGACTCGAAATCATCGCCGCCGCGCGCGGTCGACATGCTTGAGATCTGCGGCCGCGACCGCATCTGGCTCAATTCCGCATGCGACTGGGGTGTCAGTGATCCGCTGGCCGTTCCCAAGACCGCGCTCGAAATGCGCCGACGGGGTTATGATGCGGAATTCGTCGACCAGGTGCTCTACCAGAATCCGCTGCGTTTCCTTTCGCAGTGTCCCAAGTTTTTCGTCAGCCAGTCTGCCGGATGAAACTCAATCACGGGCTCCATCTGGCCTATTGCACGAATGTCCATCGAGGCGACACCTGGGAGGAAACCTGGCGCGCGCTCCGGGAGCATACTCTTGCGGTGCGACGCAGGGTGGCTGCGGGCCGGAGTTATGCGATCGGCCTGAGGCTCAGTCACCGCGCGGCGTGTGAACTCTCGCTGGGTGACAACCTGGACGCCTTTCGGCGCTGGATGGATGCGGAGGACTGCTACGTTTTCACCATCAACGGATTTCCCTACGGAAGCTTCCACGGCTCGCGAGTGAAGGAGCAGGTCTATGCGCCCGACTGGTCCACACCGGAGCGGCTCGACTACACCTCCCTTCTTTTTGAACTCCTGGTGAAGCTTGTGCCCAGGGGGGCCTCCGGCAGTGTCAGTTCGGTGCCCGGCTCCTTCAAGCCCTGGATCGTGCTCGATGCGGAAAGAAGAGCGGCCATCTTCAGAAACCTGACTGCGGCCGGCAGGTACATTGCGGAACTGGCGGACCGATCGGGATGCGACCTCCACCTCGGCCTTGAGCCGGAACCCTGCTGCCAGTTTGAAACGTCGGAGGAGACGGTTAAATTTTTTGATGCGTGGAGGGCATCGGATGCCGCAGTGGTTGCTGACAACCTTCTGAAGCGGGTCGGAGTGAACTACGATTGCTGCCACCTTGCGGTGGAGTACGAGAATGCCCGTCCGGCGCTGGACCGCCTGCGTGCGGCCGGACTTCGCCTGAGCAAACTCCACATCAGCTCGGCGCTGCGACTGCATCCCGACGAGGATGGTCTGGCGGCCCTGGCGAAATTCGATGAGCCGGTCTATTTCCACCAGGTCGTTGTGAATGACACGCGAACCGACAGGATACGCCGGTACGTGGATCTCCGGTATGCCCTGGTGGATGCGGAAGGCTACCTGCCGGACAAGGAATGGCGGGTCCACTTTCACCTGCCGCTTCACGCGGCCCCGGGTAGTCCATTCATGGATACGCGTGAGCACGTGCTTGAGGCCTTTGACTGGATGGCCGGGAATCCGGGGGTGATCGAGCATGCCGAGATGGAAACGTACACATGGGAGGTGCTTCCTCCTGGGTTGCGCATCGGGATCGAGGAGCAACTGGTGCGCGAGTATGCGTGGACCCTTCGAGGCCTGGCCAGCCGGGGACTGGCGGAAGAGACTCTCGCCGCCACCGTGGAAGCGGCCCGCCGCTTGTGATGACGCTTGCGGAGAAGCCCGTCCGAAGTCCGTTTGGAATCTGGCTCGACCTGTCGCGAGCCGGCAATTTTCCGTCGATCTGGAGCAATGCCCTTGCGGCACTCGTCATCTCCTCACCTGAGGCAGGCGTGTTCCCATTGGCGGGGATGACGGGGCTCGTTTTCCTCGCGGGCAGTCTGGCCTATGCGGGCGGCACAACGCTGAATGATGTGGCGGATGTCGAGTTTGACTCGATCCATCGCCCGGAGCGCGCGATACCCCGCGGCCTGGTGGCGCGAGGGACTGCGGCATGGCTTGGTTTTGGGCAGCTTTTCATCGGGCTTGGACTCCTGATATTTGCGGGGGCCTCATCCCTGGCGGTGCTTGGGCTCGGCGGCGTTATTGTCGCGTATGACTGGCTCCACAAACGTTGGTCCGGTTCGGTAGCGCTGATGGCCGGGTGCCGGATCATGCTGGCGGTTTCAATTGCAACACTGCCGGGGCAGCTGATGCGCATGCCCTTCCTTCTTTGGCTGGCGGGTCTGTTCCTCTATATCGTGATTCTAAGTGTGCTGGCCCGGCGTGAATACCGTCCGGGTGCGTCTTCGGAGAGGCTGGGCAGGGTGGTCCGGCGCCTGCTGGCGTTCATCCCGCTGGTCGACGCCATCGCGCTGGTTGTCACCATGGCCTGGATACCGGCTGCCTGCTGCCTGCTGGCGGTGCCGCTTGGCCGATGGGCGCAGCGCCTTGCAGCGTCGAGCTGAGTGCGACATGCCCCGGCCCCTGGCAATGAGGCCTTGCTGTCCACGGGCGGATCTGGACTTAATTCCCATTCACCCATGGCAGCGCTTTTGAAATCCGTCTCGCAATCCATTCAGGTGCAGCAGGAGCACCAGCTGATTTTTGCGCGGGATGTATTTGATCCGGCTAGTGAGGTGCTGGGAAGCGTGCTGACACCGAAGGAGGCGGGTGAGCAGGTGCGCGCGGTGGTCTTCTGGGACCGCGGTCTGGAGAAGGCATTTCCCGGGTATGGGGCGCGCATTTCCGGATGGTTCTCTGCGCATACGGAGAGCATTCACCTTGCCGCGGCGCCGGTGGGACTTGATGGCGGGGAGAGGGTCAAGAATGAGTTTTCCCAGCTCGAGCGCATCTGGCGGGTGATAGAATCTGCGGGCCTGTGCCGCCATTCCTACGTTGTGGTGGTTGGCGGCGGGGCGGTGCTTGACCTGGTCGGGTTTGCAGCGGCCACGGCCCATCGGGGGATACCGCTGATCCGCCTCCCCAGCACGAGTCTCAGCCAGGGAGATGGCGGCGTCGGCGTGAAGAATGGGGTGAACTATTTCGGCAAGAAGAACTGGCTCGGTTCGTTCAGTGTCCCTCATGCCGTGATCAACGACCTGTCGCTCCTTCAGGGCCTGCCTGTGCGCGAACGAAGGGCCGGACTGGTCGAGGCGGTGAAGGTCGCGCTTATCCGTGACGCGGCGTTTTTCGAGTCGATCGCCGCGCAGTCGAAGGAACTGGCCGCGTTTCAGAATGCGGCCTTTGAGCGTGTGATCTGCGAAAGTGCCCGACAGCACATCGAGCACATCGCGACAGCGGGGGATCCCTTCGAGCGCGGTTCGGCGCGTCCCCTCGATTTTGGCCACTGGTCGGCCCACAAGTTGGAACAGCTTTCACAATTTGAATTGTCGCACGGCGAGGCCGTGGCTGTGGGGATGGCGATGGATATCATCTATGCGCGCCGCATGGGGCTGCTCCATCGCGAGGATGCCGACCGCGTGCTCGGGCTCCTGGACGAACTTGGCTTTGAACTTTACTCGCCGCTGCTCGAACTCCGCGGCCGTTCGGGATCCCGCCTTGTGCTCGACGGGCTCGAGGAGTTTCGCGAGCATCTGGGCGGACGCCTCTCCATCCCGATGATACGGGCGCCCGGTCAGCGCCTCGAGGTGCATGAGATGGATACGAAATGCGTGGAGGCGTCCATCGACGAGTTGAAGACGCGCCATGGCTGAGCGCCTTGCGGTACTCAATGTCGTCGGACTCACCTCGCGCCTCCTCGGCCGGGACACCCCAAACCTGTCGGCGGCTGCCGGGAGTGGCGGAGTAGTTCGCATCAAGCCGGTGCTTCCCGCGGTCACCTGCACGGCCCAGAGCACCTACCTGACGGGCCTTTCACCTTCCGGACACGGATGTGTCGCCAATGGATGGTACGATCGTGAACTCGGCGAACATCATTTCTGGAAACAGTCGAATCACCTCGTCCACGGGCGCAAGCTCTGGGAGACGTTGCGCGAAAGGCGTCCGGGATTCACGTGCGCGAAACTTTTCTGGTGGTACAACATGTATTCGAGTGCGGACTGGTCGATCACGCCGCGCCCGATCTACCCGGCCGACGGGCGCAAGGTTTTCGACATCTACACCCAGCCGATGGGCATGCGGGAGGAGATCAAGTCGACGATCGGGGAATTTCCCTTTCCCTCATTCTGGGGACCGAGGGCCGGCATCGCTTCATCCGAATGGATTGCGCGCTCAGCGGAATGGATTGAGGAACGTCACCGGCCGGATCTGTCGCTTGTCTACCTGCCCCACCTTGATTACAACCTTCAGCGCCTTGGGCCGGATGATCCGGCATTGTGCGAGGATGTGAGGGCGATTGATCGCGTTGCGGGCGGACTCATCGACGGTTTTTCCAGGCGAGGGGTGAGGACCGTCGTGCTTTCCGAATACGGGATCACGGCGGTGAAACGTTCGATTGCCCTCAACCGGATCTTTCGTGCGAAGGGCTGGATCACGATCAAGGAGGAATTGGGACGTGAACTTCTGGATTGCGGGGCGAGCCGGGCATTCGCGATTGCGGACCATCAGGTGGCTCACGTCTACGTGAGGGATGCCTCCATGATCGCCGCTGTGAAGGCGGAGATGGAGGGGATCGACGGAGTTGCGCGTGTGCTTGCGGCGGATGCACAGCGTCTTGAGGGGATCGATCATACGCGCTCCGGCGACCTGGTTGCCTATGCATCGGAGGATGCCTGGTTCAACTACTACTATTGGACGGATGATGCCAGGGCGCCGGATTTTGCCCGCTGCGTGGACATACATCGCAAGTATGGGTACGATCCCGTGGAGCTGTTTGTGAATCCCTCATTGGCGTTTCCGAAGGCCCGCATCGCCCTGAAACTCCTGCGAAAGGCGCTGGGTTTTCGTATGCTGATGGATCTGATTCCGCTGGATTCCTCCCTCGTGCGGGGATCGCATGGAACGTGTCCCTCGAACCCGGACGAGTGGCCGGTACTGATAGGAACAGGTGGGGCTGAAGGCGATGGTCCGATAGCCGCCACGCAGGTTCACGGCAGGCTGGTGGAGGCTTGCCTCGGGAGGATGTGATCACGCCACCGGCATCAGGACGAGGTTCCGCGCAATGGAGGCGCGAGCCTGAGGTCAGGGAGGGAGTAGAAACGAACCACGGGCCTTTCCCAAAGGGCCATGTCGCCCAGGCTGTCGAGTTCGATCCGAAGTTCTGTCACGGTCGAGCGCTCGCGTCCCTGCATCAGACCGGCGAAATCCAGGTGATTCTCAATGAATGGCCGGACGATGAATCCGCTTGAACTCTGGGTGGAGATGAGGCGGTACCGCTCCTCGCTCCGGTCCACTTTTGTCGCCACCATCTGCGGCTGGTAGGCGTGATAGAGCAGCGCGTTGAGGCGTCCGAACCAGGTGGGTGTGAGATCCACCTCCATCCAGACAGCCCCGCCGTTTGTCGGTGGCACGCTGAAGCTTTCGCCGAATGCAGGCTGGATAGTGCCAATCATGACTCTGTCTCCGCGCGCGTTTGCAGGGGGCGCATCGGACGCCTTGCGACGGAGCAGGGCGTGGGTGGGCGTGAGGTCCGCCACCTCGTAGCGTCGCGCGACCTCCAGCAATGCGAGTGAGTCCTCCTGGCCGGGATACCGCCTGTCGATGGCCTTCAGCCGGAGAACGACAAACTCGGGCGCCTCGCTTGAGGCGTAGAAGGAGGCATTCTTTTCGAGAAGCGAGCGGGTATAGGCGGTGTAGCTCTGGAAGATCGGACGCGGCCGGTGGCGGATGTGATTCAGGAGCAGAATGCCCTGCTCGTAGGTGAACAGATCCATGCCCGACGGGTCCGCTGTTGTCACAAGGTCGACTGCGGCCACCTCCTTTGAGGCCGCAGCCGAGGCGGCCATGAAACGGCTTGTCCACGCATCGAGGTGCGTCAGCTCATGGGGAAAGCGGGTGATTCGCCTCCATGCGGTCCGTGGCCCAAAGGTCGCAAGAAACGGACTGGTCAGGGCGATGCCTGCAAGGCAGGCAACGATCGAAAGATCGTGCCGCCATGCACGCTCTGCCGTGGGAATGACCATCGTGAGGATCACACCAAAATACAGGCAGAAGAAAAAGAAACCGAAGACATGATCGTCAGCGCGGGTGAAGCCCTGTTTCCAGGCGATGAACCATTGGGTGAGGGCAAGCGCGATCATCCCCGTGCGAAGGGCCCGTGAGCCGGCGGAGCGGGCCATTGCGATCGTCAGGAGGGCACAGTGGACAATGATCCATGCCGCGACAGCCGCGACCGCACCCGAAGGCTCCACGGCCATGGCCCAGCTGTACCCCTGGCTGATTTCGAGGCTCAACCGGAGATACTCCTGCAGATCGGAGATCCGTTGTCCCGCGGCGAGCCAGAAAACGAGAAAGAGGGCCGTGTATCCGAAAAACAGTGACAGCGCGACGCGCCACCGTTTCTCCGAAAGGTGGGCGACGCATGAAATCGTCACGCAGCAGAGGGCCTGCATGAGGAACACGAATTTGAAGTGTGAAAGGAGCCCGAGCCAGATCAGCGCGACCAGGCGCCGCCACCAGGGAACGTCGGAGGGGAGTAGCCACACAAGGCCCAGGAATGCGACTGTCACCGATGCGGTGTTGTCGAAGAAGGGGGCGCCGATGACAAGAAGACCGAGCAGCAGCCACCGCCTCGGCCCTTGAAATCCCGAGGTTGCTGCCACGAGCGTGCACGCCAGCAGCAGTTTGCCGATGATCTCCCAGCGGAACTTGATTCCGAGCGCAGCAACCTGATAACCGCTCAGGCTCAGGAATCCCCACGGGCCGTAGGTGAAGGCGATCTCCGATCCGAAATGGCGCTTCTGGAGATGGGCATCGACAAGCACGGCATGCCACGATTCGAGCCCGGGGACAGGAGTGCCTGGCAGATGAATGCCTGCCAGCCAGAGCGCGGCTGTCATCAGGACGAGGAAGGGGAGTTTCGCGCCGGAAAGCCCCGTCAGGGATCCGGCGAAGGGCCGTTGCATTTGCCGTCCATGCGAAACAGAGCGGAGGGAAAGGCGAGAACGAATGCGACGATGAAGCGCGGGGTTGCCAGTCCCCGCCGCCTGCTGTTCGGTGGTCCCGATGCCGGACAGCTCCCACTTTCAACTGCTAGCCACCGACCCCGCCAGCGCTGCGCGGCGGGGAAGGTTGCGCACGCGTCACGGAATGGTGGAAACACCGGTGTTCATGCCGGTGGGCACCCAGGGAACGGTGAAGGCTGTCACCCCGGCGCACCTGCACGAGGTCGGGGCGCAGATCATCCTGGGAAACACCTACCATCTGAACCTGCGCCCCGGGAGCGAACTGATCCGCGATCTCGGCGGTCTTCATGCCTTCATGGGATGGGACCGGCCCATTCTCACGGACAGCGGGGGATTCCAGGTTTTTTCGCTGGCGAAGCTGCGGGAGATCCGTGATGACGGGATTGCATTCCAGTCCCACATTGACGGTGCCCGCCTCTTTCTGGGTCCGAAGGAAGTGATGGCGATCCAGAGCAATCTCGGCAGCGACATCGCGATGGTCATTGATGAGTGTCCTCCCTGGCCATGTGAGAGGGATGCCTGTGTCGCTGCGGTCGAGCGCAGTCATCGCTGGGCTGCCCAATGCCGCCAGATCGCCCTCGACAGCGGATTCCTTTCAGCGGGGCATCACGTCTTTGCGATCGTCCAGGGATCCACCTTTGACGACCTCAGGAGGGAGGCAGCGGAGTCGCTGTCGGCGCTCGATTTTCCTGGCTATGCGGTTGGTGGAGTGAGTGTGGGTGAACCAGAGCCTGAAATGCTGAAGCAGGTGGGGGCGACAACGCCGCACCTGCCGGTGGGCAAGCCGCGGTACACGATGGGACTCGGTACTCCGCCGCAGTTGCTCAAGATGGTGGCGCTGGGGGTTGACATGTTTGACTGTGTGATGCCGACGCGGGTGGCGAGGAATGGCCTCGTCTTCACCCCGGATGGGCCCATGAACATCCGCAACGAGCGTTTCCGCAGGGATTCCAGGCCGCTTGTCGAAGGCCTCGTCAACTATACGAGCCGGTTCTCACGCGCCTATCTGCGCCACCTCCAGATGTCCGGTGAAATGCTCGCGGGGACGCTGCTCACGGTGCACAACCTGCATTTCTACCTCGACCTTATGGCCCAGGCTCGCGCCCACATCGAAGCGGGCAGATTCACCCAGTGGAGCCGCGCATGGATCGAGCGCTATGAGGCCGGCGCCGCGGGCCGTGCGGACTAGCGGACCAGGTAGACTTCCAGAAGCACGACTCCGGAGTGCCCTGTCGGACCGGTGATCACGGCGGTGTAGCCGCCGGGCTCCAGCGTGGTGAGTATGACGGCGTCCTTGCTCGAGGGATCGGGCAGGGCAAACGCGCCGACGCTGAGGAATGCCTCGCCCAAGGCCGTTGAACCGCCCCAGTTGTCGTTCTCGGCGACAATTGTGCCCTTCGTCGAACGGAGCGAGAGTCTCGGGTCCTGAAAGAAATCGGTGATGCTCAGATTGCCGAGACCCGGGCCGATGGCCCGCACGAGGACGGTGCGGCTGGTCGTTCCGGTCAAGGTGAACCCGCCGATCAGGGTGTCATTGGCCCGGACCTTTGTGCGCGCCGAGAGATTGACGAGGCTTCCCACGGAGTTGGGCCCCTCGTAAAGTTCGATGAGCGCCATTCCGCTCGTGTCGCCCAGTCCATTGATATGAAGCGTATTGCCGCCGGTGATGAACGGGCTGGTGAGCACGGCATCCTTGCTGCCTGCTGGCAGCGGAAATCCTCCCACCGCGCTCCCGTCGAATTCAGTCCAGTCGTTGTTTGCCCCGAGGAGGTTGGCCGTCGTGCCGGGAGCGGGGACATTGAAGAGTTTGATTTCCGGATCCAGAAGGACATTGGAAACGCCAAAGCTGGCGAGCGTCGGTCCGATGCCGCGCATCACGAGGTTCACTGTGCCACCCTCGGCGGCGAATCCCGCGATCAGGGTATCCTCTCCATTCCCCGCGAACGAACGCACGGAGAGGTTGCTGAGCCGGCTCTTGGCGGCACTGTCGCCGATGATGGTCAGGCCGGCGATGGCGCTGGTGACGGTCCCCACGGTGTTGCTGACCACCACGGAATAGTTGCCGGCATCCCCCTGGTCGACGCCACGGATGAAGAGCACGGGAGAGGTGGCGCCGCTGATGGGAAGACCGTTGTGCTGCCACTGGTAGGAGAGAGCCGCGCCGACGGCCTCGACATCGAATATGACGGCGTCGCCGAAAGCGATGACCTGGCTTCGAGGCGGACGGGCGATGGAAAGTTCGGAATTCGTTTCCACCTCGAATTCGGCAGTGACGGTGTCCCCTGCCACCTCGGATGCGGTGACCCTGACCATGGTCGTGCCATTGACGACACCCGGCTGGAGGTTGAGCGTGGACCCGGTGATTGAAACCTGCGCCACCTCTGGATTCGTGGATTGGGCCGCGAATCTGAGGACGCTCGTTTCGGTACCGGTGGAATAGAGGGGAACCTCGGTGATCGAACGGATGATGATGAGGTTCTTGTCCGTCAGGATATTCGGCACCTTGTCACGAAGGGGAATGGTCTGGAACGCGGTCGTATTTGCAGAGCCATCCACCATGTTGTAGACCGGAAGCAGTCCCACCTGTTTGAGGGCGATGCCGCCGCTGCCCACAACCCTCCCGTAGACGGTGTATCGCAGGTCCTGGTTCGTGGTGCTCTGGCCCGGGAAGTAGGTGCTGGTGTTGTCGACCAGGTTGAAAAAGAACTGGGAGGTTGCGGAATTGGGATCACTGGTTCGCGCTGCTGCGAGCGTGTAAAGCTCATGGGTCAGCGTGCCCTCCAATCCAATGGGATCGTAGTGCTCGACGGCGGTGGAGTAGGGTAGCCTGAAGCCGCCGGATTGGGCGATGGAGGCGACGGTTGACGTGTTGCCTCCGGCGGTCCGGTGGAAAAAGAGGTTGGTGTAGCGTCCGGCGTGAACGTATTGGAGGAAATTCTCGACGTGCTTGGGTGCCTTCGCGCCGCGAAGGATCACATTGAAGCTGCCGTAGACCGTGTCGAACTGGACAAATTTGTCGCCGGTCTCGTTCTGGATGGCGAAATGGTTCCGGAGGTCGAGGGGCACTGAAACGCCCCCGGGTGGCACGACCTGTTTGGAGATGACCGCCGTGGTTTTCGGGCGGGCGATCGTGTCTGTTTGGGCGCTCAGTGAAGCAGCACAGGAAAGCGCGAGGATGAGAGCGAGTCGGCTCAGCAATGACATGACGGAAGGTACGGTTTAGAATTCTCGCTTCAGGGACAGGTAGTAGCTGGCGCGTCGCAATTCACCGTTGCCGCTCAGGAAAAGGTCCGCCGGAGCGGAGGCATCAAAGAGAGGATCGGCACCAAACATGTTGCGGACGCCGAACAGAAGTTCGGTCTTGTCGAGGAACCTCATGACTCCGCGGGACTGGGTGGAAAAACGGTAGCGGACAAAGGCGTCGTGGTAGGTCCGTGCGGACATCGCCAGGTAGTTGATGTCAGGCATCTGGGTTGGTGTGATGGACGAGGATTCCAGGCCCTTGTAACGGCTGTGATACCTGACCGACCAGCCCGCACCCACCGGTCCCCTGGCCCAAACGAGGGAAACGCTCGCCTTGTCGCGGAACGGACCGGAGTAGAGCGGCGAGTTCACGAGATCGGCAAACGGCCCGCCCGGCACGAGCTGCTGCTCGTACCTTGAGTTCAGCGTGTACATGGCCGAGAGATCAAACGTGCCGATGCCGGTCACATCCTTCTTGTAACCGATCGTGAGGTCCCACGCCTTGAGGTTCGCTGCGTAGAGTGCGATGGCGGAGGCGTCGATCTTTGTGATTTTTCCGGCGGAAAACTCGTCGCCCTCAGCGACCGCTTCGCGGAAGATGCGCCCGGGGATCACGTCCTCGTAGGCAAGCAAGGTGCTTGTGGCAAGGATGTCGACTGCGTCCTCGCGTCGCGAATCCGTCAGATCGACTGAGATCCTGAAGCCCGGGACCGCTTCGGGGGTGTAGACGACGCCGGCCGAGAGCGTGTCGGAGTGTTCAGGATTCACCTCCGAGTTGCCGCCGGAGGTGATGCTGGTGTCATACGTGGAGTTGCCGCGCTTCGGATCGGTGATGCTGCCGGTGGCGGTCAGTTGGGGGAGGAGCAGGTAGTCCGCGGTGGGGAGGTATCCGGTGGAGTAGGACGCGCGCAGCATCAGGTCCTGCACCGGCTTGTAGCGCACGCTGACGACCGGGTTCATGGACGCATAGTTGCTCTTGGCCTTCTCCAGTTCGAGTTTGGCAGCGAGGTCGGTGACGGATTGGGATCCATTGGTCTTGAGAACGGTGGAGTCGACCCTCTGCTTGTCGCGGCTTGCTGAAGCCACAATCTCGAGCAGCCGGAGGCCGGGCAGGTTTCTCTGTTCCTCAAAGACTGGAATCGTGAGTTCGCCGAAGACGTCGAAGGAGGAAACGGTCGTGGGCAGGATTCCGGACTGCGTGGTTCCGTCATGAATCCGGAATGTGTCGCGAATCACCTTTCGTGCCTTGTAGCCCCCACTGAGTTCGGGTGTGATGGAAAAGACGGTCGGCAGCCTGCCTTCGATCCTGGCGGTGGAAGCCAGCTGCTCGACATTGCCGCGACCGGTGCGGGCCTGGATGTGATCTGCAAGCAGGTCCGAATTGATGATCGAGGTATCGAAGACATTGATCGTGCCGTTGTTGATGGCGGTCTGGAAGGCGGCGCTGCTGGCGGACTCGGAGATGTCAACCGAACGATGCATGCCGTAGGAATACTCGAGTCTCGCCTTCCAGTCCTGGGGAAGGCTGAACAGCGCACCCAGCGTGGCGGACTGGTGCTCGCGCGTGCTTTTGTTCGAGCCGGTGGGTGCATACGGAAAACGCACGCGCACCTCCTGTCCAAACGGATTTGTCGGGACGCCGACGGGAACCGTCACGTATTGATTCGAACTCAGGATTCCCATCGCCTGGTTGCGCGTGCTCCGTTCATAGGAAAGATCGAGGTACGCCTCGGCGTAGGAGGTCATGGCATGCCGCACCTCGGTCCGGACATACTGGGTGCTGGGGCGACGGTTGAGCAGCAGACGTCGGCCGAGGTAGGCCTGGGCCGTGTCGGGGGATTCGGGGTCAATCTTGCCCGCGTTGTCGATGATCGGCTGGGGCCCGTCCTGTTCGAGTCCGTGGAAGTTCGCCGGCATGAACACAAACGGGGCGCCGAGGGTGTCTCCCGTCTTGAGCACGAGATTGGATCCGTCGGTGGTGTCGACGCGGGGAGTGGTGCCGAACAGGATCTCCGTTCCGTTGAGCAGGCCGGGTGTGCCGGTTGTGGCGCGGGTGGCGTAGTCGCGAACCAGGTCGTAGCGGTCCTCAACGGCGAGCGAATTTGAGTTGGTCGCTCCCGCAAAGACCATCAGGCGGGTCCGGTTGTCATTGAAGGAGGTTCCGAAGCGGAGTTCGGCCTTCTTGTTGGCGCTGTCGGTGTCGAACGAGTTTTCATAGCCGAGGGTGATTTCGCCCCCGGAGTAATCGCGCCTGGTCACGACATTGATGGCGCCCCCGATCGATCCGCCGCCGGCGGCGACTGCTGCTGACTGGGGGATGACCTCGATGCGTTGGATCGAACTCAGCGGCAGGAGCGCGAGGCGCGAGGTCCGGTAGTTCATTCCGGGCATCGTGTCGGGCACGTTGGCAACGTCCGGCTGTTCGCGTCCGTTGATCAGAAATTTGGTGTAACGGTTGCCCATGCCTCGCATGCCGACATCTCCGCCGAGATTGGATCCGTTTGATGCGGAAAGGCGCTCGGCCAGGAAATCGCCTACCGTGAGGGCGCCGGATTGTTCAACGGTCCTGCCTTCAAAGACGACATAGGGTGTCGCCTCGTCTGGGGTTCTCGGGCGATCGATGCTGGAATCCGCGACCGGCAGGGAAGGTGGCGGAGGAGGTGGAAGCTCGGGTGGAAGATCGGTGACTCTTATTATCGGCTTTTTAGCCTCTGCCTCCGCGCGGGCCACCATCTGGGGCGACATGATCTGGTAGCTGCGGGTGCGGACCGGATGGCGCTGCACGGCGTAGGGCGTGCCCTTGAGGATGGCTGCCAAAGCCTGCTCGGTGGTGAGCTTGCCGGAAACCTTTGGAGCCTGCAGCCCCTTGAGTTCGTCGTAGGAAAACAGGATCTCCACTTCGCCCTGGCGCGCGAGGATCATGAGCGCCAGCGGCATGGGCTGAGGCGCGACATTGAACGGGACAGTCTTCGCCTTCGCGGCCTGCAGGGCCGTCGCTGAGGAGAGGAGCAGACATGCCGCACTGGCGATGACCCGGGCAAACCTGGATGAGAAGGCGAGGAAGTGTCCTGGGAGTCGGCAATCTGCCGGCGAGGAACCGTTCGCGCTCGGGCTGGGCAAGGTACGGAAAGTCATTTAGCGAAGCGTGGGAACATGATGGGCTCCCCCCTGCGCGGGAAGAGGAAATCGCGCGATGCAGGAAGTGGGCACCTCCCAAGACTCCGGATCACGTGCTTTGTTTCAGTCATGGAAGGGACAATCCTCACAAAGGCGTGAGCCTGTGTGAAGCACGAATATCCGGCGCCCGTCTGCCTGATCGCGGAGGCAGGAGACGGTGTTTGTGTACAATCAACGCATTCTTCTCCAATAGGATGCGTACTACAAAGGATAGGGAATTCAGCGGAGCCTGTCGGGAAAGAGGTGGGGCTGGCTGATCGGGCATCGCAGGACTTCCCTGATGCGCGCAATTCACTACCGCCGATCCCTTGCAGGCAGGATGTCCGCCTTGTGACTGCCTTCGTGTCGGGCGCGGGTACAGGGCTGACCTTGTTCGAAAATGACCACCGGGCGAGGTCAGGGAGACAAGGCCGCGAAACGATCGTGGGTACCGTAGAATCACGCACGCATTGGATTTCCCGATGCGTGGGATGACTTAGGGGACGTTTCTCCGAAACATGGGTGAACCGGTCCATGGCGTCCGCGTTCCAAACAGGATAGAGTGTGGGCATCGAAACGCCCGCGATCCCTCAAACCTTCAATCCCTTCGTCCCATGCTCTCCATCGCCCTCCTGGCAATCGCCCTCTTCGCCCTCAGCAGCCTCGTGGTGGTGATCGCCGCAAGGCGCGCGCCGGTGGGTTATCAAGACTCGGAAGGATTTTCCTTTGGAGTTGAGCATGCCGACACAAGGTGTGGGCGTGCGAAACGTAATCATCATGCCCGGCACGTGGAGGTATGCGCTCCGGCGGGCTCCCGTTCCGCCAACAGGTCGCGTGAAATGACTTTGGTTATGTGAACTGTGTTCCCAGGGTGTCTGCGAACCCGGCGGCAACGCCGGGTTTTTTTTGCGGGCGCTTCCGGCGGGGTGAGATTGCGGGGCTCTGTTCCCACGCCCTGCGCCTTTCCCCCGGGGCGCTCCGGGGCGGAACTGGACGCGTATCAGACTCCTGGATAATCGTAGCCTTTTCGGTAGTCGCGACGGAGGAGCCTGTTGGCATCCGCGTCGCCGACAATCTGCTCGCGGGCTCCGTCCCACTGCAGGCTGCGTCCGAGCTTCATTGAGATCATGGGGAGGAGTGACAGATTGGTTGAGAAATGGAGGTCCTCGATATCGCAGGCGGGCCTGGTTCCAGTCCGGATGGCTTTCAGAAGGTCGGCCCAGAGTTCGCGGATATTGTGGAAATCAGGCGCGTTCATCTGGGCCTTCTCCGTGATGGGAGCGTCCTTTGAGTTGACCGGATAGAACGTCCAGCCCTCGCGCCAACCAAGATGCAGAATACCCTTCGTTCCGAAGAAGTAGCAGCCGATGGCCTCGCCCTTGCTGACATTGTTGCCGGCGAAGCGACGGTGTTCCCACTGGACGTCGAAGCGGCCGAAACGATACGTGGCGAGTTGGTGGTCGGGCGCGTTGCTTGTCTGTTCGTTTGCGGTGAAAACAGGGTCGCCCGCGATCGGGCGCCCGCCGGTGGAGTAGATGTGACTGGGATATTTTTCTCCGGTGATCCAGAGCACCTGGTCGAACCAGTGCACACCCCAGTCGGCAATCGTGCCGTTGGCGTACTCCAGATAGTTTCGAAAACCTCGGGGATGTATTCCCCGGATGCCATTGCCTTCCCGGGGATTTCGAGGGTCGCCTCCATTGAACGGGCGTAGGGGTGCGGGGCCGCACCACACGTCCCAATCGAGTTCCCTGGGTACATCCACGTTGGGAAGGGCGGTCTCCCGGCCTCCACCCTGCGCGACAAAGCAGCGGACCATTCCGATTTCGCCGGCCTTGCCGGAACGGATGAATTCACGCGCGCTGATGTTGTGCGGTGAGACGCGACGATGGGTCCCGACCTGCACAATCCGATTGGCGGCGCGCGCGGCGTTCACCATGGCGCGTCCCTCCATGACGGTGTGGCCGATGGGTTTTTCGACAAACACATGGGCGCCCGCCCGTACGGCGGCGATCATGGGCAGTGCGTGCCAGTGGTCCGGTGTGGCGACGATGGCGATGTCGACCCTGCTGCTGTCGAGAAGTTCGCGATAGTCCCTGAAAGTTTTCGGCGTCTCTCCCGTACCGTCGGCAACGTGCTTCAGGGTGAGTTCCAACTGGCGGGCATCGACGTCGCACAGCCCGACGATCTCGCAGGCGCCGCTTGCCATCGCTTCGTGCAGGATGTTGTTGCCCCACCAACCGCACCCGATCAGCACGGTTCGGAATTTCCTTCCGCCGGGCGATTCGGCGGATCTCAGGACCCGCGGCAGGGAGGCGATGGCGGTGGCGGCTGCGGAGGATTTCAGGAAATGGCGCCGGTGCATGGGAATGATCGGTGAAGGAGGAGAAGGGTTGCGGTGGGGTTGCGAAGACATGGGGAAGGAATCGGACAATGATGGATGCTGGCGTGGCTGACGATACGGGAAATGGGGCGGGTGTCCGCGGCGGAGGCGAGGCCCGTTTACCTGAGCAGGGCGACGGAAATCCTACCGCTCAGGATCCACGGGAAGAAAACCGAAGCGGGTGAACACGGCGCGGGCGTCGACCCCGGTGAGATAGGTGATCCAAGCCCTGGCAGCCACGGGCTGTTTCGACGAGCGCAGGAGAGCCACAGGATAGATGATTCGCGGGCCTTCCGCCCGGGGGATTTCGAACGCGATTTTTACTGCCTTCGAGATGCGTGCATCGGTCTTGTAAACGATCCCCGCCTCCGCGTTGCCCGCGGCAACCGCGGCAAGTGCCGTGCGCACGTTTTCGGTGGGGATGATTTTATGGCGGAGATCCTTCCAGAGACCGGCCTTCTCAAGGAATTCCTTGGCGTAGATGCCGGCCGGGACGGTTTGAGGTTCAGCGAGCGCGAGACGGCGCACGGATTTTCCGAGAAGATCCCCTGGGCCTGCAAACGATTCGCCTGCATTGACGGGAATGATGATGACAAGCGAGTTGGATAACAGGGGAAGGCGCACTGCGGGATCGATCAATCCCGCCCTGACAAGCTCTTCCATTTTTGCTTCATCCGCCGGGAAGAAGACATCCGCAGGGGCACCCTCCCGGATCTGGCGGGCGAGTGTGCTGGAGGCGCCGAAGTTGAACCGAATCGTGTCGCCAGACAGGGACTCATACCTTGTGGCGATGGCGGCGAGCGCATCGGAGAGGCTCGCTGCGGCGAAGACCGTGATCTCGGCCGCTCCGGCTGCGGCCAAGGGCAGGTGCAGTGCTGCGAGAAGACGCAGGAGCGATCGATACGGTGGGCTCATCGAAGCTGCTTATTCTGGCAGACATCGCCTCCAGTTCAAGAGCATGGGTTTGGGACAGGGGAAAGCGGCCGGGATGTGTCGCGGATTGACCCCGGTTCGGACAAGCCCTATGCCTCGACCGATCACAGTGATGAAGATTGACCCGGTAAGAGGCGTGCTGGAATTGCCGGAGGGGCACAAGAAGGTGCTGCTCCATTCCTGTTGCGCGCCCTGTTCGGGCGAAGTGATGGAGGCGATTCACGCGGCGGGCATCGAGTATACGATTTTTTTCTACAATCCGAACATCCACCCCCGGGAGGAATACGAACTGCGCAAGTCCGAGAACATCCGGTTTGCCGAGAAGCACGGGGTGCCTTTCGTCGATGCGGACTATGACACGGAAAACTGGTTTGTGCGGGCGAAGGGCCTCGAGTGGGAGCCGGAACGCGGCGCCCGCTGCACAATGTGTTTCGACATGAGGTTTGAACGCACTGCGCTCCATGCCTACGAACATGGCTTTCATGTCATCACCAGCTGTCTTGGGATTTCCCGCTGGAAGAACATGGAGCAGATCAATGAGTGCGGGGAGCGCGCCGCCTCGCGGTACCCGGGAATGTCCTACTGGACCTACAACTGGAGAAAAAAGGGCGGCGCTGCCCGCATGATCGAAATCTCAAAGCGGGAAAACTTCTACCAGCAGGAGTATTGCGGCTGCATCTATTCGCTGCGCGACACGAACAAATGGAGGCTCGCGAGCGGACGTGAAAAGGTCGTGAGGGGTGTCAAGTTCTACGGGATGGAAAATTCGTCGGCCGATGGCGCTCCTCCAAAGGAGGGCAACTCGAAACGCAGGCCCGGCGACGGCACTCCGGGCGGCGGTACCGCAGACTTCCATCAGACGTAACCGGACCGCAGGGAGGACCTACGGCTCGCTTCCGAAGCGGAAGTCCTGCGCGGCGGCGACTATCACCGGTTTTCCTCGATAGAGGGCGGGTTGAAATCGCCAGGAGCGCAAGGCTTCCACCGCGATGTCCGCGAGGTAGGGATGAGATTCGGAAGAGACGGTCGGAAGGCGGACCGTGCCTTTTTCGTCGATGTAGAAAGTCACCCGGACCGTGCCTCGGACGCCGTCGCTCCTTGCTGCGGCTGCATACCGTGGATTCACGGTGCTGAGCGCTACCGGAGGTTTGTCGACCTTGTCGGATCCAATTAGCAGGCGCGAAAGTGCAGGGGAGCGTCCGGCCTGCAGGTATTTGTTGGTGATGTTGATGCGGTTGCTCTCGACGTAACCCGTGCGCTCGAAGTTGAACGTCAGCTCAATCTTCACGCCGACGTTGACGCCATCGAGCTGGGCCGGAATGAATCTCCATTCTGGCAGCACCTGCCTGCAGGCTGTCGCAAACGGTTCGTGCGTGTAGGCCAGGACGAGGGAGTCAACCGCCCGCCCTTCCGCGCTGACGCTGATGGCCATCACCACTTCGCCCTGGGAAACCCCGTCGTTGACCAGTTCGAGCGGGAATTCGGGAAGAGGGTTGTCCGGAGGAAGTTTGACCGATTTGAAAGCGGCCAGCAGAGGTGTGGCCGCCACAAGGACCAGGAAGAGGGAGCGACAGAGGGACGCTTTCACGGGCGGAGGGGACTGAGGCGAGTAAAACCAATTTCGGTGGCACTGCAACTCACGCCAGCGTTCCCGCTGAGGGCCGGGCGCCGATGGCCGTCCCCTCCGGGCATCGGGTGAATGGCCGGAGTACGACGGGCCGGAAGTAACAAATGGAATCCCGGGAATTCTGTCCCCTTGTCCCCGTCGGCACGAACCAGTAACGGGATCGCCAGTCCCATTCACCCCGCCATGCCCGCCTCCGATTTCCAGACAGAAACCCGCACGCAGGTGCTCGGCAGGAGCCTGTTCAAGATCATGGACGATCATCCTGTTCCGGGCCTCTTTTCGAAAAAGGGCGCCTATGCCCGCATCATGGAGTGGGCGATGGGCGATCCGGCGTTCAAGACGCAGCTCTTCCGGTTCGTCGATGTCCTGCCGTCACTCTCCTCAAGCGCGGAGATCGTCCGGCACCTTCGGGAGTACCTGGGCGACAAGGCGGTGGAACTCCATCCTGCGCTGAAGGCGGGCCTCGGGGCCGCCTCCTTTGCACCCGCCTTGGTTGCTGGACCTGTCAAGGCGCAGGTGACCGACATGGCGCGGCAGTTCGTTGCGGGAGAAACGGCGGACGATCTGGTGCAACGCCTCCTTGCGAACGCACGGCAGGGAATCGCCACGACCATCGACCTGCTGGGGGAAACCGTGGTCAGCGAGGCGGAGGCCGACGAATTCCTGAAACGGAATCTCGAGATTCTCGATATCGTCGGTGAAGCCCTGCGCCGCAGTCCGGAGCCGTGTGCCAGCGACATCGGGCGCAATGGCGAACGGCTTCCCCGGCTGAACCTGTCACTCAAGATTTCCGCTCTGACACCCGAAGTCCATCCTGCGGATCCGGAGAATTCCATCGAGGCGCTCAAGCGCCGGCTGCGTCCAATCCTGCGTCGCGCCTCCGCAGCGGGAGCGCTGATCAACTTCGACATGGAGAGCTATCGCACCAAGGATCTCACCCTGGCGCTGTTCCGCTCCATCATGGAGGAAGCCGAGTTCGCGCGATCCCCGGCGGTGGGCATTGCCGTGCAGGCCTACCTTCGCGACTCGGAACGCGACCTTCGCGACCTCATCGCATGGGCGAGGGCGCGCGGACGTCCGATCACGGTGCGGCTCGTCAAGGGGGCCTATTGGGATTTTGAGGTCATCGGTGCGGTGCAGAAGGACTGGCCCGTGCCGGTCTGGCAGCGCAAGCCCGAGAGCGATGCCGCATTTGAAAGACTGACGGTGCTGCTGCTTGAGAATGCTGATCTCGTATCGGCGGCATTTGCGTCGCACAACGTGCGTTCGTGCGCCCACGCGATCGCGCAGTCGGAGCGCCTCGGGGTGGATCCGCGCTCGTTTGAATTCCAGGCGCTCTATGGAATGGCGGAGGAACTCAAGGCTGCGCTGCGCGCAAGCGGGTATCGGGTTCGTGAATACTGCCCGGTGGGCGAACTGCTTCCCGGCATGGCCTACCTTGTGCGCCGTCTTCTCGAGAACACTTCCAACGAGGGTTTCCTGCGCGCCAGCAATCGCGGCGGTATCAGCCGCGAAAGCCTGCTCGCGAATCCGGCCGATATTCCCGCCGCGGCTCCGCCGGACGCGCTCTCCGTCCCGGATGGGGGACCAGGGGTCTTCCGCAATGTTGCGAACACCGACTTCACGCGCGGCGAGTCCCGCGAGGCACTCCGGAAGGCGTTGGATTCCGCATCGGAAGGCGAGGCGCAGGGGCGCCCGGGCCGGCGATGGCCGCTGGTGATCGGGGGCCGCAGGTGCGAACCTGCGGGGCGGCGCTATGCGGTTGCGTCCAACCCGGCACGCCCGGCCCACGTCCTGGGAGAGTGGGCAATGGCATCCATCGCGGACGCGGACCTTGCGGTCTCCGCGGCGGCCGCGGCCCTTCCTTCCTGGCGATCGACTCCGGTGGAAACGCGGGCCGGGCTTCTTGAGCGTGTGGCCGATCTCATGGCGAGCCGGCGCTTTTCGCTGTGTGCGCTCGAGATCAGGGAGGCGGGAAAGCCGTGGATCGAGGCGGATGCGGACGTGAGTGAGGCGATTGATTTCTGCCGGTACTATGCCCTGGAAATGCGGCGTCTTGCGAAACCGGTGCCCACCCAGACGGTTCTCGGGGAATCCAATGTGCTCGTGCACACCGCCCGTGGCGTCGGCGTGGCCATCGCGCCGTGGAATTTTCCCCTGGCAATCCTGTGCGGACTCACGGTCGCACCGCTCGTTGCGGGAAACACCGTGATCATGAAGCCGGCCGAGCAGGCATCGATCATCGGAGCGGTGTTCATGGACGTGCTCATCGAGGCCGGACTGCCCCCGGGGGTTGTCAACCTGATCACCGGACGCGGAGAGGAGGTGGGTGCCCACCTGGTTTCGCATCCGAAGACGGATTTCATCGCCTTCACGGGCTCCCGGTCGGTCGGCCTGAAGATCTGGGAGACCGCGGGGCGAACGTTGCCCGGCCAGGCAAACCTGAAAAAGGTGGTCTGCGAAATGGGAGGGAAAAATGCGATGATCGTGGATGGCGACGCCGATCTCGATGAGGCGATACCGGCGGTGTTGTATTCAGCTTTTGGATTCAGCGGACAGAAATGCTCCGCGTTGTCACGGCTCATTGTGCTCGACACGATTCATGACGCATTTGTCCAGCGCCTTGCCGCTGCGGCGGCGAGCCTGCCCGTGGGGGATCCGGCGCTTCCTGGCACGCTGATCGGGCCCGTCATCGATGGCGCGTCGAGGGATCGCATCCTCATGCGCGCTGCCGAGGCGAAGCGCGAGAGCCGGCTGGTCTTTGAGGGAAGGATTCCGGACGCGACCAGGGAAGGCGGCGGATATTTTGTGCCGCCCATGATCTTTGCCGATGTAAAGCCCGGACACCTGCTTGCCCGCGAGGAACTGTTCGGCCCCGTGCTCGGCATCATGCGCGCCAGGACGCTGGACGAGGCGTTTGCCCTGGCGAATGACTCGGACTACGCGCTGACCGGCGGATTGTTCTCAAGGAGTCCCTCGGCCCTGGCCCGGGCGCGCGAGGAATTCCGATGCGGGAATCTCTATCTGAACCGGACGATCACCGGAGCCCTTGTGGAGCGGCATCCGTTCGGAGGATTCGGCATGAGCGGGGGTGGCACGAAGGCGGGAGGACGCGGATACCTGGAGAATTTTCTTTTCCCACGTGTCATCAGTGAAAACACGATGCGTCGTGGATTCACACCGCCGGAGCAGCACGATCGGGACTGAAGCGGCGTGGTGCGGTTCAACGGGTGGGATCGGGAAGCCGCTGCTCAAGCCGCAAGGGCTCGAAAAGGCCGTAACCAACCGTTGAATACGAAGCCCCGGGCGGAGGCCCGGGATTTGGTGCCCGTTGGAACATCGCGGGCCAGGCGGAGCCCAGCGGCTGCCCACCATGGTGCGGTCCGAGGGTGTTTCTCAGTGTGCCGATGACGACCACCTCCACCCGGTTCTTGCCCTGCCCGATGTGAGGGGTCACGTCGCACTCGAATGGCGCCGCATCAATGTAGCCCGCGAGGTTTCCGTTCACGTAAACCTTTGCGACGCTTCCGAGCCATTTGCCCAATGCGACAAAGTACCTGCCCGAACGCCGGGCAATGTTGAAATCCTCACGATATGCCACGCCGCCCGAGTAGAAGGGGTGTCCCTGGACATCCCATCCCCTTGAGATCCTTGACGGCAGGCCGCTTCCGTCGACCAGATGCCGCGCGATCCGGTCCCTGGATGCCATTTCGCTGGAGACCTGCCGGATTCCCACGCCGTCAATCCTGCGGCCATCGGGACCGAACACCTCGATTTCGGCGAGGCCGGTGACACCATTGTCCGCCGAGACGGCTTCGGTCGGAAAGGTGACACCGCTCTGGTTGCTGAGTATTTCCAGACGAATGAGACGGACTCCCCGGGCATCGATGGACAATTGATCGGAAGGGCCGTCGCTCCGACTTCCCGGATGCAGGGTAAAATGACCGAGTGGCTGATCGAACTGCGGGTTTGTCGAATCGACCGACGCCGTCAATCGAATCAATTTCGCTCCACGCGAGGTCGGGTCCTGCCTTCCGGCCTCGAAGTAATTCCAGATGCGAAGGGACGTCGCATCGCGCTTGCTTCCGAGATCAAGCACTACGAAGGGAGTGCGATCCTCGGCTCCTGGATCGCCGCGCGCGCCATTGCTGAGCCACATTGTGCCATCCGGATCCGCTCCGTGAATCAGTTCTCCTGTGGCTGGAGCGACCCTGAGTTGCAACGGCTGGTCCGGCGCCACGACAAATCCCCGATCGGAGGGTTGCAGGGTGAATTTGCCGAGGAGGTAGGCAGGCTCGATTTCATGGCACAGGCTGAAGGGAGAAGCCTTGAGGGTAATGATGTTTTCACCCGGGCGCGCCAGCCCGGCGAGTGGGATGCGCCCGAAGGATTTGTCGAGCCACCACTCCTTGAATTCAGGGCTGGGCTGGACAGGGCGGGCGGCCGCGGGATCCTCCTGACTGGATTTCCAGAATTGCGGCTTACTTGAGGCGGGCACCTGCAGGGGCCTGCCGTTGCAGGACATCGTGTAGAGGTCGGGCCTCTCGATCACGATCTCCAACGCATCGGGTACTGCACCGGTGATGGTGAACCTGTAGCCCACAGTGAAACCGCTGCCGGGCGGAAAGGTCCTGCTGATGAGGTTGTCCCTGAACTGCACTGCGCTGTCCCACGGGTTGCGTTCGAGACCGTTCTTTTGAAAGGCAAACTGGTTGGCCTGATAAAAATGGACGTTGGAGCGTGTTTCTCCTCCCGCGGAGATGTCGACATAGTCGATGGTCAGCACATTGGGCTGGAGTCGCTCGACCGCGGACGCGCCCGTCGGTTTGATGGCGACGATCCTGCGTTCGGGGCTTGCGGCAGGGGACAGTGGGATGTCGGAGAGAAACAGGAGAAGGCTTCCCCCAGGCGGCAGGGAGAAACGGGTCGTGCAGCCCTCGCCGGATGACTCAAAGGAGTGTGCCACCGTCGCCCCGGAGTGGGGATCCCACCGTTCAATTCCCTGGCGACGGGTGGAAATCATTCCTGAGGAAGGAAACTCGCTGCTCGAATTGACGAGGAAAAGAAGCTCACCGTCGGCAAGCTGGCGTCGCATGTGGAATAGAATGCCACGGTCGCCGGAAGACCGGGTGATGCGAAATGCAGCCGTGCCATTCCAGCGCTGGAGGATCGCGGGGGCGTCCTGCGGCCGGGCGGAAGTCCATCCGTCATGGGCGGACATATCCTGCATTCTCCTCGACTCCTTTCCATCGATGCGCGAGGGCGGCTCACCGAGGCAAACGATCCGGCCGCCGCCCTTGAGGAAGGAGTCGCAGGCCTCCGCGACATGATTCTGCAGATTCTCGGTGCCGGGCGGGATCACCACGACCTCGTAGGCGCGGCGGCCGATCCGGAATTGCCCGTCGCGCACCTCGCCGTGACGTTTGATGACGTCCTCGGAACCCAGGTCGTATTCGATCTGGTCGTATTCGAGCGCCATGAGCAGTTTCGAAAAGGCGCCGCCGAGTTCCCTGAGTCTTGTGCGGTCGCCCTGGTACATCCACGCGGTTGTGGTTGGTTCGACAACGAGGATGCGGTTGATCTGTTCACCCTGGCTCAGGGTGGCGCTGAGCCGGGCGAGGTAGGCGGCTGAGACGTGGTAGGCATCCCACCACGGCTCATGGTATGAAAAGCTTTGCGGATGGTCACGCTTGCGCGCACCCCGGATCGTGACGTAGCTCAGATGCTGGTTCAACGTGTTGACGCCGAGGACCTGCAGCCAGTCGCCGATGCGCTTCATGTCCTCGAAGCGCAGATCCCACCCACCGGCACCGTACACCTCGACAAGAGTCCGGCGTCCCAACTGATTTCCCAGGCTGGCAATCTCGCGGCAGGACCGCACGTTCCCGAACTGGGCGTGGGTGTTCTCGGAGTACTGGTTCATGAGAATATCGATGCCGGGACGATGTTGCCAGGCGGCCATGGCCATGTTGTCTGGCACGCCGCTGCAGACCGGCCACTCGTGTTCCCAGTAATGCCCGGTGGACTCCAGGCGGTGTTCCGTGCAGTAGCGGAAATAGGGCTGTGCCCAGCGTTCGATGAACAGGTCGTTCAACGTCGAGTAGTAATTGTGCCGTAACTTTCTCCAGTCCCCGACCTCTTCCAGCAACCCCGGCAGACTCGCGATGAGATCATAACCCCAGCGCTGCTTGAACTGTTCGGGCAGATCTGCGGTCCAGGGCATGCCGTCGGTCGAGCGGATTTCAGGTTCGTCGGTGAAGGAGCCCGGGATCAGGGAGCCGAAATCCTGACCAAAGTGCCTGCGATAGGCTTCGTGGGTGACCTCCAGGAATTTTTCTGCAGTGCCCGGATGCAGAAGGTCCACGTAAGGGTGATCCGCAGTCCAGGCGCGATCGGGAGCACGGAGCAGGGTTGCCACGAAATAGTCGCCCTCGGGCAGATGCTCTCCGGCCTTGATCTGGGCCGAAACATTTTCCGATCTGCCGTCATGAACCCGCAGCACGGCGATGGTATCGTCGCCCCATCCAGGGGCGGATCGGACAGGGGCAAGCTTCAGTCCTCTGCCGCGCGACTCCGGAAGCAGTTCTGGCACCCAGCCGCCGGCAAATCCGCTGGGGTAGGAATTCTCGTCGTAGATCCAGACATTCATGTCGAGCTTGCGTGCCTCGGCGAGCGCGACCTCCCATAAGTGGAACCAGTCGGCGGACAGGTAGGGAGTCATAAGCCCTGGTCTCGGATGCACCCAGACCTGCTTCACCTGTTGCTGTGCCAGATCGTGCAGAGTGGAGCGGATTTGTCCATCGGTGAGCAGGTCGTTCCAAACCCAGAGCGGGCCGGTGCTGTAGTCGCGCGGCGGATCCCTGAACAGCTCCCTGACCCGGGCGGAGCCGGTGGCCGGGGACTGCTGTGCCAGGAGAGCTGAAGCCGGAAGCAGCAACAACATTGACCGGAGAAACGAGCACTTCATGATGGGAAACCTTTCACAGCCATCCCGCGCCTGAGTGCAAAGAACTCGGCGTGGAAATGCGACCGCTGCCTTTTTGGAAACGTCGTGGGATTTATCGGACCGTTTTTTGCGTCGTGGGCGCAGAAGTACATGTACTCCGTGTGCTGCAGGGTTGAAGAATGCACCGGACCCCTATGGGCAGGTGCATACGACTCGGGTTTTTCGTCAGCTGTTCGATCCCTCGTCGTTGCACAGCCAAGGGAAGTGGTGGTAGGACCTGGATTCGAACCAGGGAAGGGCAGAGCCCAAGAGATTTACAGTCTCTCCTCGTTGGCCACTTGAGTATCCTACCGTAAGAGGAGGGGCTAGTTCATGTCTGCGGAGGTGCGGCGCAAGTCTTTTTTCGACTTTGCCCAATGAGTCCTGCCGTGCCTCACACGGTGCTGAGCGATGGTGAAGTTGCGCACGGTTCGCAGTTCGACCGTCGGAGCTGGATCTGCGCGTAGGCGTGGGCTAGGGACTTTGACACCACTGCGGGACGGATCGGCTTGCTGATGTAGTCATCCATTCCCGCTTCGATGCAACGCTCCCGGTCGCCTTGCATTGCATTTGCGGTCATTGCGATGATCCACGGACGAGTGGCGGAGGGATGCAGCGTGGACAGGCGCTTGGAGCACTCCAGCCCGTCCATTTCGGGCATTTGCACGTCGAGGAGGATCACATCGAAGGACTGGCGCGAAAGTGCGGCCAGCACTTCGATGCCGTTGGAGACGCGCTCGATCTTGTAGCCCAATCTCCCGAGCAGCAGGGAAGCCACGCGCTGATTCACCGCATTGTCCTCGGCGAGCAGAATGCGCAGCGGGAATTCACGGGCAATGAGAGCATCGGCCATCCTTGAAGTGCCGCTGCCCTTGCCATCGGCGCCATGGTCGAATATCTGCGTCAGGGCGTCGCACAAGGTCGAGGACTTTGCCGGTTTTGTCAGGACCCGTGCGATGCCGAGTCCCTTGAAACCGGAACCTGAATCCCCGAGCGAGGTCAGCGCAACGATGGGGAGTTCGTCCGGGGAGCGACGCTTGCGAAGGGCGCGCGCGAGATCGTATCCGTCCATTTCCGGCATCTGGACGTCAATGACTGCCAGATCAAATTTCCTGCCGTCATCCATCCACTGGAGGGCCTCGGCACCGGAGCTGACGGCTTCCGGGATCATGCCCCATCGTTTGCCCTGTAGGCTGAGGATGCGCCGGTTGGTCGCGTTGTCATCGACGATCAGCAGTCGCCGGTCTTTGAGGGCCGGGACATTGTTCTGGTCGCGTGGGCCGGGGACATAGGGGGCCGCCTCGAGCGGAAGTTCAAAGAGGAAAGTGGTTCCCTGACCGACAACGGACTCCACCCAGATGCGACCGCACATGAGATCCACGAGCCGTTGGGAAATCGCGAGCCCGAGTCCGGTGCCGCCGTACTTCCGCGTCGTGGAGGCATCGACCTGGCTGAATGAGCGGAAGAGCCGGTCAAGCCGGTCGGCGGGGATGCCGATGCCGGTGTCCCTCACGGACACCTTCAACCGGGGCTGGCCGTTCTCAGCGGTACGCTGGCTCACGGTGATCACGATTTCGCCGCGCTCGGTGAACTTCACGGCGTTGCCGATCAGATTGATCAGGACCTGCCGGAGGCGGGTGAGATCGCCGACAACACAGGGCGGCACATCGTCCTCGATCCAGTAGAGCAGGTCGAGGCGCTTGGCCGAGGCCGGACCGGCGGCGAGGTCGATGGCGCTTTCCACGCATTCTCGCAGATTGACGGGCAGCCGTTCAAGTTCGAGATGGCCGGACTCGATTTTCGAGTAGTCGAGAATATCGTTGATGATCGCCAGGAGGGCTTCGCCGCTTGTCCGGATGGTTTCGGTGAATTCACGCTGGGAGGCATCGAGCTCCGTATCGAGAAGCAGGTCCGTCATGCCGATGACGGCGTTCATCGGCGTACGAATCTCATGGCTCATGTTGGCCAGGAAGTTCGCCATTGCCACCGCGGCCGCATGTGCATCCCTCGCGAATTTCTCTGCACGTGCACTGGCCGCCTTGAGTTCCTGGTTGCGCTCCCGGATGGTTTCCTCGGCGGCGTGCAGGTCGGTGATGTCGATGTTGCATCCCACCACGCGGAGAGGCTGTCCGGTGTTGCTCCATTCGGCGACGACGACGGAGGCCAGCACCCAGACGATGTGTCCCTCCTTGTGCTTGAAGCGCAAGGTGGTGTGGTAGGGAGTTGCGCCGCGTGTCCGAACAAGTTCATTGAACCTGGCCTCGGCTGGTTCGATCTCCTCCTCGACCAAATGGCGCTTCCATTCGTCCGGAGTGTTGGGGAACTCCGAATCGGTGTAGCCGAGCATGCGCTTGTAGCTCTGGCTGTAGAGCAGGGTGTTGTTTGCGAAGTTCCAATCCCAGTAGCCCGCAAACGAGGATTCGAAGACCTTGAGCAGCAGCGCGCGCTCCTGCTTCACGGCATGTTCGGCCTTCAGCCGGCTGGAGATGTCGTACCGGATCGCAATGTAGGTTTCGAGTCTTCCCTGCCCGTCGTGAAACGGCACGATCGTTGAGTTGTCCCAGTAATATGCCCCGTCCTTGCGGCGGTTGCGAATCTGCCCGCGCCAGGTTTGTCCCCCGCTGATCGTTCTCCACAATTCCGCAAAGAATTCAGTGGAATGATAGCCCGAGTTGAGAATGCGGTGATTTTGTCCGATCAGTTCCTCCCGCGTGTAGCCGGATGCACGACAGAAGGCCTCGTTGATCTCAGTGATATTGCCGTCGTGATCAGTGATCGCCACGGCTGCGTGTTCGTCGATCGCCTTGCGAATCTGGTTGGCGCGGCGCCGCGCGGCATCAAGATCCACATTTGCCTTTGCCAGGGCCTGCTCCGCCTCGATCCGGCAAGTGAGGAGCTTCCGGACGAGAAGCCAGATCGCCGGGCTCACAAGAAGGGCGAATATGATCGAGGTGACAACGAACGATCCTGCGGCGGAATTGTCGGATATGAATCGCCCTGCAGCGTTGGCAAGGAGGTGTGCTGTCAGAAGAGTGGCGACCCCAATCAGGCTGAAAAGCATGGGTTGCTGGCAAAATCGGGGCTGCATCGGAGATCGGTGAGACGCGCGCGAGCCGAGATTACGGAGCTGTTGCGTCGCTGGTCGGGCCGTGAACAGGAAATGGCATGGGTAACGGAAGTAATCGGATTTTTGTGGATCCGCTGGAGTGATATATCACTCCTCGCAACTGTTTGTTGAGCATCGTGATGGAAGCTTCATGAGAAGGGCGTAGGGAGCATTCCACGGAACTTCTGCGGCGGGCCGGAACGCGCGGTGTTTGACTGGATGCGGCAAGGATCCGGCCCAGATGCAGTTCAGGTGCCGTCTCGACCTTGGAAATAGGCTCGATGCAACTGACCTGACGCACTGCACTTTTTGTTTGGCGCTGAGGTTTCCCTTCATTCCTTGGACAGCGCCACGATGACTCCCCTCCTTGTTTTTCAGCGCATCAGCAAGTCATTCGGAGCGGTCCATGCGTTGCGCGGCGTGGATTTCGAACTGAGGCGCGGGGAGGTCCATGCCTTGCTGGGTGAGAACGGGGCGGGCAAGTCTACCCTGATCAAGGTCGCCACAGGCGCCCACACTCCCGATGGAGGGACCCTGGTGGTGGACGGCGAAACCTGCGACGGGCTCACTCCCGCGCTGGCGCATGAACGGGGCATAGCCTGCATTTATCAGCAGCCTGCACTTTTCCCGGATCTGACCGTGATGGAGAACCTGGCCCTTCGGCTGGAGAAGCCATCCTCTTTTAAGCGCGTGCGATGGGCGGAACGAAGAAAGCGGGCTGCCGGACTTCTGGCGAGAGTGGGTGCGGAGATTTCACCGGATGCCGCCGTGAATGAATTGTCCATGCCGGAACAGCAACTGGTGGAGATTGCCGGTGCGCTGGGGGCGGAGGCGCGGATTGTCATCATGGATGAACCAACGGCCTCTCTCACGCGTCGCGAGCAGGAGCGGTTATATGGAATCATCCGCGCGTTGAAGTCCCAGGGCATCGGCATCCTCTACATTTCGCATCGGCTGGAGGAAATCCTTGCCCTCGCGGATCGCGTCACGGTGCTGAGGGACGGAGCCAGCACGGGGACCTTTGACGTGCGTGAAATCAATGAAAGGGAACTCATCCGGCTGATGGTGGGACGGGAGGTGACGCATCTGTATCCTCCGTCGCAAGGAGTCCCCGGCGAGGCGAGGGTGAAGGTGGAGCGTTTGTGCTGCCGTACCTCCGGAGTGAGGGACATTTCCTTTGAGGTCCGGGCCGGCGAGATTCTTGGACTCGCGGGCCTCGTGGGCGCAGGGCGCACGGAACTCGCGTGTGTCCTTTTTGGACTCACTCCGGCAGACGCCGGCAGCGTCTCAATCGACGGCAAAGGCATCGCCGTTCGATCCCCCGCCGAAGCCATCGACCAAGGCATTGCGTATGTGCCTGAAGACCGGCGGCGACAGGGTGTCGTGCAGGAAATGACGGTGGCTGAGAATGTCACTCTCGCCGCCCACCGGAGGTACTTTCCCGGCGGCTGGCTTCGGGACCGGATCGAAGCCGGCGCGGCCCGGGAGGCTGTGGATCGGCTGGCGATCAAGACCGCAGGGATCGATGCGCCCGTGTCGAGTTTGAGTGGTGGAAACCAGCAGAAGGTGTCGCTTTCGCGCTGGCTGGCCACAGGGCCGAAACTGCTGATTCTCGACGAGCCGACCCAGGGCGTGGATGTTGGAGCGAAGAGCGAGATCCACGCGCTGATCCGTCGGTTCGCGGCGGCGGGCATGGCTGTGATCCTGATTTCCAGCGATCTTCCCGAGATCCTGGGGATGAGCGATCGTATCGGTGTCATGCGCGGGGGAACATTGGCGGGCATTCTTCCAGGGGGCAGCGCAGCGGCGGATGTCATGGCAGCCGCTCTCGGACAGGTCGGTACCACAGGAAAGGATGCTGCGTGAAGTGCGGACGCTACCGTCGGGAGCTTGCCGTTGCGGTGGTCCTCGGATGCCTCCTTGTCGGGCTGCGCATCTTCGCCCCTGCATTCTATCAGGCCCAACCGCTGCTGTCGCTGGCGACGCGTGAGGCGCCGTCGCTGATTGTCACGTGCGGCATGGTGATCGTGATCCTGGCGCGGCAGATCGACATATCCGTGGGATCGCTGTTTTCAGTCTGCGGTGTGGCTTGTGGATTGCTGGCTGCCAGAGGGTGGCCGGTCTGGTCGCTGCTTCCTGCGGGTGCGCTGATCGGCGGGACATTTGGGGCGGTGAATGGCGCGCTGGTTGCGGGACTCGGTCTGCCCTCGATTGTGGTGACCCTCGCGATGCTGGTGGCCTTGCGACAGGGCTTGAACCTTTTCCGGCAGGGGGAGTTCGTCACGCTGCCCGACGGGGTGCAGTGGTTCGGCATGAGTCAGATGCACGGCCAGATCATTGTGCTGTGTGCAACGGCGCTGCTGGTGGCGCTCCTTGGCTATGGTCTTCAGTGCATTTCCCTCGGGCGGCATTTTTATGCGGTCGGCAGCGATGCGGAAGCGGCACGACTGGCGGGCCTGAAACCGCGGCGCGTCACGTTTCTCGCCTTTGTCCTGCTGGGAGCCCTTACGGGGATAGCTGCGGTGGTGAATGTGGTGCAGTCGCCCCAGGTTCAGCCGCTCACGGGGAATGGCATGGAACTCAAGGTCATTGCGGCGGTTGTCGTCGGTGGCGTGGCGATTTCAGGCGGACGCGGCTATCTCTGGGGTGCGGTGATCGGACTGCTGCTGCTGGCCTGCATTTCACCGGCCCTGGTGCACCTGCATCTGGAGGCGTATTGGGAGAAGGCGATACAGGGGGCAATCATCCTGCTGGCGGTCCTCGCCGAAGGGCTGCGGGCACGAAACTCCCGCGGGCATTGCACGGGTTCGCCATGACAGCACCGCGTAAGGAGTCATTCCCTGGTTCCGTGTGGCGGCGGATGCTGTTCAGATATGAGACGATTCTGCTCGGGGTGCTGATCGTGGAGTGGCTGCTGTTCCTCCATTTCGGCACGACGGTGAATCGCCGTGGCATGACAGTCGGATTCGGCACGCTTGATCGCCAGTTCGACATTCTCAGGCATTCGTGTGAGATCGGATTGCTGGCGCTTGCCCTGACACCGGTCATCCTGACTGCCGGAATCGACCTGTCGGTGGCATCGCTCCTCGGACTGTGCGCGATCGTATTTGGCCAGCTCACCCACGACGGCGGCATGGCGTTGTCGCTTGCGATTCCGCTCACGCTGCTGGTCGGTGCGATCGGAGGTGCGATCAATGCCGGCCTGATCGCGGGCCTCAGGTTGCCGCCGCTGATTGTGACGCTCGGGACCTACTCGCTCTTTCGCGGGCTGGCGGAGGCGATGACGGGTGGAGCGATGACGTACACGCAGTTTCCGTCCGGGTTCCTCGCGCTCGGCCAGGGGCGGTGGCTGGGGGTTCCTGCACAGGCGTGGATATTCCTCGGTGTGGCGGCGGGCATGTGGGTGCTGGTGCATCGGACCGTGCCGGGGAGGTTTTTTCGTGTGATCGGCTTCGCTCCAGAGGGGGCACGGTATGCGGGGGTGCCCGTGGGAAAGTGCCTGTCCCTTGTATATGTCCTCGCAGGCCTTGTGGCCGCCGCTGCGGCGCTGGTCTACACCGCGCGCCTCGGGCAGGCGAAGGCGGATGCCGCGGTGGGCTATGAACTGTATGCTATCACGGCCGTCGTGCTCGGAGGCACCAGTATTTTCGGGGGAAAGGGCAGCGTGTCCGGGACACTGCTCGGCGTGGCGGTCATCGCTGTGCTCAAGAACGGCCTTGCGACGCTTCCGGTCGTCATCCGCATGAATTCCGCAGAGGAACTCTCCGGCCTGCTCACGGGGGCGCTGCTTTTGTTTGCCCTGACAATCGGGATGCTGCCGAAACTTCTTTCCGCCCTGCGTTTTCGCCGGTAGGGGATGGGCACCGAATTTCTACATCCGTCATGACAAACCGATTCCGAGCCGGACTCCTTCTTTCATTCCTTTCCTTCGTGCTTGTCGGCGTCGCTGTGCAGGATGCCGCTGCCCAGGGCAAAGCCATGATCGCCCTGATGCCGAAATCGAAGGGGAATGGCTATTTTATCTCCTGCAAGGCAGGGGCGGAAAAGGCTGCAAAGGAACTCGGGGTGGAACTGCTCTTCGATGGACCGGTCGATGCCAATGCAGCCAGGCAGAACGAGATCGTCGAGAACTGGATCACGCTTGGCGTCGACGCGATCGCGGTCGCTGCGGAGAACAAAGAGGGCATATCGACGGCGCTTCGCAAGGCGCAGAAACAGGGAATCAAGGTGGTCACGTATGATGCGGATTCGCTTCCCGATGCACGCAGCTTTTTTGTCAACCAGGCCACACCTGAAGGAATTGCGCGCACCCTCATGGACGAGGCTGCGCGCCTGTGCGACAGCACCGGCCAGTTTGCAATGCTCACCGCCAGCCTGACCGCCGGAAACCAGAGGGAGTGGCAGAGTCACATCGAAAAGCGGCTGGCTGAAAAGTATCCGCACATGACACTCGTGGCCGTGCGCCCGTGCGACGATCTGAAGGACCGTGCGCAGTCGGAGGCGACGGCGCTGATGAGTGCGAACCCCGAACTCAAATTGATTATGGCGATCTGTTCCCCGGCGGTGCCAGGGGCTGCGGAGGCGGTGAAACAGGCGGGTCGTGTCGGGAGCGTGAAGGTCATCGGTCTGGGACTGCCGAATGAAAACCGGCGCTATGTGAAGGAGGGGGTCACCCAGACCGTTGTGCTCTGGAAAACCGAAGACCTGGGCTACCTTACGGTTTATGCAGCGAATGCCCTCGTGACGGGCGCGCTCAAGCCGGGTGCGACCTCCTTCAAGGCCGGCAGCCTCGGGGTGTTTACGGTCGACAAGGATCAGATACTCCTCGGAACACCGTTCCTCTTCAACAAGGGCAATATCGACGACTTCGACTTCTGACCCGAAGGGGAGGGATCGGGATCGAGGCGTCCTCAGGCGCCCGCAAACGACTTCTCGTATCCGACCGTCGTGCGGGCCGGGCCGGAAGGAGCGGGGCCGGATGCGATCAGCTTGTCGGCGACATGCAGTGCGGCGGCCACGACCTGGTCCATGTTCAAATAGCGGTACTGTGCAAGACGGCCGATAAACGTGACGTTGCTCTGGCGATCGGCGAGTTCCCGGTACCTCTCGATGAGTGCCTGGCTTTCGTTCCCCGGCACTGGATAGTAGGGGTCATTGTGACCGAAACGGTATTCCTCCGAAAATTCGCGGACGATGTTGGTGAAGCGACTCACCTGTCCGGTGATGTGTTTCAGTTCAACGGTGCGCGTGAAGGGTTCTGGGCCCGGGTAGTTGACCTGCAGCGCGGGCTGGAGCAGGCCGTCCGCAAGGTGCGCCGTGGATTCCTCCTCCAGATTGAATCTCACGGTCCGGTAGGGCAGATGCCCGTGGCAGTGATTGAAAAACTCATCGATCGGCCCGGTGTAGATCAGGTGCCGGTACTTCAGGCTCGGAAGGATGTCGCGATAGTCGGTGTTGAGGCGAAGGTCCGCGCGTGACTGGGCAAAGAGCGAGTCGAAAAGATTGTGGTAGCCGTGCCGAGGCAGCGCCTGGAATTCGTCGGTAAAGTAACGTTCATCGACGGTGCTGCGCCAGGGTATGCGACGGCACACGGAAGGGTCCAGGCTCTCGGCAGGGCGGCCCCATTGTTTTGCGGTGTAGCCACGGAAAAACAGTTCATACAGTTCCTCGCCCACCGTTGCGAGAATGGCCTCGCGGGAATTCGCCGGGTTCGCGATGGGAAGCGCGGCATCGGCAAGGTAGCGCTTGAAATCATTCTCGGTGGCACACGGATTTCCGGAAAGCTGCCGGTAGGTGTTCAGGTTGACGGGAAAGCTCCAGTAGCGTTCACGCGCGAACACCTGGACACGGTACTGCACCTCCCGCCACTCGGTGAATCTGCCGAGGTAGTCGCGCACATGCGGGGCGTTGGTACGGAAATAGTGGGGGCCGTAAACGTGGTAAAGCAGTCCGTTCCGGTCGGTGCGATCATGACAATTGCCGCCGATATGGTCGCGTTTTTCGACCACCAGACAACGGTGTCCCGCGGCACCGAGGCGCTCTGCGAGGACGAGGCCTGAGAATCCGGCGCCGACTATGACATAATCATAGGACTCCGCCATGAATCAGAGGGTGTCGAGATCCTGGAAAAGTTTGCGCGCCTTGCGCGCGAAGCCCCAATAGCGAACGGAGGCGTGTCCACCAACGCGGTCGCGAAAATGGATTGGCACCTCGATGTAGCCCTTGGGCTCGAGCAGCAGGGCCACGGCGATGTTGGCGAGATCAAAACCTGAAGGGACCTGCGTCGCTGCTTCGCAGGCGACGTGGGTGTGATAGAGCCGGTAGGGGACGTTGGTGTCGTTGAGCCTCGTGCGCCGCTTCATCTTGAGGGACCAGCGAAGGATGGTCGTGACGATGCGGCGCCCGAATCCGTCGTCGCGGCGGACCCGTCGTCCGTACACTGCGGGCGCGTCCTTGCGGCGCTCCCAGATCGAGCGGAACGCGGAAGGGTCGCACTGGCCGTCGGAATCGATCTGGAAAACATAGTCGGCGCCCAGTTTCGCAGCTTCCTGGTAACCGACCAGGCAGCTCTGACCGTGACCGCGGTTTTCCTGATTGTGGATGCGAAGGTCGGGCCAGTTGAGCGCCATGAGGGCGTCGAGTGTGCCGTCCTTGGAGCCGTCGTTGATGACGAGCAGGAGGTAGCGCGGGGCGGTGCGTGCGAGTTCCTTCCTCCATTCGGCGAGCACATCGACGATCACGGATTCCTCGTTGTAGACGGGGATCACGACCACGACTTCGGGGGGGGAATCAGGCACCTCTGTCCTTGCCTTTGACTGCGACGGCTTGAAATCACGCCGGGGAAACGTCGGTGAAGGCGTGGCGCGATAGTTGAACGTTGGGCGTGAGTGTGACACGGAAGGGGTGCGGTGGCGCGCAGTAAATGCTAGACGGAGACAAAGTGCTCCCACGTAGTATCGGGACACAACCGCAAAGCCTTAAGGCGGGCTTTTTAGCAAAATCTTCGACAATCTGCGCGTACTGCCTTCAATTGCCCGGCTCAGTCCATGAAAAACTTCTATCTGACGACCGCCATCGATTACGTGAACGGTTCGCCCCATCTCGGCCATGCCTATGAGAAGGTGCTTTCCGATGTCATTGCGCGTTTTCGTCGTCTGATGGGAGACCGCGTCTGGTTCCTGACGGGCACCGACGAACACGGTCAGAAGGTGCAGCAAACTGCTAGGAAACAAGGAGTTGAGCCACAGGCCTTCGTGGATGAGGTCAGCGCGGAGTTCGTTGCCCTGTGCGCGAAGCTCAACATCTCAAACGATGATTTCATCCGCACCACGGAGCCGCGGCACAAGAGGGTGGTCGCCGAGGTTTTGCAGAAGCTTTTTGAGAAGGGCGAAATCTACAAGGGCGAGTACCGTGGATTCTATTCGACGCGTCAGGAGCAGTTCCTTCAGGACAAGGATCGAAATCCCGACGGTACCTGGCCGGAGATATTCGGAGAGGTGACGGAGATCACCGAAACCAACTATTTTTTCAAGTTGCGGCAGTATCAGGACTGGCTGGTGGGGTTTCTTCAGGAAAACGAGGACTTCATTTTTCCGAGGTATCGCGCGAAGCAGGTGCTCGAGTTTCTGAAGGAACCCCTGAATGACCTCTGCATTTCGCGTCCGCGCGAACGCCTCGAATGGGGGATACCGCTGCCTTTCGATTCGGGTTATGTCACCTATGTCTGGTTTGACGCGCTTCTGAACTACTATTCGGCGGTGGCTGACCGGCCGGGCGTCTGGCCGGCCACCGTGCATGTGATCGGCAAGGACATCCTTGTTCCTCCTCACGCGGTCTATTGGCCGATCATGCTGAAGGCTTCCGGAATCCCGTTGCCGAAGTCGATCCTGGCCCATGGGTGGTGGTCGATCAACGGGTCGAAGATGTCGAAGAGCACCGGCAACTTCGTGGATGCGCTGGAGTATGCCGACAAGTACGGCGCGGATGCCCTGCGCTATTTCCTGATCCGGGAGATGAGCGTGGGACAGGACAGCGATTTTTCACACGGACAATTCCTCATCCGTTACACCTCGGAGCTCGCGAACAATCTCGGCAATCTCGTCAATCGCACGCTCAACATGACCAACCGTTTTGGCGGCGGAAAGGTGCCGGCTGCCGAGGCGGAGGAAACTCCAGAGACCGAATTGAAGTCCCACTGGGAACGTACGCGGGATGAAGTCATCGGGCTTCACGAGGGCTATCAGTTTCACACGGCGCTCGAACGGATCCTGTCGTTTGTCACGGCCACCAACGCCTACATCGAGTTGCGCGCTCCCTGGAAGCTCGGCAAATCCGCCGAGGCCCGCGACCAGGCGCTGCTGCGGACGGCGCTTGCCACGATGGCGGAGGCCCTGCGCCTGGCTGCGGCTGCGCTTGCGGCCGTCATGCCGTCCACCACGGGGAAGATCCAGGGCGTGCTGGCGCATTCGCCGGCCCCCGTGTGGCGCGACGAACTGCTTTGGGGAACCCGGCTGAAGGGAAACCAGGTCGCCACGACGGCGATTCTCTTTCCGCGACCGCAGGAGCCCAAGCCCGACGCGAAGTGATGATTGTTGGAATTCCTCACTCCGACGCGTGACGATCCTCCCGCTCAATCCCACGGAAAACGCCACGCCGGAGGCGCTGACGGGATTTTTCTCACGGTGTCGCGACGCTGCGCGCGCCAGCGGGTGCGCGCAACTTGTGAGCATCACGGTGGCGGTGGAGGCGCTGGATCCGCTTGCGGTTCTCGAGTCCATCTATGAGCCGGGAGAACTGCATTTCTATGCGGAGAATCCACGCATGGAGACCGCGATCGCCGGCGCTGATGCCGTCGCCTCGCTGGAGACCTCCGGACCGGGCCGGTTCGCCGAGGTGCAGGCGTTCATCGACCGGACATTGGAGCACACCCTCGCGGTGGGAGAGGTTGCCGCTCCGTTTGGCGGGCCGCATTTCTTCACGACTTTCGCGTTCCATGATTCTGTCACACCCGGAGAGCCGTTTCCCGCAGCCCGCGTCTTTGTGCCGAGATGGCAGGTGGCGAGAGCCGGCGAGATCACGACGGCCGTTGCCAATGTCATGGTGGAACCGGAGAGCGACCCCGTGGCGCTGACCGGACGTGTCTGGAGGGCGCATCGGAAATTCGCGGCATTCGAGTATCCGGCCGCATCCGCCGCAGACCAGGGGTCCATGAGGGACGGATGCGCGTCGTCGCCCAACACCGGGGAGGCGCAACGGCCGGAGACCGCGTGTCCGGCTTCGACGCGTGAGGTGGGGGACTATCGGGAGGCGGTGCGAAGGGGCCTGGAGCTGATCGCAGCCGGCGAAGTAAGGAAGATCGTGCTTGCACGCGCCAAGGAGGTCGTCACGGAAAACCGGATACATCCGCTCCGGCTGCTGAACGATCTTCGGCAGCGGTTTCCCGACTGCCATGCCTTCTCGATCGGGGATGGACGCGGGCGCAGTTTCATCGGTGCAAGCCCGGAACGGCTCGTGCGGGTCAGCCGCGGCAACCTGGAGACCGAGGCGCTGGCGGGTTCAATCCGGCGGGGTGTGGGAGCGAGTGAGGACGCGGCACTGGGGGCGTCCCTCCTGCGAAGCGAAAAGGATCTTCGTGAACACGCGCTGGTGCTGGATTCGATGGCGCGGCGCCTCGCGCCGCTTGGGATGAAGGTGGACACCGGATTGCGCCCCGGGCTCAAGAAACTGGCGAATGTGCAGCACCTCTGCACGCCGGTGCGCGTGCCGATGCCCGCCGGCTGCCGTCTGCTCGACGTGGTGGCCGTGCTTCATCCCACCCCGGCCGTCGGGGGAACACCGCGTGAGCGCGCGGTGGCTCGCATTGCCGAGATCGAGTCTATGCCCAGGGGACTCTATGCGGGCGCCATGGGGTGGGTGAATGCGCGCGGCGGAGGCGAGTTTGTTGTCGGAATCCGGAGCGCGCTGGTCGACGGCCGGACGGCGCGTGTCTTTGCGGGAGCCGGCATCGTGGCGGGGTCTGTGCCCGATCAGGAGTTCACCGAGACGGAACTGAAGTTTCGCGCGCTTGAGGACGCCCTGAAGCGGAGCGGCGATTCGTAAGGGGGATCGGACTCGAGCAACTGGGGTACCCTGCCCGTGGCCCGGGAGTCTCCGGCGCACGGAGCTCCCGTGATCCGCGGACAGAGCGGGGCAAACGGAGCGCGATGCCTACTTGAGTTTGGCGAGCTTGGGAAAGTCCATTGCGCCTGCAAAGGATACGAGATCCTCGCGACTCAATCCATTGCCTTCGATGGAAACCATGTAGCGGCCGTCAACCACCGCCTTGATGTCACCCGACTTGTCGGCATTCCGGAAGGTGACGGCCACACGCTGGCCCTTGATGGTCTCCAGCTTGGCGCCGGATCCGGCGATCATCGCGGGATTTGAAAACATCATGCTCATCGACTGCAGCAGCGGCGAGTCGGACTGGATCTGGATGGTGACATGGGCATCGCCCTTGCTGTAGCTGCGCTTGACGCTGACCATGCCGCCCATGAAGGCTCCGGCAGTGGCATCGGCCTCGGCCTCTTCCGCTGTCCACCCCGAGGGTGCGTTCGGCAGGATCGCGGCAACGGCGGCGCCCTTTTTCTGCCGGATCAGCTGTCCGGCGTAGTCGATTGCCTGGAGGGCTTCTGTGTAGTTGTTCGCTTCATACGCGCTGATGCCGGTCTTCAGATTGTCGACGACCTCATCGGCCCGTGCGGGCACGGCGAGCATCGCGGCAGCGAGGAGGGAGAGGGGAAGGAGACGTGTTTTCATGGAGGAAAGGATAGAGGATCAAGGGTGGCGGTCTGTAGGGATGAAGCAACCCCGGAGTGGCGTTGCAGGATTGACGCCTCGGGGACGGAAGGTGTGATGACCATGCCCGCCCTTGTCCTGGTGCCGTTGTCGGTGCCGGGGCGCGTATCGGGCGCCTTACGACAAGGTTACCATGGCAAGCCACCCGACCACCGCCGGCGCACAGGCACACACGTACGATGCGATCGTCATCGGTTCCGGAATCAGTGGCGGATGGGCTGCAAAGGAACTCTGCGAGAAAGGACTACGGACGCTTGTCCTTGAGCGCGGAAGGCCGGTTGAGCACATCAAGGATTACCCCACCGCCGTGGCCGATCCCTGGACGCTGCCGCATCGCGGGAGACTGCCGCGCGACATCGTCGCGGCCAATCCGATCGCCTCGCGCTGCTATGCGTTCTCCGAGTCGACGGAGCATTTTTTTGTGAAGGATGGGGAGCATCCCTATGTGCAGGAAAAGCCTTTCGACTGGATCCGCGGTTACCAGGTGGGGGGAAAGTCGCTGATCTGGGCGCGGCAGGTGCAGCGCTGGAGCCGGTTCGAATTCGAGGGACCGGCCAGGGACGGATTTGCGGAGTGGCCCATCGGATATGACGAACTGGCGCCCTGGTATTCGCACGTGGAGCGTTTTGCTGGCATCAGCGGAAATCGGGACGGACTCGAGGAACTGCCGGACGGCGAATTTCTTCCCGCGTGGGAGATGAATGATGTGGAGAAGCACGTGAGGTCCCGGATCACTTCCGCCTTTCCGGAACGTCATGTTATCCAGGGACGGTGCGCCCACCTCACTGCGATGCAGCCCCAGCATGTGGCGCAGAACCGGACCCGCTGCCAGGCGAGGAATCTCTGCGCTCGGGGGTGTCCCTTCGGCGGCTACTTCAGTTCCAATTCGTCGACGCTGCCATGGGCGCAGCGCACCGGGAACCTGACCGTGCGTCCGCATTCGGTGGTGGAGTCGATCCTGCTGGATGAGGACGGGCAGCGACGGGCAAAGGGTGTGCGCGTCATTGATGCACAGACACGGCAGGCGACGGAGTATTTTGCACGCGTGATCTTCGTCAATGCCGGGTGCCTGAATTCGAACCTCATCCTGCTGAATTCCACATCGCGGCGTTTTCCCGCGGGCCTCGGCAATGACCACGGTCTGCTCGGCCGGTACGTGGCCTTTCACAACTACCGGGGCACGTTGTCCGGATGGATAGACGGCTTTGAATCGTCCTACTATTCGGGGCGGAGGCCGACCCAGCTGATGATGCCCAATTTTCGCAACGTCCGCCGGCAGGAGATGTCGTTTCAGCGTGGCTACATGACCTTTTTTGGTGCGGCGCGCGCGGGATGGACGCGAGGAAACTCCCTTGCAGGGGCCGGTGCCGCCTACAAGGAATCGCTGACGCGCCCCGGGCCGTGGCAGGTTCACATGATGATGCAGGGTGAAACGGTTCCAAGGTATGGGAATCATGTCCGGCTTTCGCCCGATGCGCGTGATTCGTGGGGCATGCCGCAGCTGGTGACCTCCGTCGGCTACACCGAGAACGATGACCGGCTGACAGCGGACTTTCTCGAGCAGGGCGAGGCGATGCTCGGCGCGGCGGGAGTGAAGGGGATCCAGACGCGGGACTCCCATCACGCGCCGGGACTGGACATCCATGAGATGGGCGGCGTGCGCATGGGACGTGAGGCCAGGGGTTCCATGCTCAACGGCACGAACCAGCTCCATGCGTGTGCCAATGTCTTTGTGACGGACGGCGCGTGCATGACTTCCACCGGATGTCAGAATCCCTCGCTTACCTACATGGCGCTCACGGCGCGCGCGGCGAATCACGCCGTGGAGGAAATGAAGAAGGGAAACCTGTGAATCGCCGCGAAGCCCTTCGTCGTTTCGGCCATGCCGCGGGCGCCCTTGTGATCTGGCGCGCCCTGCCGTTCCCGTCCTGGGCGGCGCTGCCGGAGATCGAGGGATGGAAGAAGATCGAAGTGACGCTTCTCACTGCGATCGGCGACACGATTCTTCCCGCCACGGCTGGGTCCCCTGGTGCCGGGTCCCTTCACATCGGCAGGTTTGTCGTGATGATGCTCGCGGAGTGTCATGCTCCGGCCGATTCCGAAGACGTGCGGTCATTCCTGTCGGAGTTCGAGAGAAGCATCGGATCGAATGATGGGGAACGCTTCGAACAACTCGAACCGGATGAACGGGAGAGGCGGCTGGTTGAGTTTGAGCGTCGCGTGAATGCCGTTGCCGCGGGGACAGGCTGGGCGGATGGATTCAAGGTGATGAAACGCCTTGTGCTGACGGGGTATTTCACCTCGGAGCCCGGCGCGACGCAGGCGCTGCGATACGATCCCGTGCCCGGTGCCTACCACGGCAGCGTGCCCGCAGACGCAACGACCAGAGCCTGGGCGACGTAATTTGAAGGGG
>JAGOJU010000069.1 GCA_017994935.1 Opitutaceae bacterium
GGCGCACGCAAGAGACTTGGCTTGCTCGCGGCGGGAGCGCAGGATCTCGGCTTCAATCACGGTGAGTCGAGAAACCTGCTACCGCTGCTTTTGGCCGAAGGCCCATTGCTGGTGTGCGTCCATCAGGGAATTGGATACACGCACGCGGTTTATCTTCCTGATGCATCCCAAGGAATTCAAGCAGGAGAAGGCTTCGACCGGGCGGCTCACGCACCTGGCGCTGAGGCAGAGTGAGATTGTCGTGGGTGTGGAATTCGATGGAAACGCCCGGGTGCAGGCGCTGCTGGGTGACCCTGCGCTCTATCCGGCGCTCCTGTACCCCGGCGGGGCAGCCAGGAACGTGTCGCGAGGGGATCTGTCGGAAAACGATTTGAGGGGTCGTCGGCTGGTGGTGTTGATCCTTGACGCAACATGGAGTTGCGCGAGGAAGATGCTGAAGCTGAGCCCCTCGCTGCAGGCGCTGCCTCGCCTGTGTTTCGACGCGCAGACTGCCGTCAGCCGATATGTGATCAAGCAGCAGCCGCAGGAAGGCTGTTTGTCGACACTGGAAGCGACGCATGAAATGCTGCTTGCCTTGGAAGCCGCAGGTCTGGAGCGCTATTCTGACCCGACCCACCTGATCGCCCTGTTCCACCGCATGCAGGATTTCCAACTGAAATGCGCGACCGATCCCAATCGCAAGGGTTACAGGCTCACTCCCATGCGTCCGCCAGAAGAACGCCACGGGGGGACTACCAGGCAGACCGGATCGCGTCGCAACCGGTTCATTCCCCGCTAGCCCTGCATGGGGCTGGGAACGCGGCACCAAAGCGCTTCGTTTTTTCCCGTCACGCAAAACTTGCTTCCCGGCAGTACGGCGATTCACGCTTTTGTTTGTCGGGTGATGCGGTCGCTGTCGGCCCTGGGACTACCAGGGCGGCCGGCAGCCACACCAAACCTTTGAGGCCCGGCACTCTTTTCAACTTTCACTTCCATGTCCAAAGCCTCTCCCTCCAAAGCAGCGTCGCCCATGTCTCCCGCGCCCGCGCAAGGCGCTCCGGTTGTCTCAGCCGAATCACGCAAGAACGTCGAACTCGCGATCAGCGCCATCACCAAACAATTCGGGGACGGGTCGATCATGCGGCTCGGCGAGAACTCGAAAATGAAGGTGGAGACGCTTTCCACGGGATCCCTTGCGATTGACCTGGCGCTGGGTGTCGGTGGGTTGCCGCGTGGGCGTATTGTCGAGATTTACGGACCCGAGTCGTCGGGAAAAACCACATTCTGTCTCAGTGTCATCGCCGAGGCCCAGAAGCGCGGGGGGCTTGCGGCATTCATCGACGTCGAGCATGCGCTCGATCCGAAGTACGCCCGCGTCGTGGGAGTCAATCTCGACGACCTGCTCGTTTCCCAGCCGGATTCTGGCGAGGACGCGCTCAATATTGCGGAGACCCTGATCCGTTCCAATGCAATCGACGTCATTGTCATCGATTCGGTAGCGGCCTTGATTTCGAAACAGGAGCTGGACGGTCAGATGGGCGACGCCACGGTGGGATCCCAGGCGAGGCTGATGTCGCAGGCCATGCGCCGATTGACCGCGGTTGTCAGCAAGACCAAGTGCATTTGCATTTTCACGAACCAGATTCGCGAAAAAATCGGTGTGATGTTCGGCAATCCGGAAACCACACCGGGCGGTCGGGCACTCAAGTTTTTCTCGTCCATCCGCATCGACATCCGCCGCAAGGACCAGATCAAGACGGCCGAAGGCCGGGTCATTGGCAACCGCACCAAGATAAAGGTGGTCAAGAACAAGGTGGCTCCGCCCTTTACCGAAGTGGAATTCGACATCATGTATGACGAGGGAATTTCACGGCTGGGTTCGCTGCTCGATCTGGGACTCGAACACAAGGTGCTGGAGAAAAAGGGGGCGTGGATCGCCTTCGAGGGCAATCTGGTCGGGCAGGGCCGGGATGCCGCAAAACAGGCGCTCAAGGACAAACCCGAGCTTGCGGAAAAGATCGCCAAGGGCGTCATGGAGAAGGTGACCGTGACCGGCGGGACATCGGTGACCGGGGATGCGGATCGGTAGTGGAAACGCGTTTACCGGCTGGAAATGGGCAGTTTAGAGGGAACTTTGCGCCTGTCCCGCGGACTTTGAACCCATGAAAACGTCATGTGCAGCAACCTGCGACCGGCGTTTCCGTGGAGGTCTGCGTTTCGGTCTGGTCGCGGCCTGCATGCTTGCGACTTGTGTGGCCGGGGTTTCCCGGCCTGAGCCTGCGGATTCGAGGCCCGAGTTGCTGTCGACCACCGGTGGAGGTGGCGGCGAGACGTGGTCCGACATCAAGGAGCTGGAAGCGGCAGTCGCCAAGGGCAACCCGCGGGCTTGGGCGAGCCTTGGAGACTTCAAACTTCGGGGTGAATATACACCCCAGGATATTCCGGGCGGACTTGCGCTACTGGAGAAGGCGGCTCGAGCGGGAATCGCAACAGCGGCATTTTCTCTCGGCAAGGCATACAGTGAAGGTGCTGGCGTGACGCGTGATCAGACAAAGGCGCTCGCGTATTTCCGGGCGGCTGCTGCCGGAAAGATACCGGAGGCGTTCTACAATCTTGGAGCCTCGTATGCCAGCGGACGCGGTGTGCGACGTGACTATGCCGAGGGGCTTGCGTGGCTTATCCTCGCCACGAAGTCTGGAGTGGATAGTCACGGCGAGACACTCCTGCGGGAGCGACTGACGAAGATGAAACGCGCGGATCTCATTGGGAAGGCGGAGAAGCGTGCATCCGAAATCTCGGCAGAGCTGGCCGAGGGATCGGTGGAAACATTTCTTCCAGGAGCGAAGCCGGCGGAATCCCCTGCCCCGACGCGAGCACGCCCGTCATTGACACCACCCTTTCAGTCCAAGTCCGCACCGGTTGCGCCGGTTTCTGTTGATCGGGATACAGACTCCACGCCAATACGCGTCACGCCGCCTCCCTTCAATCCCGGTGGCTGAGGGAACCCCGCGAAGGGGCTTTGGTCATGCGTGTGCCGGTTGTGTCCCGCAGCCAGGCTGGACGTGAAAGCTACGGGTTGTCATGGTCCTCCTCATGTTTTCTGATCAATCGCGGGTGATGGGGTTTTCCCGGATATGCGGGCTCCGGTCTGGAGCCTGCCTGTCGGTGCCGATGCGTTTCAGCGTGCTCGCCCTCGCGCTGTGCTTTTGGGGTTCACCCTTTGTGAAAGCGGACGAGGTCAGAAGGGAAATGGACGTCGATTACCTCGAGGCTGGGCGAAAGGAAAAGCTGGATATCTATCTCCCGGCTGATGTGGCGGTCGCGAAAGTACCGGACAATACGCGACCGGCGGTCGTGTGGATTCATGGCGGTGGGTGGATCAATGGCACGAAGAGCGAAAATCGGGCGAAAGAATTCTGCATCACGCTCGCCGAGGCTGGCTTTGTGGCCGCAAGCATCGACTACCGGCTTGGAAAAGGAGCCTGGCCCCAGAATTTGTACGACTGCAAGAATGCCGTTCGATTCCTTCGGGTGAATGCGACCCGCTACGGCATCGATCCTGCGCGTATTGCCGTAGCCGGGGGATCTGCCGGTGGACACCTCGCCCTCATGGTTGGACTGACCGCAGATCAGCCTGAATTGGAGCCTTCGGTCCCCTACCCTGGAGTCTCAAGTTCGGTTCGCTGTGTGATCGACATGTATGGGATCACCAACATCCTGACGCGCCAGAAGACGGATACCAAAGGTCGGCCCACCGGGGAGCAAAACTTGAGCAGTGCCCGGACGGTTTTCGGTGTGGATGACGCCAATGATCCGATATTCAAGCTGGGCTCCCCTGTGAACCACGTCACACCGAAATCGCCTCCGGTACTCATCCTTCACGGCCTTGCGGACACGACCGTTGACCATCCCCAGTCGGAGGAACTCGACCGAATATTGACCCAAAAGGGAGTCCCCCACGAAATGCACCTCCTCGAGGGAGTTGGCCACACGTTCACACTCGAAACCTGGCGCTCTCAACCTCTGCCTCAGGATTTGCGGCCCATTGTCATTGCATTCCTGAAGAAGCATTTATCGAATGGGAGCTTGGACGGAGTCAACCCCTAATGCTTTGGTTGAGACCAGAGTATTAAGGGCTGACCCCGCGGGCACCGTGAGCTGCGGCGCTAGATCGCGTCGATCTTCACGTGGGCGGCAAGGGCGGCATCGGGTGAGGTGCGGAGGGGATGGCCGCTGGCTACGGAGATGCCGCGTAGCGTCACCTTTTCGGTCAGACGATAGGGAAAAGGGCGCGGGGTTGACGCTGGCTCGGAGCCATCGGGATCTGCAAACAGGAATGGACCTTGGTAGCCTTGGGGGGCATGCCGGTCGTCGATTTCGAGGCCATCAATGGTGATTTCGCGCGGCATGAAACACGGATAACCGAAATCGTGCCGGCCGTCGTTGCTGACATTGAGCAGGTAGGGCTGGACCGGCTTGCCGCAGCCAGGTACCCAGCGACAGTTTTTGATCACAACGATGCCCTCCCACGTGCTGCCGTAGTCGCTTCGCAGGCTGAGGAGCGCCCTGCCATTGAGCGTGGAGTCTTCAATTGCCAGCACACCGCGTCCGATGGCGTTGAGGCCGGCGTGCCCCAGCGTGCACCTGCGGATTGTGTAGGTGCCTGAAACCCCCTGATGCGTGTCCATGCGGGACAGCGTGCAGTCCTCGAGCAGGATGTTTTTGCAGAAGTTTGTGCCTGTGACACCCCAGCGCGTGGTGTCGCAAATGTTATCCATGCGGCAGCCGCGCAGCGTGTAATTGACTACCTCGTTGGCGGTCAGGTCGTAGGTCCCCATGCTGACCGGCTTGTCGGCGGAGCCGATGGTTGAATAAGTCTTGTGACCCGTGACAAAGCAGTCTTGCAGGGTGACGTCTGCACAACGGCTGACATCGAGAAACCCGCGGTAGGGAAGTCCGAACTCTCCTTCACCCACAATGTGATGGGCAAGGCCGACGACCGTGGTGCGCGAACGGGAGATGGAGATGTTGCGGGCCCAGTAGTGGTTGCCCTTGGTCGCCTGCATGCGGTTCGCGGTGGTCGTGAACACGCCGCCCTTGATCATCAGTGGACGATCGTCAATCGGTTGGGCTTCCGACTTCGTGACAATCGGATAGTTTGCATCGATGTCCCCCTCAATGGAGCCATCGCGACGCAGGATGAAGCAGTCGCGTTGGGGCGTGCCATTGTTCTGGTTAAGGCCGCGCCGGATGTAGACGCGGGTGTTGCTGTTTTCCACCCGGACCCAGCAGTCGCGCGATGGCGTGATGTCGAGCCGCCGTTGATCGCGGTGGAGGCGCCTGACTGCGATTGGAACGGGATCGAGCAGCGAGCGTACTGCAAAGAGTGAAACACGGGGGTTTTCGACGTCGGTGTCGTCGACAATGAAGCGCGACGTGTTCCAGTCCGTGTCAGTGGCGATGACTGCCGTGAGAGCGCGCCGACCGAGGTGATACGTGGCGCCGGGCCGCGACTGCACCGGCAGGCCGCGGGAATTGGCAAAGGCGTGTGCGGCGACGGTGGCGGGCAGGTCGTCGGCCCGGCCGTCACCGACGGCGCCATATGCCTCATAGGTCACAGTTCCGCTTTCGGGCCGTGCGGCGCGGGTGCGCTGCGTCATTGCGATGCCCGTGACGGCTCCCGCCACAAGCCCGCGAAGGAATCGCCGCCGACCATATGGGGAGGAGGCAGTGATGCCGGTGGAACTCACGGGCGCGGGAAATCCCTGCGAAGGCCGCTGGGGCAGATCGCCGGAATAAGAAGTATGGGAGCTGTGCATTGGGCGTGCTGAAACTGCCGGAAGCGGATGCTGGAGGCCGCGAACTTGCGGCGACGCTATTGGGTCCGATGGCGCTTGCTGCAACAAGCTGGCCTGATGTGCGTTGCATAGCAACCGGCAAGAATGGACGGGTTTTGCACTCCGGCCTTTACAACGGGTTGAATTGAGGACTTTGCAGAGGCTTCAAATTGCCTCGGCTTGATGTACATCAAGAAAGTATCCCCGGCTCCGGGTATTATGTGAGCGTGATCTTTTTTCCTAATGCTATGTCTGACACTGAAGAAGGAAATCTAATTCAATTTTGACCCATTCCGTTGTTATCCAATCCATAACTGCAACTCCTCCAAATAATGAAAAACGCCAGATTCCTCGCCGGGATTCTTCTCGCCACTGCTGCCGCGTCCGCGGCTGAAGGTCCGGTGGATGCACTTGGCCGCGTGCAACTGCCGCCGGATGTCGCCGCTCTTCCTGTTGAGGAAGCGATCCTGACCGCCCCCCCGCATGTCCCGCCTCCCATCAAACGGCGCACGCCTGCCCGGGTGGTCATTCACCTGGAAGTCCGGGAGGTGACCACGCGCATTGCCGATGGGACCCAGTACACCTTCTGGACCTTTGGCGGAAGTGTTCCGGGAACCTTTTTGCGCGTCCGCAAGGGAGATGTCGTTGAGTTCCACCTCAACAATCACCCGTCCTCGAAACTTCCCCATAATATCGACCTCCATGCTGTGACGGGTTCGGGTGGTGGCGCTTCTTCGACCTTCACGGCGCCCGGGCATAGCTCGCAGTTCACCTTCACGGCGCTCAACGCGGGACTGTATGTCTATCACTGCGCGACCGCACCGGTGCCCATGCACATTGGCAACGGGATGTATGGGCTCATTCTTGTCGAGCCCGAGGAAGGACTGCCGCCTGTCGACCAGGAATACTACGTCATGCAGGGCGAGTTCTACACCAACGGACCGTACGCCGGTGGCGGTCTCCAGTTGTTTGACACGCCGAAGTCCATCGATGAACGGCCGACCTATGTGTTGTTCAACGGCGCGGTTGGCTCGATCGTGGGCGACAAGTCACTCACCGCCGAAGTGGGTCAAAACGTCCGCATCTTCTTTGGTGTCGGCGGTCCCAATCTGACCTCCTCGTTTCACGTTATTGGAGAAATCTTTGACAAGGTATATGTCGAGGGTGGAACCCATATTGCCCAGCACAATGTGCAGACCACGATGGTGCCCGCAGGCGGGGCGGCGATAGTCGACTTCAAAGTCGATGTGCCCGGCACCTACGTGCTGGTCGATCACTCGCTTAGCCGTGCCTTCAACAAGGGTGCTCTCGGCATGCTCAAGGTTTCCGGACCGGAAAACCGCGTGATCTACTCGGGCAAGGAAGTGGACGCCGTGTACCTGGGTTCCGCTGCCGAGGCGGGCACGGTTGCCGCCAAGCGCCAGGATGAGCTCGAGAAGAAGATTGCCGAGGAGATCAAGTCCAACCCGACCATCGCAAACCTCACGAAGGAGGTTCAGATGGCGAAGGGGAAGCAGATCTACATGCAGAACTGCTTTGCCTGCCATCTCCCCACGGGTGAAGGCATTGCGGGGGTATTCCCGCCCTTGGCGAAGTCTGACTTCCTGATGGCGGATCGGGAGCGCGCCATCCGAGTCGTGCTCAAGGGTCTCAATGGTCCCATCACCGTCAATGGGCAGGCCTACAACGGTGTCATGCCGCCGCAGAGCGAAATCCTCAACGAGGAACAGATGGCGGATGTGCTCACGTATGTGACCAACATGTGGGGCAATACCGCCAAAGCCTTCTCCGTGGACGAAATCCGCAAGGTAAAGGGCGAATGATCCTCATTGGCTGAACGGTCCCTCGATTGATCATGACTCGCCATCGACTTTTCCTCATCGTTGCCATCGCGGCTGCATCCGCGACCGGCGGCGCACTGGTCGCTGGCGAGGCCATGGTCACGATCCCTGCGGGAACATATCGGCCGGTCACGCGTGCCGCGACAGATCCCGAGGCGATCGATGTGACCTCGTTTCGGCTCGAAACACTTCCGGTGACGAACGCGGAGTTTCTCGCATTTGTCACCGCGAATCCGCAGTGGAGGCGTTCACGGGTGTCTCCACTTTTTGCTGACGAGACCTACCTCCGGCATTGGGCTGGCGATCTTGAGCTGGGCCCCCTGGCGCTGCCCGATGCACCGGTGGTGAACGTCACCTGGTTTGCCGCCCGTGCCTATGCGCGGACGCAGAATCGTCGTTTGCCCACGCTCGCCGAGTGGGAACTCGCCGCAATGGCCGGCTACACGACCCGGGTCGGGCGCGACGAGCCTGATTTTGTACGGGATCTCTATGCATGGCTGGTTGCGCCGACACCCGAAGTCATTCCGTCCGTCAACACCGCCCGTGTCACGCTTGATGGGGCCCGCGGCCTCCACGGACTCGTCTGGGAATGGGTGGACGATTTTGACACAGCCATGGTCACGGGTGAATCCCGCGCCGATGCCTCACGCGACCAGAACCTTTTCTGTGGTGGTGCCGCCGTGGCGTCCACCGATCCGAGCGATTACGCAGGTTTCATGCGCCAGGCCCTGCGGTCCTCGCTCAAGGCCAGACAGGGCACCGGATCCCTCGGGTTCCGATGTGCCGCCAATCTTTCCACGCCATGAACTCGATGCTCCTCCGTTTTACCGCCGCGCTCCTTATCGCGGTGCCTGCCATCTCCGCGACCACTCCTTCCTGCTGCCACCCGCCGCTTGCCGCCTCGGCTCCGCTCCCTGCGGCATCTCTCTATCAGGCGGAAGTGGATTTCACCACGGATGCCGATGCGCCTTTCCGCCTCGCTGAACTGCGCGGCCAGCCCGTCGCCCTTGTCATGTTTTTCGCCTCATGCGGCCATGCCTGCCCGGCCACGGTTGTGGATCTCGTGCGAATCCGTGAAAAGCTTCCAGCAGGCATCCGTACAAACGTCCGGATTGTCATGGTGACGTTTGACGTGGAGCGCGACACCCCCGCGGCGCTCCGCGCTTTCCGCGAGAACCGCGGCATTCCCAGCGATTGGGTATTGCTCCATGGATCGAACGACGCCGTGCGAGAGCTCGCCGCCTTGCTTGGCGTGAAGTACAAGCGCGAGGCCGATGGCATGTTCGCCCACTCCAATCTTATCACCATCTTGTCCCGCGACGGCGAGATCACCCATCAGCGGATGGGGCTCACCGGTGGCCTCGACGAAGCCGCGGCCGCATTGGACGCAGCGGCCAGGGCTGTCGGCACGCAATCCTGATTGAGGCCCCTCGGTTTCCGCGCGCGTGAGCCGTGACCGGTGTCGCCATGCCCGGTGTTGGGTGCCTGTGGCCGGTTGACGACCTTGTGGTTTTTGTCGAGGATGAGGGACATGAACCTTCGCGTCCTTACGACGGGCGGAACCATCGACAAGGTATATTTTGACGCGGCGAGCACCTATGATGTCGGTGATCCCCAGGTGGATCCCGTGTTCAAGGAGTCGAACGTCACCTTCGAGTACGTGGTGGAGCCGGTGCTCCGCAAGGACAGCCTCGTCATGACCGATGCCGACCGTGCGCTTATCCGTGAGCGCGTGGCAGCGGCCCCTGAGCGGATGATCCTGATCACGCACGGAACGGACACGATGACCCGCACGGCCGAAGTCCTCAAAGGCATTGAAGGAAAGGTCATCGTCTTCACCGGCTCGATGGTGCCCGCGCGTTTTCGTGCCTCGGATGCCATCTTCAATCTCGGCTGTGCCGTGGGAGCGGTGCAGGTCCTTCCTCCCGGAATCTACATTGCGATGAATGGGCAGATTTCCGCGGCGGATGCCGTGACGAAGAACCGCGCCAGGAACCGGTTTGAAGCAAGAACCTGAATGCCTCCGTCCGGGGTCAGGAGCTGGCTGGCGCGGCGAGCTGTTTGATCAGTGCATACAGCATCGCCAGGCGGGGTACGTTTGCGCCTGCTGCCTGTGCTAGCCGCAGGGGTTCGCCCCAAATCGACTCCACCTCGATCGGCCTTTTTTCGAGGAAGTCCACCACGCTCGAGGGAAAGTAGGCACCCATGGGAGGAGTGACGTCGAATTGTTCGCGCGCGAATCTGGCTGAAATGGAGTAGCCAAGCGCCGCCGCCGCGCTGCGCACCTCCTCCATCAAGGCACGGACCTCTTCGGAAAGCTCGGCGCTTGCGCAAATGACGTCGGTGGACACCCCTCCGGCTGCAATCGACAGACCGTTGAAGGGGATATTCCAGACGAGTTTCATCCAGCGCGCCTCGTCAAGGCGATCGACCACACGATTGGTGATTCCGGCCTGCCGGAAGAGATCCCCGATCCTGTGGACGCACGCGTCGGCAGGGCGACGGTGCGCCCCGAAGGTGATGGAGCCGCGATGGCGGCACGTCACTTCGCCCGGGGCAGTCCGCATATTGGCAATGAAGCACAATCCCCCGTAAACCTTCCCGGCGGGAAGCAATCGCGCCAGCAGGGTTTCATTGCCGAGGCCATTCTGCAGCGTAACCACGACTGTTTGCTCCTGCAGCAAGGGCGGGAGCAGGCGGGACAATTCGCCATTGGCCACTGTCTTGAGCGTGATGAGGACGAGATCGACAGGGCCGACATCCCCGGGTGAAGCATGGACATTTACGGGGAAAATTTTTTCGACCCCGTCTCCCTCGCGCAGCACGAGGCCCGATGCGCGCATCGCAGCGAAGTCGCTTCGGACGACAAAATGCACCTCGCGGCCTGATTGCGCGAGCCGGCCGCCGTAGTAGAGACCCAGGGCGCCTGCACCCAGAATCGCGATCCTCCGGAACGGGTGCCCGTCTGCTGCGCCATCCCGTTTGCCTGCGATGAACTCCTCCATTTCGGGCTGGGAATCTGACCTAAGCTAGTGGGCGCGCGCCGCCGCCCTTGCCCGCAGCTTGAGATTGATGAATTCAACGGCACAGGAGAAGGCCATCGCGAAGTAGATGTAGCCCTTCGAAATGTGCTGGTGGAGCCCCTCTGCCATCAGGGACACCCCGATGAGAATGAGAAAACTGAGGGCAAGCATCTTCAATGTCGGGTGGCGTTCGACGAAGTCGCTGATCACGCCGGCAAATGCGAGCATGATGCCAAGCGCAATGATGACTGCCGTGACCATGACCCAGAGCTGGTTGGCCATGCCGATCGCGGTGATGACGGAGTCGAGCGAAAATACGATGTCGAGCAGGATGATCTGAACGATGACCTTTGCGAAGGAGACTGCCCGGGAAGCGACGGCATGTTCGCCGGCGCCCTCGAGTTTCTCATGGATCTCGTACGTGCTTTTTGCGATCAGGAACAATCCGCCACCCAGCAGGATGAGGTCGCGTCCGGAGATCGCGAACTCGAGGATGTGAAACAGGGGCGTCGTGAGTTTTGCCATCCAGGCGATTCCTGCCAGCAGGAGCAGACGGGTGATGAGGGCAAGCCCGAGGCCCGTCTGGCGCGCCTTCTTCTGTTTCTCCTTCGGCAGCTTTCCTGCGAGGATCGAAATGAAGATGATGTTGTCGATGCCGAGCACGATCTCGAGCGCGGTCAGTGTCAGGAGCGATATCCAGATTTGCGGGTCTGCCAGGAATTCCATGGGAGAAATGGGAGCAGCGAGGCAGAGAGGCCGCCTTGCGTCAATTTCCGCCGGAGGCGATTCCGGTTGGAAATTTGTCCGGGAAATCAACTGGACGGCCGACTGTCCGACAGGGCGGACCCGGCAGCCGCGCCCTGTTGATCAGGCGAAACTACCCCTCTCCCTCAGCCTCCTCCTTGCCAAGCGCATTCAGGGCTGCCGAACGACCCGCCAGCCATCCCGTTGTCCAGGCCGCCTGGAAATTGAATCCGCCCGTGATGCCGTCGATGTCCAGGACCTCTCCCGCGAAATGAAGTCCCCCGCACCTGCGGCTCTCCATCGTCCGGAAGTCCACTTCGCCGAGACGCACGCCGCCGCAGGTGACGAATTCCTCCTTGTGGGTGCTTTTACCGGTGACCTGAAACCTCGCATCCACGACCTGCTCGGCGAGCCTCGCGATGACCTCATTTGAAACCTGGGTCCACGGCGTGGATTCATCCGCACCGGCTGCGGCGACGAGTTGCGCCCACAGGCGTCCCGGCAGTTGAAAGGGCGCAGAGCCTCCAATCTGTCGGCGAGGATGCCGGCTTCGATGGGCGACCATTGTTGAACGGGCGGAGTCTCGCGTTTCGCCCGGGGAAAAATTTACGGCGAGAATGAACCGGTAGTGACACGCGGCCATTTCCCTCGCTCCCCAGGCAGACAATTTGAGCACCGCGGGGCCGCTCATCCCCCAGTGGGTGATCAACAGCGGGCCGCGTTCCTCGAGTTTGGACCCCTGCATGTGCGCGACGGTGTCCTCCACCGAGATCCCTGCCATACCTTCCAGTCGCGGATCGTCGATGTGGAAGGTGAACAGCGAGGGCACGGGTGGCTCGATCGAGTGACCCAGCATTTCCGCGAGTGAACGCCCCGAGCCCTTGAGTCCCCCCGTTGCCACGATCAGCCGGTCCGCCTGCAGAAGTTCACCGCTGACCAGCTCAATCCTGAAGCGTCTGGCTGATTCCTGGGCAACCGTGACGCCCGCCGGTGCTGTTTCAACCTTCCGGATCCCCGACTGAAGGCGCAGTGTGATTCGCAGCGATTGCGCCGCTTTCGACAGGGCTGACACGACGGTTTCTGAGTCATCGGTGACAGGAAACATGCGGCCGTCCGATTCGACCTTGAGGGTGACGTCATGGCGCTCGAACCAGGCGACCGTGTCCGTCGGTCCAAAGCGGTGAAAGGGTCCGCGCAGTTCCCGGCCACCGCGGGGATAATGTTTGATGAGTTCCCGTGGGTCGAAGCAGGCGTGGGTAACGTTGCAGCGGCCACCACCGGAGATGCGCACCTTTGCCAGCGGGTGGGCGGTGGCTTCGCACAGCGTGACATTTCCGTTTCCCGCCAGGGTTTCCGCTGCGGATATTGCCGCGAAGTAGCCTGCGGCACCTGCGCCGACCACGAGGATGTGCGGGGGATTCATGCAGGGGATTCAATGGGATCCCCCGATCGAATCCAATCGCGCAATGAATGAAAGGCTTGCGACGATCCTTGGTCAGCAAAAATGCAGGACCGGCGCTTTCGCGCCGGTCCTGGTTTCCCCCAAATAACTCTTGCGAGTTAAAGTTTGTTGTCGCTAGGCGGCGCAGCCTTCCGGGAACGAAGGAAACGCCTGCCAGGCGGTCCGACTATTCGGCGCTCTTGGCCTTCTTGCCGCGCCCGTGCTTGCCCTTTCCACCAGGGCCAGCGGCCTGCATCTTGTCGAACTTGGCCTGCTGTTCGGGCGTGAGTACCTCGCGGATCTTGCCGTTCACTCCGCGCATGAGTTCCATTCGTTTCGAGCGGCGGTCCTGATCCGATAGCGAGGTGTCGTCCATCACGGCCTTCATTTCCTTCGCCTGTTCAGCGAAGACCGCCTTCACCTGGGTCTGCTGTTCGTCTGTCAGGGACAATTCGTGCGCGAGCTGTTTCACGCGATCCACCATGTGTTCGCCCCTGCCTCCGCGTGCGGGACGATCCGAATTCTGTGCGTGGATTGACGGAACCGACAAAGCGACCAGAACAAGGCTGGCGGCGAGGAATAATTTGGATGATTTCATAAGATAGAGCAGTGCGGGTTGTGCACCGGGTTGTTGGAGTAGTGACAGAAGCATGAGACGCACGGCGCCACGCTCGGTTACACAAACGATCAAACGATGACATTTCGGGAACTGACAGCCCTGGCGGAATCCACGGTTTCCTCCATCCAGCAAAAGCTGCCCGAGGCGCTGCGCTCGTTGGCACAAGGCCTTCCGGTTGTTTATCATGACTGGCCTTCCGACGAGATCTTGGGCGAGGAATTTGATCCCGATATCCTAGGCATGTTTGTTGGTGCGCCCTACGGCTCCGACACAGGTGCTCCAGCGGAATTGCCACCCCACATCCTCCTTTTTCTCGAGAACCTCTGGGATTGCGCGGAAGGAAATCACGGCCTGTTCGCAAGGGAGGTGAAGCTCACCTATCTTCATGAGCTTGGGCATTATCTTGGGTGGGATGAGGATGAGGTTGCGGCGCGTGGACTGGAGTGAGGATGGCTCCCCGGAGGCGCACCGCCTTTCATGTGCGTTTTTGAAACGCCTCTCTGCATACTCCGCGCTTTCCAATCGCTTGCAGGCGTGTCTATCCTTGGCAGTTCGTATTCCTTCCTATGATGAAAAAACTCCTTCTTTGCGTGTGTGTGCTGGGCGTGATGGCCGGCAATGCGTTTTCGGCCAGTCGTTTAACCCGCAAGGAATGCGTCACCCGGATCGAATCCTGCGAGGCCATCCTCCGCGAATTCCAGGCGGATCCTGCGACAGCCATTCCTGCGTCGGTGCTTGCCCGCGCTACTGCCATCGTCATCACGAACCAGTTCAAGGCCGGCTTCATTGTGGGGGTCAAGGACGGGTACGGGGTGCTCCTTCTCAAAAAGAGCGATGGACAGTGGAGTGTGCCTGGACTGATCAACGCCGGCGAGGCTAGCGTGGGTTTCCAGGTTGGAGGGAATGCGATTGAAACTATCTATGTTTTCACGGATCCGCGCACACCGCGCCTCCTGTTCTCGCAGCGTTTGAATGTCGGCGCCGATGCGGTGGCAGTGGCCGGTCCACGCGCCGCGGATGCGGAGAGCACGACGGAGGATTTTCGCAAGTATCCCGTCCTGATCTACACCAAGGCCCGCGGGCTCTTTGCGGGTGCCTCCGTCAAGACGGGTTTCCTTTCCCGTGACGACGCGGCCAACCGCCTGCTCTACGAAACCACCTACGGCACGCCGGAAATCGTGGACAGCGACTGGGTCGCGCCTGTCAGCGAGGTGCGTCCGCTGATGGATTACGTTCGCTCGATCACTCGATAGGCAGCGGCCGGCCGGATATTTATTGCGCGGGGACTAACGGGCCCCCTGAAGATAGCTGACCAGTCGCCCGAGAACGTGATCCGTGACGTGGTCCTGCACGTCCGTGCGCGTCAGGCCTGGAACCTCGATCCGCGCGGACTCGACATGAATCACGCTCCTTGAGCGATGGTGCACGAGTGCCCACCAGGCGAATGGGACATACACACCTGAATCGGGAGAAACCTCGGCCCAGCCCGTCGTTGCCAGTCCGACATCGCTCTGGAAGAGTTTGCAGACACCCAGGGCCATCTCTTCGGCCACCCGGGAGGACACGCCGTTCGTGGACTCCACCTCGCGCCTATCCGCTCCGAGCAGCCTGATCTTGCTCTCCAGCGCATAGGCAGTGATTCCTCCACGGAAAAAGTCCGATGCACCTGAATGGGCGGTGACGCGCGACTGGACCCGCCCTCCAGTGAGGCTTTCTGCGACGGCAATGGTCCATTGTGGCGGACCCAGGAAAAGCTGTCTCAATGTATTCATATGCCGGATACCTTTGGGTTGACCGCCCTACCCGGGATCATGACCGGGTCTTCCATTCTCACCAACGGGATACGAAAATGGACGCGCATGCCTAGGCGATTTCGAGACCGACGGGACAGTGGTCGCTACCCATCACCTCGGGACTTATCCACGCGCGCCTGAGGGCGGGCCGGAGCTTTTCCGACGCCACAAAGTAGTCGACGCGCCACCCGATGTTGCGGGCACGGCAGTTCATCATCTGGCTCCACCAGGTGTGGTGTCCTGGATCGGGCGTGAATGCCCGAAACGTGTCGATGTATCCCCGCGACAGAAGCCTGCCGAAATTGCCGCGTTCCTCGTCCGTGAATCCCGCGTTTCGACGGTTTGTCTTTGGATTGGACAGGTCGATCTCCTCGTGGGCCACGTTGAGATCGCCACAGAAGACCACGGGTTTCCTTTTCTCAAGCCGTGTGATGTAGGTGAGAAACGCGGGATCCCACTCCTTCACTCGGTAGTCAAGCCTTGTGAGGCCCCGCTGGGAATTCGGAGCGTAGACCGTGACCAGGAAAAAGTCCGCAAACTCGGCGGCGATGATGCGTCCCTCGGCATCATGATCCGCCACACCCATGTTGATCGTGACGGACTTTGGCTTCACCCGCGAGAAGATGGCTGTGCCTGCGTAGCCGCGTTTCGCGGCGCTGTTCCAGGTGACCTGATAGCGTCCGGGCCACTGGACATGCTGAACGTCACCGGGGTGAGCCTTCGTTTCCTGAAGGCAGATCACATCGGCGTCACTCTCCGACATGAAATCAAGGAACCCCTTCTTGATGCAGGCGCGGATGCCATTCACATTCCACGAAATCAGTTTCATCGATGCATCACCTTTCTTGAGACCTGCCGCGACGCAAGCCCGTGCCGGAGCGAAAAGCAGGAGCTCGACCCCTTCCGCGGGGGAAAGTCAGTGCGGGAATCTCAGTCACTTGCGGTTCTTTTGGGAGTTTACGCGAGGTCTCCTGTCTTTATCTTCCCGCGTTTCGGAATAGATCATGACCACCCCCCTTACGCCTCTGCCTTCCGACCTGCTGCCTGCATGGCTGCCCCGCGCCATGGATGTGCATGGGATTGTCGCGGTGACGGATGCGCAGGGTGTGATCCTCTACGCCAACGATGCGTTTACCCAGATCTCGGGCTACTCGAATCAGGAACTGGTGGGAAAGACACATTCCCTGATCAAATCCGGGGCTCATCCGGCGGAGTTCTACAAATCCCTGTGGAGCCGCATCCGCTCGGGAAAGCCTTGGCATGGGACCTTCTGCAACCGGGCCAAGGACGGCAGTTTCTACTGGGTCGAAAGTACCATCATGCCTGTGGAGGGATCCGACGGGGATCCAATTTTCTATCTGGCGATCCTCACCAATGTCACGGCGCTCAAGGCAGCCGAGGCGGAGGCGACCGAGATGTCGAAAAAGTTTGCCGCCCAGGCGGAGGAGCTGAAGGCATCGCGCGACGAATTGAGCGTGTTTTTCAATCATGCTCCGATCGGAATCAGCTGGCGGGAAATGGATGCGCAGGGACTCCCCGGACGGAACCATGTGAACCGCAAGTTCCTCGAGATTTGCGGTCTGAGCGCCGAGGAGGCGTCCGACATTCGCAACATCCAGCGGGTCACCCATCCCGACGACTGGACGCACCAGAATGAACTGACGACCCAGATCTACTCCGGGGCACGCGATCGCTTCAGCATGGAGAAGCGCTATCATCACCGTGACGGACGGATGATGTGGGCCAATCTCACCGTCGCCGTGCTGCGCAACGCCGACGGATCCGTCACCCACCATTTTGCCATGCTGGAGGACATCACCGCCCGGCATGCGGCGGAGGAGGAACTGCGGCGCAGCGAGGCGCGCTGGCGCACGTATCTCGGCACGGCGAGCGAGATCCTATATGCGCTGACCCCCGAGTTCATCTACAAGTTTGTCTCACCCGCGTGGACGGCCAAGCTGGGGCATCCTTCGGAAAGCATCGTTGGCCGCTCGTTCTTCGATTTTGTCCATCCTGAAGACGCCCGCCTCTGCCGTATTTTCATCGAAGGTGTGCTTGGGGGAAAACCCACGGGCGGATCCGTCGAGTATCGCATGCAGCACCGCGACGGACGCTGGATCTGGCACGCATCGACCGGGTCCGCCTATACGGATCGCGACGGAAGGACGGCGTTCTTTGGAGTGGGGCGCGACATCAGCCTTCGTCGTTCGGCGCAGGACGATCTCAGGGCGGCACTGGCGCGCCGGGAGGAAATGGAGCGCATTGTCGACCGGTCGCCCTCGGTCGTCGTGCTGTGGCGCGCGGAACAGGGCAACTGGCCCGTGGAATTCGTCTCACAAAGCATCCGGCAGTTCGGCTACACGCCTGAGGACCTGCTTTCGCAGCGTATCCGTTTCATTGACATCACCCATCCCGAGGACCGGGAGAGGGTGTCAGCCGAGGTGGCCACCCATGAAGAGGCCCGGCACGGGGAATACAACCAGGAGTACCGCATCGTTTGCGGCGACGGGTCCGTGCGATGGGTGGATGACCACACGGTGGTCCGTCACGACGATGCCGGAAACATCACCCATCACGAGGGGCTGATCACCGACATCACCGCACGCAAGGCCGCCGAGGAAGCCGAACGGGCGAACCGCGAGCGTGACCTGCGGGTGGCGCATGAAGTCCAGCAGCACCTGCTGCCGCAGGATTTTCCAGAGATTCCCGGAGTCGATGTCGCCGCCCACTGCGAGCTCTCCCTGACCGTGGGGGGCGACTACTATGATGTCATCGCCGTGGCACCGGGAAAGTGGGGATTCACGATCGCCGACGTTTCGGGCAAGGGCACTGCGGCTGCGCTGATGATGGCGTCGTGTCGCGCAACGCTGCGACTTTTTGCGCCGGGCGAGGAGGATCCGGCCGTGGTCCTGAAGCGGGTGAATGCATCGGTGCAGCCCGACATGCCGGCCGGCATGTACATCAGCCTGTTCTACGGCGTTCTCGATCTCGATTCCAGGGAGCTGCGCTACTGCCGGGCGGGACATGAACCGCCGCTGCTGGTGCGCGCCGGAGGCGAACCCATCGAGCTGCTCGAGGCCGGCGGGCTTGCGCTGGGCCTTTGTCCCGCCGCCATCTTTGACGACACCCTGGAAACGGCGGAGGTGACACTGCATCCGGGCGACCTGCTGGCCCTCTACACGGATGGCATCAACGAGGCCTGCAATGCCCATGGACAGGAGTTCGGGCGTGAGCG
>JAGOJU010000017.1 GCA_017994935.1 Opitutaceae bacterium
TGATACCCGTGGGTCCGGGCGCGGATGGACTCGCCTGGGCACCCGTCGGGAAACGCTGAGGCGCCCGGCCCGAGCCGCGGTGCATCGCTGCACCTCGGGGAACCGGTGGATTTTCGCGACTTCAGTCCGAAAGCGATTCTCCAAGGATGGGGAAGTCCGCCAGCGTCTCCAGGGGGAGCGGTTCCTTGAGGAGTTTCAGGTCCACCAGCGTGCGCATCTGGTTTTTCATTCGTTTCCGGCTGAATTGCCCGACGGCTTCGCCCCGTTCGCGATGGCCGGCGACGAGGTGATGTTCCTGAAGGGAGGATCGCCCGTAGGTGAGGAAATCCCGGGACATCTGGGCATTTCGCGAAACAATGAGATCAAAGGCGGGAGAAGGGTCACCGTTGATGAAATCCGCCCAGCCGCGGTTGGATGCCGCGACGAATGCCTTGAGAGCCTGTTCATTTTCCCGGGCGAAGCGCCGCGTGGTCATGTAGACTCGGTACGGATCAAACCCGGAGTCCGAAATGAGAAGCGTCTTGGGCCTGCCTCCGTTTGCGCGGACGTAGTAGGGCTCGTTGGTGATGAAACACTGCTGGATGAAATTCGGGTCCGCCATGAACCGGGCGATGCCGAAGTTGGAGGGGATGATTGAGAAATCGATCCGGTAGCGCTTCTTCAGGAAATTGATCCACGCCGACCCGGGAACTGCCATGAGGGTCCGGCCATCGAGATCGGCGAACGTGTTCACGGGACTTTCCTCGTGGAGCAGGATCGCCTGGGGATCATGCTGAAAGGTCACTCCGATCATGACAAAGGGCTTTCCGTCCGCGATGAAGAGGGCGACGTCGTCGCTGCGGCTCATTCCGACATCGGCGGCGCCGGAGATCATTCGCTGGGCAACGGTTGCTCCCGGGCCGCCGCTGATGATCTCCACATCAAGCCCCGCCTCCCGGTAGAACCCCTTTGCCAGCGCCTGGTAGAATCCCCCGTGCTCGGCCTGCGGGTACCAATCCGTCTGGAAACGGATGCGGTGCAGCTTCGAGCGCGAGGGGTTCCCCGCGGCATCCGAGGCTCTTTTTCCGCATCCCGCCTGAAGCAGAAGGCACGGCAGGAGAAGGGCACGGGCAATGCATGCGTAAAAGGAGATCGAAGGCATGAGATCAGGTGTCCGCGACGCGGTAGGAATCGTGCCAGCGATGCAGGGCCCACCATCCCAGGACAACGACTGCGGCGACGAAGATGAATCCGAGGAGGCATCCGGTCAGCGCCGTGGCGAAGAGCGCCGCCATCTTGAGCTGGGAGCTGAAAATGATCGCCTGGAAACCGAGCCCGCCGCCGTCACCGGCGGAACTGCCCGCGGTGAAGTCACCCATGATCGCGCCGATCGGACCCAGTGTGGCGGCGATGCGCAGTCCGGTGAAGAAGTAGGGCAGGGCGGCGGGCAGGCGCAGCAGGCACATTTCCTGCCGCCTGTTCGCCCCGTAGAGACGGAAGAGATCGACGAGGTTGCGATCGGCGGAGATCAGTCCCTGCGTGGTGTTGACCACCAGCGGGAAGAAGCAGATCAGGAAAGTGATGACGGAAACGCTCGGCAGTCCCGGCCTTGCCCACTGCAGGATGATGGGCGCTAGCACGATGACCGGCGTCATCTGGAGCAGCATCAGGTACGGGTAGAGGCCGGCCCGCACCCATGGCGACAGCGACAGCACGAGTGCGAGCAGGAGGCTGATCAGGATGGCGGCTGAAAAACCGATGAGGGCACCCTGCAGCGTGTTCAGCGCGGCATGGAGGAGCACCCGGCGATGTTCAGCGAAGGCGGAGAGCACCTCCAGGGGCGATGGCAGAAGAAATTTCTGGTCGGCGCCCATCATCGCGCGCACGCCGTACCAGAGCGCGAGAAAGAGGACCCCGGTGATTGCGGGAAGAACGAACCTGAGGAGCTGCCTTTTTCGATGGGCCATGGTTCAGGTGGGCGGGGGCGCGCCTGAGCGGAGGATCGCGGAAACGTCTCCGACCAGCGACTGGAATGCGCCGGATTGCCTTGTCTGTTCCGTACGCGGGTAGGGCAGGTCGACGGAAATCTCTCGAACGATGCGACCCGGATTCGCCTGCATGATCAGGATGCGGTTGGAGAGGAAAACGGCCTCCGCCACCGAGTGCGTCACGAAGAACGCCGTCCACGCCTCCTGTCGCCGCATGTCGAGCAGTTCCTCGTTGAGGTGGGCGCGGGTCATTTCGTCGAGCGCGCCGAACGGTTCGTCGAGGAGCAGGATGTCCGGCCTGAGGGAGAGTGCCCGGGCGATAGAGGCACGCATCCGCTGTCCCCCCGAGAGCTGCCGGGGATGCCGCGGGGCGCATTCGGAGATCCGGACGAGTGCCAGCATGCTGGCGGCAACGCCGCTTCGCTCGCCGGGGGGGACTCCGCGAAGGCGGAGAGGCAGCTCCACGTTCTTCTGAATCGTCAACCACGGGAGGAGTGTGGGATCCTGGAAGACGCAGGCGATCTCACGGGATCCGGCGGAAGGAGACTTTCCCTCGACGGTCAGTGTGCCTCCCGACAGGGGACTCAGGCCCGCGATGAGCCTGAGAAGGGTCGTCTTTCCGCAGCCGCTTGGCCCGATGAGCGAGATGAAGTCCCCCTTCCCGGCACTGAAGGAAACGCGGTCGAGGATCAGCGGCCCTTCGCCGTACCGTTTCGCAACATTGATGAGATCGACCATTGTCCGCATGCGGAATGGCAAGCAAGGCGGGTTGCCCGGGCAAAATCAACTGAGTCCCGAAGGATGCAAAAAAACGGCGGAGGCGGCGGTTGGCTGACGAGGAGCCTTCCAAACCACAGCAGATCGAAGGCTCACTGTTTTTGCAGGACCTTGTCCGCAATTTCCTCGAGCGGGTAAGTGAAAATCTCGGCGAGGGTGGGATGGTACCAGGGGGCCTTGAGGAGATCGAAGACGGTTGCATTCATGGCGATCGGACCGCTGAAGCAGTGGATCAATTCGCCGGCATCACGTCCGACGATCTCAACTCCAAGGATGCGTCCCTTTTCGGGTTCTGCCGAGACTTTCACATAGCCGCGTTTGGCCTCCATGAGGATGGATTTGCCGTGATCGTCGAAAGGATAGCTTGCGCTGAGAAAGGGCTGCTTGCGCGCGATCAGTTCCGCGTCGAGCCAGCCCAGGGTCGCGAGTGCGGGATCGGTAAAGACAACATTCAGCAGAAGACGCGGGTCCGCGGGCTTGAGTCCCCTGACGCCAAACGCATGGCGGGCGGCGAGTTCACCCTGGGCCACGGCGAGGTGGACGATGTCGTGCGGACCGGTGACATCGCCGCCGGCGTAGATGTGCCGCCGATTCGTCTGCTGCCAGCGATTCACACCGATCCGGCCCTGGGTGGTCAGGTGCACTCCCGCAGCTTCAAGATTGAGTCCCTCGGTGAGCGGTGAACGGCCTAGGGCGTTGAATAGGTGACGGGCGAGCTTCGTTATGGATTTTCCCTGGTGATCAAAGCTGACGCTTATGGCGTTCCCGCGTTTCCCGATGCTTCGCAGTCTGGTATCGGTGAAAAGCTCGATCCCTTCGTCCCGGAATGCCTGCTGCACCGTTTCGCTCGCCTCGGGCGAGTGGTCCCTGAGGACGTGCGCGCTGCGCTGAATGAGAATCACGCGCGAGCCGATCCGGCGGAGGAACTGGGAGAGTTCGCAGGCGACAATTCCGCCGCCGAGCACGGTCACGCTTTCGGGAACAAAATCGAGGTCGAGCACGTCGTCGCTTGTCCATGTAGGGACATCCCTGAGACCCGGTATGGGGGGAACGGATACCTTCGAACCTGTGGCGATCATGAAATGATCCGCGGTGACTTTTTTACCGCCGGCGAGTTCGACCGTGTGCTCATCGAGGAATCTGGCGGCGTCGGGGAAGAGGTGGTAGCGACCCGACTTCATCGCCCTGACGCGGTATTCAGCGAATTCGCCGATGATGCGTTTTTTCCGCTCGTGAAGCGCCTTCATGTCGACCGTTGCCCTGGGGACGCTGAGTCCGAGCACGCGGGCATTCCGGGCGAGGTGGAGAACGTCGGTCGAATAGAGGAGTGTTTTTGACGGCATGCAGCCCCGCAGGATGCACAGGCCGCCGAGTTCTGTACCGGAGTCGGCGATGCCCACGGACTTCCCGAGGTCGGCCGCTACACGCGCAGCGTTGAACCCGGACGAACCGCCGCCGATGACGAAAAAGTCGAAGTGATTGCGCATGGTCGGTGACAATGTCCCTGCGAATCGAAAAGAATCAAGAAACCAGACGTTGCAGGTCCCCTTGCCGCCCTCCCAGGCTGGAGATCCAGCCTTGAGGCTCGCGCACCTTCGCGTCGCCAAAAAGGGTCGGACCTATCGTAAAAGTGGAAGGAGAGAAGGTTCTTTCCAAAATGGGCGGAGAGGCGACGGGAAATCAGGTCTGGATCCCGGCCGTGATGGCGGGGGTGGCGTTCGGGCGACGCGTGCTTAGCGGCCCTTGCCGAAGAGCATGATGTGAACGGTCTTCAGCAGGATGGAAGCGTCCAGAACGAAGGAGAAATGGCGGATGTAATAGAGGTCGTACTCGAGCTTGCGTACGGTGTTTTCGAGCGTGACTCCGTAGGGATGATTGACCTGTGCCCAGCCTGTGATGCCGGGTTTGACGAGATGGCGGAAATGGTAACATGGGATCTGCCGTTCATAGGAACCGACCAGTTCCTCCCATTCGGCCCTGGGGCCGATGAGACTCATTTCGCCGCGAAGCACATTCCAGAGCTGGGGAAGCTCGTCGAGGCGGGTTGCCCGGAGGAAACGTCCGATGGGTGTGATCCTCTCCTCGTCGGACAAGGGTGCCGCTCCGGCGACGGGCTCCCGCATCGTGCGGAGCTTGACGAGAATGAAACGCGACCGGTTTCGTCCCAAGCGCCACTGGCGGAAGAAGGCCGGCGCGCCGTCGCTGATGCGGATCGCCAGCGCGCACAACAGGATGAGCGGCGCGGCGATGATGAGGCCGAGGGCCGAGATCAGGATGTCGAACAGGCGTTTCAGACGAACGAAAACCGGCTCGCGCGCCATCTGGAATCCATCGCGGAAAAGCCATGCCTGGTTGAGCTGAATGAGGGGGATCTTTCGCCAGTAGATCTGGTGGAAGAGTTCGACGGTGTAGGTGGGGACTCCGCTGAAATAGAGTCCGAGCAGCGAGTCGGAAAGTTCCGGGGGCAGTTCGAATGACGCATCGGGAACGACGATCGCCTCGACGTGGATCTCACCTCTTTGAATGGCACCCAGGCAATCCTCGATCGGGCGGACCTCGAGGACGTTTGCGGTGGGCGGAACCTCCGCGTTTTCGCCCGCGATTGCAAAGATGACTTTCCGGTCGAACGCATGATGGGCACACTCGTTGCGGAATCCCTCGCAATCTGACCGGGTGCCGATGTAGAGCAGGTGGCGAAGACGGTGACGCTTCAGCCAGCGCAGGTGCAGCATGCGGCGGCAGCCGAGCGTGAGCAGCAGGGTGACACCGAAGCCAAGGAGGATCACCAGCCGGCTGCCCTGGAGGGGATAATTCGCCGGAATCACGGCGAACGTGAGCAGAAGCGTCGCGACGGTCGCCGCGGCGACGGCGATCGTGTGCAGGCTCGTGTAGTCGAGGCTGAGCATGTCGGTGCGGTCCTTGTAGCCGTCGACCAGGTGAAGCGCGATCGCGAGGAAGGCCAGGGGACCGGCCAGGGGAAGCAGCAGCCAGTGTCCGGCCGGCGAGATGCCGCGCAGCCACGCGAGCACGTTGAACGCGAGCACGAGCGACGTTCCGTCGAGGAGGAACAAGAGGAGCGCGTGACGGCGGGCGGAATTCATTGCAGCGGTTGCTTCAGCGACCCGATGCGCTCGGACTTGAGGCGCAGCGACTTCATTTCCCTGAGTGCCTCGGAGGCAAATGCCTCGTAGCGCGCCAAAAGACGGCAGTAGCGCCAGCCATGAGCGCCGTCGAGAAAGCCACCGCGGAGGACGTACTGGTAAAGGAGGCGCAGCGAAGGCCGGAAGGGCAGATGGTAGCTCAGGCGTTTGAGTGCGCGCCGGCGCCGGATGCGGTCCCCGGAGAATAGACCCTCCATGACCCCACCGGCTGGAGTTGAGAGGTGCTGCTCCGCCTCAAGTCGTGCATACGTGCGGTGCTTCCGGAGCCAGTCCCCTTCGCCGTGGGCCATGAAGTGGTGAACATAGTCGGAACGGAGGCGTCCCATGCGCATGTCAGGCGACTCCTGCTGGCCGTGTCCCGCCTGGATCCAGCGGAAACGTCCGCGATGGACAAGGCGCGCCTGAGGCACGGGATAGTCCGTGCTGAAGCGTATCCACTTTTTCCCATACATCATGCGCGGGGCGGCCCGGGCTCCATCGAGGTGGCCCGGATCCCCCCAGTTTAGGCATTCGCTGAAGAGTTCGGGTGTGAACTCCTCATCGGCATCCAGATGGAAGGCCCAGGGATGCCGGCAACCCCCGTGCCGGTCGGCAAATGTGCGCTGGAGCGAGAAGGATTCGAAGGGATGCGTCAGCCAGCGGACGCCGTGGCTCCTGGCGATTTCAGGCGTGCGGTCGGTGGAGCCGGAATCGAGGACGAGGATGTCGTCGCATCCCCTGACCGATGCCAGGCAGCCGGGCAGCGTCGCCTCGGCATTCAGGGTAAGTATGACAACCGAGAACATCAGCGGACCTCCGAGAGCGCGGCATACCGCAGGCCCGTGAAGAAGAGCACCCACCACGATGCGACAACCGCAGGGTTTGCGAAGGGAAACTCAAGCGATGCGTAGAGCGCGACGAGGATGCAGCCCGCCAGAAGGTACATCGCGACAGGGTGGCCGCGGATGCGGCGTCGCATCCTCCAGAGCGGCCGCACGACGCACAGAAGCAGGAGCGCGGTTCCGACGATGCCGATTTCCGCGAGCGACTGCAGCCAGTCGGAGTGTGCCTCCTGGTAGTAAACCGGAAGCCGGTCGGCCGGTCCCCTCGGCGTGGAGTTATAGACGGGAAAGATCCGCTCGTAGCTTTCGAGTCCCCATCCGAACCACGGTTTGTCCGCCGCCATCCGGAGTGTGTCGCGATAGAGCGCGGAGCGGCTGGGCCCGTGGGAGTCCGTTCCGATGTCGGCCCATTGCTCGCGGGTCGTGTTCAGGCGGTCGACAATGGTGCGCTCCCCGAGCTTGTACACCGCAGCTGCTCCTCCGCCGAAGAGGATCACCGTGAAAAGGACGACGGGCCATGCGCGGCGTTCCGCGCGGTGGCGATGACGGACCAGTTCGATGATGCCGTGGCAGAGCGCGCCTGCGAGAAGCATGGCGATCAGGACCGTCGAGGAGCGGGAGGTGCTGAGCGGAATGGTCGCGGCGATGAAGAAGAGGGCGATGATCCAGAGCAGCGCGGGAGAATCGACGATATACCGGCTCTCGCGGTGAAATGCGTGGTGGAAAATCAATCCGAGGCATGCGGATCCCATCAGGAGGGAGAAGGCGCCCCAGTGGTTGTGATAGACGAAGGTGGCGAAGAAGGCCTCCGTGGGAGCATGCTGCAGGCCGAAAAAGATGTCCTGTGACATCAATTTCTGAAGCGTGCCGAAGACCGCGAGGACAAAGGCGTTGGCGGCCAGGATACGCAGCAGTATGCGCAATCCGTGGCGGGAGCGCACGCAGACGAAGAGATTGAATCCCGTCAGGAAACATCCCGAAAGCAGCCAGAGTTCACGCAGGGATTTCCCGCCGTCCGGACTGCCCGGCCACAGGGGCGAGATGGGGCGCACGAACCAACGCGTGTCGCCGCCGAACGTCCGTGGGAAAAGATTGGGGATGAATGCGGATGTGACAATGATGCCTGCGAGGAGGGCCATTGGCAGCAGCCAGCGGAAAGGCTTGAAGCGGTCGGCTTCCGTGCGCCTGCGACGGGCGAGAAATTCCCAGAGGGTGATCGCGAGCGACGGAGTCACGAGAAGACAGAGGATCGGCTTGGACCACCAGATCTTGCCTCCGAACATCCAGGAGGCGGAGAGAACGACGAGGGCCGCATGGGCGATGGCCCATCGCGATCGCAGGAAGAGCGTGGCTGGAACGGGCGGCAGGGGAACCCGCGGCGTCATGATGCGGTCTCGCGGGCGTGTCGGAGTCCCGCATAAAACGCCTCGAGCAACCGCCCGCCAACCGACCAGGAAAATGCCCGGGCGGCCCAGGCCCTGGCCCGCTCGCCGCGCGCGCCGAGCTGCCCGGGACTCTCTGCGAGAGCCTCGCGCAAGGCCCGCGGATAGTCGTCCCAGGGAACGCACCAGCCGGCTCCTTCCGTCCCAAGGGATTTCCATGGCGTGCTGTCCGTCACGAGAGCGGGCACGCCGGAAGCGAGCGCCTCGGCGACAACCAGGCCAAAGTTTTCGGAGTGGGACGGCAGCAGGCACAGGGATGCTGCCGGGTACGGTGCGGGCCGTCCTGCGCCATCGTGCACCTCGATGCGGTCGGATCCTCCCGAGCGGTAGATGTAGCCTCGAAGTTCCCTCACGGAATACTGCTCGGGTATGCCGACCAGGAGCAGCATCCAGTCCTTGGGAGCCAGTTCGATCCAAAGGTCGATCAGTTCAAGAATCCGCTTCTTGCCGTGAAAGCGTGAGTAGAAAAGGGCGGTCCGCTGAGTCCGGGTGGATGGACTGATCTCATTCCATTGGGATTTTGCGGACGCCAGTTCGACCTCACCCGGAACGTCGACCCCGAGCGGCGCCACACAGACGGGCTGCATGAACCCGAGGTCGCGGATGTCCCGCGCCTCCTCGGCGCTGGTCGCGTGCCAGCCGGAAACCGCCTGAAATGCGCCCGGGTGTACAAATTTCTCCGCGAACGCCTTGTTCCAGCGGTGATGCCGCCAGGCCCAGGGTGACATCATACCCCGGGGGGATAGCACCAGGGGGATGCCTGCGCGATTCGCGAAGAGATGGGCGGTGTGAAGCGGTCGCAGCCAAAGGCCGTGGACGTGTACGACGTCCGGGCGCAAATTCTCCAGCGCGGCGCGCAACCCTGGGATCGGGCATAGCGCCCTGGGCCAGCCTCCGCGAAGGGTTCGCACCGTGAGTGTGCCCTCTTCCTCGAGGGCGGCGGCCGGGCCTGAGGTGAGCAGTTCAATCCGGTTGCCCAGTCCCGCCTGGGCCCGTGCCAGCGCGCGAACGGCCTTGCTGGGTCCGCCGTGCCTGGGGTCGAGGCTCGCAACGATGTGGCAAATGGTCATCTGGGATCGAGCACGCTAGGTTTGCGCCGGCAGTCCGGTCAACCGTGCAAAGTGTGTCAACAAGTCGCCGGCGGTTGCTTCAAAGTCGTGGCAACGCACGCTTTCCTGGGCTCTCGCAGCGATGGTAGCGCGCAGGTCCGAATCGCCGAGCAGCCGGCGGAGGCAATCCTCCAGTTGCCGCGTGCGATCCGCGGCGGTGTGATCGAACTGAAGGCCGTTGCTGCCAGGAACAATCACATCCCGGTAACAGTCGAGATTCGACAGCACCGGTGCCGCCCCCGCTGCCATGGCTTCGAGGGGAGCGACGCTGAGGCCCTCACCGAGGGCCGCCAGGCTGGGATAGCAGAAAATGTCGAGCGAACCGTAGACGTCATTGAGTGCCTCGCGGTCGTAACTGGGCGCACGGAATTCCAGGCGCTGTCCGAGGAGCGGGTGGTAGCGGCTCTGCAGCGACGCGAGATACCCGGGTCCGCCGCCGCCTTCGCGGATCTCGACCGGGCCCATCAGAACGAGCTTCCAGTCAGGCAGGTTGGACGAACGCTCCTTGAGGCCGACGGCGGCGTCGAGAAGCTGTTCGAGTCCCTTCTCGGGATGAATCCTTCCGACGTAGCCGATTGTGAGTTGCCCCTTGTGACCGGCCTTTCTCGCGCGCCGCTGCAGGCCGGTCCAGTCGATCGATTGGCGAAGCACCGCGATGCGGCTTGCCACGCGCGGATTTTCAGCGACGGCCTTTTCAGCGACGGCCTGCGATGTGGCGAGGATGAGATCCAGTTTTCCGTAGACACGCACCTGTCCCTTCGGCATGCGCCCAAGGACGACCGCGACGCGACCGAGATCGGGACGACGTCCGGCGATGAGGAATGGCAGCGACACGGTATTGCAGACCACAAGGTCGCCCGGTGGCAGGGCGCGTGCCACCCTGCGGCCCCACAGGAAGTCGCGCCAGAGATTGCGGGGGAGCGAACGGGTGTGATCACGCCCGGGAATCCTCAGGTGGGTAAGGCGTCCCGCCGTTTCGCAATCGGCAAAGCCCGGCCATGTGCGCGACACCACGGTGACGTCGTGTCCCTGCGCCGCAAAAATCCCGGCGAGTTTTCCCCAGATCTTTTCCATCGCGCCGCCGGCAACGGCGGGCACGGGCAGAAAGAAGCCCATGACGATGGAGATTCGCATCAGCGCGACAGCGCTGCCCTCAGCGCCTGGTGGAGCCCCGCTGTCGCGTGGCTGTATGAGTAGCGTGCAATGCGTGCACGGACCGCCTTTCTGATTTCTCCGCCCCTGACAACAAGGTCGTTGAGTGCCCGCGCCAGATTCTTCCGCAACGCCCCGGGCTCCTCTGCGGGAAACACCCAGCCAGTTTCCCCGTCGGTGACCAGGTCCTGCTGGCACCCGACACGATCGCTTACGAGGCAGGGCACACCCATCTGCATCGCTTCATTCACGGCGAGCCCCCATGTCTCGTGAAGGCCTCGCGATGGCAGTACAAAGAGGGAGGCTGCGAGATAGCGCGAGGGCATCTCGCTTTGATTCGTAAAAGGCACAAAGAAGACGGATGAGCCGGTCGCACCGAACGCGTTGGATTGGGCCATGAGAGCGGATTTCTCTGCGCCATCCCCCACAAAAACGAGTGCGGTGTTTTTCGGCGAAAGTTCAAGGAACGCATCGAGCAGGAGGCGGGGCTGCTTGGAGGAAATGAGTTTCCCGGCAAAGAGCACAATGAGCGCGTCGCCGGATATCCCCAGATCTGCCTTCATCGTCGCCGCCCGCCGCTGATGTTCGGTGACGTCCGGATTGAATAACTCGTGGTTGACGGCATGCGGAGAGAAGAAGAGCCGGTTCTCGGGAACTCCGAGTGCACGAAAGTAGTCGCGGTTTGCCCTGCCGACATACGTCACGGCTGCGAAGCGTCTGAAGAGGCCGCGCATGATCAGGCCGCGCAGGCCGGTGGGTGGATTCCGACCGAGGAAATGGGAATCTCCTCGAAAGAGGAGCGGTCGCCGCGTGCGCCAGGCCCAAAGGATCACGCGGAGATGGGTGCGGTAGGCGTAACCGAAGAGCAGGACGGCATCGGGCTTCCATCGGTCGAGGCGGGGGATGATGTCCGGATTCCGGAGGCCGTTGAAGTGCTCGGTCGTGGGGCGTCTGGAAATATTGGGAACAAGCTCGTGCTCGTATCCGGAGAGCAGGTCGACATCCCAGGCGATTGTGCGGTTGAAGTGCGGATCCTTGGTCGGGGTCACTCCGGCATCCCAGAGGTAAAACACACGCACCGCGCATTCTGCGTTTCCGGCGAGCTGCCGGAACCACGGGCTGTAGTACTGCGTGGGGTGAGAGAGCACGATCGCCATCCGGCGCGGTGCGTTCGAGGCGGCTTCCGATCGGGAGGTCACTCGATGAAACGTTTGAGTACAAAGGGTACGCCGAGGACGGCCACCGCCGCCTGGGAGAGCGAGGCTATCCATGCGCTCATCGGCAGTTCGATCTGGAAGGACCATGCCAGCAGCAGCACCATCAGCAGGCCGGGATATGAAATGAGAGGGGAGTACCTCGTCCACACGCCCGTGAGTTTCGTGCAGACGCCGATCAGCGCGCCGAGCATCGCGAGTCCGGGAAAGCCGAAATTGGCGAATGCCTCCGCGACCACGCCGAAGCCGATCGTTGTGCGCAACGTGCTCTCCTCGTCCTGCAGCCCGTAGTAGGTGGCGAGGCGGTGGGTGCTCACATGACCCACGGGCTTGTCCGGCCAGAATATCCTGGGGACAAGCTGTGGAAGGACGTGCGCGTAGGTTTCACCATCGAGAAACGGCTGGCGCGAAGGGGTGGCATCGACCACGAGGGTCAACATGTGAAGGAGTGAGGTGCGTTCGATCAGCTTTCGCGAAACGATCGTGTCGCCCGCCGCCTGCGAGCGGTAGGTCAGTCCGTGCTGAACCCATTCGGCAAAGAAGGACGGCAGTTCCGTAAGCGTCGGACGGGGGGCCTCATCCTCCCAGTATTTCATGCGCATCGCGCTTTTCCCGTTGTGGAGGATGGCCATGCCGACGAACAGCAGCAGGCAGGTCACGATGGGGATGCGTTTCCCTCCCGAAACATAGCCGATGAGGGCGAGCACGAGCAGCGATAGTCCGCTCACCAGGAAGAGGGTGGAGACAAGCAGGAGCGCCTGCGCACCCAGCATCACGCCGAAGTAGATCCGGTTTCCCATGCTCAGCTCGCCCGCGCCCCACGCACGGCTGAGGAGGAAGGTGCACAGCGTTCCGACACCGAACGCGATGGCCCGCAGGATGCTGTTGAACTCCGGGGGAATCACTTCCGTGAACTCCGAAAGCAGCGTGTAGAGCGTCGAGATGCCGAGACCCGCGCGAAGGAGGCGGTCGATCGAGCCCTTGAAGAGCGGCATGTTCCACCAGATGCCGGCCCTGGGCAGGCCACGGGCGAGTTCGTAACCGGCGATGGCGCAAAGCTGGAAAAGGATGACTCCCCATGCCGCCGCGGTGACGCTCTCGGCCGGATAGTGCCGCAGCAGCTCGTGTCCTCCCAGCAACGGAAGGGCGAAGCTGTTGAGTCCTGTGATCATGAACGTCTGGAAGACCGGAAAGGCACTCTCCTGGCGCCTTGCCCATCGTAGACCGGGAAGCACGGAGAGGATCAGGATGGCGAGTCCCTGGAACCGGTGAACGGGGTCATCGATCGGAAAGACGAACGCAAAGTAGGCGCAGAGCGCGGCCGTGGCGACGAGGCCGCCACGGAACAGCAGCGTGGCGTTCCTTCCGGAGAGCGGAGAGGAGGCTGCCATCGGATTGACGGCCGCCGTTTCCGCCTGGGAGTCGGCTTCAGCGAGGTGCATGCGTGGACGTCGGAGCCTGACTGTTGGGGCCCCGTGCCACCTGGTCAAACATCGCGCACTGCCGGCGCGTCAGTGTTTGCGCGCTGTAGTGGTCGTGGAAATACGCAGTCTGGCGCGCCGGGATCGAACCGGGCGGGAAAGCGTTCAGCGCGGCATGAAGGAATGAAAGGATCACCGGATCAGGCGAAGCTGCATCCGGGCTGCCGCCGGTGATTGCCGTGACGCTGCCTCCCAGCGGCTCGAGCAGGGACCGCAGGCGGCTGTCCTTGCGCACGATGGCGAGGATCGGTTTGCCGGACAGGAAGTACGGGTAGAGTTTCGAGGGTGAATAGGAGGAATCGGCGGACGCAGGAAGCAGAAGGGCATCCGCTTCGGACTGCCACCTGAGACTCTGAAGGTAACCGATTCGTGCCGGAACCTCATGCACCTGGGACTCGACTTCCCAGCGTGCGGCCACGGGCAGGATGGAGGGCGTGGCGGTGCCGCCGTCGTAGGAAGTGCCGACAAAATGGAGCTGCAGCCTTCGGGCCTGTTCCGGCTGGGTGCGAGCCAGCGCGCGAACGGTGCGGAAGAGCGAGTCCAGTGCGGCCTCCCCGATGGGCCCTGCCGCTCCGGTGCAGACGAGATGGACCTCGCCCGGCGCCCGTGTGAAGGGTGGCGCAGAGGCCGCCGCCAGACGGTCTGCAACTGCAAGGTCCATGGCCGATCCGCCAAACTCGATCGTCTCAGCGAGTCTGGAACGCATCCAGGGGTATCGCCGGTGAAGGTCTTCGAGATACCTTGGCGACACGCTGATGAATCCGCCGGCCCCGGAAAATGCACGCTCCTCGAAAAGTCGAGCGACCAGGCGCGCAAACGGATATTTCCATCCGCCGGGCGGAGCCGCACCGGTGTCCTCGTAGTGGGTGTTTCGCCACGGGTCCTGGAGGTCGATGATGTAGGGGACACCTGAGCCGCGGTTCCAGAGTCGAGCTGCAAGGCAGGCGAGGAATTCCGTCGTTGATACAAACACCAGGTCGATCTGCTCGCGCTGGAGGATGGCGGCACCGCTTCGCCACAGATGCCTCAGCGAACGGATTCCAAGACTGCCGATGCCGGCGAGGCGCGACAGACCGGATGGGATCGCGGCGCAGTGATAGGTGCGGACGTCGCCGGGAATGGTTTCAGCGAGTTCGGGCTCGGCAATGCCAGGCACGCGCCTCGGATCCACGCAAAGGATCACGGGTTCCCAGCCGTTTGCCCGGTAGAAGGTCAGGCTCATGCGCACTCTCTGCAGATCCGGCGAGCCGAACGGCACCCATCGCGGAGAGACGATCAGCACGCGTTTCATAGCCGCGGTATCGGACGTGGCGGTTTGTCAAACATGTGTTCGATGCAATCGATGAAACGTCGCTGGTCGGTATCCCAGCAATAGACCGATTGTCCCGCGAGCCATGCCTCATCACGCGCCCTCTCCTGGCGTTCCTCGGAGCTGAAAAAGGCATCGAGTTCCCGTGCGGATGTCACGGGATCATCGAGGTCGATCTTCACGGCTGAGGCCCGGAGAGGGGCGCAGAAGGCCGACTGGGCGCGCGTCGGCGTATACGCGAAGGGAAGGCCGGCAACCAGATAGGTAAAGAGCTTGTTGGTGAGGCAGAGGTCGCGATTGCCCGGATGTGACAGCTCCAGTGCGAGGCCCAGATCATAGCCCGAACAGAGCCGCCCCATCTCCGAGGGACTCTGCCGCGGCAGGAAATAAATCCTGCCCCGGAAATGCGCAAGGCTGCCGATTTCCTGGAGCGTCCTTGGGTATTCATCCTCGGGAGTGCCGCGGAGGTAAAGGTCGCAATTGATCCTGCATTTTGCCAGGATGACCAGGAGTTTTTCGAGCCCGCGCCCGGGACCGATTGTCTGGGAGAACCAGTAAAGGCGGCGAGGCGTGGAATCGAGCGGCCGGTGCTCGGGCTTGTCGCGGGGACCCATGTTGCGGGGGAAAACGTTGAGAAAGACCCGGGGAGTGATGGTGCCCCGGGTCCTGGCATACTCCTCGGCGATCTCCAGGGTGGATGCCGTGAACCAGGTGCAGAGCGGGAGGAGCCGTTGTTCAATCGTAATCAGTCCTCTCCGCCGACGCGGATTCCGGACGACGGTGTCCGTTTCCTCGGCATGGTAGTCCTCCGCGTCAAATCCCAGGAGCGCCCCGGCATGGCGGGCTCCCGCGGCCGCGGCGCAGAGCCCGGAAGGCGTGTGGCCGATGTAGAGCGCAGCCTGCACCTTGCGCGCCGCGGCGGAAAGCGCCGGAATCGACACATGCTCGGCACAAATGGCGGTCCGGAGAGAGGGATATTCCCGGAAATGCATGAGCAGGCGGGCGAGACGGAGATTGGCCAGAGAAAAGAGTGACCGGGGAGGGCGTCTCCAATTTACGGGAACAGCCCGCCATTTGCTGGTGAAGGTGATCATTTCGTCCTCATCCATGAGGCTGCCCTGGTAGGAGCCATGGATGACAGTCACGTCGATGCCGCAAGCCGCCAGGGTGTCCGCCTCCTTGAGGACACGGGGATTGTTGGCCAGATGGTGGGGCGTGATGATGCAGACGGATTTCGGGTCGGTCATGACGGATTGAAAAGGGTCGCGTTCAGCGGAAGCGCACTTGAAGCCGGCGCGCGAGTTTCCACGCTCCGATGGCTCTCAGCCATTTGAGCCTTGGACCGCAAGGCAGGCGAGTCCGCGGCTCATGGCCGTCCTCGCGCGCCCGGCGCGCCGCATCGCGGCTCAGGGAGGGTGCTTCCGGATACAGCTCATAGCGGAGTCTCTCCCACATTTCGCTGACGGCGGATAGGGTCTCCCGGGATTGATCGCAGCCGAGAAGGGTTTCCGAGAAGCGCAGTGCGGAACGATGCATGGCCTCCATTCGGGACCGGCTGCGGGCGACCGACATGCTGCCGGAAAGGCCGGAGCGATAGTGGGTGTGGACGCCGTCGACAAAGCGGATTCCGGACGCCAGCGCGAGGACGCGCGCGAAGAATTCACCATCGTCATTGGGCGTCAGGGACTGATCCCATGGGCCCGCCCGTTGCACCAGGTCTCGAGGCGTGAGCCACGCTGCCGGGTGCATCATGCAGCCCTCCGCCGCCTGCGTTCGAAGAAACAGCCACGCCGGCAGGTAGTCCCGCGCAGTTGCAGGCTCCGCGGGATGGGCGGTGCCCGGACAAAACTCGCCGTAGAAACGGCTCCAGCCGCAACTTGCGACGGTACCGGGCGGAGACTCCCTCAAGACCGACAACTGCCTGGAGATCTTTCCCGGACCGATCAGGTCATCCGCATCGAGGAACTGCACCCACGCTCCGCGGCTTTCGGAAAATCCCCGGTTACGTGCGGCCCCCGGACTTGTTCGCTGTTGTGAAAGCAGGCGGATGCCGCGCGGCACATGGCGTTCGGCCACGAGGCGGGAGGCATCCGTGGACCCGTCGTCGACGACAATGACTTCCTGGGTGTAACCTTCGGGCTCAAGCACTGACTCAAGGCAGGCCGCGAGCCATGGTTCGGCATTGTGGCATGGGATGATGATGCTGACGTCGGGATGGGAACTCATGACTGTTGCCCGCCTGCGAGGCGTTCTCGTTCCTCATGGAAACGCCCGGAAGTGGCGGTGTCCAACATCCTCCACCAGACAGGGTGACGCTTCCGTGCGCGCACGCAGGCCCAGGCCGCATGCGGGTGTCCGATCCACGTCCTGAAATAGCGCAGCCAGTCGCGCAGGGTCGCCCCACGCAGGAGACGCCGGCACGACGGATCACCGATTGCGGCATGCAGGGCGAGATTGGTCGGTGGGGGCGACTGTTCGCGAAGATGAGACCAGAATGTCCGTATGCCCGCGACATTCATCCCGGAGTTGCGCACGAAGGTCGCCAGCAGCAGCGTCTGGATCTCGCCCCAGCGATGCCCGTCGGCATCCCTTGCAGACACCTGGGTTTGCGCATAGGTGGCGAGCGGCTCCGGCACATAGACAAAGGGATGTTGGATGAGGCGTTCGCGGAAGGCCTCCATGCCCGAAAACGGAAGGTCTTCCGGTGTCGGCGGCGGAAGACTGGAACGCCGGATCAGCATGGCGCCATTGGCCATGCGCGCACCGGTTGCCTGGGAGAGGGCGCCCCATGGTACGAGCGTGAACTCATCGGGCATGCGCGTGCCGCTTCCGCAGGGATGCACCGTGCGGTCGGTGTCGCGCCACGAGCCATCCGGATTCTCGAGGGAGATGCGTTGGTTGCACCAGGCAAGATGAGCGGTCGGATTCCGTTCCAGGGCGTGCTTCAGCGTCGCGAGAAAACCTGGCTGCCAGGTGCTGTCGTCCTCGAGAATCGAGAGGAATGTGGCCGACTCCGGCACCTCCTGGAATCCACGATTGAAGGCGGCGACTGCTCCCAGGTTCGATTCGTGGGCGAGAAGACGGATGCGCGCGTCGCCCGCATCTGCAACGATCCGGCCGGGTTCCGGGTCGGATGGCTCGTCGTTGTGAACGACGGCGGTCCAGTCCGGGAACGTCTGTGCGCGAAGACTCTGGAGCGCCCGCTTCAGAAGATGCGCCCGCCGATAGGTTGGAACAAAGACGTGGACGAGCGCCATGGATCAGGAAATGCGGGTGACGTTACGAGCGGCATCACCGCTGTAGCGGCGCCACGCATGCCGGAAGTAACCGCGCTTGGTGAGCGCAACGTAGTGGTGAAGGAGGGCCGAGGGATTCAGGATCTCGTCGGGTTCGGGCGCGACCCGGTAGTCGCGAGGCGACAGCTGCCGGTGGGGGCGCCCACTGAGGAGCAGGGCGACGAGGGCCTGTTCGAGGAAGTAACTGGAGCCGTGCGTGGAGAGCAGGGATCGGGTCCATCGCTCCAGGCCGTCCCAATCGATGGTGGAGGTACGGAAACCACAGATGCCGGTGTTCACGCTGGAGGGAATCATTCCTGTCGCGAAGGTGGCGAGGGCCTCCCGGCTGTAACCGTACGACTCGGCGCAATCGGTCATCACGATCGGCAGGGAAGGATCGTCCATCCAAGCAAGCACCTCCAGGGGCGGGCGATGGAAGAGCATGTCGGCATCGAGGACGAGGTTTGCCCCAGGCCGGGACGCGTGCACATCCGTGAGTTTCCGGAGCAGCGGGAAATGGCGCCGGTGTTGACGCAGGGTTGGAAAACGGCTTTCCGGCAGCAAAGCGTTGAGCGCATGATGTAGTTGTGATCCGGATACGAATGTGACGCCAGGAAAGGCAGACCCAAGGGAGTGCCGGTGCGCGGGCGACAGCGTTCCATCGTCCACAATCCGCACCGGCCAGAGCCGTCCCGGGACCTGCGACTGCAGGGAACGGAGGCAGAATGCGGACTGTTCCCAATAGCCGTGGCCGGTGAGGAGGACCAGGCAGGGTTCATCCTCATTCGGCGAACGGACAGGAATGGCCTGAAGACGGCTGGCGGCTTCACGCATCGCCTGCCGACCACGGTGATTTTTCCATTGCTCCAACGGGCCACCTTCACGCTTCGATCGCTCCACGGCTGCGAGCGGGCGGTACCAGAACTGATAGATCCAGTGTCCAGGCCGTGTCCATGAGAAGGGAGGTGGCGGCATGGTCAGCGCCGGGAGTCAATGGTTCCGGAATTGGCTGAGATATCCGCCAGCCCATCGAAGCGTCCGCAGAGTCCCCGCCAGCGGATGCGATGGGAGGGCGATTTCCATGCGGCGCAGCGCACGAAGGCGCGAGCCTTGCGCAGGGGAGCTGAACACCGCGCAATGGGACGCCAGGGGTTGAGCCCGTGACGCTGAAGCACGTGCACCCAGGAACGTTGAATGCCGTAGTTCAGCCGGGCGAGGTAGGAAACCTGAAGGCGGGCAGCAGGGATGACGTGTCGCACCGAAAGGGCCGGAAAACATCCGGTGTGCCATCCCGCGCGCAAGGTGGTGAGAACGATATCCTGATCCCCTCCCGAGGCCAGGGAGGACCCCACGCGGTCGGTGATTGCCGGCCCCGCCGCGTTTTCACGGTACTGGGTCGCCCATGCTTCGGCCGCTTCCCGTCTCACGAGCATACCGGCGCCATTGGGCAGCCATGCCGGCAGATCCACCGGCGTGGTAGGAGCACAGTGGTCGGTGCGGGATTCAGAGGTCGATGCCGGTTGCTCAGGGAGCCTGGACCAGATACATTCGGCAGGCGGGGGAGGCCGGAGGGCGAGCAGGCCGGAAAACTCGTCGAACCAGGCCGGGGGCGTTGCTGCGAATTCCGGGACAATACCTCCGCCGGCGGTCCCGAGAGAGGGCAGGCGCGTGAAAAGGGTGCAGGCCGCTTCGAGAAAATCGGGGGCGGGCAGGACATCGTCGTCGATGAAGGCCAGCAGGCATCCACCGGCCTCGGTGATCCCCTTCAATCGGGCGCGGCTGAGCCCGGGTGTGGGTTCCTCGACCCGGCGGACCGGCACAGCCAGGTTCCTGAAGGCATGAAGCGGGACCGGAGGAGAGGATGCATTGTCGACAAGCACGACCTCCCAGTGAGCGGCGGGGAGCGACTGCCCGGCAAGGGCATTGGCAACCCGGATCAGGGTGCTCATATCCGGGTTGCGGGTGGGTATGATGACGGAGAGTTTCAATGTATTGAAGGGTTCAATACACGGCGAAGGCGGGCTCGATCAGGCGAAGGGCGTCGTCGGGGGCGTATCTTTCGAGCGCGCGGTGATGGGCCTCCGCGCCCATGCTCCGCCAGGTGGAACGCACCCTCCAGGCGCGATTGATCGCAGCGCCGAGCGCCTCCACCGATTCGGGTTCGCAGGTGAATCCCGTCACCCCTTCGTCGATCCATTCGCTCGCCGCGCCGACACGGGTGGCGATCACAGGCCGTGCGTACATGAGGCCTTCAATCATGACGGTGGGAAGCCCTTCGTCGCGCGATGAGGAGATGAGGCAATGGTTCTCCCTCCAGATCTCGTCGAGGCTGGAAACAAAGCCGCGGAAACGGACGCGGTCTGAAAGTCCGAGCCGGCTGGCCTGATGCTGGAGGGCGGACTGCTCCGCGCCTTCGCCGTAGAGGTTGAGGAGCCATGGTTCGGAATTCCCCGGGGACTTCGCTATGGCCGGAAGCAGGATGTCCAGGGCCTTGACTGGCTCGAGTCGCGCGATCACCGCAAAGGCAGGCACATCGGTATCCGGCCACGGTGCGCCACCCGCCTTCGGGAGCCGGATGGGCACCTGGATGAGTTCCGCATGACTCAGCGGCAGATCCAGATGGCGCCGGGTGATTTCGAGGTTGCGGTGCGAAACGAAGAAGAGACGGCCGGCATTCCGGAAGCAGGCGCGAGCGCGTTCGAGGTCGAGGGGACCCAGGGCCGGTTTTTCCGTCTGCCAGTTGGCAATCACCCAATAGGGGGTGCGCCGGGTCCGGAGGAAGCCGAGCACGCGTCCCTCTCTTACGAGATCGTAGGTGCCGCCACAGCTGAAAATGACGCGATCCGGGCGAAAACCGTGCAGGGCGGACACCAGGCTGTCGGAATTGCCGGAAACGTATTCGAGCTTCCGACTGAATCGGTCGAGGGTGTCGCTCGGGATCGTGGGAGCCTGACAGGGAAAATGCTGCGCGCCCCCGCGAATCATGGCATCGATGCGCGGGTGGGCCGCGACCGCAGGGGTTGCGCCGATGAACACCGTATCGCCGCGGGACAGCGCAACCTCCGCCGCGCGCGTCCAGAGGCTGTCCGCTCCGCTGAAGGCATAGCCATAGACCGTTGAAATGAAGGCGATGCGCATCGTCGAGACTCCGGATCTCAGTGGACGAAGTCAGCCGGCTGGGTTGACCATGCGGCGGGCACCAGGTCGGACGTATCGTGGGGGCCGGCCACGTACCACGGAGAAGGAACGATCACGGTTTTTTCCGCCGAATCGATCAGCCACGCAGCCCACCAGGAAAATGAGCTGTTCGCCAGAATGCCGTGCCGACAGGAGGTCATGAGTTGGAGCGTCTCGTGCACGTCGAGCCTGCGGTCGGGGTCGACGATCGACAGGCCCTTGATGCCCTTCAGGAACTCCTGCGCGCCGGAGGGATCGTCGGAGAACAGGTGAAGCCTGATACCGGGATGAAGGGCGGTCAGCCGGTCGACTGCCGCGCGGTAGTATCGGGCGCTGAGAATGCCGATTTCGCGTCCGAAGCGCGGGTCGGTGACGTAGTCGCCGCGACGGACATGCACAAACGCCGAAGGACCGGACTGGATGTCCGCGAGGATGGATCTCGCCGGCGTGGACAGCGGAAAGCGGAACGAGAAGTGACGCCGCACCTGTGCGGAAGACGGTTGGAAAAAAAGTTCAGACTGGAACAGGCCATCGAGAAACGTGCCGTCGGGAAGGGAAGGGAATCCGGGGTCGAAGCGGAATGAATCGGGCCGGTGGAGCAGTCCCTTTGAACACAGCCTGCGCTCGTATTGGCGAAAATGCAGGAGACGGGCGAGGGCCAGGCTGCAGCGTTCGCTCCGGGTGAGCGTCACACCCGTTGCGCGGAGGCTCTCATCCTCCGTGGCAAACTGTGCGGGCAGGAGGAAACCATCGAGCGCGTAGCGGCCATGCGTGGCCCATCCGGTGTTTTCCCGAAACCAGCCCACGTCCAGCTTCAAGACTGTGCGACGGTGGTTCGCCAGGGCCAGTCCCGCCGCGTATTGGAACATCTGATTCCCGAGGCCGCCAGTAAGACGCGTGATGATCATGACAGGCGACGAAGGTCAACTGACATGCCGTTGAGGACGGTGCCCACACCGGAGGTGGCTGGGAAATAGCCCACCGGCTGCTCCCCGTTGATGTGAAGCCGCCCCGCCTCGAACTGCTGGAGCGTGCGCTCGCGTTCACTCAAGCCGATCAGCAGCGAATAGGTGCCTGCCTCGAGTTGAACGGCCTTCTGGGTGAACACGGCTTCGTAGTCGCCGGGATCCAGGTCCTGCGGCGGACTCCAGCAGGTCTGCACGGGGGTCCCATCGGAGGCGAGAAGTCCCACGGCAACGATCACATGTTCCATCCTCTCCTGCCGGATCTGCAGGCTGAGTCGCACGTTCCAGGCCTCGCCGACAGCCACCTCGGCCACGGCGGTGCCGCGCTCGTTAGTGATGCGTGCCTGCAGAACGCGGGCCCGTTCGCTGGTCGCCTGCACCGGGATCGGTGCGGGGCCGAGGGTTGCGAGCGTTCGCGTATAGTCATCGATCACCGAGGCGGCGGGTCCCTGGGAGACGATCCGCCCCTGATCGAGGAGCAGGGCGGTGCGGCAGAGCTGGCGCACGAGGCTCAGGTTGTGACTGACAAAGAGGATGGTGCGGCCGGCATCGCGTTGGGAAAAGTCACTCATTTTCCCGATGCATTTCTTCTGGAACGCGACATCGCCGACCGCGAGAACCTCGTCGACGATGAGGATCTCGGGCTCGAGGTGGGCGGCGACCGAAAAGGCCAGGCGCACCTGCATTCCGCTGGAGTAGTGTTTTACGGGGGTGTCCAGAAATCGTTCCACCTCGGCGAAACCCACGATCTCGTCGAACCGGCTGCGAATCTCTGCGCGGGTGAGTCCGAGTATGGCACCATTGAGATAGACATTCTCGCGGCCGCTCAATTCGGGGTGGAAGCCCGTACCCACCTCCAAGAGCGAGGCCACCCGGCCGCGCAGGGTGGCAGTGCCCGACGTGGGGTCGGTCACCCGCGAGAGAATCTTGAGCAGCGTCGATTTTCCCGAGCCGTTGCGTCCGATGATTCCGAGAACGTCGCCGCGGGTGACACTGAACGAGACGTCGCGCAGCGCCCAGAATTCGCGGCTGTCCGACGCCGGAGGCCGTCCGAAAAGCCGCGATTTCCACTCTCGCGCCCCGCCGGTGATGGCATCGCGCAGCGTGGCGGCACGCCTTCCTGCGCGCAGGTGATAACGTTTCGAAATCGCATCGACTTCGATCACGGGTGGCGACTGGGAGGTGGAAATCACTGGGCTTTGCGTGGGAGCGGCGGCAGAGCGGACCGGAGCCATGCAAGTCAAGTGCCCCGCCTGCGGCAACACTCGGGTGCGTCACGGAGTATATCTACGCCCGCCGGAGGTGGGTGGGCCGTCACGCGCCACGCCGGTGCGGCAATCAGGCGTGGATCGAATCGGAAATTTCCCGAGACTTCGCCGGGGAGACCAGCAGTTCGACGAGTTTCAATCCGAAGTCGAGAGCGGTGCCGGCGCCGCGCGAGGTGACGAGGTTGCCATCGACGACCACACGTTCTCCTTCGAGGATGGCAGGCAGTTCACCTGCCACAGAGTGGTGCGCCGTGTACCGCCGGCCCGACAGGAGAGTGGCGTCGTTCAGCACGGTGGGAGCCGCGCAGATTGCGGCGATCCATTTTCCGGCGGCGTTCTGGGCGATCACCCGGGCCCGTACGCGAGGATCGCTCCTGAGCAGCTTTACGCCCGGTCCCCCGGGAAGCAGGAGAAGGTCGAACGAGGTATCCGTTTGCAGCGCAGCGAGAGTGGTGTCGGCATGAACGGTCAGGCCGCATCGGCCGGTGACGTGGAAGTGTTCGCCGATCGAGGCGGAGACCACCTCGACCCCGGCGCGGCGGAGCAGATCGAGCGGTGCGGTCATCTCGATCTCCTCGAACCCCTCGGCGAGAAGCATGAGGACGCGCTGCATGTCGGGAGAACCTCAGCCCTTCTTGCTGACTTCCGCAGTCAGGGGGGCGTGATCGGAGACCCAGAGGTCATGTTCTTCACCAAGCGCGAGGGCATCCGTGAGCACACGCAGACTTTCGCGCAGATCGATGTCCACCTTGCCATAGTGCTGGTTCTCGTCGTCGCGACCGAACTCCTCGAGATCGGCGTCGACATCCTCCTCGGGGTCCGGGGCGGCCTTGATGCGCGGAGGAGGCGGCGGAGCGAGCAGGACCTCCGTGAATTTGAAGTCGGACTCCGCGAGCTTCGCGCGCTCGGTCAGCATGGCCTTGCGGAAGGCGTCATCCGTCCCCTTGGTGTGACGGCGGTCCTCCAGTTTGAGCGAGATCGCCTTCAGGTCCTGCTTCGATTTGTAGAAATCGATGCTCTTGCGAAGGTAGGAGAATTCCTCGAGTGACGCTTGGCGCGCGAGGCTCTTTGAACGCAGCGGCGCAAGGATGCGGTTGTCGAGCGGTGCGCCTTCAAAATGGCTGGTGGGAATCTCATCCCAGATCAGCGCGTGTGGCAGTTCCTTTTCGCCGACCTTCATGTCGATGGAAGGGAGCACGATGTCGGGGATGACTCCCTTGAGCTGCGTCGACGATCCATTCGGAAGGTAGAATTTCTGGACCGTGAGTTTGGCGGCCCCCATCTTGAACGGAGAGCGGAGCATGCCCGGCACGATGTTCTTCATTTCCACCACGGTCTGCACGGTTCCCTTCCCGTGGGTGGACGTATCCCCGATGATGATGGCGCGGCCGTAATTCTGGAGGGCTCCCGCAACGATCTCGGAGGCCGAGGCGCTGTACCGCGAAACGAGGACTGCGAGCGGTCCGCTGTAGGCGACCTTGGGATCCTCATCGTCATCGACCTTCACCTCGCCAAAATAGGAGCGAACCTGCACAACGGGGCCCTTCTGGATGAAGAGTCCTGTCAGGTCGATGGCTTCGGAGAGCAGCCCTCCTCCGTTGCGCCGCAGGTCGAGCACGAGTCCCTTGATTCCGGAAGCGTTCATCTTTTCAATGAGTTTGGCGACGTCCGCGGTCGCTGAAGGTTGGTCGGCGGAATTCTCTCCGCCATCGGGGCCGTAGAATTGGGGCAACGTGATCACGCCGAGGGGAGTAATCACGCCGTGGGTGTCAGGGACTTCGAAAATGGCGCCGTAGGCTCGGGCTGAGTCCAGTTTCACCACATCGCGGACGAGGGTGACATCCTTGCGAACCGACGAGTCAGTGGCGTTGGCAGGCTGTATCAGAAGGCGGACGGGTGTGCCCTTCGAACCCCGAATCAGGTCGACAATTTTCCTGAGTTTCATGCCGATGACCTCGATGGGCTCCGATCCCTGCTGGCCGACAGAGATGATCTTGTCACCGGGGCGGATCTGCTTGCTGAGGTCTGCGGGGCCACCGGGGACGAGTTCCTTCACGACGCACAGGTCGTCCTCGAGTGACAGCATGGCACCGATGCCGACGAGTTGGAGTCGCATCTGGATGTTGAAGTCTTCGAACGTGTCGGCGGAGAAATAGGTCGAGTGCGGGTCGTACATGCGCGCGAGCGTGCCCAGGAAGATCTCCGAGAGGTCGGTCGCCTCGATTTCCGCGATGTTCTTTTCCATGCGTTCGTAGCGCTTTCGGATGTGGGTCCGTGCCGATTCGAGGGCTGCCTCGGGCTCCATGTTCTTCTTGCTGAGAACATGGTCGACGATCTCGAACTTGAGACGCCTACGCCAGAGTTCGTCGGCATCGGCGGGGCTTGCGGGCCAGGAAGCCTTGGAACGGTCGAGCGTGTAGGTTTCCGGCGTTGTCAGGTCGATGGGTTTCTTCAGCTCCTCAAAGATCCAGGCAATGCGCGCATGGGTGCGCTCCTCGTAGACCTTGAAAATCTGGTAGGCGTAGTCGATTTTCCCGAGGGTCGAAATGTTCCAGTAGAGACTGTCGGACGAATTCGTCTTCGTGAACGAGTCCTTGTCAGTCTCGAGGAAAAACATGCGCGAGCCATCGAGGTCCGTCATGTAGTCCTGCACGATTTCGCCGTAGTCACCGGGCTTCACGGCATCGCGGTTGTAGTGGACCTCCTCAAGCAGCTTGACGAGGAACTGGACCTCCTTCGCCTGGACCGTCGAGGTTGAGAAGGTATGGTCCCTGGTCGTCTGTGCGGAGACCTGCAGGCCGGCAGGCAGCACAAGCACGCAGAGGAGAACGATCGTCAGTTTGAAAAGGCGCTTCATTACGGAGATGGGAAAGGCGGCGTGGGAAAAGGTTGCGGTCCCGGGCACAAATCGAGGCGCAGCTGACGCCTACGGTTTGCTCAGGGTGTCGCGCGCGGTGTCGAGCACGCGGCGCTCGTCGGGTGTCAGGGAGGCGAGTCCCTCGCTGTTGATCTTGTCGAGCACACGATCGACCTCCGCCTTCATGTCCTCACGGCTGACGGGCGCAACCCGGACCTCGGGTGCAGGCGGTTTGGACGGGGCGCCGGCGCGCGTCAGCAGCCGGAGCGTCAATGCGGCTTCTGCGCCTCCGTCCGGGTGGCGCCATTCCCTCTTGTGCACAAATTGGAAATACGCCCAGCCAGCCAGCATGCCGCCGAGGTGGGCCGAGTGTTCCCATCCCAGGCTTGAGAGCGCGTGTGTTCGTTCGAAGAGCAGATAGCCGGTCACTTCCACAGCGAACAGGGTGAGCACGGCATGCTTCATGACAAACGTGACGGGCAAAAAGAACAGCGATACCGACACGCGCTGGTTGGGGTTGAGCAGCCCGTAGAGAGTGATGAGGCCGGCGACCGTGGAGGAGGCTCCGATGAGGCTGTCCTGAAAACGCCAGTGCGCCGCCACCCACAATGCGCCGCCGAGCCCGAGCGAGAAGAACCAGAATCCGATGAAGCGGCGGGATCCCATGAACGGCAGCAACTCGCCACCTATGAGCCAGATGAAAGCACAATTGACAAGCAGATGCAGGAGTATGAGGGGCCCCGTGTCGTGCAGGAAGCCGTAGGTGAACAGACTCCAGATTTCGCCGTGTTTCAGGCCGTCGATGCTGAGTTCGAAGAGGGCGTCGTAGATCCGTCCCGTCGGCTCTGCAAACATCCGGTGAAAGAGCAATTGAACGACATGCCCGGCCGCGAGGGCAGACAGAAGCCAGACGAGCACCGAAGTCGTTTGGCCGCGGAGTCCCCTGTGCATGTAGGGCCGGTCAGTTAGCATGCTGGCCAGAGGGTGACGAGCCTCCTCTCAAACTCAAGCGCGCTCCCGGAAATTGAACGAAAAAAGAGTCAAATTTCGGTTGTTCCGGTCGAAAGCAGGCGTCGCACCTTGGCTGGAAACGTCCAGTTCCGATGGGAAAGGAGGGAAAACGCATCCGGGAGGCGTGCTTGACAGCGCGGCCGGGTGCGATTTTGTCCGATATACGCCATGGCCAATAAAGACGACAAGTGGGAAAACAATGTTCCCGGTAAATTCTACGTGGATCAGCAGTGCATTGACTGCGATCTCTGTCGCGAGACGGCGCCTGGCTTTTTCACCCGCCATGACGACGGTGGGCACTCCTACGTTTTCAAGCAGCCGACCACCCAGGAGGAAATCGACCAATGCATCGAAGCCTTGGAAGGCTGCCCGGTCGAAGCGATTGGGTCGGATGGCGATGATTCCGGGGCAGGTGCAGCGGCGCAATCCCAGGCAAACGTGACTCCCCAGACAACGGGTGAGGCGCGTTCCTGAGTTGCCAGGCGCTGGCAACACCAAGAGGTTGGATCCGTTCGTTGGCTTCATGGATCTCATTGTTAACCATATTTAGGAACTACTTAACAATAGGCTTGGCAGGGGTTTTGTGCTTTGCTGGGATCGCGGGATCATGGCTGAGGAAATTGCCGGGCGAAGAGTGAACGATGGGTGGTGGACGGGGGCACTGATGCTTGCGTTTGCGTTCCCTTGCGGGGCGATTGCCCAAGGGGAGCGGATTCAGGAATTGCCCGTGGTTTCGGTGGACGCGTTTCATGTGGCGAACACCGAACCCGGGTCGACTTTTTCCACACCGGTCACCGCATTGAGGTTTGAGCCCCTGGTCGATGTGCAGGCCCGGAACATGGCGGAAGGACAGTCGGATGTCGCGATTCGCGGCGGAATTTTCGAGCAAAGCGGTTTCAGGATTGGCGCGTCGTCGATCTACGACCCCCAGACCGGGCACTACTTTGCGGAACTGCCGGTTCCGCCGGCGATGCTGACCCCTCCGGAGATCCTTACGGGGTATTCCAATGCGCTGCGCGGCTGGAATGCCGGGACCGGAACCGCGGCCTTCGCGTGGCGGCCCATAGCCAATCTCGGTTATGCTTCGGTGGGCGCGGGAGAATTTGCGCTGGAGCGCGCAGAGTTCTACCAGGGTTACCGGCGTGAACTGCCTGGGGGCCGTCACAGCATCGGCGCGGATGCCGGGTGGGCAACCTCCCGTTCGGACGGTACGCGCCCGTACGGCGATCACGATTTTTCCCGCGTGGGTGCGCGGCTGCAGCTTTCTGGAGCGCAAAGCCAGACGGATCTGTATGCCGGATATCAGTCGAAGTTTTTCGGATGGCGGAATCTCTACACGCCCTTCAATTCCCCGGAGTCCGACCGCCTGCAGACGGTCCTCGTGATGGTCAATCATCGCATCGACGCACCGGACGGGGATTATTTCGAGGCGGGAGGCTACTATCGGCGCAACAAGGACGATTACGCGTTCAACCGTCTCCTGCCGGTGGGAGCGGTCCACCCTTTTCAACACACGACCTGGGTTTACGGAGCGGGGGCCGAGGCGCGCAAGACCATTGGAGAGATGGTATGGACCGCGGGAGCAACGGCGATCGCGGATGCGCTGAAATCGACTTCGCTCACTTCGGGCCGGTATCGCCAGCGGAAGCATTTCAAGGTTGTTGTCGCACCGGAAAGAACCTGGACGCTTCAGCAGGGGCACCGTCTCACTGCGAAGGCGGGACTTTCCTATGATGACACGAATCGCGACGGATCGGCCGTGTCACCGATGGCGGAAGTGTCCCTTGACCGTGGAACTGCCGGCGAAGGCTGGGAGCGCCTGTACGCAAGTTACGCGAAGACGACGCAGACGGCCACCTATACTGCGCTGAACTCCGCGAGCGGCGCGGGACTCTTTCGCGGCAATCCGGATCTCGGCAGGCAGATTGCGCAGACACTTGAAATCGGCGGGCAGGGGACGTGGGGCGGCTGGCGTGCGGGCGGTGCGATTTTCTATCGTTGGGATGACAGGCTTGTCGACTGGACTTATCGGCGCGGAGTGACAGCCCGGACTGCAAACCCGGTGGACATGGGCACGGCGGGCGTGGAAGTGGTCCTGCGGCGGCAGTTCAGACACCTGGACTTGTCCCTTGGCTACACCTATCTTCACAAGAATTCCGATTACGGCGCCGCTGCGGTCGACGCCAGTTTCTATGCGCTCAATTTTCCGAAGCACCGGCTGACGGCTGCGGCCACGCTGAGGCTGGGTGGTGGATGGGAGCTGCGCATCGACCATGAGGTGAGACTTCAGGAAGACAATTCCCTGCGTCGGGAGGGAGGCGATGAGGCGCTGCTCGGCCTGGCAGGCCTCTACTTCTCGCCGCGCTCAATTCGCGGGCTTACGCTTGGCGCGCAAGTTGACAACATCTGGAATGAGAACTTTGAGGAGGTTCCCGCTGTGCCGGCGGGGCGGAGACAGGCGTCGGCGGGCGTGAATTACCGCTGGTAGCGGGAGTGCCGGTCTCCACAGGATGCAGGCGGTTTGTCGCACGGCTTGACCTGCGGCCGTGGTGCGGTTGCTTCACTGGAGATGACCGTTCACCCATTTCTCGATCCGACATTCCAGGTTCGCTGGTCTCTTCATACGGCGGAGCATATCGCCCCCGACGTTGAACTTGCCCTCACCCGTGCCGAGGCGGCGATCCAGACGATCGCTACGCAGGATCCTGGAAACCTCACGTACGACAGCACGTTTCTTGCGCTTGAGCGGGCGACCGAGGAGCTGAACTTTGCCTGGGGAAAGGTCACGCATCTCCAGTCGGTCGCGGACTCGCCCGCACTCCGGGAGGCGCACAACGTGATGTTGCCGAAGGTGTCGGCCTTCTTCGCGAAAATCCCGCTGAATGCCGCGCTCTGGTCGCGACTCAAGGCACTTGCGGCATCTGTGGAGGGACATTCGTTCAAGGGGATCCACGCGCGCCTGATCGAAGAGACCTCGGCCTCCTTCCGGCTTGCGGGCGCGGATCTTCCCGAGCTGCAGTGCGTCCGTCTGGAGGCGCTGCAGAGCGAACTGGCGCAATTGACGCAGAAGTATTCCGAGAACGTGCTCGATGCGACGAATGCCTGGCAGCTTCTGGTCGAGGACGAATCACGGCTCGCCGGGTTGCCCGAACATGCGAAGGCGGCGGCGCGTGCGAATGCAGAGCGGAAAGGGCTCGGTTCGCCGGAAAAGCCGGTGTGGCGTTTCACGTTGCAGGGTCCGTCCATGGTACCGGTGATGACCTACGCGGAGAACGAGGAGCTCCGCAGGGAAGTGTGGTCGGCTTCCGTGTCGGTGGGCTCGAGCGCTCCGCATGAGAACGCGGGCCTCGTGCGGCGCATCCTCGAGCTTCGTGCCGAGAAGGCATCCCTGCTCGGCAAGTCCCATTTCGCCGATCTTGTCCTCGAACGCCGCATGGCAAAATCGGGCGCGCGTGCGCTGGCGTTCGTAGAGGATCTGAAGGCCCGTGCGGATGCACCGTTTGCCCGCGAATGTCGCGAACTGGAGGAGTTCAAGGCGAGAAAGACCGGCGCGCCGGCGGGTCCGCTGAAGGCCTGGGAGGTATCCTTCTGGGCGGAACGCCTGCGAAAGGACCGGTATGATTTCGACGAGGAGGCGCTTCGTCCGTACTTCCCGATGGACCGGGTGATTTCCGGACTCTTTGAAATCGCGGACCGCGTCCTCGGGCTGACGATCGTCGAGCGTCCGGCCGGGAGCGTCGAGACCTGGCACCCGGAGGTGAAGTACTACGAACTCTTTGATCGTCGCAAGAGGCATCTGGGATCGTTCTATGCCGACTGGTATCCGCGCGAATCGAAACGTGGAGGCGCGTGGATGGGCTACCTGCTGACGGGCGGGCCGACGCCGTCTGGCGGTAGGGAACCTCATCTCGGGTACATCTGCGGAAACCTGACTCCGCCCATCGGCGACAGGCAGGCGCTGCTGACCCATCGCGAGGTGGAGACGATTTTCCACGAATTTGGACACCTCCTCCATCACCTGCTGGGCGAGGTCGAAATCAAGTCGCTCAACGGTGTCAATGTGGCGTGGGACTTCGTTGAATTGCCGTCGCAGATAATGGAGAACTGGACATGGGAGCGCGCGGGCCTCGATCTGTTCGCGCGTCACCACGAAACGGGAGATCCCATCCCGGAGGCGCTTTTCGCGAAGATGATTGCAGCGCGCCGCTTCCGCGGCGCCGCTGAGGTCATGCGCCAGATCCAGCTCGGCAAGATGGACCTCATCCTGCACGTGCGCACGGGCGAGTTTCTCGAGGGCGACCTTGAGGCGAAGGCGCGCGCCGTGGTGGCGGACTGCATGATCCCCACCGTTCCTCCGGGGCGGACCATCCTGTTCCGCTTCAATCACCTTTTCAGCGATCCTATCGGTTATGCGGCGGGCTACTACTCCTACAAATGGGCAGAGGTGCTTGATGCCGATGCCTTCACCCGGTTCCAGAAGGAAGGCGTGTTCAATCCCGAAACCGGGGCGGCGTTTGTGGAGCAGATTCTCAGCAAGGGAAATTCGGCCGACCCCGCGGAACTGTACCGTGCCTTCATGGGTCGGGATCCTGATCTCTCCGCGTTGCTTGCCCGCAGCGGTCTCGTGGCGGCGTAACGTCGACAGCGAGGCCGCTTCCGCAGGCGCGTGATCTCACCATGCGTCGCGTATTCCTTGTTCTCGCATCTTTGGTGGCGGTCCTGCTGATCGCCGTCGTGACGCTGCCATGGTGGATGGCCTGGCCCCTGGGTGTCATGGGTCGCCACTACGGCGTCACTTTCGAACGCCTTGAACGCGTGGGTAGCGACCGGATTGTCGCGCACGATGTTCGTTTTCACGCGCACGGGATCGATGTCGCGGCGAAACGAATCGAGGCGGAAGTCAATCTCTGGATGCTCTGGAGGAATCGGCCGGCGCGCATGGGAAACTGGAGCGCGGACGACTGGCGGGTGGTGATCTCCCCTTCGCAATCCGAGGCTGTCGCCGGAGGAATCCGGGGATGGATTGATCTTCGTGCGCGGCTCGACAGCGTGTTGCACCGCATCGGTGACTGGATCGGTGAGGTCCGGTTGGGCGAGGGAGGCGTGAGTTGGAAGGCAGGGGAACTGCTTCTGTCATCTGCAGTATGGAGGAACGGCGCGCTGCAGGTGACCGGCCTACGCTGGAAAGAGGTGCGGCTCGACGGCGGGTTGACCTGGCCCGTGGGCGGCCCCTTGACCGTACAGCTGGACTCGGAGGAGGGCAAATGGGGTATTGGCGTCACCAGCAGCGAAGCGCAGGAGGTGGAAGGCAGGATCCACCTGCGGGAACATGAGGGCGCTGTAAGAGCCCGTTTTGGCGCGCAGGGGTGGTTGCCGGAAAACGCATCTCTTGTTGCGAAAGACTGGGTGCTGCCCGCCGGGGATATTGGCCTGCCATCCCTCTTCGATCGCCTCGAAGGCTCGCTCGACCTTCAGTGGCGCAGCGAGGGCTTCTCGGCAGGAATTCTTGCGACCGCGCGCCCGGCTGCAGACGCGTCGAACCGGCTGCCGGCATTGAAGGCGGACGTCCAGATCGCGGGCGATTTCCGCGCCGTGAGTGTGGAGCGCTTTGCCATCACGGGTCCGGGGATTGAAGCGGTGCTCGCGGCGCCGGTGACGGTTGCCAGTAACGGCGTGCTGGAATCACCGGAGACCGATTTCCGGGTCACCGCCGACCTTTCCAAACTGCCCGGGCTCCAGATGCAGGGTCGGGTGGACGGAAAGGCGCAGGTCCTGCGCATGGCCGACGGAAAACTACACGTGATGGGACGCCTCGGTGGAAAAGACCTGCACGGAAGTGACTGGAAGATTTCGGGCTCGCAGATCGATGCGGAATTTTTCTGGCCGCGGCTGACGATCCGATCGGCGGAAATCCAATCGCCCACCTGGGGTGAGCTTTCCGTTGAGGGTGGTTACGATTTCTCTGCGCGTCGCATCGTCGGAGGCATGGTGCACGGAAAGGTGCCGCCAGCGCTGCTCGCGGGCTGGGTCCACCCGGGATTCACCAGTGGGAGCGCGAAATTTTTCGCGGCGGTGGAGGGTGATCTGGCTGAGCCGGTGCATCATGGCGAGTTTGTGATCGAACAACCGCGTTGGAAACACGTGGCGGCGCTGAATTTCAAGGGCGCGTGGCAGGGAGTGGGCGGGCGATTGCAGGATGTGACGGTTTCGCTGGAAGGAAAAGCGGGACGCCTGGAGGCCGCCGGCGAACTCGATCGCGACGGTGTGCGCTTGACGTCGCTCAGGCTCTTTCACGAGGCGGAAGAGCGGCTGTCGCTGGCGGGTCCGGCGACAATTGCATGGAGGCATGGCTGGTCCGTGAAGGATTTTCTGCTCCGGGGAAACGCGGGTTCGTTGTCGGGGGAGTTTTCTGGAGGCGGGACCGGGAAAGTGCGGATTGCTGTGAAGGGCCTGACTCCCGCCTGGTGGTCGGATTTTGTGGAGCAGAAGGAGCCTGACTGGAGGATCGGAAGCCTTGAGCTCAACGGGACATGGAACCAGGGCCCCGTGGCGTTTGGAGTGGACGGAACGGCCGAAGTTTCGCTCGGTGAGCATCGCGTGGCGGGGATGGTTGTCTCTGCGCGCGCGAACTCGGAGGGATTGGAGATTTCAAGATGCGAGCTGACTGCGGAGGGGCGGGCGATGGGAACGTTGAAAGGCACGATTCCGATCACGCTCTTCGTGTATCCCGGCTGGAGGATTGTGATGGAGCCATTCAAGAAAATTGGCCTTGAGATCGACGTCGACAGGAATGCCTTCTTCTGGAAACAGGTGGGTGAGATCGGCGGTGTTCAATTGGAGGATCCGCGTGCCGTGGTTCGTTTGGCAGGCACGTGGCGCGCACCCGCGGGGGAGGCGACCGTTGAAGTAGCCAGGATTGCGGCACCGGCGCGTGAAGGGCGGAGTCCATGGCCTGCGGTCGAAGACCTGAGGGCGCGCCTGGTGGGAGAAGGTGGACGGCTGACTCTTCAGGAATTTTCAGCGAGGATCGCAGGACAGTCCCTGAAGGCCGGTGCGCGGCTGCCGCTGCCGTCCGATTGGCAGGGCCTTGCACGGCCGGAGTGGCTGGCGTGGGTGACCTCGCATCTGGAAGCGGACCTGGTGCTGCCGGAAACGAAGTTGTCGGCGCTTTCGGCGTTTGCAGACCGGTGGGCAACCCCTGGAGGAACCGTGGCGATCGACGTCACACTCAGGCCCGGTATGAAATGGTTGGGAGAGATGCACCTTCGGGGTGCGGCATCCCGCCCCCTGTTTGGTCCCCTGGGCGCGCTGCAGGATATCGATGCGGATCTCCGGCTCGAGGATCGCACCCTTCGGATCGAAAGGCTCCAGGCCAGTTCGGGGGGGCAGCCGATTTCGCTTTCCGGCGAGGCCACACTTTCGGCGGGGGAGGGATGGCGAATGAATTTTGCCTTGAAGGGAAACAATCTCCCGCTCGTCCGGCAGTCCGGCTTGCTGCTCCGCAGCGATGCGGATCTTCGCATCCGGACTGGGGAGAAGGGAGGCACCGAACTTTCCGGGACGGCGGTTCTTCGCGACAGCCTTGTTCTCACGGATCTGCAGTCGCTGGTGGCCAGCAATGCACTACGCGGTTCCCCGCTGCGAAGGCCTCCCTATTTCTCAATCACAGCGGAGCCGTTTGCATCCTGGAGGCTGGCTGTGGAGGTTGAAGGGGAGCGGTTTCTCCGGGTGGCGAGTCCGGTGTTTTCCGGGCTGGCATCGGCGCGATTCAAACTGGGTGGCACCCTTGCGGAGCCGACGGCTGTGGGCGAGGCGGTGATTGACGAAGGTCGGGTGACGCTGCCCTTTGCAACCTTTCTGGTGGAGCAAGGCGGGGTGACCCTGCAGGCTGCGGCCCCCTTCGACCCCCGCGTCTCCATGGAGGCCACCAGCCGGCGGCTCGGCTATGATCTCAGGATGGAAATCACGGGACTGGCTTCGCATCCCAGCGTGATGTTCACTTCGAGCCCTCCTCTGGACTCGGAGCAGGTCCTCAGACTGGTGATGGCGGGAGAGGCACCCCAGGGGGAAACCAATTTCTCGGCGCAGCAGCGTGCGCTAAGGCTTGGTGCCTATCTCGGTCAATCGCTTGCGGGGCAGTTCGGCGCGGATCCCTACCGATCGGGGAATTTTTCACTGACCGTGGGAGAACGGGTCTCGAGGGAGGGCCGGGAAACCTATGCGCTGGAGCTGCCGTTGAATGAACGATGGTCGCTGACGGGGGAGTACGACGAGTTCGACGACTACAATATCGGCGTAAAATGGCGGGCCTTCCGGGATCGTTCGCAGGAGGTGGAGGAAAAGAAACCCCAGACCGAAACGAACGACGGCGCGAAAGGCGGGCCTCCGTGAGCAAAGGAGGATTGAAATCGACGGCAAGGGTGGCGACGGCCTGCGCCGTGAGCGCGCTGGCCTGCATCCTGGTGTCGCCATCCGCTTGTGCCGCGGACAAACCGGCAGAGGGGACAGCGCTTGCAGAGATTGAAGTGAAAGGACTCGGTTTCTTTGGAAATCGCGAGCAACGGACCTCGCTCATGCGACTCCTCGGGCCGGAGCGGGGGGCGGCGATGGATGCGAATGCGATCGAGGACGCGGCGTTTCTCCTCGTCTCCGCCCTCGCAGAGGAAGGTTTTCTCCACCCGCGGGTGACCGCGACACTGTCGCCCGACGGCAGCAATGCGCGTGCGTTCGAGTTCGATGAAACGCTCTCCACGGTGCTTCCGCGTCCTTTGTCAGCAGGCAAAGTTGAATTTGCCGTTGCCCCCGGTGTTCGATCAACCATCGCCACCTTGCGATTTGAGGGACTTCAGGCGATTCCGGCCGGGGATGCTGAGGCCTACTATCGACCAGTGGACTCCCTCTGGAAGAGTGCGGCGTCGCGTGCCTTGTCCCCGGCGCGATTGCGGCGTTCAGATGAGAACCTGCGGGACGGACTGCGTCTTCTGGGCTTTGCGGAGTCCGAGGTGCACTCGCGAGCCGTCCGCGAGAGTCCGGAAGGCAAGGCGGAAATCCTGGTTGAGGTTAAGGAGGGCCCGCGGTTCTGGGTGCGTCGCGTCTCGCTCGCGGGAGTCGAGGGCACCGGCATTGCCTTTGATGTGCGACCCTGGAGCGGTGCAGCATGGACGCCCCTCTGGCAGCGGGACCTAGGCGAGGCCATCCGTGGTGCCGCGGTGGGGAAGGGCCATCCGGATGCGGAAGTATCGTTCAAGGAACTGCGGGGAGGGAGGGACGGAGACGCGCTGCCGGTGGACGTTTTCGCGACGCTTGAAGCGGGCGACCTGGTGACGCTCGGAGCGGCGCGATTTGAGGGAAACCGGCACACGAAGGAGGCCGTCCTTAAACGGCGGGTGCGACTTAAGCCCGGAACGCCGCTGAATCTGCTCGATGTCGAGACGGCGCGACTCCGCCTTGCACGCCTGGGAGTCTTCTCCACGGTGCGCACCGAACTGGACCCTCCGAGCGGGCCGGAACGAGGGGTCACGTTCCGTCTGAAGGAACTGCCGCGTTGGGAAAGCAATGTTCTGCTTGGCTATGGCAGTTACGAACAGCTTCGGGGAGGGATTGAATGGAGGCAGACCAATCTTTTCGGACGGGCGCATCAGAGCCGGCTGCTGCTGGTGCAGTCGATGAAGAGCACGCGCGGGGATCTCCAGTATTCGGTGCCTGAACTTTTCGGTGAAACGATCGATGGCGCGGCCCGGCTGTTCGGATTGCGTCGCGAGGAGACTTCGTTTGACCGCGAAGAGTACGGTGCCAGCGTTGCGCTGCGGAAGAGACTGGGACGTGGCATGGAGGGCAGGATCGGGTACACGTACCAGTCCCTGAGAAACCGGAGCAATGAACTGACGACACGGGTTCTGGACGAGCGGCGTGTCACCGTGGGAAGTGTGGAGACAGGAGTGACGCTCGACCGGCGTGACAATCCGCTGCGGCCCCGGCGGGGTTATCACTTGTTCGCCCAGATTGAGGCGGCGAGCAAGCTGCTCGCCGGCGAGGTGGACTACCAGATCTACGAAGTCGGAGGTTCGTATCACACCGCATGGGGGCGCACCCGCTGGATCCACCTCGGGCTTTCGCATGGCGCGATCACGACAATGGGGTCCCCGAGCGACCGGTTCCTGCCGGTGAACAAGCGTTTTTTCCCCGGCGGCGACAGTTCGATTCGTGGCTATCAGCGGGGCGAGGCTGCGCCGAGGGGTGCTGACGGGCGTTTCATCGGGGCGAAGAGCCGCGTGACACTGAATGCCGAGATCGAACAGCAGCTGACAACCAACTGGTCGGCCGTGGTGTTTCTGGATGCGCTCGGCACTGCGGTGTCCCTGGCGGATTATCCGTTCGACGAGCGCCTATGCTCAGTGGGTCTGGGCGTGCGTTACCAGACGATTGTGGGACCGCTGCGTCTGGAGTACGGGCACAATCTCCGACGCCGCGACGGCGATCCCGAAGGAACCCTGCATTTCTCGGTGGGCTTTCCCTTTTGAAAAACCGATTGAAACCGGTCGCTACCTGACGGCCGCCCAGACCCGCTGCACGTCATCGTGGTCCTCGATTGACTGGAGGAATTCCCCGATCTCGGCACGGGTGGCATCGTCGAGTTCGGGATAGGATTTCGCGACGTAGCCGATCTCACTTGTCACGATGGACCAGCCGTTCTCCTTGAGCCAGGTGGACACGGCGTGCACGGCGGTGCGGTCGGTCAGGAACTTGGCGCCCGCATGCCCTTCGGGAATGTCGTCGTTCTGGGCATGCGAGAGCGCTTCGAAGTCATTGGCTCCCGCCTCGATGGCTGCGCCCTCGATGTCCTTCGACATGTCCGTGTGATGAGCTTCGACGATGCCGACGTGGTCGAAAAGGAACTTGTTGCTTCCGGCATTTCCAAGGACGCCCTTCTTGAAAAGGACACGCACCTCGGCTGCGGTGCGCTGGTGATTGTCCGTGTAGATCTCGACGATGATGGGCACCTTGTGCGGCGCGTAGCCCTCGAATACGACATGTTCGAGCGATGACTTGTCGTCGCCTCCGCCTGCGCCTTTCTTGACGGCCCGTTCGATGACATCGCGCGAGACACTTGCCTTGCGGGCCTTTTCCAGGGCGGCAAAAAGGCGGGCGTTGCCGGCGGGGTCAGCGCCGCCGAGTTTTGCCGCAACGGTGAGTTCCTTGACGATCTTGCCTACGACCTGACCCTTCTTGAGGTTGACGATCGCACGTTTCGCATGAAGCCATTGGCGTCCCATAGGGAAAACACGAGTGGCAGGGTGCGGGACAGAGGGCAATCCGGAAGCTTGAATTTTCTCAGGGAACAGCGGGGCGCAGCGAATCCGGAGCGCGGTCTTGTCTCGATGCAGTCCTGCGTTCCTGCTGGATGGATGTCCCAGCCGTCGGTCCAGACCATGCCCGTCCTCGCGCCGCTCCCCCCGGGCACGGACAAGGAGGCCGTGCTGGCGCGGTTTCTTGAGGCGATGGCGGGGAAGGGACTCGAACTCTATCCGGAACAGGAGGAGGCCATCCTTGAACTGTTCTCCGGCAGCAATGTCATCCTGGCGACTCCGACCGGATCCGGGAAGTCGCTCGTTGCGGCGGCCTTTCATTTCAAGGCCCTATGCGCCGGCGAACGCTCCATCTATACCTGTCCGATCAAGGCGCTGGTGAACGAAAAATTCCTTTCCCTCTGCCGCGATTTCGGGCCGGAGAATGTCGGCATGATGACCGGGGATGCCAGTGTCAATCCCGGCGCCCGTGTCCTCTGCTGCACCGCCGAAATCCTCGCCAACATGGCGCTGGCCCATGGGGAGGGCAGCGACCTGCGCGCGGTCATCATGGATGAGTTTCACTACTATTCGGACCCCGACCGCGGGACGGCGTGGCAGGTGCCGCTGCTGGCGTTGCCGCAATGCCGTTTCCTTCTGATGTCGGCAACGCTTGCGGCGACGGACTTTTTTGAGCGCGAACTCACGCGCGTCACGGGTGCCTCCAGCGTGACGATCCGCAGCGACCGCCGCCCCGTGCCGCTGGAGTTCTCGTATTCGGAGACCCCGCTCATGGAGAAGGTCGCGGAACTCATCGTGGAAAACCGCGCTCCGGTCTATCTCGTGTATTTCACGCAGCGGGCAGCATCCGACGGGGCGCAGGATGCGATGAGCCTGGCCCTGTGCACGAAGGAAGAAAAGGCGGCCATAGCCGCCGCGCTCGAGGGCGTGCGCTTCAACAGCCCCTACGGCAAGGACGTCAAACGCTGGCTGCGCCATGGTGTGGGGGTGCATCATGCCGGTCTGCTTCCCAAGTATCGCATCCTCGTTGAATCGCTTGCGCAGAAGGGCATGCTCAAGCTCATCTGCGGCACGGATACGCTCGGTGTCGGCATCAATGTGCCGATCCGCACGGTGGTGTTCACCCAATTGTGGAAATTCGACGGGAGGAAGGCCGCGATCCTGAACGTGAGGGACTTCAGGCAGGTGGCAGGCCGGGCGGGCAGGCGGGGCTATGATGACATAGGCTATGTCGTTGCCCAGGCGCCGGAACATGTGATCGAAAACAGGCGCGCGGTGGAACGGGCCGCCGGGGATCCGAGGAAGCTGAAGAAGATCGCGAAGCGCAGCGCCCCGGAGGGATCGGTGGGCTGGGACAACAAGACCTTCGAGCGGCTCCAGACCGCGCCGTCGGAGGCGCTGACGTCACGATTCGATGTTTCCCACGGCATGCTCCTTCTGGTGCTCGGCCGCGAAGGCGACGGATGCGGCGCGATGAAGCGGTTGATCACAGAATCCCACGAGACGGCTGTGAGAAAACGACAGCTCAAGCGGCGGGCGTTCCAGTTGTTTCGCGCGCTGATCGAGCGCAGGATCATCGAATTCATTCCGCGCTGCGCCACGGGAAGACGGCTGCGCGTCAATGTCACCCTGCAGGAGGACTTTTCCCTGCATCAGGCGCTTTCGATCTACCTCATCGACACCCTGCCGACGCTGGACAGGGAATCGCCCGACCATCCGTTTGACGTGCTCACGCTCTGCGAGGCGATTGTCGAGGATCCCGAGGCGATCCTCCGCAAGCAGGTCGATCGGGCGAAATCGCGGAAGATGGAGGAGATGCGCGCGGAGGGGCTTTCCTATGAGGAAAGGATGGAAAAACTCGAACAGATCGAGCACCCCAAGCCCCTCCGCGAATTTCTGTATGACACCTTCAATGCGTTCAAGGTGGCGCACCCCTGGGTCGAGGAGGACACGGTAAGGCCCAAATCGGTCGCGCGTGAGATGTTCGAACGCTACCTTTCGTTCGCGGATTATGTGCGCGAATACGGGCTCGAGCGCTCCGAGGGGTTGCTGCTCAGGCACCTCTCCCAGACATGGAAAGTCCTCTCTCAAACCGTGCCTGACCAGGCCAAGACCGGGCCGGTCGTGGAGATGGAGAGTTACTTTCAGGAATTGATACGGGGCGTGGATTCGAGCCTGATTGAAGAGTGGGAGCGGTTGAGGAACCCCGGCCATGTCGCGCTGGAACCTGCGGAGAAGCCGGCGCGTCCGGAGTCCTTTGACATCACGCGTGACCGTGAATCGTTCAGGCGCCTTGTGAGGGCCTCCTTTCTCGGATTCCTCCAGGATGCCGCCGCGCAGGACTGGGAGGCCGCTGCGGAACGTCTGGGCAGGGCGGCCATCTCGGCTCCGGTCGCTGCGCTGGCGGAGGTGAGGCGCATTGAAAGGGCCTTCCTGCAGTACTTTGAGGCACGCGGGCGGTTTCTCCTTGATCCGGAGGGCCGGTCCGCGAAGCACAGCCATTTCGATGAGGAGGACAATGCCGAGTGGCGGGTCGCGCATGTGCTTTCCGATCGCGATGGCAATGCAGACTGGGAAGCCATCTTTCGCGTATCGCTGGCCGACTCACGCTCGGAAGCGCGGGCCGTGATTCATTTTGAAAGCGTCGCCCCCATCGGCGGATTTGCCGGCGAGGCGGCGGAACAGGGAGGTGGTTCTCCCGTGCTGGATCCAGGAGGGCAGCCATGAGCGGGTTTCCCACGATCGTGCACCTCGATGCCGATGCCTTTTTTGTCTCGTGCGAGCAGGCGAGGGACCCGAGGCTGCGCGGGAAAAAGTGCGCGGTGGGTGGAAGGGAGCGAGGGATCATTTCCTCCGCGAGCTATGAAGCCCGCGCCTGCGGCGTCTACACGCCGATGCCCACCGCACGGGCGCTTCGGGTGTGTCCGGATCTCATCCTGATTCCGCACACCTCGGGGCTGTACGGGAAAATGTCACGGAGAATGTTCGATCTCTGCGAGTCCCTCACACCGCTGGTCCAGCGCAATTCGATTGATGAAGGCTACCTCGATCTTTCCCCTTGCGGATTTGGGTCACCGGAGGAACTGGAGGCGCGGGTGCGCGACCTGCAGGGAAAACTCTGGGAGGCTCTGGAACTGCCGGTCTCGATCGGAATCGCCGCGAACAAACTCGTGGCGCAGATCGCCTCGAAGTTGCGCAAGCCGCGCGGGTTTGTCGTCGTGCCGGCCGGTACTGAGGCAGAGTTTCTGGCTCCGCTTCCCGTCGGGAAACTGCCGGGGGTGGGACCGCGGACCGAGGCAATGCTTGCCGGTCGGGGCGTGACACGGATCCGGGATCTCCTTGGACGTTCTCCATCGGAGCTGAGGGCGATGCTCGGCGAGGGCTGGCAATCGATGGTTGCTCGCGCCCGGGGTGAGGATGGTGATCGGGTGGAGGTGGAGCGGGAGGATGCGCGGAGCTATTCGCAACAGGAGACGTTTTCGAGGGACATCTCGGACTTCGCCGAAATTGTACGGATAGTGAAGCGCATGGTTGACGAACTGATGGGCAAGATCCGTGAGGACGGGAAGCGCGTGAGGACCCTGACACTGAAAGTCCGCTACCCGGATTTCTCACAAGCCAGCCATGGAAGGAGCCTGGAGGCGGGCACGGACCTCGAGGCGCCCTTCTATCCCTGGGTGGAGGACCTTTTGCGCGAGGCGTGGTTGCTGCCGAGACCATTGCGTCTCGTGAGCGTGCGGTTCTCGAATGTGGAGGACGCCAGTGTCCAGTTGGAGATGTTTGCCCAGGACGAAGAGAAGCGCCGGGGACTGGCGCGCGTTCTCGACGGCCTCAACCGTTCCGGAAGGCAGGCGGTTGTCCGACATGGGCATCAACTTGCCAGAAAACCGGTGAGCGATTAGATTGCCGGGAATCCCTCATCATGCCGATTTTCGAGTTCTATTGCCCTGACAACAACCGGATCTACCAGTTTTACGCAAAGACACTGGCGCAGGCGGCACGGGTGCCGAAATGCCCGGACAATCCGAAATTCCGGATGCAGAAACTGCTGTCGCGCTTTGCAGTGAACACGGGCGCCAAGGAAGCGCCCGCGGAGTCGCAGGCGTCGTCTGCGCAGATGGAGGATGCGCGCGCAGAGGCGACGATGTGCCAGATCGAAAAGGAGTTCGCGCACCTCGAGGACAGCAATCCGAAGGACATGGGAAAAGTGCTGAGGCGTATGGCGGAACTGTCAGGCGAAAAGATGGAGGGCCCGATCGAGGAGGCGGTGCGCAGGCTGGAGGAGGGCCAGGATCCTGAAGAGGTGGGTGAACGCATGGAGGGCGCGGAAGGGGAGGGGCCGGGCGGAGACGCGCAGGAAGCGGATTCCGCGAGCCGGGCGAAGCGCAGGCGTCTCCCGTTACGCCGTCCCCAGGCGATCCGCGATCCGCGGTTGTACGACTACGATTGAGGAGGGCGGAAAGGGGACGGGTGCGGTTGGATTTGCGCCACGCGTACTCCTTTGTTCTGTTCGGAGTGTGGCCTCCTCCCATTCCTCCGAACTTGTTGCGCGCATTGCGACGGCGAAATACGCCGTCATGGCGGAGACGGAACTGATGCACCGTGAATTCGGTCGTGTCGAAAGCAGGTGGAAGAGCGACGGTTCGAGGGTGACGGCGGTCGACATCGAGATTTCCGAAAACATCTTCCGGCGGCTTGCCGCTGAATTCCCGGAGGATCAGCTCTTCAGCGAGGAGCTGCGCACCGCGGGCGTCCCGATTCCGCTCACGTCGCAGTATTCATGGGTACTCGATCCGATCGATGGAACCAACAACTATGCTGCGGGCATTGCCCAATGCGCCATTGCGCTTGCCTTGCTGGAGAATGGGACACCTGTCTACGGGGTCATCTATGATCACAGCCGCCGCGTCCTGATGCATGGCGGACCTGGATTTGGATTGACGGATGGCGATCGTCAGGTGAAGGTCAGGTCGGAAGGTCCGACGGGGCAGAGTCTCATTGGATTCCACACCCCCTCGGAACGGCGGTTTGCCCCGCATGCCCAGAGCATCGCCGCCAATTTCAAACTGCGTGCCCTCGGCAGCAGCGCGCTGCATCTCGCCTACGTCGCCGCCGGGATCTTCCACGGCACTGTCGATCACAATGTGAAGGTGTGGGACATCGCTGCTGCGGTGCCGATGGTGCAGGCGGCGGGGGGTGAACTCCTCTATCTCACGGGGGAGGTTTTTCCCCTCCGGGAGTTTGACCTCGGAATGGGACGCATCTTCTTTCTTGCCGGGAGCGCGGGGACGGTGGCTGCCCTGCGCCGCGTGATTCAGCCGCTATGAGCGGGGGTCAGACGGATCAAACCTGGTAGGATTGGAGCGGGACCGGATCGAGCACCTTCATCTGCGGCGCCTTATCAGTGAGCTGCTGCATGAACCATGCGCGCGCGGGCGGGTCGCCGTGGGTGAGCACGACGGTGCGGGCCTCGGTTTGAAGCGCAAACTGGAGAAGTTCCTCGCGATCGGCGTGTCCGCTCAGTTCGAACCGTTCGACGCGCGCCTTGACCTTGGTCTTCACATGCAATGTATCGAAAACAAAGGTGTCGCCCGGCTTGGAGGCGAGCAGGGCGCCGCCGGGAGTGTCGGGGTCGCAGTAGCCAACAAACCCGATGGTGTTGCGCGCGTGGCCCAGCAGTCCGCTGGCCAGGGCATAGCTGGGAGTGTTTTCGACCATCATGCCTGAACTGATGATGTAGAGGCCGTTCTGCTGTGGATCCTCACCGGGGTTCAGCTTCCGTGGGGCGGGCTTGATCTTGAGTTCCTTGATGATGTTCCGGTTGAAATTGATCTGGCGCGTCTTGCGCGCGATCTCGTCGAAGTAGTCGGCGAGATCCATGCCGAGACCGGAGGCAAAAATCGGGCAGTCCACGAGTTTGCCGAACTTGCGTGCATCATGGACGATGGAAAGCACCTCCTGCATCCGGCCCAGCGCGAAGACGGGAATGAGATAGGATCCGCCGCGCTGGATCGTGTCATTGATGCTGTCGATCAGCCTTCCGAATTCGCGCACGCGTCCCTTGTCGATCGGGCGTTCGGTGGAACCGCGTGTCGTCTCCATGATCAGCGTGTCAAAGTGTCCGGCCGGAAACTTGGCGCCCGAGAGCGTGCGCTGGTCCTCGAAGAGGACGTCGCCCGTGATGAAGATGCCGCGGTGCTTGTGGTGGATCTCGACGCCGGCCGCCCCCACCACGTGCCCTGCAGGGTGGAGGATCACTTCGATCTCGTCCCTGTTTCCGCGGAAACGTTTGGCCTGGCCGAAAGGGATGGGCGTGAAACGTTTGCTTAGACGGTCAATCTCCGCGTGCGTGAAGAGCGGGAGATCCGGAAGCTGCAACTCCTCCTTCTGGCGCGTCATGACGCTCGCGGAGTTGTGCAGCATGCGCTCGATGAGCATTCGGCTCGAGGTTGAAAGAATCACAGGGGTGTCGGGGTGTTCCCGCATGACCAGGGGCAGGCTGCCGATGTGATCGAGGTGGCAGTGGGTGACGATGATGAGGTCGAGCGAGATTCCACGGAGCTTGCCCAGGTCCGGGGTGGCGGCCCGCCCGGCGAGCTTCGGATTCATGCCGCAGTCCACGAGGATGCGCAGGTCACCGAGGCGGAGGAAAAGCGAGTTTGCACCGATTCCGCCTTCGCGGTTCAGGTCGATAAGGTTCATTTACGGATCGGTCAGAGAGACGCAGCGTCCGGGAAGCTGCAAGCGCAACTTTTTCCAGATGGAGCCCGGGCGACGCGGGGACGGGTCTCACGTGGGAGGCGATTTCTCTCCGTACAGGGCACGAGAACGCCTGCGTCCCCGGGGAGGGTCCGGCGTGGTCATGCGGTGGGGCGGGTCGCCGGTGGAAAATCCGGTCGAGGCGGCGGGCTACCAGAAATACCTTCGATGGATTTTCCATCCGGCCCAGCAACCCACGAGCGAACCGAGGCCCGACCAGAGGAACGATGCCATGAGTTCGCATCCGAACGCATCCGCAGCCCAACCGAAGGCAAACCCGCCCAGCATGGTGCCCACAAAGATGCAGAGTTTGGCCACATCACGTGAATGGCCGAACGGAAGCCGTGGGTCAAATCGATCGTTGAGCCGGTCTTCGCTCAATCTGTGGGGATGGTCATTGTGAATGACGGCAGAATCACGTGGATCCTGGCGCCGGTTTCATCGAGGCCGTGAAAGCTGCCGTGCACCTGGGCGTTCTCGTTCGTGAGATGGTAACTGTTGTAGCTGAAGGCCTCGCCGGGAACCAGCCTCGGCGTTTCGCCGACGATCTTGTCGCCCTCGATCACCGCGCGGCGCCCGTCCTCGTAGTCGAGCACCCATTTGCGACCGAGGAGCGTGACGGCATGGGGGGATCGGTTCTGGATGGTGATGTAGTAGATGAAGGCATGGCGCCGGTCGGGCGGAGCGCAGCTGCCGCCGTCATGATAAATGAGTTTGTCGAGTTGGGCGGTGAGGCCGGAGAGGGGGACGGAGGCTGACACAGAGTAAGGTTGACCGCAGAATGTAGGAGCGGCTCCGGTATAACGCAATGCCTCGTCGATGGCCTGTCGTTGCCGGTGCGCCCTGTCTTCCGGCTTGCGGGAAATGGCCGGGAAGCGCACAAGAACCGTTCTCTATGGACAAACTGGCGCTGCTTTCGGTGAGTGACAAACAAGGCCTGGTCGAGTTCGCGACGGCCCTTGTCCGCAAACAGGGATATCGGCTGCTTTCAACCGGCGGGACAGCAAAGCTGCTCTCGGCCCATGGGCTTCCGGTCACGGAGGTCGGAAACCACACCGGGTTTCCCGAAATCATGGAAGGCCGCGTCAAGACGCTCCACCCCAAGATTCATGGCGGGCTGCTCTGCAGGAGGGACAGGGCCGAGCATCTTGAGCAGGCGAAGGTGAACGGGATCGAACTCATTGATCTGGTCGTTGTGAACCTGTATCCGTTCGAGGCAACCGTCGCGAAGCCGCATGTCGAGTTCGAGGAGGCGATCGAAAACATCGACATCGGCGGTCCCTCCATGCTGCGCAGTGCTGCGAAGAACCACACGAGCGTCACGGTCGTGTGTGACCCCGGCGATTATGCGCGCGTGCTGGAAGCCATGGATGCGCCTTTGAAACTGCCCGAACTGCGACGCGAGCTGGCGCTGAAGGTGTTTCAGCGCACGGCGAGCTACGATGCTGCGATCGCGAAGTACCTTGAGACGCAGGCGGCTGTGCCGGATCTCGATGCCCTGAGTGGATTGCCCGCGCGTTATTCGCTCAGCTACGACAAGGCCCAGGCACTTCGCTACGGCGAGAATCCGCACCAGAAGGCGGCGCTCTACGGCACGTTTCACGATCATTTCCAGCAGCTGCAGGGCAAGGAGCTCAGCTACAACAACCTTCTGGACATCACGTCGGCGACGTACCTGATCGGCGAATTTGAGCGCCCGACAGTGGCGATTCTGAAACACACGAACCCCTGTGGCGTCGCGAGTGCGGACACGTTGATCAGCGCCTGGGAAAATGCCTATGCGACGGACCGCCAGGCGCCGTTTGGGGGAATCATCATCGTCAATCGCACCCTTGACGCTGCGGTCGCCGGAGCGATCTCCGAAATCTTCACGGAGGTCATCATCGCACCACGTTTCGACGACGCCGCCCTTGCGATTCTGGGTAGGAAGAAGAATCTCCGGCTTATGGTGGCGAAGGGCGGGATCGGTGCCGATGCGCTTCAGGAGGTGCGCTCGGTTGTCGGCGGCATCCTTGTCCAGGATCGCGACCGGCGCATGGAAAAGGCGGGGGAGTTCAGGGTGGTGACAAAGCGTACTCCCTCACCTGAGGAGTGGGCTTCGATGACTTTCGGCTGGAAGGTGTGCAAGCACGTCAAGTCGAACGCGATCGTCTACACGCGTGGCGAACAGACCCTGGGAATCGGTGCGGGTCAGATGGCGCGCGTGGACAGTTCGCGCATTGCAGTCTGGAAGGCGGGCGAGGCGGGGCTTGACCTGAAAGGATCCGTCGTGGCCAGCGAGGCACTGTTCCCGTTTGCTGACGGTCTGATCGCGGCGGCGGACGCGGGAGCCACGTGTGCGATCCAGCCGGGCGGATCCGTGCGCGATGAAGAGGTCATCAGGGCGGCCGACGAGCGCGGCATGGCAATGGTGTTTACCGGGATCCGCCACTTCCGGCACTGAGGCGTATCCGTTCCTGAAATCACCGCATGGAGTGCTCGATGGGGAGACCCGGGTGGGTGAAACCTGCCCGCATTATCGGGGTGCATCAAGGTTTGCGTTGAAGCGTCCTGTCGTGCAAGGGTCTGCGCACCTCCAAAAGATGATCTCTCGAATCCTTGCCTGTCTGCTTGTCCTCGTTGCGTTCGCCGGCTGCTCCACGGTTCCTGAAACCGGGAGGCGCCAGGTCATGCTGGTGTCACCCTCCGAGGAGGCGCAGATGGGATTGAGTGCGTTTGACCAGATCAAGAAGGAGGAGAAGGTCTCCCAGGATCCGGCGGCGAATGCCCAGGTCCAGCGCGTGGGGAAACGCATTGCGCAATCGGTCGGTCGCGACATCCCCAACGCCCGATGGGAGTTTGTCGTATTCGACTCTCCCCAGGTGAACGCGTTTGCGCTGCCGGGCGGGAAGGTGGGAGTCTATACGGGACTGCTCAAGCTCGCCTCGTCGGACGACGAGCTTGCCGCGGTGATGGGCCACGAGATCGCGCACGTGAGCTCCCGGCACGGTGCCGAGCGCACCTCGCAGAATTACCTGATTTCAGGCGGGGCAGCCCTGGCCCAGATCGGCATGGAAGTGAAGAATGTGGATCCGGCCAAACGCACCGCGATCATGAGTGCGTACGGGATTGCAGCGAATCTGGGGGCGCTCCTGCCTTATTCGCGGCTTCATGAAACCGAGGCGGATCGCATCGGACTGCGTTTCGCAGCGGGGGCGGGTTACGATCCGCGGGCAGCCGTCACTTTCTGGAAAAAAATGGCTGCCAACAGCGGCAGCCAGGGCAAGCCGCCCGTTTGGTTGTCCACCCATCCCTCCGACGAGCAGCGCATTCGCAACCTTGCGGAACTGGCTCCGCAGTACATGGCGCTCTACGAGCAGGCCCGTCAAAAGTACCAATAGGGCTTTTGAGGGTTTTTCGTTCTAGCGCCGTGCTGGGGAATCCGCCACGGTGGCGGGATGTTTGATCCCGTCGAAAAACTGAAGGAGTACGTCCGCCATCCCAGCATCTCAGCCGATTCCAGGTTCAGGGAGGGCATGCTTGGAGCGCGTGAATTCGTCGCCGGACTTCTGACCTCAATCGGTTTCAAGGTCGAGGTGGCGGCAACCGATCTGCATCCCATCGTCCTGGCGAAGCGCACGGGACCCGAGAGCTGGCCGCATGTGATCATCTACGGTCACTATGATGTGCAGCCCGCGGATCCCGCCAGCCTTTGGACGTCACCGCCGTTCGAGCCCGAGATCCGCGGAAACCGGATGTTTGGACGGGGCACAGCGGACAACAAAGGCCCGCTGATGGCGCATATTGCCGGTGTGGCGTCGCTGCTGGAGAGGCGACCGGACCTTCCGCTGCGAATCACTTTCCTCATCGAAGGCGAGGAGGAGATGGGGAGCCCCAGCTTTTCCCGTTTCCTCGCAGAGTATCGGGATCGTTTGCAGGCTGATTTTGTCCTTCTGTCGGACACGGGAATCCCGAGCGAGGACCAGGTGGTGATCACCTGCGGTCTGCGCGGACTCATGCTATTTGATCTCGAAGTCACCGGCTCGAAGACGGACCTGCATTCCGGCCTTCATGGTGGCGTGTTGAGGAATCCCATCCAGGCGCTCGCGGAGATCTGCGCCTCCCTTCACACCCCGGACGGGAGGGTGAACATCCCCGGTTTCTACGACGATGTGCTCGATGTCGAGACATGGGAACGGCAGGAACTGGCGAAGCTCACGGGGGACGCTGAATCCTACCGTAATTTCCTCGGTATCCGAAAATTCCATACGCCCCCGGGCTACAGTCCTTTTGAGGCCGTCCGTTTCCTGCCTACCCTGGAGTTCAACGGCATCGGGGGTGGCTACCAGGGGGAAGGCACAAAGACGGTTATCCCGAGCAAGGCGTTCGCCAAGATTTCGTGCCGGCTGGTCGGCAATCAGGACCCGGAACGGATCCGCGAACTGGTGTACCGGACGGTGCGGGAGAGGGCGCCTCACGATGTGAGCATCCGGATCGTCGACCAGCACAGCGGGGTACCGTATGTCGTGGTTCCGCCGGGCCGGTCCAACACGCCGAAGGACCAGTCGCCCGTGCTTGCCCGCGCGTTTCAGGCGGCGGATGCGGCGATCGCAGGCGTGTTTGGAAAACCGCCCTTGTACCTCCGCGAGGGGGGAAGCGTGCCGATCATCGGTGAGATCAAGAAGATCCTCGGTCTGGATTCATTGATGATGGGGTTGTTTCTTCCCGAGGACAACCTGCATGCGCCCAACGAGAGTTTCCACCTTGGGATCCTGAAGAAAGGCATCCAGGCGTCGGAACGTATTCTTGAATCGATTGCCGGTGCGAAATAGGTGCCCACCCGTTTGCGAGTCATGAACGTGCGCGCGGGCGCAGCAAAAAGCCGGCGCGGAGGCGCCGGCTTGGGAAGGGGGCACTGCGTCGCAGGCCCGGGCCTCAGTTCAGGCCGACCTGAACTGGCGAGGCAGATCCCGAGGGGGATTTGGACTCGATGAACTCGCGAATGACCTGCATGCGCTGACGCTGGCGGTCCTCGAGTTCGATCTCATCAGCCGTGCGCTGGGCTTCGTTTCGGGCGATCGCCTTGCGCATCTTCGAGAGCGCGATGTTCTGCAATTGGCGGATGCGTTCGCGCGTCACCTTGAACTTGCGACCCACCTCCTCAAGGGTGAGCTCATCGTGGCCGTCGAAACCGAAACGCAGCTTGATGATCTCCGCTTCGCGGGGCTCGAGCGAATCGAGCATCGCGCGCAGGTCGGAGTTCTGCATGCGTTCCTTGAGGGATTCGAAGGGACTCATGGCATTCTCGTCGCCGACAATGTCGCCAAACGTGCCGGAGTCGCCTTCGTCGCCGATCGGCGCGTCGAGCGAGGTCGGACGGACGCTGACGGACTTAAGGTGGGCAACCTTGCTTGTCGGAATCTGAAGCTCGATGGCCAGCTCCTCATCGGTGGGCTCGCGTCCCAGCGCCTCGGTCATGGCCAGGGCCGCCCTGCGCATCTTGGCGATCTTGTCGACCAGATGCACCGGAAGCCGGATCGTCTTGCTCTGGTTGGCCAGGGCACGCTTGATCGACTGCTTGATCCACCAGGCTGCATACGTGGAGAGTTTGCCCCCCTTGCGAGGGTCAAACCGTTCCACGGCCTTGATCAAGCCGAGGTTGCCCTCGCTTATGAGGTCGAGAAGCGGCAGGCCAAAGTCCTTGTAGTCCATCGCGATTTTCACGACCAGGCGCAGGTTGGCTGAAATCATGTGATCGCGCGCAGCCTTGTCGCCGCGGCGGATGCGCTTGGCCAGAACCACCTCCTCCTGGACGGTCAGAAGGGGGGTCTTGCCGATTTCCTGAAGGTAGAGTTGGAGGCTGCTGCGTTCGACAGGTGCGGAGGATTCCTGGGCCGGAGGTTCGGGTTTTTCCAGAAAGGAGGGAGGAGCTTCGAGGGAATGGCCCTGAGCCGGCCCCGAGGACGGGAGGCGGTGGGCATCCAATTCGGTATCTGCAAACGCGTGGGAGGAGTGGGATTGAAGAGACATGACGTTGTGAAACTGCGATTGCTGCTTATTCTTCCGACAGCCACCCTGCGGAAGGTTCCGAGCGAGACTGTAAATAATTAGGCGGCTAACTACCAGCCTAAACCGGGCCAATGGGTTTGACGCTCCCGCTTAGAGGGAGGTGGCAATAGCAACGGCTTTTTGCTGTGTTAATTTGGCGCAGTGCCAGGCTCCGCGCGTGTGATTCCGGCGCGGATTGTCACATTCGATCGAGGGATTTCCCTCCGATCCAGGCAGCCACCCCCGGGAGGCCCGGGCAATCGCAGGGGAACGTCAGAGGCGCTCCGCGATTGCGACGGCCTTGAAGAGAGCCGAGGCCTTGCTGATGGTTTCCTGGAATTCGGAAGCGGGATCGCTGTCGGCCACTACTCCCGCTCCTGCCTGGATGTAGATCTTGCCGTCCTTGATCAGCGAGGTCCTCAGCATGATGCAAGAGTCGAGGTTTCCGTCATAGCCAAAGTAGCCGAGGGCACCCGCGTAGAAGCCGCGCTGGGTGGGTTCCGTGCCGGCAATGATCTGCATGGCACGAATCTTCGGTGCGCCCGAAACGGTGCCGGCGGGAAACGTTGCACGCATGAGGTCGTAGGCTGTTTTTCCCTGAGCGATCGTGCCTTCCACCTGCGAAACGATGTGCATCACATGCGAGTAGCGCTCGATGACCATCATCTCCGGGACTGTCACGCTGCCAAACCTGCAGACACGGCCAATGTCGTTTCGTGCGAGATCAACCAGCATGAGGTGCTCGGCGCGCTCCTTCTCGTCTGCGAGAAGTTCCTTTTCCAGCGCGTGGTCCTCGGCTGCCGTGGCGCCCCGTTTGCGCGTGCCCGCAATCGGACGGATCTCGACGCGCCCGTCGGTCAGCCTCACATGGACCTCCGGCGATGCACCGACGATCGCGAAGTCGCCGGCGTCGAGAATGAACATGTACGGCGAAGGGTTGACCGTGCGAAGGGCGCGGTAGAGGTCGAGCGGCGATTTCGTGAACGCCTTTGAAAAGCGCTGCGACGGGACAAACTGGATGATGTCCCCCGCACGGATGAATTCCTTGCCATCGGCGACCGCCTTTTCAAATCCCGCTTGTGTGAAATTGCCCGGAGGTACCTGGATCGGACCCGGATTGATGAGCGGGGCAGGAGCCAGTTCGCGCGGCTGTCTCAGCAGATCGAACAGGTGTGCGAGTTCGGCAGTCGCGGATTGGTAGGCGCCATCGACATCCCCGCCGACGTGCGCGTTGACACAGAGTCGCAGGGTCTGCTTTGCCCGGTCAAAGATGAGGAGCGAATCCGAGACCATGAAGTACAGCATGGGCAGACCCAGTTCGTCTTCCTTTGCGGTGGGTACGGTGGGCTCCACGCGGCTTGCGTATTCATAGCCAATGAATCCCACGGCGCCGCCCGTGAATCGCGGCAATCCCGGCAGGCTGACCGGATGGAAACCGCTCATTTCAGCCTCCAGGAGAGTCAACGGATCGGGCGGTGTCGGCACCGTTCTTGTGGGCAGGCCAGGAGTCCGGATCTCGGTCGTGATCGGTCCGCAGGCCAGGGTTTTCCTCGGGCGGCAGCCGATGAAACTGTAGCGGGACAGCGTTTCGCCTCCCTCGACCGATTCAAGGAGGTAGGACGGACCTGCATCGCGCAGCTTTGCGTAGGCGGAAACGGGTGTTTCGAAATCCGCCATGAGATCCGTGCAGACGGGTATGACGTTGCCGGTCTTGGCGAGGCGCAGGAAGGTTTCTCGGTCAGGGAAAATGGTCATACGAAGGGACGGGCAGGCAGGGGAGAGTGCCAGTGAGGCAGGCGCGACGACGAGGCAATTTTCCAGTGACGCTTAGGGCTCGACGCCAGAACACGTTGCGCTATCCAATAGGGCAGTCCGCGACGCCCGCGTCCGAAGAGTCAAAGTCCGCGAAGTTTTGGGATGGAAACGGGCGGTTCCTGGATGTCACTCTTCAAGCGCGGATTTGACCAGTATTCCCCCCCCTTTGACAGGCGACCAGCAATCAACCCTTCCTGAAAACCCTAAGGCAAATTAAGGCGACATGACCCTCGAGAAACGTATATTGGCCGTGATCATGGGCGGAGGCCGGGGCACCCGGCTTTATCCCCTCACCATGGAGCGCTGCAAGCCCGCCGTTCCGCTTGCGGGCAAGTATCGGCTGGTCGACATACCGATCAGCAACTGCATCAACTCCGGCATCAACCGGATATTCCTTCTGACCCAGTTCAACACGGCGTCGCTGCACCGTCATATCCGGAGCACCTACAATTTCGACGCGTTTGGAGGCGGATTTGTGGACATCCTCTCGGCCGAACAGACGGAAAAGAGTGTGGACTGGTATCAGGGCACGGCGGATGCGGTGAGGCGGAATCTGGTGCACTACCGGGCCTTCAATCACGATTTTGTGCTGATCCTTTCCGGCGACCAGCTCTACCGGATGGACTACATGAAGCTCATCGAGGAGCACATCGCAAATGGTGCGGATGTCACGATTGCGGGCATCCCTTTTCCGGCCTCCAAGGTGGAGGGCCTTGGCCTGATGCGGGTCGGGGACGACCTTGCCGTGAATGGATTCGTTGAGAAACCGAAGGATCCCGCAATCATCCAGGGGCTTGCCCTGAGCAAGAGCATCGAGGCAAGGCTGACGACCAAGAGCGAGGAGAAGCGCTGTCTGGCTTCGATGGGCATCTATGTCTTCAACAGGGCGGTGCTTGCGGAGGCCTTGGACAATTCGATGACGGATTTCGGCAAGGAGGTCATTCCGAGCCTGCTCGGGAAAAAGCGCATCTTCGCCCACATCTTTGAGGGCTATTGGGAGGACATCGGAACGGTGGCGGCGTTCTTCGAAGCGAATCTCCACCTCGCACATCCCCTGCCTCCGTTCAACTTCTTCGACGAACGCGCCCCCATCTATACCTCCGCGCGTTTCCTGCCCGCCTCGAAAATCAACAGGTGCCAGATTGATCATGTGGTCGTTGGTGACGGCTCGATCGTGACGGATTGCACGCTGCACCGTTGCGTGCTGGGGATCCGCTCATTCCTGGGGGAAGGCACGTATCTCGAGGATGTGATCGTGATGGGTTCGGACTACTACGAAGGAGAGGCGGAAATTGCCGCCAATGTTGCGAAGGGCATCCCGAATCTCGGCATCGGCCGCAATTGCAACATACGGAAGGCGATCATCGACAAGAATACGCGAATAGGGGACAACGTGGTGCTTTCGCCCGAGGGAAAACCCGACGGTACGTATGCGCATGGGGTGCTCATCCGGGATCGTGTGATGATTGTGCCCAAGGGAATCATTGTTCCGCCTGGCACCGTCATTTAGTCTGCTTCGGACCGGCGGCGTCTCCTCTTCGGTTTGCGACCCGCGGTCAGGGTGGGCGGGATCCGGCCCTGACTCGGTGACAGGCACTCCGCGGGACGTTTGGCGGTAACCGCATGAGGCGGCACGGCGTCATGAGAAAGGATGAACGTGTTGCGTCGCCTTTGGGGGTTCTGTTCGCCCGTGGACATCGTTCGCGCGTCCGCCCGTAATTCGAGCGCTCGGGCCGGCGGATGCGTGGGGTGGCGCTGCTTGTGGCGCGTTTTTGGAATTCTCGCGGTGAGTGGCGTGATCATCCACCCCGCCTCGGCAGGCATTCTCGACTGGCTGCTTCCGAAACATGACATCCAGGTGATAACGGTGACGGACACCACGCCTGCGGGATTGCTCCGGCGACCGGTTTCGTTGACGAACCCGATGTACTACGTGGCGGTGAGCGCAGGTTTCCGTGATTTCGGCGGAGTCATGGGGGGAATCAAGGAGCCACCCAAGGAAGCGGTCTACAAGGCGATGGCAGCGGTACTGGCCAAACAGGGATATCTGCCGGCGAGCAACGAGCACCCGGCTCAGTTGATGCTGCTCTGGACCTGGGGAACCATGAACACGGACAGGATGTATTCGATGAGCAATCCCGACGACATTGAGGGCCGGCAGATCAATCGTCGCCAGCTCCTTCGATTCATGGGCGCGTACAAACTCGGTCTCGTCTCAAAGGAGCCGGATCCTGTCATGGACGACATCATGGAGCAGAGCGTGCTGTTTCGAAATGTCGACCAGGAGTTGATCGAAGACCTGTCGACAGAGGACCTCTACGTGATCGCGATTGCTGCCTATGATTTCGAAGCGGCGAAGCGGAAGGAGAAAGTGATGCTTTGGACGACCAAGATCAGCTGTCCCTCACTCGGGCTGACGCTGCCCGAGACCCTTCCTGTCATGCTGGCGCTGGCCGGCCCCAATATCGGTCGCGAGACGGCCAAACCTGTTGCGGTGCTCGCGACGGACAAGTTCACCCCCGACGTGAAAATCGGCGAGGCGACGGTGGTCAACTACCTGGTCACGACCGCGGTGCCGGTGACGGAGGTCGATCCAGGCACGCTCAAGACTCGGGCAGCGCAAAAGAATTCGCAGGGAAGGAAGACAAGAAAGGAGTAGGCGGCATGCGCTCCCGTTGGGCGGAAGGGGCCACGCTTTTCCCCTGCCGTCAGGAACCGGATCCGGTATCCGAAGCCGGAGCACCACCCTGCATTTCCCGGAGAATTCCCGAGAGGTAGGGGATAAGCTGTTTCTTGCGGCTAACGATTCCCGGGAGGTCGAAGATCTCGTCCTTCTCGACATGCGGATAACTGATGCGTGAAATGAAATCCGCATCCCCCTTCACGAGCAGGAGGGAATTCTGCGTGTTGATGTCGGTGACCAGCAGCGCGGCAAAAAGCAGCGATTCGTCGCGCTGGACTTTTCCCAGCGCATCGATGATTTCCCTGGCGTGGTTCCAGAAATTGCCGAAGCCGAGCTCTTCGACCTGGGAAACGGAGAAGCGGATCTCTCGTTCGTCGTAGACCTTGAAATCGGATCGGATCACGACCTCAGGTGCATTTGCGAGGATGACCGAACCGGAGCTGAAGATGGAGTCAGCCAATGTGCTGGAATTGACGCCTGCGATCTTGCCGAGCCAGGTGAGGATCGAGGCATCCTTTTCCGTGGCGGTCGGTGAGTTGAGATGGAGGGTGTCGGCGATGATGCCTCCCATCATCACCCCTGCAATCGAGGCCGAGGGTGTCAGCCCCTCGCGCCGGAAAAGATCCGCCACGATGGTGCATGTCGAGCCGACCGGTTCGTTGAGGAAAAGGATCGGTTGCTGCGTGTTCAACGAGCCGAGCCGGTGGTGGTCGATGATTTCGGAGATGGTGACCTCACCTGCGCCCGGCACCGCCTGAGTAAGCTCGTTGTGGTCCACGAGGACCAGACGGGTCCGCACGGGCTTCAGGATGTCGGTCCGGGTCAGAATGCCCTGCAGTCTGGCCTCGTCATTGAGCACCATGAAGGCACCGGTGCTGGAGGTGGTGAACTTGCGCCGAAGGTCAGCGAGGCGGGTATCGGCGGTGACCGAGACGTACTTGCGGTCGACCAGGTTGTCGATCGTCGAGGCGGTGCGGATGACCCAGGCCGTATTGGCCGAGTCGTGCGGACTCACAAGGACAGACACGCCGCGGGCCTTGGCCTGGGCGATGATCTCATCGTCGACGCCGAGATTGCCGGTGACGACAATGGCGCGCACGCCGATCTGCAGCGATCGTTGCTGGATGTCCCAGCGATCGCCGACGATGATGATCGACTGTGTTGCAGGGATGCCTTCGTCCTGGGCGACCTTCCAGAAGGAGCGCACATCCATCGCGCCGACGCGGATGAACATCTCCTCGCACTCGTCCGGTTTGACGGAATGGATCACCCGGGCGCCGAGGGCGCGGGTGAGATTGTTCAGGCTCGTCCGGACCTTGCGCATCTCTCGGGCCTCCTTCACGCGTGGCGTGAAGAACCCGCCGAGCTGGAAAATCGTTATGGTGCCGATGACGCGGCGGTCTGCCGTTGTGACGGGCAGCAGGCGCACGTCATGGCGGTCGATGAGGTCGAGGGCTTCGGCGCACGTCGCGTTCTCGGCCACTGACACGACCTCGCTCACCATGATGTCGCGCACGCGGGGGGTGACATCGCTGACATACAGTGGAAGTGGCTGGTTGAACCGCTTCAGGATGGTGTCGATGCGGGCATTCGAATTGCCGCAGCGGGCAGCAACGAAGCCGGACTCTCCCTTTGCCTCCTTGAACGCGGCGTAGGCGATGGCCGAACAGATGGCGTCGGCATCCGGATTGCGATGCCCGATGACATAGGTGGGTGCCGGAGTGTTTGAGGAGGAAGCGCTGGGTAGAACGGACATGATGACCGGAAGGGAGGGTGGCTTTGAGGACACGAAATCGATCAAAACGCAAACGTTCCCTCAAGGTCTGCGGAGCGTTGTCGTTGCGCGTCCGCCCCTGGGCCGGGTCCTATGCACGGATCCTCCCGGGCGCTCCGCTGGATCCGGCGACGGGGCTGGATTCAGATCAGAGACCCGTGCCGGCGACTCCATCCTCGGCGGCGATACTGTTGCCTGGATCGAGGCCGTAGATGCGCCTCGTGCCACCGGCCTTGATCGCGGCGCGAAGGTCGGAAGTCAGGTTGCCCTGGGTGCCCACCAGCTTGTTTTCAACGCTTTTGAAGTACTGCACATTGTTACCGAGGAAAAGGATGTGGCCGCCATGGTCACCGTAGGTCCCGAGATTCGCCGTTGCTCCAACGCCATTCCATGTCCCTCCAGCCGTCAGCCCCCGGGTGAACGCCAGAGGAGTGGTGGAGGGATCCGTCACCTTGAGTCCACCGACCAGATTGATGCTGGGAATGCGGCTGAGAAGATCGGGATGCACGGTGTTTCTGGTGGGATCCGACGGGTCGAGAATGCCCGGAGGCACGTACCCGTCGAACAGGCTGTCATTCTTTGAGAACAGGAGGCTCGCTTCGTTGATGCCTCCGTACTTTGCGAGAAGCCCCAGGCAAACGAAGTACCTGTTGGGGGCGGTGACGCTGGGGGCGGGCACTATTCCGGGGTCGGGCAGGCGGTCATTGTTATCGCTTGCGAAGAGCAGTGCGGCCTTCCCGATTTCGCGGAGATTACTGGCATCGACTGCCCGTTGGGCTGTTTCGCGGACTTTCCCAAGGGTTGGGATGATGATGGCGGACAGGATGCCAATGATCGCAATAACCGTCAGAAGCTCTATGAGCGTGAACGCATTGTATCGTTTGTTGCTTTGTGTTTGCATAACGCATGGATAAAGACGGCAATTAAGTGGCAATAGCAATGAGATTTTAAGAAATTCGTGAGAGGCTGGACAAAGCGGTGCATGCCTTTTTACGTGACGAGGAATGAAGATTTTTCTCGATGGAGCATGGGTGGATGCTGCGGAGGCCAAGATTTCTGTTTTCGATCATGGCCTGCTCTATGGCGACGGGGTCTTTGAGGGCATTCGGCTCTATGGGGGAAATGTTTTTCGCCTCGATCAGCATTTGGAACGGCTCGAGTATTCGGCAAAAGCCATCCTTCTCGAGATGCCCTGGAGCCGAAAGGAGCTGAGCGAGGCGGTGTGCGAGACGTGCCGTGTCAACGGCCTTACGGATGCCTATATCCGGCTGGTGGTTACGAGAGGCGTGGGCGATCTCGGACTTTCCCCCTGGCTGTGCAGGAAGCCGTCGATCTTTATCATCGCCGACAAGATCGCATTGTATCCAGCCAAGTATTACGCGGAAGGTCTTGAGATAGTGACGGTGCCAACCCGCCGAGTGAATCCGGCGGCGCTCAGTCCGGCGATCAAGTCGCTCAACTACCTCAACAACATCCTCGCCAAGATCGAGGCCAGGCAGTTCGGTGCGCTCGAGGCGATCATGCTGAATGACCAGGGCTTCGTTGCCGAGTGCACGGGTGACAACATCTTCATTGTGCACAAGGGGCGGATCATTACCCCCGCGGCGCAGCAGGGCGCACTCAAGGGTATCACCCGCGATGCGGTGTTTGACCTTGCCCGCCGGTTGGACATTCCGGTCGAGGAGCATGATCTCACCCGGTATGACGTCTGGAATGCCGACGAGGTTTTCCTCACGGGTACCGGTGCGGAGGTGATCCCTGTCGTCAAGCTGGACGGGCGGCAGATCGGCACCGGCAAACCGGGTCCGGTTTTCGGACGTGTACTGGAGGCCTTTCGAAAGGCGGTTTTGACGGATGGAACCCGTCTATAGTCCGGTAAACCAGGGGAAGAGAGAATTGACGAGAGGCGCCGTTGTCGGCGCTAGTTGGCGCGCAGGTGTGCCGTTCGGTCACTCCAGCGGCGCACCCGACAGGGCCGGGGCGCATTCATTCCCGGTGCTTGCCTCGGCGCGTCTGGTTGGCACGTTGTTTGCAAAGCAAGTCTGCGAAATGTCCGTCCTGAGTTCCAATTTTGTACCTGCCGTGTCGATATTTCCCGCACGTGTGGTATCATTGTCCCATGCCCAGCCCGCTCAAATGTGACTTCTGCACCAAGTCGGCCACCGTTCACCTTACTCAAATTGTTAATAACAAGGTGCATAAGGTGGATTTGTGCGAGGAGTGTGCCCAGGCGAAGGGAGTTACGGATCCCAGTGGATTCTCGCTGGCCGACCTCCTGATGAAGGCCTCGCTCAACACCGATCCGGCGATTCCGTCCGGGCTGCGCTGCGAACAGTGCGGATTTACCCAGGCGGATTTCAAGAAGCACGGTCGATTCGGGTGTCCGCAATGCTACCAGACCTTTTCACCGATGGTGGAGCCGATGCTGGGCTCCATGCACAAGGGCACGGCCCACACCGGCAAGGTGCCGCAACGGGCCCTGGCCAGGAAGTCCCTCTATGAGAAACTGACAAAACTGGAAGTCGACCTCGACGAAGCTGTCAAATCCGAGCGTTACGAAGACGCTGCCCGATACCGCGATGAAATCCTCCAAGTCAAACAGGCCTTTGATCCCAAGCCGGCGCAAGGGCGCTAGTGCCATGACGGTCGAATCACTGATCGACACCCCTTCCGAACTCACGAACGCCGTGGGCGGCAGCAAGTGCGCGATCGTATTGATGACGCGGATACGCCTTGCGCGCAACCTCGCGGGCCGTTCGTTTCCGGGCTGGGCGGACACCGACCAGCGTTCGGAGGTTTTTTCGGCCTGCCGTGGCGCGGTGGCTGGCGTGTCGCAGATGAAGCGCAGCCTCAGCGTGGGTGTCACCGAATTGGACGACCTTCAGAAGCAGGTGCTCGTGGAGCGTCATCTCATTTCCCGCGAACTGAGCGGATCGAAGTCCGGCTCGGGAGTGGTCATCAACAGGGACCAGACGATTTCGGTGATGATCAACGAGGAGGATCATCTGCGCATCCAGGTGCTCCGCTCCGGATTCCAGCTGAAGAAGGCGTGGTCCGCGATCAACGACCTCGACAGCGCCCTCGAGGAGAAGCTCGACTACGCCTTTTCTCCGCAGTGGGGATACCTCACCGCTTGTCCTACCAATCTCGGCACCGGCATGCGCGCCTCCGCGATGATGCATCTGCCGGCGCTGGTGATTTCCGGGCAGATGGAAAAGGTCGTGCGTGCGGTCAACCAGCTCGGCATGGTCGTTCGCGGGCTGTTTGGCGAAGGATCCGATGCCTCCGGCAGCATTTTCCAGATCTCCAACCAGACGACGCTGGGCGAGGCCGAGGAGGACATCATCAAGCGCCTTCAGAGTGTGCTTCAGTCGATCATCGAGCACGAACTCAACGGTCGCCAGAAGCTCATCGAGGCGGACGCCGGCAAGCTCTATGACAAGATCGGGCGTGCGTACGGCATCCTGCAGAACGCGCATGTCGTGAATTCCGCGGAGGCCATGAACCTGCTCTCCCTGCTTCGCCTCGGCGTCGACCTGCAGGTCTTTCCCGAGGAGACGCGCGCGGTGATCGACCGTCTCTTCATCGAGGCGCAGCCCGGTCACATCCAGCATGCCATCAAGCACGGGCTTGAGGCGGGCGAGCGCGACAGTTCGCGCGCAACGCGGCTCCGCCAGGAGTTCGCAAAGTTTCCCGCGCCAGGCTTCGTGCCGAACGACAAGAACTGATGCCAGTCACAAAACCCTTTAAACGCCATGTCTGAACCGATGAACAACTTCACGCCGCGTGCCCAGCAGGTGCTGGCGCTGGCTCGCAAGGAGGCCGATCGCTTCCATCACAATTACGTCGGTACGGAGCACATCCTGCTCGGGCTGATCAAGCTCGGCCAGGGGGTTGCGGTCTCCGTTCTGCAGAAGATGGGGCTCGACCTTGAAACCGTGCGCAATGCCGTCGAGAAGCAGGTGGGCACTGGCACCGAAACCAAGACCCAGGGCAGCATTCCGTACACGCCCCGCGTCAAGAAGGTGCTTGCGCTCGCGGGCAAGGAGGCCAAGGCGCTGAACCATTCGTATGTCGGCACGGAGCACATCCTGCTTGGCCTGCTCCGCGAAGGCGAGGGGGTTGCAGCGAGGGTGCTGAAGTCGCTCGACGTCGACATCGAGAGGACACGCAACGAGATCCTCCGCGAACTGGATCCCCAGTTTTCCGGCTCCTCGGACACTCCGCCGGCCGGAGAGGAGGCCGCCGCGCCGTCACCCCGCGGCGGAGGCGGTGAGGACGGAAAGAAGGACGTCAAGACACCTGCCCTCAAGGCATTTGGCCGGGATCTCACCGAGCTTGCCCGGAAGGGCGAGCTCGACCCCGTGGTCGGACGCAAGAACGAGATCCGCCGGGTCATCCAGATCCTCTGCCGGCGCACGAAGAACAATCCCGTGCTGATCGGCGAGGCCGGTGTCGGCAAGACCGCCATCGTTGAGGGCCTTGCCCAGGAAATCGCCAACGGCATCGTTCCCGAGATCCTCTTTGACAAGAAGGTCATCACGCTGGACCTCGCGCTGATGGTGGCGGGCACCAAGTATCGCGGCCAGTTCGAGGAACGCATCAAGGCGGTGATGGACGAGATCCGGCGTGCGAAGAACGTCATCCTCTTCATCGATGAGATGCACACCATCGTGGGCGCCGGTGCCGCGGAAGGGGCCATGGATGCCTCGAATATCTTCAAGCCGGCGCTTTCGCGCGGCGAACTCCAGTGCATTGGTGCGACGACGCTCAACGAGTACCGCAAGTACATCGAGAAGGATTCAGCTCTGGACCGCCGTTTCCAGTCCGTCAAGGTGGAGCCACCCTCCGTCGAGGACACGATCACGATTCTCAAGGGCATCCGCGGCAAGTACGAGGATCACCACAAGGCGATCTTCAGCGACAAGTCGCTCGAGACTGCCACGAAACTCTCTGACCGCTACATCACGGGCCGTTTCCTGCCCGACAAGGCGATCGACGTGATGGACGAGGCCGGCGCGCGTGCCCGTATCGGCGCGCTCACCCGCCCGCCTGACGTCGAGGACATGACAAAGCAGATCGAGGAGATCTGCGCCAGGAAGGAGCAGGCCATCGCTGCCCAGCACTTCGAGGAGGCCGCCAAGTTCCGCGACCAGGAGAAGCAGCTCCGCCTCAAGCAGGAGCAGATCACCGAACAGTGGAAGAAGGCGCGCGAGGAGAAGCGCGTGGCTATCGACGAGGATCTGATGATGCAGGTCGTCGCCGACTGGACGGGCATTCCGCTTTCGCGCATGGAAAAGAAGGAGAGCGAACGCCTGCTCGGCCTCGAGGACGAGATCCGCAAGGTGGTCGTTGGCCAGGAGGCCGCCGCCGTGGCGATCGCCCGGGCGCTCCGGCGCTCGCGTGCGGACCTCAAGGATCCGCGCCGGCCGATCGGTTCATTCATGTTTGTCGGGCCGACGGGCGTCGGCAAGACGGAGACGGCAAAGCAGCTCGCCTCCCAGATGTTCGGAAATCAGGACGCGCTCATCCAGATCGACATGAGCGAATACATGGAGAAGTTTGCGGTTTCCCGGCTGATCGGATCCCCCCCGGGTTATGTCGGCTACGAGGAAGGCGGCCAGCTCACCGAGGCCGTCCGGCGCCGCCCCTACTCGGTCATCCTCTTCGACGAGGTCGAGAAGGCCCATCCCGACGTGCTCCAGCTTCTGCTGCAGATCCTGGAGGACGGCCGCCTGACGGATTCCCTGGGACGCACCGTGGATTTCCGGAACACCATCATCATCATGACCTCGAATGTCGGCGCCGCGCTTCTGCAGCGCCAGACGACGATGGGTTTTGGCGCCGCTTCCGGCAGCTTCAGCGACCATGAGCGCATGCGGGAGAAGGTGCTCGAGGAGGCCAAGCGCATCTTCAAGCCCGAGTTCCTGAATCGCATCTCGGACATCATCTTTTTCAGGCCGCTGGACAAGAGCGACCTGGCCAAGATTGTGGACATCGAACTGGTGAAGTTCGCCAAGCGCCTGGTCGAGCGGAAGATCGTGCTCGAGTTCACCGACGAGGCGAAAGCCCTGCTGATCGAGAAGGGCTACGACGAAAAGTACGGCGCACGTCCGCTGCGCCGCGCGGTCGAGCACTACCTCGAGGATCCGCTCGCAGAGTCGCTTCTGCGCGGCGACGTCAAGGACGGCGAGACCGTGCTGGTGGTGCGCAATGGCGAGAAGCTTGAGTTCAAGCAAAAGGAGCCCACGCAGCCCGCCGCAGACACGGGGGTTGCGACCTGACGCCTGTTCAAACGATCCGCGAAGGCCGCCCTTGAGGCGGCCTTTTTTTCAGGTGCCTGCCTGTTTGCTCCGCTTCCCATGATCCGTCCCCTCGCAGCAATTCTGATCGGGACGATGGTGGTAGGCGCGCTGCACGCCTGGGAGATCCCGGAGGCATGGCTGGAGAGGGATCCGGGCCCGCGCGAGGTGGCAGCGATCGTGCAGACCGGCGCCACCGAGTCATGGTCTGCGGTGTCGGACACGATCCTTCCGCAGGTGCTGGCGGCATACGTCCGCAGACCTGAGCGGGCGGGGGGACTGTATGGCTGGCTGCTGGCGGGCCGATGGGCGACGCTGATGGGTGAGCCGGAGGCGAAGTTCATTCCCCGCTGGGTGGACGCAATCAATCAGGCGGGGGCAGGGCACTCCAACATGGAGGCAACCTATACGCCAGGAGACCGGGCGCTCGGCGAGGGTCTAAGGACGGAATTTGTTTCATGGGCGCTGGTGCATCGCCCGTTCCTGGAAAGCTTTTTTGGGCAATTGTCGCCCTGTGACCAGGTGTCTCGGGTGTTCTCGATCCTGGATCGCCTCCACGAGAAGGATCCGGCGGCTTTCGAAAGGTATTCCCAACTCGCACTGGCGATTGCGCTGGTTTACGACGTGCCGCCACCACCCGGCTGGCCGCACGCCCAGGTGGGGCAGTCGGTATTGAGACGCCGGCTGCCTTCCCCCTGGGAGGCCTTTGACTTTTTTGTGAAACTGGACCGGCAGGGGAAGTCCCTCCAACGCATCGCGTCCCTTCATGTGGGCGAGCTCCGGTTCCTCGTCGATCTTGCCGCGCCCTTTGATGAGCTGGCCTGGGCACAGGCGAACGTGCGTGTGCCGCTCGCGCAACTCGCGGAGGTGTATTCAATGATCAACTACCGGCACGACCGTGCGGATGGCGGCGCGTTCGTGTGGCGTGAGCCCGCCTACACGCTGCCGGGCATCCTTCTGGCTGGAGGCATCTGCGTCGACCAGGCCTATTTTGCCACGCAGTGCGCAAAGGCGCGCGGCGTTCCGACGATGATTTTTCGCGGTGCGGGTCTGGACGGGCGGCACGCCTGGTTTGGGTACCTTGACGGTCGCCGCCGCTGGCAGCTGGATGCGGGCCGGCCCGCGGGGCAAAAGCTTGTGACGGGACTCGCCCACGATCCGCAGACCTGGACGGATCTCACCGATCACGAACTGAAATTCCTTTCGGATGGCTTCCGCTCGTCCACGCGTTTTCGCCAGGCGAGTGTCGAGGAGGAGTTTGCAGAGGTCTTCCTGGAACGCGGCAATGCCAGCGCAGCCATGCGGGCCGCACGGCGATCCGTCAACTATGAGTCCCGTTTCCTGAAGGGCTGGCAGACGTACTTTGCGGCGGCAGAGGCCGTCGATGCAGAATCGGCGACGGTCGAGGCTGCGCTTCGCGAGGCCTCGCTGGCCTTTCAGAAGTATCCCGACCTCGATCAGCACTTTTCCTCGCTCCTTTCCCGGCGCCTGAGGGCTCGGGGTGAATCGAGTGCGGCGGATCATCAGGATCGGATGAATGCCCGAAAGTTTCAGGACGGGCGGGAAGACCTGGCGTTCGCTCAAGCCAGGGAGGAACTGGACAGGGCCGTGACGTCCCAACCGCTTTTTGAACAGCTGCGCATTTACCGGGAACTCGTCGATCTCCATGGGCGCGGTGGGGGCATTTCATTTTTCGATCAGGTTGTCCGGCCGTTTGCGATGGGGCTGGCCGGGAAGGGAAACGCAGGTGAAGCCGTGCGTGTGGTGGCCTTTGCCAAGGGGGCGCTGATACCAGCCCCCGGTTCGCTGCTCGAGAAGGAGATGAATGAGCTGAGCCGCTCGTTGCGGCAGCCAGCCACCGCGGGGCCGTAGTCGCAATCGGCTATCTGCCGCCCGTGCGGGCACGGCTCCGTAGAATAAAGACGGCGCCCGTGACGATCAGGAAGAGCGAATAGAATGTGCCCCGGCTGAGGCCCAGGATGAGCGCTGCATCGGGTTCGCGGAACAGTTCGCAGACGATGCGTGCGGCACCGTAGGCGGCGAGATACTCTCCGCACAGCCTCCCGGGAGCCTTGGAGACCACGTCGGTCCGCCAGAATCGCCACTGCGCAAACGCAAACAGAACAAGTCCCTCAAGGAACGCCTCGTACAGCTGCGAGGGATGCCTTGGAGGTATCCTTGTCACATCCATTGCCCCAGGATCACTCGCGGGGAAGATGACGCCCCAGGGGACAGAGGTGATGCGTCCCCAAAGTTCCCCGTTGATGAAATTGGCAATGCGGCCAAAGAGCAGGCCAAGGCTTGCGACCGAACTGACGACATCGGAGATGTGGGCGAACGAGATCTTTTGTCGCCAGGCGGTCCAACCGATCGCCGCGGCCACTCCGGCCAGACCGCCGTGGAAGGCCATGCCACCGCCCCACACCTTGAAAAGGACGAGGGGATTCGCAGCGAGTTCATCAAAATGGTAGAGTAGGAAATAGCCCAGGCGTCCCCCGATCACGACACCGAGAACCATGCCCACCATCAGGTCGCTGACCTGGGCCTCCGTCATGCGGGTGCGACCCTTTCGCGCGTAGCGGATCATCAGCCAGGCTGCGCCGACAAATCCGAGAACGTAGGCGAGTCCGTAGTACCGGATGCCGAAGTTGTCCGAGAATCTTACGAGGAAGGGATCCCATGTGTGAACCCAGGCGGCGATCAGAGTCATTGGTCTTGTGAGTGATCCTTGGGAGATGGAGGAGCGATGGGGGGCCGTGCGGGCGGGACGGCCCGTCGCAGCGTGGCGCGTGCCTGCCGCTGGTTCTTCGAGCGGGCAAATTCCCTCATGTCCACGGCGACGTCATCATTCTCGAAGATTTCCCGGCCAAGAATGTGTTCCATCACATCCTCCATGGTAAGCACACCTGCCGTGGCGCCGAATTCATCGACCACGACCAGGAATTGCTGGTGTTTCCTGAGAAAAACCTGGAGGGCATTCTCAATCGAGACGGTTTCGGGAATGAAGTGCACCTCCTGCATGAGATGCTGGACGGTTGCCTGATCCCTGTCCTCGGCCTTTGCCTTGAGCAGGTCGCGACGGCGCACGACGCCCACGACATCGTCGAGATTGCGCCCGTACACGGGCATGCGGCCAAAGGGAATGTTGGGATGGCCGCTGAACACCTCGCCGACAGTCGCCGCCTTCTGCAGTGCGGTCACCACCGTCCTTGGAGTCATGATGTCGGTGACCCGGACCTCACTCAGGCCGAGGGTGTTCGTGATGATGTTGGATTCGTTGCGGGTCAGGATGCCTTGTTGCGCACCGCGTTCGGCCAGGAGGATGATCTCTTCGTCAGGATCGTCCTGCTTACGCGCCGGAGGGATGAAAATGCGAATGAGGCGCGAACTCAGGTAGCTGACGGGCCTCATGATGCGGCTGATGGTATGGAGCGGGTATACGAGAACGGGTTGGAGGCTCCGACGGCAGTTCACGCCAATACTCTTGGGAAGGAATTCGGCGAAGATGAGCACGGCGATAGTGAGAATGGCTGAAATCGCTCCCAGGGCGGCATCGCCGTAGATGCGTGTGGCGAGTCCTCCGATGATGACGGAGCCCAGGGTGTTTGCGAGGGTATTGAGCGTCAGGATGGTGGACATGGTGTCCTCGATGTTGTGCTTCAATCGCTCGAGACACAGGCCCCGCGCCGGCCGGCTCTTCTTGAGCGCGGCGATGTCTGCCCCTGTCGTGCTC
>JAGOJU010000133.1 GCA_017994935.1 Opitutaceae bacterium
CAAACGGGTTTTTCTTCATGATCTCGGCCTCCTGGTAGGCCCCGAGGAAGGATCCTGAATCATCGCGGGACATCCCCAGCGTGGTCTGGGTCAGGTCATTCGTTCCGAAGCTGACAAACTCTGCCGTGGAGGCGACCTCGTCCGCAGTGAGTGCACCGCGCGGGATCTCGATCATCGTGCCGACGGAGTAGCTGATCTTCGACTTGGTTTCCTTCTGTACGGCCGCAGCCACCTCGTGCACGAGCGTTACCTGGAGATCGAGTTCCCGTTTGAAGCCGACAAGGGGAATCATGATTTCCGGCCTGGCCTTGAATCCTCCCTTGTTGGCGGCAGCGGCGGCCTCGAAAACGGCCCTGGCCTGCATCGCGGTGATTTCCGGGAACTTGATGCCGAGCCGGCAGCCGCGGAATCCGAGCATGGGATTGAACTCATGCAGTTCGTGAACCCGGTGCATGATCTTTTCGACCGGGATGCCGAGCTTGCGGGCGAGATCCATCTGCTGCTCCTTGGTCTGCGGCAGGAATTCGTGCAAAGGGGGATCGAGGAATCGGATGGTTGCCGGGAAGCCCTTGAGCGCCTTGAAGATTCCGAGGAAGTCTTCGCGCTGGTAAGGCAGGAGTTTGTCGAGGGCTGCCTTGCGGGCCTCGAGCGTTTCAGCGAGAATCATTTCGCGCATGGCATCGATGCGATTGCCTTCGAAGAACATGTGCTCCGTGCGGGTGAGTCCGATACCGACCGCGCCAAACGCGATTGCGTTCTGGGTCTGCTCCGGGGTGTCGGCGTTGGTGCGGACCGTGAGCCTGGTGGCCTGCGAGCACCATTTCATCAACTGGCCGTAGTTCCTGAACTTCTCGGTCGCCCTCGATGCAGCGTCATTGTGCAGGAGTCCCGCGATGATTTCAGACGGAGCGGTCTTGATCTGACCCGCGTAGACCGTGCCCGATGTGCCGTCGATGGAAAGGAAATCTCCCTCGCCGAATACCTGGCCTGCCACCGAGACGGTTTTTTTGTCGTAGTCGAGTTCAAGGGCGGCGGCACCGCAAACGCAGACCTTGCCCATTTGCCGGGCGACGAGGGCCGCGTGGGAGGAGACTCCGCCACGTGCGGTAAGAATGCCTTCGGCGGCGATCATGCCGCGGAGATCCTCCGGCGAGGTTTCGACGCGGACGAGGAGCACCTTTTCGCCGCGGCCGGCAGCGGCAACCGCCCGATCGGCGTTGAAATAGATCCTGCCGGTGGCTGCCCCCGGGCCGGCGGGAAGTCCGGTCGCGATGGCACGAGCCTTCTTGATTTCGGTAAGATCAAAGATCGGAGCCAGCAATTGCTCGAGCTGATCGGCAGGATTGCGGAGAATGGCCGTCTTCCAGTCGATCAGCTTCTCCCTGACCATATCGATGGAGAATTTGAGCGCGGCAGCCGCGGTGCGTTTGCCGTTGCGCGTCTGGAGCATGAACAGCTTGCCCTCCTGGATGGTGAATTCGATGTCCTGGACGTCCTTGAAATGTTTTTCGAGAATGGCGCGGACCTTGAGGAGCTCCGCGTAGGACTTGGGCATTTCCTTCTTCAGGTTGATGACGGGCTCGGGTGTCCGCACGCCGGCCACCACATCCTCCCCCTGTGCGTTGATCAGGAATTCACCGTAGAATTCATTGGTGCCGTTGGCAGGGTTGCGCGTGAAGGCAACACCCGAGCCGGACGTGTCGCCCGTGTTGCCGTAGACCATGGCCTGCACATTCACGGCCGTTCCCCATTCGGTGGGGATGTTGTACTTGCGGCGGTAGACGATTGCGCGGTCGTTCATCCAGGAACCGAACACGGCACCTGCTGCGCCGCGCAGCTGATCCCACGGATTGCTCGGGAAGCCCTTTCCGGTGCGTTCCTTGACGAGCGACTTGAAGCGCGCAACAAGCTCCTGCTGATCCTCTGCCGTCAGCTTCGAGTCCTCGATGTCGCTGTGATACTTCTCGTGCTTAAAAGTGTGAATGACGGTTTCGAAGGGCTCGTGATCCTCACCCTCTTTCTTCTGCACCCCGAGGACAACATCACCGTACATTTGGACGAAGCGCCTGTAGCAGTCCCAGGCAAATCGGTCGTTCTTCGTCGCCGCCGCGAGCGCGAGCACGGTGTCGTCGTTGAGGCCGAGATTGAGAATCGTGTCCATCATGCCCGGCATGGAGTCACGCGCGCCAGAGCGGACGGCCACGAGCAGGGGGAATCCTTTGGCGTCGCCGAACTTGTAACCCATGATGCGCTCCATATTGCGCACTCCAGCTTCAATCTGCGCCTGGAGGGACAGCGGATAGGACTTCTTGTTTGCGTAGAAGTAGGTGCAGACCTCCGTGGTGATCGTGAAGCCCGGAGGCACGGGCAGGCCGATGCGGGTCATTTCGGCGAGGTTTGCGCCCTTGCCTCCCAGAAGGTTTTTCATCGTACCGTTGCCGTCGGCTTTGCCGGCGCCCCAGGTGTAGACGTACTTTGTGTTCTTCGAGGACGCTGCTTTGGCGCCTGATTTGCCCCGTTGGGCTGACTTTTTCGCGTTGGATTTTGCGGCCATAGAATTGAGAGGACTGAGTGAAGGGAAAGTGACGCGCGTGCGTGTGCACGCGGAGAGTTGAGCCAATACCCCGACGGGCCGGGGTGTCAACGATGCAGGGGAGGGGCGCGACCCTCGTTTCGGCAATCCGTTCGCACCCTGGGGCTCACGTGCTACGGGCTAGCCATCCGGAAGAAAATGTTCAAGCTGGCCGGTTCCCATCCACGGTGAGCCCGCCCAACGATTCCTCCTCCGACTCTGACGACGATGCCGAAGCGCCCATAGATCCGCGCGAGAAACCCATGGGTTTTTTCGAACATTTGGAGGAACTCCGGTGGACCCTGGTCAAGAGTGCGATCGCGTTTGTCGTGTGCGCGTGCCTCGTGGGCATTTTTCTCAAGGAATTCAACCACGTGCTGCTCCAGCCATTGACGCGCATTGCGGCGGAGTACCCAGATGTTAAGCTCGAACTGGGCACCACTTCCATCATGGAGGGGTTTTCGGTTGTCATCCAGATGTGCACGGTGGGGGGACTGCTCATCGCATCGCCTTTCATCGTGTTCTTTTTCGGACAGTTTGTTTCTCCGGCGTTGACGGCGAAAGAGTTGAAGATGGTGGCCCCGGTCGGAATCTCGGCGATTGTGCTCTTCGTGCTGGGCTGCTCATTCAGCTTTTTGCTGCTGGTCCCAAGCACAATCCGGGTCTCAATCGAGCTCAATCAGCTGTTCGGTTTTGCCCTTCGTTGGACCCCGGCGGCTTACTACAGCCTTCTGACCTGGCTGGTTGCGGGCGTGGGGGCTTCGTTTGAATTCCCGCTGATCATCGTACTGGCCGTCTACATGGGGCTGCTGGAGGTGGCGACGCTTCGAAAATACAGGCGCCATGCCGTGGTCGCCATTTTTATCCTCGCTGCCGTGGTCACTCCGACTCCCGATCCTTTCACCCAGGCGATGTTTGCGGTGCCGTTGTACGCCCTCTATGAGGTGGCAATCCTTGCCGGCTCGCGGATCACCAAGCGACGCGAAGCGGAGCGGGAATCATGACGGACACAAGAGGCGGCTTAAAGGCTGTGAGCCCCGGACGGATCCCTGTTTGCAGTCCCGATCACCCACGGGCCGAGTGTGATCAGGGAACCTGACGGGGTTGCTTCAACTGCCGGGAGATTTCAGGATTCGCGGCAAGATGACGGGAAAGTGCCTCAATGGCCGAGAATGTCTCCGGGCTGACATGGTGCTCGAGTCCCTCGACATCATGTTCAATGACATCCTCTGGCAAATTCAGCTGCCGTAGGAACGTAGTCAGCAGTTCATGCCGGTGGGCGATCCGCGTGGCGACCGCCTCTCCTGCGCTTGTCAGAACCATTCCCCGGTATTTCTCATATTTGACCAGTCCCTCCGCATCAAGGCGCTGAATCATGGTTGTGACACTTGCCTGCGAAATTTTCAGCTCGGCAGCAATGTCGACCACGCGAGCGTACCCCTTGCTGCGGATCAGGTCTCGAATCCGTTCGAGATAGTCTTCAACCGCCGCCGTGGTTCGTGGGGTGCCGGTATCGGATGTGGGATTGTCTGGCACCCACGAAAAATCGGGTGGCCAGATTGCCTGAGTCAACCGTTACTTCCGCCTGGCTTCGAGCTGCGCCTTCAGGACAACGCGAAACATCTGCAATGCCAGCCAGAATACACCGGTCAGGCATGCCGAGCCCAAGGCACCCCATAGCAGGATCATCTTCGGGTCCGTCGAAGGGACATGGGATTCGACGACCCACAGCATCAGCAGGAAGAATCCGATGACGAGGATGGCATCCACAACCAGACTCACTGCGGTGACAGAAGATTTGGCGGCCGACGAAGACATGGGAAAACCTTAGGTGAAGTGGCTGAAAGATGTCCACGATTTTCCTTGGAAGGGCAATTCGGCAAGGACTGGGGCGTGGGTGCTGCGTGGGATCGGAAAACCCGGACGGCCGGCGCGGGGCTATTCTCGGCGAAGGGCGAGTGTCTGCCGGTCCCGGTCGGCGCCTGCGGACAGTGCGACGGTGAGGTCGAGTTCGTCGAGGTTGGCAAGCGATCCACGCATGGGTTCCAGGGTTACGCTCTCACCCGCGGTCAGGGTCGCCTTTTCGGGGAAAGGCACAAAGTTGCCGAGAATTGAGGCGACCTCCAGCACGCGGACCGTGATGGATTCCGTCGAGGTGTTTTTCAGGGTGACGCTGAGCGCCTGACGTGGAAATGTCCCGCCGCCGGCACCACCCCTTTGAGGCCTGCCTTCACCGTCGCGCATGCCCATGCCGCCGCCCGAGTGGGGGCTGTCTCGACCTTCACCACCGCCCCACCGCCCGCCACCCGCGGGGCCGCCGCCGGAAT
>JAGOJU010000134.1 GCA_017994935.1 Opitutaceae bacterium
CGGGGGGATCGTCATCTGGAACATCCGCCTCCAGCGGCTCGTTGAACAACACACCGCGGCCTATCGTCGCTCTGAAAACCGATTTCGCGAAGTCTTCCAGAACCTGCCGGTTGCCACGGTGGAACTCGACTTCACCCGCGTCCTTCAGCAACTGCAGGGGTGCAAGGCTTCAGGGGTGCAGGATCTATCGGCGTATTTCGATGGGAATGAGGGACTCGTGGGCGAGTGCATGGGGCTGATCAGGGTGACGGGTTGCAATGAGCGGGCGCTGAAATTCATGGGCGTGCCGGATGTCGGCGCGCTCTCGAAGGCGTTTCCCGCTCCGGACGCCCCGGGGCTGAGGGCTGCGATGCGGGGCATCTTTGAAAGCATCTGGGTGAACCGCCGGTCGGTTTCCTGCGATCTTGAATTGACCGATGCGCAGGGGGTGAACCGCCAGAGCCTGATGCAGTGGACCGTGATTGTGTCGCCCGACGGACACCCCGACTGGACGCGTACGGTGGTGACGCTTGCCGACCTGACCGAGCAGCGGCGTGCGGAGGCGCGTCTGAGACAGAGCGAGGATCGCTGGGAGCTCGCCGTGCGCGGGCTGAATGTCGGGCTATGGGAGTATGACTTTGAAACGGATCGTGCGTTCTTCTCGGACCGCTGGAAGGAGATGCTCGGCTTCACTCCGGACGAACTGACGGCGAGTCGTGAGGAATTCTGGTCGCGCCTTCACCCCGAGGACCGCGAGCGCGCACTGGCGGCCATGCGGGCGCATGTCGAGCATGTCGTTCCCTACTACAGCGCGGAGGTTCGGGTGCGGTGCAAGGATGGCAGTTATCTTTGGGTGATGTCCCGCGGGCAGGCGCTGTTTGACGAGGATGGCAGGCCGCGGCGCATTGTAGGAGCGCATACGGACATCTCCGAGCAGAAGGAGGCGGAGCAGGCGCTGCGGGAGAGCGAGGCGCGCTATCGTCTCCTGTTCGAATCCAATCCTTCGCCGATGTGGCTCTACGATCTCGTCACGCTGCGTTTCCTCGAGGTCAACACGGCGGCGCAGAAGACGTACGGCTACAGCCGCGCGGAGTTTCTCCAGATGTCGATCATGGACATCCGCCCGCCCGACGAGCAGGAACGCCTGAGGGAGGCACTTGAGGGCAGGATGGCGGAAACCAGAATCGAGACACTGGCCGGTATCTGGCGGCATCTGCGCAAGGATGGGACGATGCTGTACATGAGCATCAACCTGCACCGGTACGAGTTTTCGCAGTCACCGGCGGTCGTGGTGCTTGCTCAGGATGTCACGGAAAGACACCTCACCGAGGAGCGCCTGCGTGTCAGTGAGGCGCGTTTCCGCACGCTGTTCGAAAGCGCGGTGGAAGGCGTCTACGAGTGTACGGCGGACGGTACCTACCGGGCGGTCAATCCGGCGTTTGCGCGCATGCTGGGCCATGCGAGCCCGGCGGAGATGATCGAAACCGTGGGCAACGGACGCGGTGTGTACCGCCAGAGGGGACGCCGCCGCGAGTTTCTAGAGGCGCTCGGATCGAGCGATGTCGTTGCGGATTTCCAGTCGGAGGCTGTCTGTGCGGATGGATCCACAAAATGGATTTCGGAGAACGTGCGCGCGGTTCGCGATGGCCAGGGGGAGCTCCTGTACCTGCAGGGGTTCGTATCCGACATCACAGAGCGGCGTCTTGCGGAGTCCGCGCTTCGCGCGAGCGAGGAACGTTACCGGGTGCTCTTCGAACATTCGCCCGTGGCGATTGTCGAGTACGACTACCGTTCCGTGGGTTTGTGGCTGAATGACCTGAGGGCGTCGGGTGTCGAGGATCTGGAAAGGTACATGGCGGAGAATCCGGCCGCGCTATCGAACTCGCTCCACCAGATCGTGCCCGTGGGCATGAACGAGGCCGTTGTCAAACTGGTGGGGGGAAGGACCAAGCAGGAGGTAGCGGAACGATTCGACTGGATTTTTGCAGAGGACGGCTACCTCGCGCGCCAGCGCGCATTTGTTGCGATCTGGAAAGGGATCAACCAGATCGAAGGGGAGTTCACCCTTCGGGCGGTCGATGGAACGCCGCGACTGGTCTACTATCGCTGGTGGCTGCCTGTGCGGGGCGGGAAGCTTGATTTCGAATGGACGCAGCTGATGCTGGTCGACCTTACGGGCACGAAACGCGCCGAGGCGGCGCTCGCCACGGAACGCGAGCGCCTGAGCGTGACCCTGCGGGCGATGGCGGAAGGGGTCGTCACCGCCGACACCGATGGCATCGTCCAGTTCATCAATCACGCCGCCGAGGAACTGGTGGGCTGGAAATTCGGAAGCGCGATCGGGCAGCGCCTCGAGGATGTCGTCATGCTGCGCCATCAGCACTCCCAGGCGGCGGTCGCAGTCCCGCGTGCGGATGCGCTCTCGGAGCACAAGGTGGTCGACATTCCGCAGCACACCACGCTTGTGGAGCGCCAGGGTGCGGTGCGGCTGATCGAGGGCCGGTGTGCGCCGATGTTCGATGACAAGGATGCACCGATGGGAGTGGTTCTGGTGATGCGCGACATCGGAGAGCGCGCGCGCCTTGAAAATGAAATCCTGCGCGCCTCCAAGCTCGAATCGGTGGGGATCCTTGCCGGCGGGATCGCCCACGATTTCAACAACATCCTCACCGTGGTGCTGGGCAATCTGACGCTGGCGCAGCTCGATACCACGACCGGTGGAAAGACCGCGCGTTGGCTGTCGGAGGCGGAGCGCGGCACGCTGCGGGCGCGGGATCTCACGCAACAGCTCCTCACGTTTGCCAAGGGCGGCGATCCGGTTCGCAGCGCGGTGCGCCTGCCGGAGGTCGTTCGCGACTCCGCGGCCTTCGCGCTTCATGGATCGAAGGTGAGCTGCGAGGTTGATGCCACGCCGGACCTCTGGCCCGCGGACATCGACAAGGGCCAGATCGGCCAGGTGATCCAGAATCTGGTGATCAATGCGGTCCAGGCGATGCCGGAAGGCGGCAAGATCCACGCAAGACTGAAGAATCACAAGGGGTCGGTGGGTCCCAACGGCGCGTCGGAGGGTGAACACCGACACGATGGGCGGTTCATCTGTATCAGTCTCTCCGATACAGGCACGGGCATTCCGCCCGAGAATCTGGGCAGGATTTTCGATCCCTATTTCTCGACGAAGAAGAACGGCAGCGGCCTTGGGCTTGCGACGGTATATTCCATCATCCGCAAGCATCAGGGTCACATCGAGGTGGAGTCCGAGATGGGCAGGGGCACGACCTTTCAGTTCTGGCTGCCTGCGGCCTCGAGTGCTCCGGTGGCGGTGACGACGGGCAGCGCGCTTCCCGATCGGCTCTCGGGGCGTGTGCTGTTCATGGACGATGAGGAGACCATCCGCCAGATGGCTCAGGCGTTGCTTGCCCGGCTCGGCTTTGAAGTGGTGACGGTTTCAGATGGCGCCGCGGCGGTGAGCTCCTATGCGGAAGCGATGGCGAGCGGCCAGCCGTTCCGCGTCGTCGTGATGGACCTGACCGTGCCGGGAGGCATGGGAGGACGGCAGGCAATGGAGGAACTGCTCAAGATCGATGCGGGTGTGAAGGCGATTGTATCGAGCGGCTATTCGAGCGATCCCGTCCTGGCGAATCACCGGGCGCACGGCTTCAGTGGTGTCGTCGCCAAGCCCTATCGCATCGCCGACCTGGCGCGTGTGATGCGAACGGTGATCGAGCAGTAAAACGGGGCGTAGAAACATTCTGCTCGCCCTCCGGCGTGTGCCCGCGTTTAGGCGTAGCGTCATGCCGTTGTTCGAACTCAAGCTGGAAATCAGGTCCGAGGCCGTTGGCGAGGTGGAGGAAGCCATTGCCGTATGGGAGGACGCACGGTTGATGCTCCTCGAGGACAAGCCGTCGGCGCGCGCCTGGGTTGCCGGATATTTCGAGGAGCAAGGCCAGTTGAACGAAAGCCTGGACCGCTTGAACCGTGGGCTCGCGCGGGATTGGATCCTGGGAGAGGCGGAAATCCGGGAACTTGCAGATCAGGATTGGCGCGACAGCTACAAGGCCCATTTCCGCGCCTGGGAGTTTGGGCGCCTGCATTGGGTCCCGGTCTGGGAGCGCGATACGTTTGTCCTTCCTCCGGGGCATGAGGTGATCTGGCTCGATCCGGGACTCGCATTCGGGACCGGCAATCATGAGACGACCCGACTTTGCTGTGAGCGGCTCGTGGCGTTTGCGAAGACGCGCGGGCCCGAGACGCAGTCGGGCAGACGTGCCGAGGTGGTGATCGACGCGGGGTGCGGCTCGGGAATCCTGGCGCTTTCCGCTTCGAAGCTGGGATTCACCCAGGTCTCGGGCTTCGACAATGATCCCGAGGCGGTGCGCGTGAGCGGGGAAAATGCGGAGCTCAACGGATTGTCGGGCCGGGTTGCGTTTGCGACCGCCGATCTCATTTCCGGCCTGGCTGGCAGGCGCGCAGACCTGCTGCTGGCGAACATCCAGGCGGATGTCCTGATGACCTTTGCGAGGGCACTCGTTTCCGCGGTGGCACCGGGTGGCCAGCTCGTGCTGAGCGGCATCCTGGCATCGGAAAATGACCAGGTGCGGGCGACCTTCGCCGCAGCGGCCCCGGGTTGGAGCATCGATGCCCGAATGATGGGCGAATGGAGCGACCTGGTCCTCGACCGGCCGCAAACCTGATGCCCCGATATCGCGTCGAATTACGACCCTTCGCACTTTTGTTGTAACCTCACCAAGCCTTTCCGGGTATTGAGAGTTTCACATCCATGCCTCCGATCATCGAAACCCAGGGCCTGAGCAAGCGCTTCGGCAGGCAGCAGGCCTTGGATC
>JAGOJU010000018.1 GCA_017994935.1 Opitutaceae bacterium
CCTTTCAAAGGCCGCCACGCGCTCCGGTTTTTTTTCTTATGGAACCGACCTGAGGCGAGTGATCCGCGGGCGAATCTGGCGCAGGGGGCTGTCAGTTTGAGCCTGAATTCCTGCCCGGCGCGCTTTCGAGGATTTCCCCGTATGGGGGTGCATGACGTTGTGAGTGCGATCCGGGAATCAAGGACAGGCAAAGGGAGGCTTGAGGAGGGCATGGGCCAGGTTGTACGTTCTGCGGCATGTTCAAGTTGCTCCCTCTTGCCCTGATCCGTCTGGTCGGCTTTGCCGCGGCGCCTGCTTTTGCGTCGACCGTCAATGTGGCCGTGACCTGGCAGCCTTGGGAGGGTGAATTGACCGCTCAGAAAAACCACACTCGGCCGTATGCGGGTGTCGAGGTTGACATCCATTTTTCCGGACCGGGCGGCATGAGGTTTGTTGTGCCCGCTTTTTGGGATGAGGGGCGGATCTTTCGGTTTCGCGCCGCGTTTCCGATCGCGGGTACCTGGCAATGGCGGAGCGTGGCGAATGTCGCGGATGATGCGGGGCTGCACCATCAAAGCGGGGTTGTGGACGTCGCTCCCTACCGGGGTGACAATCCTCTCTACCAGCATGGCGATTTGCGGGTCAGCCTCGACCGGAGATACCTGATGCATGCCGATGGCACGCCGTTTCTCTGGATGGGAGACACCGCCTGGAACATCCTTTGGAAGGGCACACTGGAGGACATGCACCACTATGCGGGTGTTCGTGCTCGGCAGAAGTTCAGCGTGGTTCAGATGGTTGCCACCGGCACCGTCAAGCGAAACAGCACCCTGGACCCTGTGTCGGGTCAGATGCCCTTCCGCGAGAATTCCGAACCCAATCCGGCGTTCTGGAACGACATTGAAAGGAAGATCCGCGTTGCCAACGACCACGGACTTTTTGTCATGCTCACCGGTCTCGGGGCGGCGCCGGCGGGATTTGCCACGCAACAGGCAGGGCAGGCTTTTGCACGTTATGTCACGGGACGTCTTGCGGGTTTGATGGTCATTCTCTCGCCCAGCTTTGACCAACGGATCGATGCGCAAAACGAGGATGCCGGCCGGCGATTGCACGAAATTGCCACTCATCTGATCACCCAGCACCCCGGAACCCATCTCGATACGTCCCGGCGCTATCATGCTGCGACGAGCACGGATTTTGCCGGACTGCAGACCGGGCATCACAACGGCGACCTTGCCCGCGCCTATACGGCCGCGCGCGAATGGACGCTCGAACTCTGGCAGCGGACCCCGACAAAACCGGTCATCAACATCGAGGCCATGTACGACGGTCGAGGCAGCGACGACGGTCCGAACTGGCGCGAGCAGGACGTGCGCCGCTGCGGCTGGACTACCTGGTTGTCTGGGTCGCGCGGCTACACCTACGGTGCGGGCGATGTTGCACCGAAAGTGCCGAAAGGGCACGGTGGTGTATGGGGATTCAACACTGATCCAGGCACCTACGACTACTGGCGCACGGCGCTCAGCTGGCCGAGTGCAACGCAGATGACACTCCTGCGGGATTTCATGGCGGGTCTTGAATGGTGGAGACTGGTGCCGGCGCCGGAGCTGATCAGAAACCAGGGCAATAACCCTCTCGCCCAGATGGTCGCCTCGCGTCTTGCGGACGGAAAACTCCTGGTTGCCTACCTGCCTGACAACGCGGAAATCGCCCTTGATCTGGGCGGACTCGGTCAGGCGCCATGGACCGGCCATTGGTTCGATCCCCTCAGCGGGAGAAGCGTGAAATTGGCGGGTGGGTCGTCGGCTGCAGGTGTCGCAACGCTGCAAAAGCCTGCCGGCTGGCACGACGCGGCGCTGGTCATCACGGCGCAGGAGTAGGCCCCGGTGGCGATTGCATGGATCTGTGGCGGCGGGTGCGCGCACAGCATGGCACGGGATTCGTGCCCTGGTCATTCCCGCATTGCCTGAGGTCGAGGGTGAAGGAGTGACCGTGCGGCTGAAAACGGGTGGACTCCCCGTATTTCCGGGGATGTTCGCGGTGCGTGTGATGGTCTAGAATCGGGGTGCGGTGGTCTTCGCCCCTTGGGACACTCGGGTTACGTTGCCACCTCAAAGGACTCCGAGAGGCAGTCTGCAGTTGCCCAAATCTGACATGAGACCCCCCTTGCTCGTATTTTCGTTCCTCTTCATCTGCACGGGATTCGCCGAGCCCGTGCGCATCTATATCGCAGAGGACGACCACACGGATTTCATGTGGACGGCGGACGCTGAAACGTACGAGCGGGTATTTGTCGAAATGCTCGATCATCATCTCGCGTTGGCCGCCCGGACTGCGGAAAACGAGTCGCCCTACCGGCATCGATTCAATTGCGATGGGAACCATTGGCTTTGGAGCTACGAGCGGCGGAAGACGGCCCCGGAATTCGAACGGCTCATGGCCCGTGTGAAGGATGGCACGATCAGCGCCCCACTCAATGCGCTCGTCTCGTGCTACGGAGGCCAGCCGACCGAGGCCGTGTTGCGCGGCATGTACTACGCGGGGCGCCTCGAGCGTCGGTTCGGGGTGCGACTCAGGCTCGCGGTTGCGATGGAGAACCAGACGTTTCCCCTCGGTCTTGCGTCGCTCTGGGCCGGGGCGGGTGCGGACTACAGCTGGCGTGGGGTATGCGGGTGCGCCAGCCGGATGAAAAATCGCGAACTGGCCCGTCGTGAGCATGAGATCTATTGGTGTGCCGGGCCTGACGGCGGGCGTGTGTTGATGAAATGGCACTCTTTCGCGCTTCCGGGAGGCAGCAAGCGCAGCGGCGGTTATGCCGAGGCGTTTGATCCCGTAAAGGCCATCGAGTTCCTCGACAAGGACACTGACTTTCTCGCGCGGTACCGTTCGCCTGGCGCTTCCGAAGCCTATCGGGTGCGGGGAGCCTTCGGATTCGGTTGGGACGCCCTCGATCGAAAGACAGGGGAGGCCTACACGCCGAATCCGAAGGTGTATCCCTATGTCGAGCATTTCCACCTGATCGCGAAGGCCGCATCCAACACGGAGCGGCAGGTGATCGTCTCGAACGAGGAGGATTTCTTCCGCGATTTTTCCGCGCGCTATTCTGAAGGTCTGTCAACCGAATCTGTCACGTATGGGAACGAATGGGACCTCTACAGTGCGTCGCTCGCAGAAACCTCTGCCCGTGTGCGCCGTGCGGTGGAAGGGCTTCGAGGCGCCGAGGCGCTTGCAACGGTTGTGGGCCTGCAGGGTTCTGGATCGCTCCCTGATCGTGAGAGCATGCGCGACCAGGCCTTTCAGGATCTCGGCCTGTTTTGGGAGCACGACTGGACCGCCGATGGACCCGTCACCCGCGAGGCACGGGCCGAATGGCAGCGGCAGCTTGCCGCGGAAATTGAAGACTATGTCGACCAGCTGCGGGGTGATGCGGTCACCGCGCTTTCAGAATTGATTGCAGCCCCGGCGGACGCTCAGCGGTATTTTGTGTTCAATCCGCTTGGATGGACGAGGACAGATGCGGCAGACCTTCCCTACTCTGGCGGCGGGGGGGTGGAGGTCGTCGATCTCGCTTCGGGCCGGAAGGTGGAGCATCAATTCATTGAGGACGCCGGGCGAAGGAGTCTTCGTATCCTTGCGCGTGATCTGCCTCCGGTGGGTTACCGGATCTACGAGGTGCGCGTCGCCCTCCCGGGATCCGGGGCGAGTGATTCTGCGGCGACAGCTGACGGGCGGATACTCGAAAATTCGCGCGTGAAGCTTGTTCTCGATTCGGATGGCGGCATCGCGAGCCTGATCGACAAGCGTGATCCGGAAATCGATCTGGCAGCCAGCATCGACGGTCTGAAAGTGAACGACTTCGCAGCGAATCAATCGGGGGGTGAACACCCGGTGGTCGAAAATGCCGGGCCGGTTTCGGTCACCCTCCGGATGGCGAGCGACGCCGGACGCAATCATGTCACCCGGGTGACACTGTATCGTGACTCCGACCGCATCGATCTCGTCAACGAAATCACAGAAAACTTCGGTGATGTTCGCCACTGGACGTTCAGTTTCAATCTGGTCTCACCCCAGGTGCACACGGAGGAGGCGGGTGCGATCATCCGCCTGGGAAAAAGATCGGAAGGAGGCGACTATGCAGACCGGAATGCCCGCTTTGACTATGCGACAATGAATCATTTTGCCGACATGACGGATGGTACCGGCCAGAGGGGCGTCACGCTTTCGAATTGGGATTGTGCATTCATGCGCCTCGGTCGGAGTACTCCGGAAGCACTTGATACGAAGACCGCCCAGTTCAATGTCCTCGCGGGCGGGCAGGTGGATGGGGACCAGCTTGGCATTCGGAATCAGGGTGGTGCGACACATTTTCTGCAGCGATTCGCGCTTCGTCCTCACCGCGGGTATGACGCGGCTGCGGCCATGCGTTTCGCGCTTGAGCATCAGAATCCGCCGATTGCCGGGCGTGTCAAAGGCCGGCCCGAAGCACCCCTTCGCGAAGCATCCTTCTCCCAGGTTTCTATCGACGATCCCCAGGTGCTCCTCTGGGCGATCAAACCGGCCGAGGAAGGCATCGCCGAGGGTGTCATTGCCCGTTTCTGGAATGTGGCGGACACTCCTTCCTCCGCCACATTCGACTTTGGAAAGGGACTCTTCGCGGCTCGCCGCACGACTCACATTGAGACTGACCTGGGGCCCGTCTCCCTTGACGCTCGAGGCATGCTGTCGACAACCTTGGCGCGTCAGCAGCTCCAGACCTATCGCCTGAATTTCCGACCGTATTCCTGCCGCTGACCAGGCTCACTGCGTTCTTCGGATACCGCAGTCCTGGACCTACTGTTTTGCCCTGTCCCTCCATCCCGTCATGACTTACCCCCGCTTTCTCATCGTTTTTTCCTTTGTTCAATGCACGGTCTTGGGGCTGACAACCGCCCCTTTACGCGCCGCCTCACCCCAGCTTCCGGAGTCCGCGACGGCGCAATTTGCCTCGTGGACTGACAGCCGCTTGACTCTCGACAACGGCGTGGTGAGGCGGGTGGTGACGTTGAAACCGGATGGCATCCTCGGCGCGCAGCTCACGCTTTCGGATTTTCCCAACAGCTCAATGCTGAATCCGGACAAGAGCGTAGAGTTTCGTTTTGATCTGCACGGCGGGAAGACGATCAGCGGTGCGTCGGGCTGGCTGCGTCCGCGATGTGAAGCCGCGAGTGACGCCCACGGGGGGCGCGGGGCCGCCATCGTGCTGGAATCGCCCGAGACTCTGCGCGTCAAGGTTGTCTATCTGCTCTATCCGGGGCTGCCCGTGGTACGAAAACAACTCATCATCGAGAACAACGGCGCGGCTGATGTCGCGGTGGAGAATCTCGATGTCGAATGCCTGCAATTGGTCGACGACGACGTTCACTGCCAGGTTTATGCGGACTACGGTCGGCGCGCCCATGTCGGCCCCTACCTTGGTGACTGGCACGATTCGCTGACAATGCTTCTTTACTCGACAAAAAAATTCGACCCGCAGGCGGCGACCTGGGGGCTGGCAGTCGGCAATGAGGCATCCGGTGTCCTCAAACGCGTCTCTGCGTTTCTTGGTTCCAGGAATGAACTTGCGGTCGGAGTGCGTCGCGCCGACGAACCCTATGCCTTCCGTCGCTGGCTGAGGACGGGGGAAAGCTGGGCGAGTGAGCGCACCTTCATCGTTCCCTACGCCAATGCGTTTCCAACCGAGGTGATCAATGGACCGGTCAACGATTTCGTGCGACGTCACCTCGGGCTTCGCCTGGCGGAGCTCACGCGCAAGCCGACGTTCGTCTACAATACCTGGCAGCCGTTCATGGTGGAAATCGATGAACGCCTGATCATGGACCTGGCAAAGCAGGCGTCTGAGATGGGCTTTGAGGAATTCGTGATCGATGATGGCTGGCAGGCCAATCGCACAAACAAGCCGGGTCCGCGTCCGATAGGCGACTGGCTCGTGGACAGGAAACGTTTCCCACGCGGTCTGAAACCCGTGTTCGACTACATCAAGGGCCTGGGCATGAAGCCCGGACTCTGGCTGAGCCTCGGAGCAGTTTCCACCGACTCGGCGGTGTATGCCGAACATCCGGATTGGTTTGCCATCGGGGCCGATCAACGGCCGGTCTACCTTCACAATACCACGTCCACGACAAGGGTCACGGCCTGCCTGGGGACCGGCTGGACGGAGTATTTCAAGCAAATTCTCCTGGGCCTGGTTCGCGACAACGGCCTGGAGTATGTCAAACTTGATCTCGCCGTGGTTGCCAGTGCCTATGTCAACGACCCTTGGATTTCTGGGTGTCACGCCACCAACCATCCCGGACATCGTGACCACGCAGAATCCCACGGAGCGATCTATTCCGCCCTGTGGCGCATGTTCGACGAACTGCACGCCGCCGCTCCCCAGCTCTTCATCGACTGCACGTACGAAGCGATTGGCAAGCTGAACCTGGTGGATTACGCGCTATGCGCGCATGCGGAGGGTGACTGGCTGAGCAATTTTGACAATCCGGCCACGCTCGACAGTTGGCGGATGCGTCAGATGGCCTGGTGGCGCTCCCCTGCGATGCCGGCAACGGCACTCTTGATTGGAAACCAGCGCCTGGATGATCCGAATTGGGAGCAGTCGTTCAAGTCACTCGTCGGCACGTTTCCAATTTTCCTCGGTGACCTGCGACAGGTGCCGGCTGAGCGCACGAAACGGATTCGGCAATGGGCGGACTGGCTCAAGCGTATGCAGGCGAAATACGACTATGCGATGTACAGGAGCGATCTGCCTGGATTCGGCGAGCCAACCGCCGGGGCATGGGATGGGTTCTCGCGCATCAATACGGATACGAAGGAGGGCGGACTTGTCGGAGTGTTTCGTGAGAAGGCGCTCGAGACTTCGCGGCGCGTGTTTGTTCCGGGGCTTGCGGCCGGCGACCGTTACTCGGTCATACTCGCGCCGGAAGGTCGACTTCTGCATACAATGACCGGACGTGAACTCGCGGAGAAGGGATTCACCGTCGCACTCGAGCATTCACAGGACGGAGCGATTTTCGGAATCGAACGCCAGTGAACCGTCCTGATTGTGCGGAGGTCGTTTTGAGGCGTGCAGGATGCACGGGTGGACGACGATGACATGAGCGAGTGAGGTCTTGCCCTTTGGCGCCGCAAGGCGATGGTAGGAACCGATGACCTCTGGATCGATACCTCGTAGGGATTCCTGGATCAGTTTGTCACGAATGCTGTCTGGCCGGGTGGCGCCCGCTGTGCTGATGGTATTCGTATCGGCTCGCGTGCTTCTCCAGCCCGCTGTGGCCGGTACCGCAGCCGACGTGCACCGACGTGCGCTGGTACTGGATACGCATTTCGACTCCGCCGTGAATCTGGCGCGGCCGGGATGGGATGTCATGCAGCGGCACACGTGGGAGAAGGATTTCAGCCAGGTCGACTACCCGCGCCTGCTCGAGGGCGGCGTCGACGGCGGGTTCTGGGCGATCTATGTGGGGCAGGGGGCGCGGACACCGGAAGGGCATGCGACTGCGCGCGACAACGCCCTTGGCATCGCAGTCAAGATCCGGGAGATGGTGGCGCGGAACCATGAGCACTTCGAGATCGCCCTGCGCAGCGAGGACGCCGCACGCATCGCAGCGACAGGAAAACAATTCGTGTTCATCTCGATGGAGAATGCCTATCCCATCGGAAGGGACCTCACCCTCGTCAGGACCTTCTACAACCTGGGAGTCCGTCTGCTGGGCCCTGTCCATCTTAGGAACAACGAGATGGCGGACTCGGCCACGGATGTGGACGGTCCTGAGCATGGGGGACTGAGCGAACTCGGGCGTCAGCTTGTCAAGGAATGCAATCGACTCGGCATCGTTTTGGATGCGTCTCATGCCTCGGACCAGGTGCTGCGCGATCTGCTCAAACTGTCGGAGACGCCGGTTCTGCTGTCCCACTCAGGATGCAAGGCGGTCTATTCGCACCCGCGGAACATCGATGACGACCTGCTTCGTGCACTTGCCGCAAAGGGGGGTGTCATCCAGGTGAACGCCTTCAGCGCCTACGTGGCCCAGGTCGGCACCGATCCCGAGCGCAATCGCGCCATTGGCGCATTGATCACGAGTTTTGGCGGACGTTCAGGAATCAATACGCCCGAACGGCTCACGTCCTACCTCGCCGCGCGTGCCGACTTGGAGCGCCGGTTTCCCATGGCACGGGCCAGCTTTGACCAATACATGGCCCACGTGCTTCATGCCTTGAAGGTGGCGGGTCCCGATCATGTCGGGTTCAGCGGCGACTATGATGGTGGCGGGGGCGTGGACGGGCTGATGGATGTTACCGGCCTGCCGAAGATCACGGAGAGGCTCCTTGCAGCGGGCTACACGGAATCCGACATCGGAAAATTCTGGAGCGGAAATGCGCTCCGCGTGCTGAAGGCGGCGGAGGACCATGCCGCCGGGCTTGCGGCGAATCACCAGCCCCGGTGATGTTTGAGTCGGAGCGGTTCATATAGATCGCTCGAGAGTTCCTGCAGGAAACGGCTGGGAACGTTTATCATGCCGTTTGGTCCGCCGCGCGGATTCACCTTGGGGAAACAGAGGTAGAGTTCGTCGCGTGCACGGGTGACGGCCACATAGAACAGCCGGCGTTCTTCCTCGACATCCCCTGCTTCGATGCTTCGGCGTCCCGGGAAGAGTCCGTCAGCCAGGCCGATGACAAAAACCACGGCGTACTCGAGTCCCTTGGCCTGGTGCACCGTTGTCAGCCGCACGGCATCTGCATCGGGATCGGCATGGCGGTCGCTCGCCTCTCCGTTCAGGAGCACGATCTGGGCGAGAAGTTCATCCATTTCATCGTAACGCTGGGCAAATCCGACAAGTGCCTTCAATTCGTCGAGGCGGTCCAGGTAGTCGCCATACGCACCCTTGAGGTGATCGCCGTACCAGCCATCCACGGCCCTCTCGATCGCGACTGCCGGACGCGAGGTTTCCATGGCTTCATCCACCTGCCGGAGGGAGGTGCAGAACTGATCCCAATCCGCCCGTGCGTCCTTTGCGACCTTGCTCTTCACGTCGTCGGTTGCGAGGGCATCGAGGAAATCCTGGTTGAGAAGTTTTGCATGCTCCAGCGCGGCGGCGTAGATCTTCTGGGCACCCTTTTCGCCGATCTTGGGAAGGAGGACGGCGATGCGGGACCAGGCGGATTCATTGCGCGGATTGAAGACAAACTGGATGAGTGCCACGAGGTCGCGGATATGCTGCCGCTCGAAGAACTTCACGCCGCTTGTGATCTGATAGGGGATGCCTGCGCGGGAAAGGGCGAGCTGGATGTCCAGGGCGATAAAGTGCGAACGGTAGAGGATGGCGACGTCGTGCAGGGCGACGCCCTCGTCCTCCGTCAGGGAGCGCAGGCGTTTGACGATGAAATCGGCCTGCTCGCGATCGTCCATAGTCTGGACCAGATATGGCTTCTGTGAGTGTTTCCGCGCAGCCTTGAGTTCCTTGTCAAAGTGTCGCCCCTTTGGCTGCGCGAGAAGGACACCGTTGGCGAGGTTCAGGATCTCAGGGGTGGAGCGGTAATTGGTCTCGATCCTGTGAATCACCGTTCCAGGATGACGGTCGGGAAACGTCATGATGTTCTCGAAGTTCGCACCGCGCCACGAATAGATGCACTGCGCGTCGTCGCCCACGGCCATCAGGCGATGGTGTGACGCGATGCGATCGACGATCTGCGACTGCAGGATGTTGGTGTCCTGGTATTCGTCCACCAGGACGTGCCTGAACCGGTGGGCAAAGTACTCGGCGACGGAAGTGTCCTTGACGAGCAGATCCAGCCAGAGTTCGAGCAGGTCGTCGTAGTCGCACACGTTCTGATCGCGTTTTCGCCGTGCGTACGCACTCGCGAATGCCGGAAAGCCCGTCGCGATCTCCCTGTACTGGGGAAACTGCCCGTCCACGGTGTCCGCCAGCGACTGCTGTGTGTTGCGCGCGAGGGAAAGCACGCTGAAGAGAGGGCCCGGACGGGGATTGGTCTTGTCCTTGAAGAACAGCCTGTCCTGCGACTCGACAGCCTGCTTGAGCATGGCCTCGGACTCGTCGGCGTCGAGGATGGTGAACGATTTCGGCAGATTGATCGCCTCCCCGAACATGCGCAGCGCACGATGGCCAAGGGAATGGAAGGTGCCTCCCCAGAACTGGCGCGGTTCGCAGCCGGTCAGGTCCTGGACACGATGCAGCATCTCCTTGGCGGCCTTGTTCGTGAACGTGAGAAGGAGGATCTCGCCGGGACGGACGCCCTTGGACAGCAGGTAGGCGACGCGGTAGGTCAGCGTACGTGTCTTTCCTGAACCGGCCCCGGCGAGCACCAGCATGGGGCCGGGCTCGGCGGTGACTGCCGCAAATTGCTCGTCGTTGAGAAGCCCCCTGAAGTCGATGGACGGAAAGTCTTCGCGGAAGGCGGACGGATGGTGACTGTCGCTGTGCATGGACCGCTTGGGGAGTGCCCGTCTACAGGAGCACGAGATCGTTGCGGTGGACGACCTCGTGGCGTTTGCGGTTCGGAAAAAGCGCGCGCATTTCCTCGCCGTGCTTTTCCGCGAGCTTGGAAATGTCGCTGCTTCCAAAGGACGTCTTTCCCCTGGCAAAAACAGTTCCGTCAGGCGCGGCGATGTTGACGATGTCGCCCGGTTCGAACTGGCCCGTGGCACCGGTCACGCCGACGGCAAGCAGGCTCCGGCCCTGATCGCGAAGCACCGGCACGGCGCAGGTGTTGACAAGAAGGGTTCCGGAAGGGCGCTGGAAATAGGCGAGCCAGCGCTTCTTCGCCTCGAGCGGGAGACCGCTCGGAACGAAGAACGTGCCGGGTCCGCTTCCCGAGAGGAGTTTGTTGAGGATGTCCGGTTCGGCCCCGCTGGCGATGAAGACACCACATCCTGCCTGGGTGGCGAGCCGCGCGGCGGAGATCTTGCTGGTCATTCCACCGGTTGCGGTTTCGCTCGTGGTGCCGCCGGCCATGGCTTCGATTTCAGGGGTGATGCGTTCAACCACCGGGATGATCCGTCCGCTGCCTTTCATGTCGATCAGGCCGGGAGCGGTCGAGAGGATCGCGAGATGATTGGATTCCGTCAGCGAGGCGACCATTGCCGACAGGGTGTCATTGTCGCCGAACTTGATTTCGGCGGCACTCACGGTGTCGTTCTCGTTGATGATGGGAATCGTGCCGTAGGCGATCAGCTGATGAAGGCATTCCTTTACGCCCAGATAACGGGTGCGACTGCGCAAGTCCTCGTGGGTGAGGAGCACCTGGGCCACCGTGAGATTGAGCGGCGAAAATGCATTCTGCCAAGTCTGCATCAGCCTCGACTGGCCGATCGCGGCGCAGGCCTGTTTTTTGGAAACGTCGCGGGGCTTCTTCTGGAGCCCGAGTGCGCCCATGCCGAGTCCCACCGCACCGGAGGAGACGACAATCACCTCCATACCCCGCTGCCGGAGGCCGGCGATGCCGCGGGCGATTGAGCCGATGCGTTCGGTGTCGAGCTGGCCGATGCCCGATGTCAGGACACCGGTGCCCAGTTTGACGACGATCCTGCGTGCATGGCCGGCGTTGGGTAGGGTCATGGATTCTCCAGGCAATAAAACCCCGCGAGTGAACGGGGCGCGGCCGCGGGATCAGATAGTGGTCAGCTCTTTCTCCTTGTGGGCGAGGTGCTGATTGATGTCGGCGATGGCCTTGTCGGTGGCGGTCTGGATGTCCTTTTCGAGGCGTTTGCTTTCATCCTCGGGGAGTTTGGCCTTTTTCGCGGATTCAATGGCATCGCGGCGGAGGTTGCGGACCTGGACCCGTCCCTCTTCGGCGAGGCGGTTGGCGACCTTGACGAACTCCTGCCGGCGCTCGCGGCTCATCTCAGGGAGCGGGATGCGAACGATGCCGCCATCCATGTTGGGATTGAAACCGAGATTGGCCGTCTGGATGCCCTTGATGATGGCCTGGGCCAGACCCTTGTCCCAAGGTTGGATCACAATGGTGCGGGGATCCGGCGTGCTGATGGCCGCGCATTCCTTGAGTCGCATCGATGATCCGTAGGCTTCCACGGTGACGGATTCGACCATGCCGGGGCTGGCCTTGCCGGTGTGAATGGTGCTGAATTCGTGCAGGGTGTGCTCGAGGGCCTTTTTCATCCTGCCCTGTGTTTCTGAAAGAATGGGATTCGACATGGTGATGGAAGAGGAGTGTGGCTAAAATGGAGTCGACGGCAACCGGGCGATGTGGGTTCAACTGCGCACCAACGTGCCGATCTTCTCGCCAAGGACGGCCTTGCGGATGGCGTGAGCCTCGTTCAGGTCGAACACGAGGATGGGGACATTGTTGTCCAGGCAGAGCGAGAAGGCGGTTGAATCCATCACATTGAGACGTTGCCGGAGTGCGTCGACGAAGGAGATCTCGTCGTACTTCACGGCGTTGGCATGCTTTTTCGGATCCTTGTCGTAGATGCCGTCGACTTTCGTGGCCTTCATGATGATCTCCGCATGCATCTCCGAGGCGCGCAAGGCGGCGGTCGTGTCTGTGGAGAAATAGGGATTGCCCGTGCCGGCGGCAAAAATCACCACACGTCCCTTCTCCAGATGGCGGATGGCGCGGCGCAGGATGAAGGGCTCGGCCACCTGGTTCATGGGAATCGCGCTCTGCACCCGGGTGGTCACCCCCATTTTTTCCAGGCAATCCATGAGGGCGAGGGAATTGATGACGGTGGCCAGCATGCCCATGTAGTCGCCGGTCGTGCGATCCACACCGCGTTTTTCGCCGGTGAGTCCGCGAAAAATGTTTCCGCCGCCGATGACGAGGCAGATTTCTACGCCGAGCAGGTGGATGTCCTTGATCTGCTCGCAGATTCGTTCGAGAACGCCGGCATCGATCGGGTCGACCGACTTGCCGCGAAGGACCTCCCCCGAGAGCTTGAGCACAATGCGTTTGTATTTCACCGAGGGCGACGCAGCCGGAATTTCACTCATGCCCATAGAGAACGGTTGGGGCAATTTTCCGTCAATGCCTGAGATGGCGGCGGGATGGCTTCCGTAAGTGCCTGAAAACACGGCCTTGCCCGGATCACACGGCTCAGGCAGGGTTGGACTAACGTGAAAATTGGATTCCTAGGCGGGAGCTTCGATCCCGTGCATTTCGGCCATCTGATTGCAGCACAGGACGTTTATGAGCAGCACAACATGGACAGACTGTTCCTCGTTCCCGCTGCACAGGCACCTCTCAAGCCCCAGGAGACCCAATCTTCGGCGGCCGACCGGCTTGCCATGCTTCAGGCGGCAGTCGAGTGGGACAGTCGCTTCGAGATATCGGACTATGAATTGCGGAAGGGCGGTACGAGTTATACCATCGACTCCGTCCGATACTTTCGGGAGCAGTTTCCGAGTCACGACCTCTACTGGATCATCGGAGGTGACCAATTGCCCAAGATGCATTTGTGGAAGGACATCGATATCCTGGCGACCCTGATCAAATTCATTTTTCTCGAACGGCCCGGCCATCCGGCAAAGGCGGCGCCCGCAATTCCAGGCCTTCGGCTGCTTCGATGTGACGGACACCTGGTGGAAATCAGCTCAACCGAATTGCGTCAACGTGCACGAAGTGGACTTTCGCTCGATTATTTTATTCCCCACAAGGCGATTGTGCACATTCGTCAGAAGCAGCTCTATCGCTAAACATGCCTTCCGATTCCTCCACTGAACTCGATCTGGTCCGGGATATTGTACGCATCCTTGATGACAAGAAGGCGATTGATCTGCGGGTGCTCCGCGTTTCAGAGCAGTCGTCGATCACCGATTTCCTGGTGCTGGCGACGGGCACCTCGGAGCCTCACCTGAGGGCGCTTCGTGTGGAACTGGAGAAGGTTCTCGATGCCCGGCATGCTCGTATTGCAGGAATGGATACAGGCGAGCCGGGAAGTGGATGGACCGTCGTGGATGCCTATCAGGTGATGATCCATTTGTTCACCCAGGAGAAGAGGGATGAGTATCGCCTCGAGAATCTCTGGAAGGATGCGGATGAACTGTCCGTCGCCCAGGTGCTGAATCCGGATGCTGCGATGGGGGATTTCGCGAAGGCAAAGGCAAAGGCGAAGGCAAAACCAAAAAAGAAAACGCTGCCTGTGAAACCCGCCAGACGCCTGGCCGCAAGCAAGCGGGCAAAGACGGCACGAGTGCCGAAGGCAAAGAAGAAGGCCGCGCCGAAAAAGTCCGCCCCGAGAAAAACGAGGCGCTCAAGATAGCGCTTAATCTGGGGCAGTCAGCGCCGTTCGATCCCAATCATCGGGAGGGGCACGCTTCGTCGTGCCCGGTTCGAAAGATCGGCCGGCTACAAACACCGCGGATCGAGATCCTTTCCCAAGATCTTTCCAGTTTGCTGATGCCAAAATCGGGATCTGGAAACTCCGCCATCTTCCATTCCAATACCGGGCACCGGGTACGATGACGCGCGCCCCTCCAGTTCTTGTTTTACACCCCGTGCTCTCCGACCTCCGACTTCAGTCTCAAAACGCGTATCCCAGGGTGCTGCTGATGCGCTGATCCGACTTGCCGACCCCTTCGACGATCGTGTTGTCGAATTCGTATTCGTACCGGAGGTTCATCGAAATCCGGTCGGTGAGTTTCCCCTGCAACGTGGTGTTGAAACGAACCCGGTAATTCTGGACGTCGCCTGCGATGGGAACAATGGTGTTGTTCCGGATCGTATACTTGTTCTGGGAAGTGGGTGAGTACTGTGCGAGGAAGTCCTGGAGAAAAGTCAGCCGCCCGTTCATGCGGTAGGTGTAATCCTCGAAGATTTCGGCAAGGGCGGCAAATTCGGTCCCGATATTGAGCGCCTCGCGGAATTGGCCGGTGACACCACCACCGACGTTGATGACGTGGCGGTCGCGCTTTAAAAGGGCATACCCGACACCGACGTTCTGCTCGTAGTTCTGATCGATCTTCTTGACGTCATCTGAGAGGAAACTCGTTACGGACTGGGTAAAGACCAGCTGCGACAGCTGATGCCTCCACCGAAAGCTGGCATCGGCACGATCCGTAACCACCCTGTCCGTCTGTTTGCCATAAAGGATTCGTCCATTCGCCTTGAAATGGTTGCGGTCCCTCTCCCTTTCCGCGTCAACCCGGAGCGAAGTGTTCAAGCTGTCGAGACGGCCGGACTGCTGGTAGAAGCCGAATTCGATCTTTCCCCTCCATCGACTGGGCTTGGGCGATGCGCCCGATTGTGAAGCGGCGGGGGGCGGAGAGTTGCCCGTGACGGCCGCGCCCTTCTGGGCCGAGCCTGCGCCTGAGGATTGATTGGAGGCAGGCCTGGCTCCGGTGGAATTCGATGCGGCTGCAACCAGCGGCTGCTTCTCCTTTTGTACGGGCGGGAGCCCGGCGAGGGTTTCCACGGGTGTGTCGACGGTATCGATCACGACTCCGTCGGACTCCAGGACCACGAGTTCGCCCGCCAAGTTTGACCGGAAGTAGATCTTGCCGTCAGTGCGCTGCACAAGTTCGCCGGTAATGCGGTCACCATTTCTCAGATGCAGTTCAGCGGCGGGAGCGCCGCTGGTAAGGAAAGTCAGCGAAATCAGCGCAAGAGAGGCCAGGAAGTTGAACCTTGGACGGGAAAATGGGTCAGACGGAAAACTCACGGAAAGAGGCTGAAAGACATGATAAGATGAGCAAGAGGCCAGCACGAATTTCGACTCAAGCGCCGCGATTTTGTGCCGTAGGAATCAGGGATTGATGAGGTGAATCTCCCAATTGATATAGGGATATATATTTACGCAATTGTTTACACCTTATTGACTGCAATCAAACTTGCCCCGTGACGATAAAGCGGTGGACTCAAATCACGCTCAATCCGAGCCCAATATCATCCGATTATTATTAGTGCATATGAAAACCAATACTCGCTCTACCAAGGGTTTTACCCTTGTCGAAATCATGATTGTTGTCGTCATCATCGGCCTCCTGGCCGCGATGGCGATCCCCGCCTTCCAGAAGGTTCGTGAGAACTCCATTGGCAAGGCCATGGAGAACGATGCGCGCCAGATCGCTTCTGCCGCTCAGCAGTATTTCCTGGAGAATGCCGGTGTGACGACGATACCGTTCGCGGTTACCACCGCTACCGGCATCGTTGGCAGCTCACCTCTGTCGGTCTATGTCAAGCAGATCTCCAAGGGCACGAATGTTTCGGCCAACATTGTTCTTGATACGGACTTCACGATGACGAACGCCCAATACAAGGCGGCCGCCGTGCAAAGCTTCAACTCCGAAGGCAAGAAGATCTAAGCGTCTGCTTCCCCTCTCAACCGCGCGCTGGAAATCGGCGCGCGGTTTTTTTGCATCTGTTGATGGCGTCACAATGAGCGGGTGTGGATTGACTGTGGATTTGCGCATGGGCGATTCGCACCTTGTGGAGTCCGAACCCAAGGACGCAGAATTATTTGCCATGGCTCCGTATCAATGCGCCTTGCATGTACAGTGCCGGGGCTTCGACGGGGTGATTTTGCTCCACAATGCACGGATCTGTGCCGTACGATCCTCGGCACGGATTTCATGTACGAAAATGCGTTGCGGAGCTCAAATTTCTTCCCAATTCAACCGATTCCGATCACTGGCTGATGGCTGTGGCGACTTGATCTCGTAGGTCCATGTCTGGCAAAACATCCCGGAATGCACTGCATGTAAGCCCCGCGATGCGGGATGCGACGGCCTGCGGGGTCTTGGGGCTGGCCGTGGTCTTGATCTACTCGCAGATTGGGGGGCACCGTCCCATTGCATTTGATGATGCTCTCTATCTCACGGACAACGCCTGGGTCCTGGCGGGCTTGAAGTGGGACAGCCTGGTTTGGGCTTTCACCAATTTTGATTCTGCCAACTGGCATCCGTTTACGTGGCTGAGCCACATGGCCGATCAAGAGATGTTCGGTGAGCATTGGGGCGGCCACATGATTGAGAACATGTTCTGGCATGCCGGAAACAGCATGCTGGTATATACGCTTTTGAGGCGCATTGGCTTTGGCAGGCTGCTTGGATTCGCTCTTGCGGCGGTTTTTGCGTGCCACCCGCTGAATGTCGAATCTGTCGCATGGCTTTCCCAGCGAAAGAACCAATTGAGCACGTTTCTGCTACTGGCGACGATGATTGCCTATCTCGATTGGCGGCGGGAAGGCCGGAAGCTAACCTTGGTGTTATTGATAGCGGCCTACGTCTCGAGTTTGATGTCGAAGGCAATGGGTGTCACGCTGCCCGCCGTCGTCGTGATATTTGAGGGTGTCGTGGCCTTCAGGGATTCGGATGGCGCAGTCTTCCGCAGCTATTTGCGCGCAAAGGTTTGGCTCGTCGGTACAATGAAGCGGGTATTGCCGCTGGCGATCGCGGCCGGGGCGATGTGCGTTGCGACCTTTGTTGCACAACGCAGTGCGGGCGCAGTAGCTTCCCTCGACACGCTTTCGTTTTCGGACCGGGTCAGCAATGCCACCCAGGCCCTTGGAATATATTTGAGGACCTTTGTCTGGCCGGATAATCTGGCATTCTTCTATCCCCTGCGCGACTCGGCGGATTGGAGCCTGATCACCATTGCCTGTTTCTTTATTGCGGGCGCGATCGCTGTGGTTGTCTGGGGGAGCAGGCGACTGCCGATGGCGACCTTTGGTTTGGGCTGGTTTCTCGTTTCGCTCCTGCCAGTGATTGGTCTGGTGCAGGTGGGGAGCCAGAGCCATGCGGACCGGTACATGTATGTGCCAATGATCGGCCTCCTGATCGCATTGGGCGGGTTTGTGGACTGGTTGGCAGGCAGGAAAGTCATCAGGACAGGAATATGCAGTCTGGCGATAGCGGGCTTTGCCGGGATCATGGGCATCAAGGCATATGCCTATACCATGCTTTGGCAGGACGGGGAGACTGCCTATCGGAATGCCATCAAAGTTGGAGGACACTCCTATACCATGACAGTCAGTCTTACAGCCACCCTTATAAATCTCAATTACTTGAAGACTGCCGAACCCTTCGCCCGGCTGGCAGCCGAGAAGTGGCCGGATCGGCCGCTCTCAGTTGCCAATATCGCCACGCTATATGCGAGGTATGAGAAGTATGATAAGGCTGAATATTGGTTCAGGCGAGCGGTACAGATCGATCCGGGAAACCTGAGGTTTCAATACATGCTCGGCCTGACATTGCTGCATCTTGGGCGTGATGCCGAGGCGGAGGAGGTTCTTCAGGGCGCGTTGAAGCTTGGCGGAACTGGAAGTGACTGGAGAACCTCGGATCGGTTTGCCAAGTCCGTGCTCATGCGCAAGGTGCCCATCAGGCAGGTTGAAATCAAAGAGCTGATCGAGAAGGCGGCGCCGCGAGAAATCAGGGCGGATCCGCGGCAAGAAAATCCGGCCGGGCAAAACCCAGGCGACGGGCGAGGAAAAACTGGAGACTGATTTTCATACAGCCGATCCCGTAGACCAGGCTGCGGTGAAAGTTGATGGACGAGGCTTCCGGAAAGTATTTTGTGGGACAGCTGACCTCGCCGATCATGCTCCCGTTCCAGAGGGCTTGGGCGATGAATTGGTTGTCGAATATAAAGTCGTTGGAGAGGATATCGAGTTTCATCTTCAACAGGAGCTCGCGCGAATAGGCACGGTAGCCAGTATGGTATTCCGACAGCTTTGCTCCCATGAGCAGATTCTGTGCGGCAGTGAGGAAGCGGTTCGCGATATATTTCCACCAGGGCATGCCGCCTTGGAGTGCAAATCCGCCCAGAATGCGTGAACCGACAACAAAATCGTGGAGCCCATTGGCTATCATGCTGGCCATCGCCGGAATCAGTTTTGGTGTATATTGATAGTCGGGGTGCACCATGATGACGATATGGGCGCCTTTCTCCAGGGCGATCCGGTAACAGCTTTTCTGGTTTCCTCCGTAGCCAAGGTTCCTGTCGTGGACATGGACGGTTACACCGGGAAGCGATCGTGCCAGGGCGACCGTTCCATCACGGCTTCGGTCATCAACCAGAATGATGTCGTCCACAATTCCCTGATCAACCACCTCATCATAGGTGGCGCGGAGCGTCCGCTCAGCGTTGTAGGCGGGCATGACGACGGCGACTCGCTTGTTCCGATACATGGTGTGGTGAGGGCGGAATGATCCCGAAACCTTCCCGCGCAATACTACCGATTGCAGGAAGTGATCAAGGATGTTTGCTTACGATGCATGGGGGGCGGGGTGCGGGAGGTGAGGAGTTTCGATCGCGGCCAAGTCCAAGCGGATCGGGATCTGAACTATCGGCTCAATACGGGCAGGTAAGAAGTCAACCTTGTCTTCAATGACGCGAACAAAGGTGGCCCGATTTTGTTGCCCGATAATAAGGGACAGGTTAAAAATGATTGACCGGAGTGCCCAATCTGCTTGGCTCGGGGGAGGATGAGACGGGCGCGAATCAAGATTGAACGGGAAGAGGCGGTTTACCATTGCATGACACGGACGGTGAACGGGGAGAGGATCATCGATGATGTAGGCAAAGAGGTGCTTCGTAAGCAGTTATGGCAGATATCCGACTATTGTGGGGTGCAGGTCATCACCTACACGATCCTGTCGAATCACTTCCATGTCCTCGTCCGCGTGCCACAGAAGCAGCCTGTGCCCGATGCGGAATTGCTCCGCCGCTACAGCGTGCTCTACCCGAAGCCGACCAGGTTCCAAACTACCCGGCTAGAGGTGATTCAGGCGCAGCTGGAAACGAATGGACCGGAAGCATTGGCATGGCGGAAGGGCCAGGAGGCGCTGATGAGCGATGTTTCCCAGTTCATGAAATTGCTGAAGCAGCGCTTCGCCATCTGGTTCAACAAGACCCATAAGCGCTTCGGCACACTGTGGGCGGAGCGATTCAAGAGCGTGCTGGTTGAGCCGGGCGGACGGGTGATCGAAACCATGGCCGCATACATCGATCTGAACTGTGTGCGCGCGGGGCTTGCACGAGACCCGAAGGAGTATCGTTTCTGCGGCTACAGCGAGGCAGTCGCCGGGCGGATTTCTGCCCGAAACGGGCTTCTGTACCTCTTCGGCTCACAGGCTTGGAACGACGCGCAAAGTGCCTACCGTCAGGTACTTTTTGGCACGGGTGCCGAGGGGGACGAAACGGCTGCTGGTATCGCCCTGGAGGAGTTCAGGCGCGTGATCGACGAAGGAGGAAAGTTACCCCTCTCGACGGTCTTGCGTTGCCGTATCCGGTACTTTTCCGACGGCGCCGTGCTTGGCAGCAAAGCGTTTGTTGGCGCGCAGATGGCGGGGTATCGAAAGACTTTGCGACGCAGGTCCACCTGCTCGCCGCGACCTCTGCCGGCCATCACTGACTGGGGCGATCTCACGACCCTGCGCGGCTTGCGCCGCCAAGCTTTCGGGTGAGGCGTGTGCAATGATCCCCGTCAAAGAAGACTCACGCTCCCGTCTTCCTCATGTTCTCTTAGGAAACGCAAGTCGTTCCTCATTCGTTCACGCGTCGCAAGGCTCCTGATTTCACCTGCTGTTCGCGAGCGGACACTGGATGATAGGAAGAAGCTGCTGCAGGTACCCTCATTTGAACACTTCGCGGACGAGGATGACGTCGGCATTGGGATCCTCCTTCCGTCGTGGGAAGAAAGCACGCGGCGTTCGCCGCAGGCACGGGCCCACGCCGCAGGCATTGGTATCAGTGGGACTTCTCCAAGGTGCCTTCGGGCATCCGTTCATGCGCGTGGCGAAACCATTCTTGCCGCGTGGTCTTCGTCCAACACCACACAATACAGTGGATTGTCCATTTCGATGCGCATACGGCTGACAATACGGGAAACATTCTCATCCCGACGGTGCTCATACTGGTGGAAACGGTACCGATGATTGTCATCACGTCTTGGATGAAGTTTTTCCCGTCGCTCCTCGAAGTATTTTTGTGCACCGGCATGACTCCTTCGGTGGCGTGTGCTCCCGCGCTGACTCATCTCTTGCGCCAATCCCGGAGCAATAATTGATTCCTGAGAGTGAAAAGCCGCCAATTTATTCTTCGCGCGCTGGCAGTTTTTTTCCTTGGAGGGGCAATTGCGGGGCTTGCCGTCATTCTTCGCAGAATTGATGTTCAAGCCATTCGCGCGCGGGATATGGTTTCACCTGCTCAGCATCGCACCGATGCTCCCAAGCACTGGGATCGAGAGACGGCCGGTTTTGCGAATGCCGGAGGCAGTCCCCTTCCGGACCCGTCACCGGCAGAAGTAAATTCCCGTCCGAAATCGGCCTTGTTCGAATTTCGCGCGGCGCCGAGCGACGCAGGTGTCATTGAACGAAAGCTGGATCCCGCGACGGATCGGATCCACTACCTGACTTTGAATCGCGTGCTGTTGCTCGGCAAGGATTCGCCGGTCTGGCTGCAGGCGGGGACCGGACGGATCCTTTTTCCGATGCCCGATGGCTCGACGGCAATCATGCGCGTGAACGCAACCGAAAGCCTTGGCCCGAGGCGTTTTGTGACGGTTGGTGATCTTGAGGGCAGGGAAAACAGCCGGGCGATCATCGCCGTAAACGAGGATTCCATTGCGGCGCAGTTCCTCGATCCGCAGTTGGGCGAATATCAGCTTCGGTCCCTCGAAAGCGTGGACGGCCCGCTCGGTCAGCTCTGGAAGGTGGATTACACGAAACTGGGTGAATGCGGAGGGCAGATTGCCCCCGTGTGGGATGACTCAACGGCGGCAGCAGTGTTGACCGCCGTCACCGGGCAATCATCGGTCGGTGACGGCAAGGCCGAAACACAGCTTGCTGCGTCTGATTTGAGCCAAGGGCCAGCCATTCGCCTGTTGTTCCTCTATACCGTTGCCGTCGGTCAGTCCTATGGTGTCACACAGATCCGAAGCATCATCGATCTGACGATTGCGGGCATCAATGCCGACTTCGCGGGAAGCCGGATTCCGGCAAGGCTGGAACTCGCGGCAGCGCAGGAGGTGACCTATGACGAATCCAGCGTCAGCTTCCAAACGGCACTGGGCAGGCTTCGTGGCATCTCGGATGGTTACCTTGACCAGATCCATGCCCTGCGAAACCAGGTGGCTGCCGATCTGGTTTCGCTGGGATTTCAAGCCGCGGACACAGGCGGCACAGCAGGCATCGCCTACGTCATGGATGAGCCTCAGTCCTACACGAATGGCTTCTACGGCTTTTCTGTCGTCCGTTTCGGTTCGATGAGTTCAGGCAATGTGCTTTCCCACGAGCTTGGTCACAATTTCGGATGTTCACATGACCGGGAAAACTCCAGTGGGCGCGGGGCGTATCCCTACAGCTTCGGCTACCGGTTCTTCGCGCAGGACAATGCCGGGCAAAACAGGCAGTACCGCGACATCATGTCCTATTCACCTGGTACGCGGGTTTCCTATTTTTCGAATCCGCGACTGGTGCTCTCCACATTGACCACGGGAAGCACTGTCGCCAATCTGCGTGAGCCTGTGGCCTTGGGAATCGCCGCCGGGTTGCCCGGTGAGGCGGACAATGCCCGCACGATTGAACAGACTTCATTCGAAGTTTCGAACTACCGGGCATCGCCCCAATCTCCGTATTCGCTCGGCACATTGATCAACGTGTCGACACGCGCGCAAGTGGGCGCCGGTTCACGGCAGTTGATCGGGGGATTCGTGATCAACGGAGGCTCGGCCAAGACCGTTCTGATTCGCGCGGCAGGACCGTCGCTGGCAGCATTCGGAGTCAACGATGCCCTGCAGGATCCCCTGTTGCGGCTCTATCGGCTTGGTGAATCGGTCCCGTTCGCAAGCAATGACAATTGGGGTGATCAGCCCGATGCCAGCCAGACAACCCGTGCGGGGTTTCCGTTTGCCGTGGGCAGCCGGGATTCGGCGCTCGTCGGGGTCCTCGCTCCCGGCGCCTACACGGCAAATATCGAGGGTGTGGGAGGTGCCACGGGAACGGCCCTGGTGGAGGCTTACGAAATCGATCAGGGTGCGGGTGCACGGCTTGTCAATCTCTCCACACGTGCCTACGCGGATCCGGTTCGTCCGCTGATCGCCGGCTTCGTTATCAATGCGGACCCGGGATCACCGGGCCTGACGAAGCGCCTGCTCATTCGCGTGCTGGGCTCGACCCTCGCAAATTATGGAGTGCCTGATGGCATGCCCGACCCCATGATGCGACTGTATGACGGGAAAGGGGAACTGCTGCTCGAAAATGATGACTGGGATTCCCCCAACACCCGCCTCTCCGACAGTCCCTCACTCGTTCGCGGCACCGTCGATCAGTATTCGGAGCAACTTGTATTTGATGCGATCAAGTCCTTGGGCATTCCTGAAATGAAGCCGGTGGAGCCCGCGGTCATCGTGGACCTGTTGCCCGGAAGCTATACCGTAGTGGTCGTTCCCTTCGAAAATCTGGCTTCCAATCAGGTTGCGCAATCGGGAGTTGGCCTTGTCGAGGTATATGAGCTTGTCGCGCGCTGAGAGGCCTCCGGTTCGCCACCATCGGGAAAACGACACTCAACGGCGATTTTCAAGGATGGGGCGTTTTGTCACACAGGAGAGAAGCGTGACACGATTCCGCGCCACACTGCCACGAGGCGCTGATTTCCGCCCTAGGTAATCGATTGGAACGAGGCATGCAGTTCCGCCGCATACCATCATGGATCCCAACACACTCACCACCATGTCACGGCAGGCGCTTACCGATGCGCAATCAGAGGCGCGCCGGCGTTCAAACAATGAGGTCGATACGTGGCACCTGCTTTTTGCGTTGCTGACCCAGGAAAAGGGGATCGTGCCTGCCTTGATTGAAAAGCTGGGCATGACCACGAGCGCGCTGGAACTTGCGGCGGAACGCGAACTCGAGCGGCTTCCGAAGGTGAGCGGCAGCGTGGACACCTCGAAGATTTACGTCACCCAGGCGGTGAACGACGTCCTGACACGCGCAGAGGCGGAAGCGAAGAAGCTCAAGGACGAGTTTGTTTCGGTCGAGCATCTGTTCCTTGGGCTGGTCGAAGTGACGAAGCCGGAATCGTTCGCCAAGTTTCTCAAATCGTTCGGACTCGATCGCGACAAGGTGCTCAATGCGCTGAAGGCGATCCGGGGAAATCAGCGGGTGACATCGGACAATCCGGAGGCCACGTATGCCGCGCTCGAGAAGTATGGCGTTGACCTCGTCGCCCAGGCGCGGAAAGGCAAACTGGATCCGGTGATCGGACGTGATGACGAGATCCGGCGCACCATTCGCATCCTGTCTCGGCGCACCAAGAACAATCCGGTGCTCATCGGAGAGCCTGGAGTGGGCAAGACCGCAATTGTCGAGGGCCTTGCGCAGCGCATTGTGCGTGGCGATGTGCCGGAGGGTCTTAAGGAAAAGACGATCTTCTCGCTGGACATGGGTGCGCTGATTGCAGGCGCGAAATACCGCGGCGAATTCGAGGAACGGCTGAAGGCGGTGCTTTCCGAGGTGAAGCAGAGCGAAGGCCGCATCGTCCTTTTCGTCGATGAACTGCACACCATCGTGGGTGCAGGGAAGACGGAAGGAGCAATGGATGCGGGCAATCTGCTGAAGCCGATGCTGGCTCGAGGCGAGCTGCATTGCATCGGTGCGACCACCCTGGACGAATACAGGCAGCACATTGAGAAGGACGCCGCGCTGGAACGCAGGTTCCAGCCCGTGCTCGTCGAGCCGCCCTCGGTGGAGGATGCCATTTCAATCCTGCGCGGATTGCGCGAACGATTTGAATTGCATCATGGCGTGAGGATCCAGGACAACGCCCTGGTCTCCGCGGTCACCCTCTCCAACCGCTACATCTCCGACCGGTTCCTGCCGGACAAGGCGATCGATCTTGTGGACGAGGCCTGTGCGATGATTCGGACCGAAATGGACAGCGCGCCGCAGGAACTCGATGCCTTGCAGCGCCGGGTTCTCCAGCTCGAGATTGAGGAGGCGGCGCTGAAGCTCGAAAAGGATGAGTCGTCGCGCCAGCGGCTGGAAGCGCTTCGCAGGGAACTCGCAGATGCGCGCACCCAGTCCTCCGCGCTCCGGGCAAAGTGGGAAAAGGAAAAGGCGTCGGTTGAGCGCGTGCGAAAGGTGCGCGAGGAACTGGATGCGGCCCGACTGGAGATTGAAAAGGCCGAAAGGGCGTATGATCTCAACAAGCTGGCGGAGCTTCGTCATGGACGGATTCCGCAGCTGGAGGCTGAACTGAAGAAGCTGGAGAAGGCGGAAGCGAAGACGGAGCTCTTCAAGGAGGAGGTCTCCTCCGAGGAGGTGGCCGAAATCGTTGCGAAGTGGTCCGGCATACCCGTCTCCCGCCTTGTGGAAGGGGAAAGGGAAAAGCTCCTCCGCCTCGGCGATGAGCTTCACCAGCGGGTGATCGGGCAGGAGGAGGCCGTGCAGCTCGCGAGCGACGCGATCCTGCGCGCCCGCGCGGGCATCAAGGATCCGCGCCGTCCGGTCGGCAGCTTCCTGTTTCTGGGCCCGACGGGCGTCGGCAAGACCGAACTCGCAAAGACCCTTGCGGAAACCCTTTTCGACAGCGAGGCCGCCATGATCCGGATCGACATGTCGGAATACATGGAGAAGCACAGCGTGTCGCGCATGATTGGCGCGCCTCCCGGGTATGTGGGCTACGATGAGGGCGGCCAGCTGACAGAGGCGGTGCGCCGCAAGCCGTACGCAGTCGTTCTCTTCGACGAGATCGAGAAGGCGCACCCCGATGTATTCAATGTTCTGCTACAGATTCTCGATGACGGACGCGTGACGGATTCACAGGGGCGCACGGTCGATTTCAAGAATACGATCATCATCATGACCTCGAACATCGGCTCGCGTTTCCTGCTCGAAGGGGTCACCACCGATGTCATACCGGAGAGCGTCCGTGAGTCCGTGATGGCAGAGCTCCGCCGTTCGTTTCGTCCCGAGTTCCTCAACCGTATCGACGAGACCATTCTCTTCAAGCCGCTCACTCTTGAGGAAATCACCCGGATCGTCGACCTCCTGCTCGCCGACCTCAACAGGCGACTGGCCGACCGCCGTGTCACCGTCACGCTCGAAAAGAAGGCGAAGGCCTGGGTGGGTGAGAAGGGCTACGATCCTGTCTTTGGTGCGCGCCCGTTGAAACGTTTCCTGCAGCGCAACATTGAGACCATGCTCGCCCGTGCTCTCATCACAGGCGAGGTGACGGAAGGCAGCGAGGTGACGTTCAAGGTGAAGGATGACCAACTGGTGATGGCCTGATCGGCCGGTGACCACCGACGCCACACGTGTCGTGGGCCTGAGTCTTGAGAGAGATCCATCAGTGGATCAGGTCATCGGAGAGCACCTTGCGGATTCCCACGCGTGAGCCGGGATCCTGTCACGAGGTTCGGCAGAGGCAGCGAACGGTCCTTTCACGACCGCAACGAAAGCGTCTGTCAATCTATCGCGATGGCTTCGGCGCTGATGGTTTGATGGAAGGGTCGAGTCGCTTTCCCAAGGCCGAGCGAATATCGGGCAGGTCGAAATCGAGGAGCACTCCCGGCACGAGAATATTGAGCAGTCCGCGGTGAGTCGCTGCCTCGCAAAGTGCCAGGTATGACTCAGGACCTCCTTCGAGCGTCACATGGGTGAATCGTGGTTCCAACAACGCGGCGAAAAGGGCAGGTACAGCCCCGTTGTCCCTTGCGATCAGACGAACCTGTTCCAGGGCGACATCGGGTCGGCGCGTGAGAAAGTCAAACGCGCTCAAAATGTCCTCCGTCTGCATTCCCGGAAGATTACGACCGACCAGCAATGCGCGCATTGCCGTGGAATATTCGGGGGAATAGACGCCAACGATGCGTCCGCGAGGCGCGCTCCGACCATAGCCGCGCGGATCCACCGCCAGAACCATGTTGCCATCATTCACGAGTGCTTCAATCGGTCCGCCGGGGCCGCCGCCGGTCATCGCGCCGGCAGGATCCAGGTAGATGACGGCCGGTTTTCGTTCGGGTCCACCTTCAGGCACAAACACGTGGGCGGGAAGGACAATGCCGGGCTCGGGAATCAGTTCGAAGGTCTCGATCCGGTAGCGGGCGTGTCTGGAGGTTTCCTTCTCCTCCTGTGCCGCTGGAGGTCGGGCCTCGCTGATACCAAGACGGCGCCGGACGATGCCGGCGAGATCCGATGAGCGCGCCGCGGTCCGCTGCGGATACATCGCGCGTGCGCGCGCCGCGTTGAGGGATTGTAGGGTTTCAGCATCGGAGTATGAGGTGGCCACCTGTCCGCTCGCCGTGCTGTGGAGGACCTCGGATGGGACTATTGCGAACTCGGGTTCAAGTCCGTCATCCTTGCGGTCGAGCAGCCATTGGGAGAACCAGCGATAGGTAGCCTCGCGACGCGGTTTCGACCAGCCGTGGGTATCGTCGTACTCGAAGAACCCTACGTGATTGGCTGCGCCGAGGATGGTGTAGAGCCGCCGGGCTTCCGCGTAGGTGGCCTTCGCACCTGCGATGGGGAAGTAGTCGCGTGTGGCGGTTGCCATCTGCAGGGGTTTGGGTGCAAAGGCGGTCAGGAAGTCTGCGAAATTCAGGCCGTCGGCGATGAAATTCACAAAGACCTGCTCGGCGTCCTGCGGCCCGCGCCTTGGCCACAGTTCCTGCCACGAGGTCAGGTAGCACGAAGGCGCCGCCACGGCGATGCGAGGCTCAAACGCCGCCAGGTAGCACGTCATGGTGCCGCCCCCGGAATTGCCCGCAACGCCGATCCGTGCCGGGTCCACATCGCCTCGAGTCAGCAGATAATCCAGCGCGCGTATGCCGTCCCAGATGAAATATCGCGCGACATTCGTACCGGTCAGCAGGCATTGAATGCCGGCCATGGTGTGCTCTCCAGGACCGCCGTCGTTGAACCGGGATTTCCGGCTGCCGGCATCCGGATACTGAATGCGTTCTCCCTGCCCCATCGGATCCCAGGCCAGAACCAGAATGCCTCGCTTGGCGAGGCTGATCCATGCGCGCTGGTAGGGTTCCGCGGCTTTGCCTGAACTGCTGTGTCCGGCCGGGCCGAGAACGGCCGGGAAGGGAGGCCGGGCGTTCTTGGGTACATAGACGTTCGCGGTGACGTAGTATCGTGGCAGGCTCTCAAATACGACCTTTTCTACGGTGTAGTCGCCGCCGTCCACCACGCCCGTCACCTTGGCCCGCAACGGAGTGCGTTTTTCGGGCAATCCGCCGATTTGTGCGAGAAGCCGCTCGTGGATGTATTTCTGCCGGGCCTTCACTTGCTCGGGTGTTTGCAGCGAATCGACCTCCGCAGCGCGCTGAGACAATTGCCGTGCGGCGATCGGCGCGAGATACCGGTCGAGCATTCCGGCGTCGTCAGCCTCGGCGGCGATGCCCGCAGATGCCGCGAAAACGAACAGCAGCAGCATGGAGAAGGAATTTTTTCCCGCTCCGAGCCGGAAATGTGGTCGCCAGTTTCGGCTTCGAACTTGCATTGCGGTGCTGCCGTTTGTGCAACGGTGCTGGTGGAGGAGTGAAGGGACAATGCGAGGCATGGTATGGTGAATGCAGGACTGTGGCCGCGATCGATCGCCCGGTGGACCGGCTCGCTTACATCAGTTTCGGCCGAATCCAAAGCGGTGGAGGAAGCCTGTCGAGCCACTTGTTCAGGATGGTCTGAAGTTCCGCCGCTTTTTTCGGCTCCGCGCCTGCGAGATCGTGGGTTTCGCCGATGTCCTCTGAGAGATGGTAGAGCTGAAAAGGCTTCTCATCCCATTTCACCAGCTTCCAGTCGCCGTGCCGCACCGCCCGCTGCCGGCCAAATCGCCAATAGAGGGTTTCGTGCGGGCGGCCTGAAATGGAACCGTTGATATAGGGCAGCAGATTGACTCCATCCAGCCCCCAACCGGGTGATGCCTCCACACCAGCGGCAGCGAGGGCCGTAGGGAGGACATCCAGCTGGATGACCGGTCTTTCTTCGACGATGCCTGCCGGCAATGTGCCTTTCCACTGGACGACGAAGGGCACGCGGATCCCCCCTTCCAGCAACTGCCGTTTCGATCCGCGCAATGGTGCGTTGCTGGCGCCGTTGACGGCGACGCCGTGCAGTGATTCGACAGCGAATACCTCGGGAGTGAAGTCGACCAGTTTGTAGTTGGGATACGTTGGGCCCCCGTTGTCGCTGAAGAAGAAGATCAGAGTATTTTCCTCCAGATGGTGTGCGCGCAGCGTCGTCATTACATCCCCGATCGAGTCATCCATCGCCGAGAGCATCGCGGCATAGATCCGTCGCGTGCGATCTTCGATGTGAGCGAACCGGGAGAGATATTTTTCGGTGGCGTGCAGCGGTGAGTGCACGGCGTTGAATGCGAGATAGAGAAAAAATGGTTGTGCGGCGTGTCGGTCGATGAAACTCACGGCTTCCCGCGCGAAAGCGTCGGTAAGATAGGTCTCTTCCCCAATCACCTTTCGGCCTCGGCGGATCCAGCCCCCCACCTCTTCCTTGCCGGTCAGCTGTGCGCTGTGAGCGGGAAAGTAGGTGTGCTCGGCGCCGAGGAAGCCGAAAAACTCGTCGAAGCCCCGGCTCTGCGGATGGAATTCGGGTTGCTCACCCAAGTGCCATTTGCCCACGAGGCCGGTGAAGTAGCCCGCGGCCTTGAGCCGGTCTGCCATGGTGACCTCCGTGACCGGCAGCCCTTCCCGCACGCCGGCGTTGAACTCGTGACCGAAACGCTGCTGATAGCGCCCCGTCATCAGGCCCGCGCGCGATGGACTGCAATACGCTCCGGATACGTAGGCCTGCGTGAAACGCACTCCGCCGCGCGCCAGCGCGTCAATGTTCGGTGTGGGGATGTCGCGACAACCCTGCATGCCAACATCGGCGTAGCCCATGTCGTCGGCGACAATGACAAGGATGTTGGGGTGGCGCTGCGTACCCGCCCAGCTTGTAACAGTGAGTATGAGTGCCAGCGCCGCCAGGCAGCCGGTGGTCAGGGATGGCATGGGCAGTTTCGCGGCCTTCATCGAAGATTCATCCGTCTCAGTTCATATTTTTTGTCTGGACCGGAACGATCGTAAAGACGACCCGGCGGTAAGAGGTCAACTGTGGCCTGCCGTTGTCCGTGACCTCGAGGATGAGATGGAGCGTCCGAGTGTCGGTCACTTCCGGCACCATGAAGGTGGAGCGAATTGAATCCGCATCGGTCAGCCGGATGTGGGTGTCCAACGTGCCAGGTTCGTCGTATTGCCACCACTTGTAGGCCAGAATGTTCCCGTCGGGGTCGGCGGAGCCGCTCGCATCGAGCGTGATCGTCTCCCCTGGCGACACCGTTCGCCGAAGCACCCGTACCGTGGCATCGCCGTTCACTTGGGCAACGGGTGGATGATTCGCCTCGGAAGGGGGCTTCACCTGCCACTCCAGGCGGGCTGCGAAGTCATGGCTTATTGCGGTAGCCCACCGCCCGAGGCTCCATTGCATTTCCCGTTTGGGGTCGGTCGATGCCGGATTCCGGTCACGTCCGTCCACAAAGAAGTTTCGTTTTGGATCGAACCGGGCGCGACGCCCGCCCCAGCCGCCCCATTCAGGCTGCTCGATATCGGTGAGCCCGGGTGCGAGCAAGTGAAGGAAGGTCGGTGAATCTCCCTCCTTGATGAGATATCCAGTCCTGTTGCCGACGCCCGCTTTCGGATAGCGCGCCGCGAGAGGCCCGTGGCCCTCGAGAAGATGCTGACGGATCCATGCCTCGTCGCGCAGCGATTCGGGACTCTCGAAGCTGAGTCCTCCTTTGACGATATTGGTGAAATCGAAGAAAAGCTCGGGCACATTGTTCCAAATCCAGACCGTTCCCGTGTCCTGCCAATTGCTTTGATGCAGGCGGATCTTGTGAATGAACCGGCCGGCTTCTTCGGGTGACCGCTCCCGCCGGACCTTGTTGATTGCCTGGGCGAGATCAATCGCTCCGCCCCATACGAGGATCCAAACCGGACGGGGATCCTTCCGGTCGACTGCCTTGATGATGAGTTCGGCACCTGCGGATTCCATTCCGGGCTTTAGCCACCTGTCCGCGGGCTCGCAGGTGCGAGTGTCGAGAGCGCCGGCGGGATAGGGGACTGGAAATCCCATTTCGACTCCTTCGGCGTTTCTTCCTGCCCATTTGCGGATCATGCGCGCGCCGGGTCGAACGACGCTCTTGAGATATTCCGGTGAGGGAAAGGCATGCCCTGGCCGGCCATGAAGCTTCAGAGTGTCGTAGATGCGGCCGTAGTCGCCGAGAATGTCCACGATCCATTCCGGACGGACGGAGCCGTCGCCGAACGCCAGCGAGGTGGCGATCATCCCCTCGATCTCGAATTCGTTCGCGTAGGAAAGAAACCGGATCATCGCCTGGATCTCATCGGGATCCTTCCAATAGTCGGTCAGCAGAACCACCCTGGGGCGTTCGGGTGGGGACGTTCGATGCGGTGCGGCTCCGTGGACCGGACCGAGCAAGACGAGGAAGGAAAGGATTGGGAGCGCAAACGGACGGACAACTTTCGCGGCGAACAGAATCGCGAATGTCGAGGCGCGGGTCATGTCATTTTGGAACTCAAGCATGGTTTGAAAGCCGTCGGGAGGGAACTGTGTGCCCATGTGGTTACAGTCCTGGCAATGTCAGTTCGTTCGTCTTGCAGGCTTCGCGAAGAGCATCGAGCCACAGGTAGTCGGTGCCGTGCTCCGCAACCTTTGACTCCAGCAGTTGATTGAGCCGGGCATATTCCTTCCCGATTCGATCGCAGCATTCGAGACTGAACTCGCGCAACAGTTGCCGCGCTTCCGCTTCGCGATTTGCAGCCACAAGACGCGCAGCCTCCGCTTCAACCTTGCGCGACTTCGACAGCTCCCATTTTTCTGTTTCACGAAACATGGCTGCGGGCAGTGCGGCCAGCTGGTTGTAGTTCAGATCAACCAGTCGCTTCAGCCTTTCGGCCGACCACCACGGCGAGGTGGGATCGTAGGTGTCGGTGGCAACGCTGTAACTCTCCGGTATCGTTCGTCCGGCGAAGTAGAAAGGTTTGAAGACATTCACGCATGGAGAGCTGAACGATGCCCAATAGACTGCGCGCAGCGGCGGCGGTCTGTCCTTCCATAGCTGAACCACCATGCTTGCCGCCGTCCGGCCGTGCTCGGGACCGTTGTGCATGCATACAGTGCAGAACCAGCTGTCGTTTGGTGCCCACTTGGGCTCTTCGACCGTGCCTTCGTGATGGCTCCGGCTGATCTTGTCCATCATCAGCTCGACAGTGATGTCGCCCTTGTGTTGGCGCAGGATGGAGGTGACCTGCCTGAATCGGTTCTGCGCGGATGAATAGTCCTTTGCAAGGGGTGTATAGCAGCGAGCGAAGCCGAAGGTTTTTTCAGACTTGCACCAGCCCTCGGCAATGGCGTGTGACACGACCTCGGGATGGGACTCGTCGTAGTCGCGTTCGATGCTGTAGACATTGGATATCGCGCCGATGTCCCTCACCTGTTTCGCCACCCAGTACTTGCCTGCCGTTTCGAGCACCCACGCGGTTTGAGGATCGGCGATGAGAAACGAGTTATTGCCCACCTTCTTCGGGTCAAGATGGCTGATCATGACGTGCATCGCTTCGTATGCCGTCCTGCCGCGCTCGAGTCCGAGCCGGATGAGATCCATGCCGATGAGGGAATTGGCCACCGCGGGCACACGCGACTTGACCGCCTCATTGCCGATCGCGACGCCCCATTCATTGAGGCCGTGCTCGTAACCCCAGGTCCACGACGGTCGTGAGCCGATGTGCTCGTAGGTTTCCTGCACCTGAGGCACTGACATTCTCGTCATCTTTACCGCTTCGCCGGCGGTGTGCTGCTGTCGGGCAAAATACATCAGCGGTTGTGCCTCAGTCACTTTGCGATCGCTGTTCTTGCCCATGATGACCGAACCGTCGCGGGTGGAGTTGCCCAGCGCCACCCAGGTGTCGCAAGCGCGGCCGACCGCGGAAAGAAGACTCACGGTATAGGCGATCGCGAGAAGCGCGCGCCCGGGGAAGGGAGTAAAGGCAGGCATGATTGGAGGCGTTGGAGAGGCAAATGCGGCCCTCGAAAAACGCGGGGCCAAGGGAGTGCGGCGAAAGGCGAGAGAATCTTCACGCACGAGGCAATCCTGGCGTCACTGTATCTGTACAGTAACAGGCGATCGCCGGCCGCGCCCGCGTTTGCCGTCCTCGTTTCGTGGTCGCCACGGTTGGTCCGGACGATCCCGAAGGACTACGCTTCGCGTGGACGGTGAAATTGAGACGATGGCGCTGCGTGTCTGCGTGTCCTGCGGACTCCCGGTCCACAGTCGGTCGGGAGGGAGCTCTTTCGGGTCGTTGTGGTCAGCGGCCCGCAGGGTATACGCGTTTTGCAGGACGTCGCCGATCTGAGGATCCGTGCCTACGTCAGTCGCCCAGCAAACGGGTCAGTGGCGCCTGAGGGTCGTCGCCCGTGCTCACCACAAAGTTGTCCTTCGCGTTCACGGAGCTGAAGGCAGCGGAGGCTGGCGCATACTCCTGCTTCACGATATCCGCTGGCAGGGTCTTTGCCGCGCCGTCCACGGTGTTATGGAGGATGGTTCGCCGGGGCGCGAGGGATGCGGCGAGCAGTGGAAGATCGTAGGAACGCAAGGCGCCCGGCACGAAGGCCTCGATGAACGAGGGCGCATAGAGTTCCGTGGCGGCTGCTGAGTGGTAGGAACTCAGGGAATCGACAAGCGCGATACGGGAAATGTCGCGGCTGATCGCGGCGGCATGGAGCAGCACGGGACCGATTGCGCCAAAGGCCACCGCCGAGATCTCGGTGACGCCGTCGCCCTTCAGGATGGCGGCCAGCTTCACCACGTCCCCTGCACGAACTGCCAGCACACTACGGCCGATGAACATGCCCAGATACCAGGTTTTGTAGTTCACGCCGGAGTTTACCATTTGGCCGTAATGTCTTTCCCCTGATGAGATTCCTGGGCCCACCTCGCCCGTGCCAATGAGGTCGGGTGCGATCACCTTGTAACCCAATCGAACGAGGCGCTCCATCTTTCCACCTTTGCCCCCATCGGCAGCCTTGCCCCTTGGGTGAAGGTAGAGCACCGCGCGCCCATTGGGGTGTTCGGGCAGCATCGCGACGTATGGGATCGGGTAGTCGCCCTCGCCTTTGACGAAATAACGTTCGACCACGTAACCCGAGCGATGACTGCGGCCTGTCAGTACCGGACGGTCCGCGGGATTCGGTGGCAAGTAGCCGCTTTCCCGTATCGCGGCCGCGACAATTTCAGACGGCTTGAAACCGGTTGCAGCAATTTCGGCCTGGCGATGGGCGACGAGCCGGTCGGCCTCGCGGCGTGAGAGTGCCGAAACCGTATTGCCTTTCAACCATGTGTAGACCTGTCCGGTCGGAGTGACACGCAGTTCCTCCTTTGTCGGCATTTCCACCTTTTCGGTTGCAGGCGAGCCCGGGTTGCCGAGCTGCTTCTGGAAAAACGCATACATCGTTTCGTTGTTCCGGGTGGTGGACTGATGTCCGGCGTCGTCCTCGATGAGCTTCAGGTTGTCCGGCGCGCCCATGGCCTTGTAGGCCCGGGACACCTCGCGGAAGGTTTCCCGCGTTCCCTCGATGTTGAACAGGTCGTTCGTGGTGGCGATGATCAGGGTCGGATTCGGCGCCCGTGCCGTCAGCAGGTCCGGGTGGTCGATACCGCGGGCAAACATGTGAAACAGGTTTTGTTCGCCGTCACGGGGCCCGATTTTCTGGAGAATGCGCGTGTTGTTGCACACATGGTTCTCCGGTGCGGTGGCATAGATACGATCGTCGAAGGCAGGGATGTAGAGCGACTGGAATCCGCCGCCTGAGCGCCCGGTGATGCCGAGGCGTCTGGGGTCAACCTCCGGGCGGGTGAGGAGGTAATCGACCGCGCGGATACCATCCCAAATGACAAGGCGGGCGAGGGATGAGCCCGTGAGCATCGCTTGTTGGGTGATATAGGCGTGTTCGGCATTGTTGCCTCCAATCAGGGGTTTGCCGGTGTCGCCAAGATATTGAAATCGCTCCCCTTGGGAGATGGGATCCCACGCGAAGACCACAAATCCTTTTTTCACGAGGTTGAGAATGGTGGGTATGTATCCGCTCCGGTAGCCGCTTAATGCGTGTCCGCTGGCGTAGAGCACAGTTGGCGCTGCGCCCGAGAGATTTCTGGGCAGGAACAGTGCGGCAGTGACATAGAACCCCGGTTGCGACTCAAAAACGATGTTTTCAATCCGGTACCCGGTCTTCTCGACCGTGCTTACAATCCGGGCGTTGAGGGGAGTGCGTTCAGGAAAGGGACCGACGATGTCAGCGAGCGTGTGGCGCACCTTCTCCTGCTGCCGCCTCCAATCGTCCTTTGAGATGATCTTGCCCACCTGCTGGTCCCTTTTGGCCAGCAATGACAGGGCTTCGGAGTTCAGGTGATAGTACAATGCGTCCGGCGCCGCCCGGAACTGTACCCAGCCGGCGATGACATCCAGATCCGACTTCGGTTTGGCCGGAGTGACCACGGGTGCGTCATTTTCAGCAGTTTCCGCAGCTGGAAGGTGTATGCTGGGGAACAACAGGCATAGCGTGCAGGTGAGTGTGCGTAGAAATGGCAGATGGGTCATGGGACAAAAATTGAAAACTCAGGTGATAGGCTGGCGCAGAGGTGGGATTGCCGTGGGTGAGGGGACCTTTCGGAACGAGGACTTGAAGGGTGCGGCGCGACCGCCATGGCAATCATCACCTCTGCAGAGGATGCCGTTTGCAAAGGCTGTGAGCGATCGTGTCTGTTCCACACAAGTCACCCAGGCTCCTACTCATGCGACCGGGCAAGGCAATGACGCAGTTGCTGCATCCGTAAAGCGATCTGCTCCGTCATAGGCTTCGTTGCCTCACCCCGGCGAAAAGCCGGGAGAAGTTTCTTTCCACCGCCCCGGCGAGATCCTCGACAGGGATACCCCTAAGCTCTGCGAGGGCGGCGTAGGCAATCACGAGGTTTGCCGGATGGGCTGGCGCCTGGTTCCCGGCCGACGCTGGCAGGTTGTGGATGCGGTGACTATCGGGGAGCGGCATGGAGGGTGCATCGGTTTCGACAAGGATGCGATCGACGGGAAGTCGTCTGAAAACCTCCCGCACATCTGTGTGCCTGGGTGAAAGGAAATAGCCGTTGAAGGAAAAATAGGCTCCGGCATCCATAAGGTTCGCCACCTTTGTGTAGGGGCCGGCGAATCCGTGGAGCAGGAAGCCGGACGACGGCAACCGCGCGCGCTTTAGAACCTGCTCGAGGCGCTCCCAGGCATTCAGGCAATGAATTGTGGGTGGCCTCTGAAGTTCCGCTGCAAGTTCAAGCTGGGCTGCAAACGCACTTTCCTGCACCTCGAGGGATGCGCGACTCAGCCCTGCGAGGCGCGGGTCGTCGCTGCGCGCAGCGTTGAGCATCCAGAGGTCGAGTCCGATCTCACCCACGACCGCCCGCTGATCTGCAAGAAGCAGCCGCCGCAATTCGTCGAGCCATCCCGTTTGGGCATTGCCGACGTGCCAGGGGTGGAGGCCGAAGGCAGGTCTGATCCAGGGATGCCTGCTTGAGAGGTCTGCGACCGAGTTCCAGTCCCCGGCTGAGGTTCCGTTGCAGACCGCTTCGGCGATACCGGCTCGCGGGAGCTCCGCAGCGAGAACGGGCCAGTGAGGCACCAGCCTGTGATCCTGATAGTGGACGTGCGCTTCGAACAGTCTCACGTGCTGCCTGGGGCTGAAGCCACGACCAGTTCACGAAGCCTCCGCCGCACCGCAGCCAGGCCGTTGATCCTTGTGGGCGAAAGGTTTCGCGAGAAGTCGAGCAAGGCTACCGGGTCGCAAGCATCCGCATTGGCGAGAATGTGGGAGGCAGTCTCACCGGAGAAAAAGTCACAGATCAACCGGACGAGGCCCTTCACCAAAGGGGAATCGCTGTCGCTTGAATAAAACCAGGTTTCGCCAACCCGCTGTGCGGTCAGCCAGACATGGGACTGGCATCCCTGCACCCGGTTGGATTCGGTCCTGTCTTGGTCCGACAGGGACTTCCCTCTGCGGGCGTGGTCGACGACGGCGCCAAGGCGCTCCTGGGGATCCTCGATGATGCGAAGATCATCGATCAATTGTTGCTGGCGGCTTGAGAGGTCCACGGGGTACGGTGACATGAAGTCGGCGGGCCATCAAGCGGCTCCCTGAGGAGCTTGCGTCCCACCTCAAACACTCGCACGGTAGCGTGCTCCCATCTCATGCGATTTTCCCTGTTGTGCGGACTTGGACTGCTGGCCTTGGTTTTCCCTGCAATAAACCGTGCCCAGACGTCGCCGGGAGTGGAAGCACCGTTGGTGTCGCCTGAGGTGTCGCAGTTTCCCGATGCCGCTGGCGCGGCCCTGAGGCAGCTGGCTGGCTGGCGCGCCCTGGAAATTGGATTGCCGTCGGTTGCCATTGAAGTCTTCCGTGCGCGGCTTGCGGCCGTTGCGCCGGAGGATGGGGAACAGCGGAACCGGATTGTCCTCGAGTTGGCCACCGCCCTTCTGGACGACGGGCGTGCTGCCGAGATTGCTGAGGCGCTGCGAGGCTATGTTGGTCCTCCGACCGATGGTTATCGCCTCAGGATGGCGCTCGCGGATATCCGCCTGAAGCGGTCGGACGATGCCCGGCGCGAACTGAAGGAGATTGCTCCGGACCGGTTGGAGAGGGGCGAACGCGGTTGGTTCTACTTTGCGCAAGGGCAGCTGGCTGGTGATGCCAAGGCCGGCAGCTTTTATCAGCAGGCCTATGGATCGGCAGTGACGGATCTCCAGCGCGCGCGGTTTGCGCTCGCGCTGAGGGAAATCGATCTGATTTCGGGTGTGTTCACCGAAGCGGCCCTGGCGGAGATGCGTTCGCGGCTGGAGCGCAGCCCGGGCACGGCAGCGGGCTACATTGCCATGCGGCAGATCGCTGTCGCGCTCAATGGCCTCGGGAGGAAAAGCGAGGCGGTGGACTTCCTGCGACAGCATCTCCAGGCTCTTCCGTTTGAGGAAAAGGCAGTGGGCGACGACCTGCAGGTGTTGCTCGGACTGATCGCGGGCACCAGTGACCCGGTGGGGAGAAACGCGCTGATGCAGGTGCTTGCGACATCAGGCGACCGCGAGAAACAGCGTGTGGCGCTGCTGCTGCTCGCGAGGAATGCGCAGCAAGCCGGCTTTCGCGGCGAACTCGACCGGCTCATCGGAGCATCGCCCGCGCATCCCATTCTCGAGGAACTGCTCGTACAGCGTGCGGAGCTGAACCTGGTGGACAAAAAGTATCGTGAGGCCGAAACGGATGCGAAACGCATGCTGGAGGCGTTTCCCGGTTCCCGGCTCAAGCCGCAGGCGCTGGGAATCCTGGTCAAGGTCGCATGGGAATTTCCGCAGTATCGCAGGGCTGCGGATTACGCGGCCCAGGCACGCGCGGCGTTGACCGGACCCGGTGCCGGGCAGGTGCGATCGGAACTTGGGGTCCTGATTGCCGAGGCCTATTTCCGTGCCCCCGACTATCGTCTGGCGGCGGACGCGTACGCCACCGCGCTTGAGGATGTCCCCCAGGGAGTGAATCCGGGAGCCCTGATTTTTCAGCGGATCTATTCTGAAATCGAGTCTGCGCAATCCGATCCTGATCGTCTGGCTGCCGCGGCGGAACTGCTTGATGAGGCGTCGAAGGATCCCCGGCTGGATGAAACGAATCGCTGGCAGGCGGAGTGGAATCTTGCGCGGGCCATGCGTGCTGCGGGTGCGGCGTCGACACGCGCGGCCTTCAACCGGGTGGACAGCCTGCTCAGGAGTGCGCCGCAGGCCACGGGATCGACGCTGCCGCAGGACCTTCGTGTGCGCATGGCCTGGCTGCGGGCACGTCTGTCGCTTGAAGTGGGCGAACCGTCGCAGACCCTCGTGTTCGTGGACAACCTGATCGAGAGTCTGGACGGAGTGGATGCGGCCTTGAAAACGGAAATCGCGAGCACGGCGCGGCTCGTGCAGGCGGATGCGCATTTTCACCTGTCGGGGCAGGAGAAGGAAGGCCTGGAGATCCTGCAAAAACTGCGGGTCGATTTTCCGCAAAGCGACGCTGCGGTGGAATCCTATCTGTTGGAGGCGGAGAGGGCGGCGAATCAGAACCGGTATGTCGATGCCCAGAGCCTGCTCGTCAAATTGCGCGATGATTTTCCCAGGCATCGTTACGCCCCGTTCGCGCTCTTCCAGGCGGCGCTGTATGCTGAAAAACGCGGGCAGGACACGTATTATCACGAGGCGTATCGCCTGCTGGAGGATCTGCTGAAGGCCTATCCGGGAAGCGACCTCGTGTTCTATGCCCGCCTCAAGCAAGGCGACCTGCTGCGACTGCTGAACGAGTTCAACCCGGCCCAGCAGATCTATGAATTGCTGGTGAACAATTTTCCGCGGCATCCGGATGTCCTGTATGCCTATCTGGCGCTGGCCGCGGCGCACAATGCGCAGGCGAATGGAAGTTCGATGGCGCAGGGACAGCTGAGCAATCACGCCGAAGCGGCATTGTCGATTTATGAGCGGCTTGTCGACCAGGCGGATGCGGGCCCTGACCTGCGCATCGAGGCCGGCTACAATCTGGGGCTCCTGCTCACGCGCCGCGGAAATGCCGAATCCAAGAGCCGGGCCGAGATTGTCTGGTGGCAGCAGGTAGTGACGCCTTTCCTGCTGGACGACAGCAAGGCCGGGCAGCTGACGGGGGGTGGACGGTACTTCATGTCGCGCACCCTTCTGGGCCTTGGGGAACTCCTTGAGGCGGAGGGCAAGCTGGAGCAGGCCCGTGAAGCGTACATGCTGATCATCAACCGGCGGCTCCCGGGTGACAGCATTGCGAGCGGCAGACTTGCGCGTTTCGGCGTCAAATTGGGGCAGACCGAACCCTCCGCCAATGGCAATTGAAAGCTGCCGCCCGCCCGCCTATTCGAATCCCAATCCATGACCTTTGACTTTTCGCTCTTCTCGCGTGGCGGCCCCATGATCTACGTCATCCTGCTGATGGCGGTGATCGGCGTCGTGCTTTTTGTTGAACGAACGCTTTTCCTCCATCGCGGCCAGATCAGATCCACTGCGTTTGTCGATGGTGTGCGAAACATCCTGGCCAAACGACGCCTGATCGAGGCCATGACAGTCTGCGAGGAGACGCCCGGGCCGGTGGCTGCCGTTGTCAAGGCAGCCCTGCTGCATGCCAACGCGGATGAGGCGAGGTTGCGCTACGCGGTACAGGAGGCGGCGCTGGTGGAAATTCCGGTCTTGGAACGACGCCTTGGTTTCATTGCAGCGCTGGCGCAGATCGCTCCTTTGGTGGGGATACTTGGAACCCTGCTTGGCATGATCACCACGTTCATGCAATTCATGGAAGGCGGACAGTATGCGACAGCCAACGCGCTCGCCGCGGGGATGTGGCAGGCGCTGATCTGTGCCGCGGGCAGTCTCATGGTGGGCATTCCTGCGCAACTGGCCTACCATTTCCTGACCGGCCGCGTCCGGGCGCTGGTGCGCGATGTGGAGTGGGCGGCAAACGACATCATGAGGTATCTTCTCACCGAGTATCGGGCCACTGCATGAGCCCGTGAGAGGGCATCGCATCTCTGCCATGGTCACCCGACCCCTCGATCTTCTCTCCCATGTACGAAAACCATCGGCTCGCGCCGACTGGCTGCACTTCGTCAATGCGGGCCTCATTGCACTCTTTTTCGTGGTTTTTGGGTCACGTTTTGTCATTTCCCCGGGCATTGTCGTGTCTAACCAATCGCGCGACGGGCGGTTCACCCTGCCTATAGTGGCCCAGGCGATATCCCTTGGGTCGGCGACGTCCATCGTGATCAGTGTGGCGGGACCGGATCTTGTCTTTACGGAGGATGGAAAATACACGTTTGCCGAGATTCGGCAGTGGCTCGCGAAAAAAGGGCGCGAGCATCCCGGGGGCAGGCTTCTGTTGAGGACGGACTCCGGGCTGGCCTTGGGTGATTTCACCGAAATTGTGAGTGCTGCGGACAGTGCAGGGCTGGTCGTTCTTCTGGCAGCGGAACCGACGGGAGCCGGGCGACGCAGTGCGTCGGCGCCCGTTGGTCAAAGCATCCCACTCAAATGAGCCGGATCACTCCAGATGAGCCCGGCGGGGGGGAGACGCATGCTCCCGGAAGGCGTGACCATGTCCGTGTGGCAAAGTGGCTGGGGTTGGGCGCTGCCCTGCTGCTGGTCTTTGTCCTTTCGCTTTCGCTGATTCGTTTCCCCCACACGCAGACGATCACATCCCCAGGTCAGAATCCAGCAGGCATGGGTGTGGGATTGAGCCAGGCCATGAAGGCGGAGGTTGATCTTTTGGACCCGACGCCGCTCTTCCTTCCGACGGCGCACAATGCAGGCGCGCAAATTGCTCCGCGAACGCTTCAGATGGCTACCCAAGGCAACCTGTCGAGTTTTCCTCCCAAATTATTCAACTCTCCGGAGGCTCTGGAGCTCCATTTTCCTGCGCTCGTGCAGCTTCCGGAGTCACCTGCGGAAGGCTTGGGAGTAGGCACGGCTCCGAATCCCTATCGTTCTATTGGGCAGTCAGATGCAGTGATTGGGCCCCTCGCGGCGCGTTTGGGGTACCTCGAGGTTATTCCTGCGGCGGGGGGAGCGCCGGTATCCATGATCCTGGCTGCTGCCTCCGATGCGCCAGCGGGCGATTGGCGTCCCATGGAATGGATGGCGAGCATCGACCGGAAGGGATTGATGGGAAGCCTTGCGCTGGTTGTCAGTTCGGGGGTGGAGGAGTGCGACAACTTTTTCAGGCGATACCTTACGGAGCGGCTCAGGATGGGGGGGCGCTTGCAGCCAGGGATTTACCGGCTAAGGGTGGGGCCTTGAACGCGGGAAAACGACATTTTGGGAAAATAGGAAAGATTGCAGTTGACGCTGTCTCCGCAGACGCGCACTTTTCGCGCTCTTTTCGTTTTTTGACCCACAGTCTTTTTGTCTGCCCAGATAGCTCAGTTGGCAGAGCACGTCCTTGGTAAGGACGAGGTCGCCGGTTCAAATCCGGTTCTGGGCTCCAGGTCAAATACTTAGAGACGTCGAATTGCCTAAGGGCGACGTAAAACCCCCGGGCTACCAGACACTTACACTTCCATAACACTCACTCAACTCGCGCCCATTCTTTATGGCTAAAGGTACATTCGAACGCAAAAAGCCGCACGTAAACGTTGGCACAATCGGTCACGTTGACCACGGCAAAACCACCACGACCACGGCCATTCTGGCAGTTCAAGCCAGCAAAGGCCTCGCCGAGGTAAAATCCTACGCGGATATTGCGAAGGGTGGCACCGTCCGCGATGCGTCCAAGATCGTCACCATTTCCGTCGCTCACGTTGAGTATGAGACTCCGAAGCGTCACTATGCCCACGTTGATTGCCCGGGCCACGCGGACTTCGTGAAGAACATGATCACGGGTGCTGCGCAGATGGACGGCGCGATTCTTGTTGTCTCGGCGGCGGATGGTCCCATGCCGCAGACCCGCGAGCACATCCTTCTGGCCCGCCAGGTGGGCGTGCCGAAGATCGTTGTCTGGCTGAACAAGGTCGATCTCATCGACGACAAGGAGCTGCTCGATCTCGTGGAAATGGAAATCCGCGAGCTCCTCAGCAAGTACCAGTTTGATGGCGACAATGCCCGTATCGTCCGCGGCTCCGCCACGGCGGCCCTCGAGGGCAAGCCGGAGGGTGTGGCCCAGATCACCGAGCTCATGGACGCGATTGACGCGGAGATTCCGGAGCCGCTGCGCGAGACGGACAAGCCCTTCCTCATGTCTGTGGAAGACGTCTTCTCGATCACCGGTCGTGGCACCGTTGCAACCGGCCGTATAGAGCGCGGCATCGTCAAGATCAACGACACCGTCGAGATCGTTGGCCTCCGCGATACGACCAGCACGGTTGTCACGGGCATTGAAATGTTCCGCAAGCTGCTCGACAGCGGTCAGGCGGGCGACAATGTCGGCATCCTCCTGCGTGGCGTTGAAAAGGAAGGCATCGAGCGCGGACAGGTGCTCGCCGCTCCGAAGTCCATCACTCCGCACAAGAAGGCGAAGGCTGAAATCTACGTGCTGACCAAGGAGGAGGGTGGACGTCATACGCCGTTCTTCAATGGATACCGCCCCCAGTTCTACTTCCGCACGACGGACGTGACGGGCATCGTCAATCTGCCGACGGGTGTTGAAATGATCATGCCTGGCGACAATGTCAGTGTTGAGATCGACCTCATTGTCCCGATCGCGATGGAGAAGACCCAGCGCTTCGCCATCCGTGAAGGCGGTCGCACCATCGGTGCCGGTCGTATCACCGAAATCATTGCCTAATCGTTCCCTTTCGGGGTTTTAACTCTCATGCCGAGGCTCCGCCGCAGGGGCCTCGGCACTATCGTCTAAAGGTCCTATCCACAGGGGTGTAGCTCAATTGGTAGAGTAGCGGTCTCCAAAACCGTTGGTTGGGGGTTCGATTCCCTCCGCCCCTGCCACTTATCCTTCATGAAAAATCCGTTCAGTACCGTGCGCATCTTCTTCGGGGAGATGATCGACGAGCTCAAGAAAGCGACTTGGCCGACCAAGACGGAACTGAGGGATTCCACGGTTGTGGTGATTCTGGCTGCAGTCCTCCTGGGTTTGTTTACGAGCATCAGCGACTTTGCTCTGCTGCAGGTGGTCGATCTCGTTACCTCCTGGGTGAGCTAACCCGCGACATGGCTACCTCCACATCAGCCCCCGCCGGCGCCCAGTGGTTTGCGCTTCACACCCTTTCCGGACAGGAGGGGAAGGTGAAGCTCTACATCGAAAAGTTCAAGAAGGCCGAAGAACTGGATGACTCCATTTTTGAAGTTCTGCTTCCGACCGAGGTTGTTTCGGAAGTAAAGGGCGGCAAGAAGACCACCAAGACACGCAAGCTGTATCCAGGTTATGTTTTTATCCAGATGCGGCTGTATGGGGAGGACGGCAAGGTCATCAACAGGCCTTGGTATTTCGTGAAGGAGGTTGCCGGGGTGATCGGTTTTGTTGGCGGCGAGCGACCGGCAGCCCTGCGTGAATCCGAAATCGAGGAAATTCGCGCGCGTATTGAGGCGGCCTCCGGCAAGGAAGTTCCCAAGGTGCAGTACGAGGTGGGCGAGGAGGTCAAGGTCACCGACGGCGCCTTTTCCAATCTCACGGGCCGCATCGATGAGATCGATCCGGAGCGCGGCAAGCTCAAGATTTCCGTTTCCATTTTCGGCCGTTTCACACCTGTCGAGCTCGAGTACTGGCAGGTGCAGCGCATGACCGAATAAACCACTTTTCACACGCTTCAAACATGGCCAAGAAGATCCAAGGTTACGTTCGCCTTCAACTCCCCGCCGGAGCCGCAAATCCGGCGCCGCCGGTCGGTCCCGCACTCGGTGCGCAGGGCGTCAATATCATGGCGTTTTGCAAGGAGTTCAATGCGCGCACCAAAGACCAGAACGGGATGATCCTGCCCGTGGTGATCACTGTCTATTCAGACAAGAGCTTCACCTTCATTCTCAAGTCTCCGCCGGCATCCGTGCTCCTGAAGAAGGCGGCAAACATTGCCTCCGGTTCCGCCAAGCCCAACCAGGACAAGGTGGGCAAGGTCACGAAGAAGCAGCTGGCCGAGATCTACAAGCTCAAGGCCAAGGACATGAATGCCAAGGATGTGGAGACCGGCATCAAGGTCATCGCCGGCACCGCCCGCAACATGGGCATCGAGGTCGTCGACTGATCTTCAATTCCCTTTTGGCGGATTCCATTTCCGCCGCACTCAAACCATCCATGCGGGAGTCCATTCCGGACGTTTGAACCGCGAGGAGCCAAAATGCCTGCAAAAAAAAGCAAACGATATCGCGGCGCCATCCAGATCGCCGATCTGACAAAGGAATATCCGCTGACTGAAGCGGTCGACATCCTTCAGAAATTCCCAAAGGCAAAGTTCGACGAGACGGTCGAAGTTTCCTTCCGACTCGGTGTCGACCCGACTGCGGGCGACCAGATGATTCGCGGGACCACGCCGCTTCCCAATGGCTCCGGCAAGAAGGTCCGCGTACTGGTTTTCACGGACAATCCGAAGGCCGCGATTGATGCGGGTGCGGATCACGCCGGTTTGCAGGACATGATGGCAAAGATCAATGAGGGCTGGCTCGATTTCGATGTCGCCATCGCAACCACCGAAGCGATGAAGACCGTCCGCACGATTGCCCGTGTGCTCGGCCCGAAGGGCCTGATGCCGAATCCGAAATCCGGCACTGTCACTGACGACATCGTCGGAGGCATCAAGGCGGTCAAGGCTGGGCGCGTCGAGTTCAAGATGGACAAGGCTGCGATCATCGGAGTGGGCGTCGGCAAACGTTCCTTCACTGCTGCCCAGATCCTCGAGAATGCCGCAGCCGTCATCGACGCCGTCGGCAAGGCAAAGCCCGCCTCCTTCAAGGGCGTGTACATCAAGAACGTGGCGATTTCGTCGTCACAAAGCCCGTCCGTGCACCTTGCGACGGCGGAATATTCAAAATTTTAATCGGAGCCCGGGCCAATCATGAGAGCAGAAAAGCAATACCTCATTTCCGAGGTCGAGTCGCACCTCAAGAAGAGTGACTACGTCATCCTGGCCAATTTTTCGAAGGTCACGGTGGCAGATGTCGCCGATCTCCGCGCCCAGCTGGCGACGGAGAAGGCGGAGTACCACGTCGTCAAGAACAGCTCCTTGCGCGTCGCCGCAAAGGCGCTCGGACTGCCTGAGATCGAAAGCGGTCTGACCGGACCCACGGCGGTGGTGGTGGGTGGCAAGAATCCCGCCGGTGTCGCCAAGGTCCTGAAGAAATTCTTCGACGAGAAGAAGAAACTCGAGGTCAAGGTCGGCGTGATTGATCGCAAGATCATCTCGGCAGGGGAGCTCGAGCAGATTGCCGAGCTTCCTCCGTTCGACGTCCTGCGCGCCCAGTTCCTCAGCCTGTTTACGAGCACCGCCGCGTCGTTCGTTCGTGTGGTGGATGCCAGGGTAAGGAAGGAATCCCCGGCAGCCGCCTCCTGAGACACGCAACCATAGATACAAAACTTTTCGCCGCGAGGGCACTCCAACGTCCGGGCGGCGATTCCCAAACCTCTAACGAAGCAGGCTAGGGGATACGTCCCTTAAACGAATTCCCATCGAATCGCTAGCAGCTTCAGGAGACAGACAAATGAGCAACATCACCAAAGACCAAGTCATCGAATGGCTTTCCAGCCAGTCGATTCTCGACCTCGCCGCCCTCGTCAAGGATCTCGAAGGCAAGTGGGGAGTTTCCGCTGCTGCAGCGGTAGCAGCCGCCCCGGCGGCAGCCGCCCCGGCGGCAGCCGCGGTGGAGCAGACCGAATTCACGATCGTGCTGGCTGAATCCGGTGCGAACAAGATCGGTGTCATCAAGGAAGTCCGCGCCATTACGGGCCTCGGCCTGAAGGAAGCGAAGGACCTTGTGGACGGCGCTCCCAAGCCCGTGAAGGAAAACGTCGCAAAGGCGGAGGCCGAAGAGATCAAGAAGAAGCTCGAGGCCGCTGGCGCCAAGGTTCAGCTAAAGTAAAGCACTTGGCGATATCATCGCTCAAAATTGCGAATTCTTCAGGACAGGCTGCGCCCGCGTGCGGCCTGTCCTTTGCCTTTTTCATATTTTGTTCTTTGTTAGTCCGGGCACCGGCTCGTACGACGACCGGATTGTGCCCCTGAACACCTGCATCTGAGTGTTCCCTTCCTTCAGTATTCGCTTTGTCAATCAACTCGGGATTTCCCATGGCCGATCGTAGCAATCACGCAGACCGCATTAACTTCGGTAAGCTTCGCGAAGTTATCCAGCCGCCCAATCTCATTGAGCTGCAAATCAGTTCCTACCTGGAATTCCTGCAGAAGGGCACTCCGGAGAGGCAGAGGAAGAACCATGGGCTTGAGGCGGTGTTCCGCGAGGTGTTTCCCATCGAGTCTTACGACGGCCGGCTGACCCTCGAATATGTCTCCTACACGATCGGCGATCCGAAAAACACCGAGATCGAGTGTATCCGTGATGGCATTACATTTTCCGTTCCCTTGTATGTGAAGCTCCGGCTCCGCGAGGAGGACTTCATCAAGGATGAGGAGATCTACATGGGTGAAATCCCGATGGTGACGGAGCGCGGCTCTTTCATCATCAACGGCGCGGAGCGCGTCGTTGTCTCCCAGCTTCACCGTTCCCCGGGCATCGCGTTCGAGGTTGCCCCGCATCCGAATGGCAAGCTGCTGCACTCCTTCCGCATCATTCCGGACCGCGGAACCTGGCTCGAGGTCCAGTTCGACAACAACGACCTCCTCTACGTCTATCTCGACCGCCGCCGCCGCCGCCGCAAGTTTCTCATCACGACGCTGCTCCGGGCCGTGGGCTACAGCGCCGACATCGACATCCTGAATCTTTTCTACGAGATCCAGGAGCTCAAGGTGTCCAAGGCGCTCGACATGGAGAATGTCAGCACGCTCGTGCTCGTCGAGGATGCCATCGACGCCCAGCAGGGCGTGGTGCTCGCCCGCGCATTCGAGCCCCTGACCAAGGCCATCGTCCGCACGTTTGAGAAGCACGACATCAACTCGATCCGCGTGATTGACACCGCAGCCGATGAGGGTGCGATCATCCGCGCGCTCAAGAAGGATCCCACCCGCAACGAGGAGGAGGCCCTCAAGGAGATCTACAAGCGGCTGCGTCCCGGCGAGCCCCCGACCACGGCCAATGCCAAGGCACTGCTGAAGCGTCTCTTCTTCGATCCGAAGCGTTATGATCTTGGCCGGGTCGGCCGCTACAAGGTCAACCAGAAGCTCGGGCTGAAGGTCGACCTCGAACAAAGGATTCTGGAGGCCGGTGATGTCGTCGGTGCAACCAAGTATCTCGTCCGCCTCAAGCGCGGCGAGGGCGTGGTGGATGACATCGATCACCTGGGTTCCCGCCGCGTACGGACGGTGGGTGAACTTCTCGCCAACCAGTGCCGCGTCGGCCTTGCCCGCACGGAGCGCCTGGTGCGCGAACGCATGACCATGTACGACCAGAGCGTCGACTCGATCACGCCCCAGAAGCTGATCAATCCGAAGGCTCTCACGACGGTCATCCGCGATTTCTTCGCCCGCTCGCAGCTGTCGCAGTTCATGGACCAGATCAATCCGCTGGCCGAGGTGACGCACAAGCGCCGTCTGTCGGCCCTCGGACCCGGGGGACTCAATCGCGATCGCGCGGGCTTCGAAGTCCGCGATGTGCATCCCTCGCACTACGGCCGCATCTGCCCGATCGAAACTCCGGAAGGACCGAACATCGGACTCATCAACTCCCTTTCCACCTACGCGCGCGTCAACGAGTTCGGATTCATCGAATCCCCGTACCGCGTCGTCAAGGATGGCCGCGCCACGGACAAGATCGATTACCTCACCGCGGATCAGGAGGAGGGCAAGGTGATCGCCCAGGCCAACGCCGAGATCGACGAGAAGGGCAACTTTGTCGGCAAGGTCACGGTGCGCCAGGACGGCAACTTTCTCGAGGTTCCCGCGGGCGACGTCCATCTCATGGACGTCTCGCCGAAGCAGGTCATTTCGATCGCCGCCGGCATGATTCCCTTCCTCGAGCACGATGATGCGAATCGCGCGCTCATGGGTGCGAACATGCAACGTCAGGGAGTTCCGCTCCTGCAGGCCGAGGCGCCCTTTGTGGGCACCGGGATCGAGGAGCGTGTCGCACGCGACTCCAAGATCGTCGTTGTGGCCGAGGAATCCGGCATCGTTGCGACCGTGGATGCAAAGCGCATCGTCACGACCCGCGACGGCGAACTGCCGAAGAACTTCGACAAGCATCCCAAGAGCGATTCCAAGAACGGGGTCGCGGTTTACGAACTGCGCAAGTTCATGCGCTCGAACGCCGGCACCTGCTTCAACCAGAAGCCGATCGTCAGGAAGGGACAGAAGGTCAAGGCCGGCGACGTCATTGCAGACGGCCCGTCCACCGACAAGGGCGAGATGGCGCTCGGCCGCAATGTGCTTGTCGCGTTCATGCCGTGGAACGGCTACAACTTCGAGGACGCGATCCTGATTTCGGAGAAGGTCCTGAAGGAGGACATCTTCACCTCGATTCATATCCAGGAATTCGAGGTCACCGCGCGTGACACCAAGCTTGGACCCGAGGAGATCACGCGAGACATCCCCAACGTGGGCGAGGAGGCGCTCAAGAATCTCGATCACAATGGAGTCATCCGGATCGGCGCCGAGGTGAAGCCGGGCGACATCCTCGTCGGGAAGATCACGCCGAAATCCGAGACCGAGCTCGCGCCGGAGGAGAAGCTCCTCCGTGCGATCTTCGGCGAGAAGGCCGCCGACGTGAAGGACACCTCGCTCGTGGTGCCCTCGGGCGTTTCAGGCATCATCATGGATGTGAAGGTGTCGTCGCGGATCGACAACCAGGAGGAGAAGCTGTCGCCCTCCGACCGCCGCCGCCAGATCAAGCAGATCCAGGAGGACTACAAGACGGAGATGGACAAGCTGCGCGAGTCGCTGACCGAGGCGCTTTCCAACATTCTCCTTGGCGAGAAGATTCCGCTCGACGTGGTCAACGGCCAGACCGGTGAAATCATCATTCCGGCGAACCGCAAGATCACCAAGACGCTTCTTCGCAAACTCGCCGCGGTTTCCAAACATGTCGAGATCGACCCGTCTCCGGTTCGCATCAAGATCATGGAGATCATCGGCTCCTACCAGGGCAAGTTCGACGAGCTCGAAGGCGACCGCGAGCGCAAGATCCAGGGCGTCGAGGCTGGCGAGGACGCCGGCACCGGGGCGATCAAGCAGGTAAAGGTCTACATTGCGACGAAGCAGAAGCTTGAGGTCGGCGACAAGATGGCCGGCCGGCATGGCAACAAGGGTGTTGTCGCGAAGATCGTTCCCGAGGAGGACATGCCGTTCCTGCCGGACGGCACTGCGGTCGAGATCTGCCTGAATCCGCTCGGTGTGCCTTCGCGCATGAACGTCGGTCAGGTTCTCGAGACCCATCTCGGATGGGCCTGCAAGAAGCTCGGCATCAAGGTGGCGACGCCGGTGTTCGACGGCATACCTGAGAAGAAGGTGCGCGAGTACCTCAAGCAGGGCGGCCTTCCGAACTCCGGAAAGAGCGTCCTGTTCGACGGGCGCACGGGCGAGAAGATCGACCAGGAGGTGGTTGTCGGCTACATCTACATGATGAAGCTCAACCATCTGGTGTCGCACAAGATTCACGCCCGCGCGGTGGGGCCATACTCTCTGGTCACCCAGCAGCCGCTCGGCGGCAAGGCCCAGTATGGCGGTCAGCGTTTTGGAGAAATGGAGGTGTGGGCGCTCGAGGCTTATGGCGCGGCGCATACCCTCCAGGAACTGCTCACGGTCAAATCGGACGATGTGCAGGGCCGCACCAAGATCTACGAGTCGCTTGTCAAGGGCGACAACACGCTGGTGGCCGGCACACCCGAGTCCTTCAACGTGCTCATCAAGGAAATCCAGTCGCTGGGCCTCGACATCAAGCTGGCAAAGCAGGATGCGCTTGGCCTGGGCGCCTGAGACCGCATGGGCCATTCGTGCAATCCAATCCGTACACTTTAATTCAAGGGAAAACCAAATGAGCATCCAACCTGCTGAAACCGCCGCATCGAGCCGAGATGAGGTTCGTTCCGCGCTCGGCCTCGACGAGAATCAGTTCGACTGCGTTTCCATCACCGTCGCCTCACCTGAAACCATCCGCGCCTGGTCCAAGGGCGAGGTGAAGAATCCCGAAACCATCAACTACCGCACGTTCAAGCCCGAACCGGGCGGGCTCTTCTGCCAGAAGATCTTCGGGCCGGTGCGCGACTACGAATGCGCGTGCGGAAAGTACAAGCGCATCAAGTACAAGGATGTGGTTTGCGACCGCTGCGGCGTCGAGGTGACCATCGCCCGCGTCCGGCGTGAGCGCATGGGCCATATCGAGCTTGCCGTGCCTGTCGCCCACATCTGGTTCCTCAAGAGCATGCCGAGCCGCCTCGGTCTGCTCCTCGACATGACCGCCCGCTCACTGGAGCGGGTCATCTACTATGAGAACTTCATGGTGATTGACCCGGGCAAGACTCCGCTCGAGCACAAGCAGCTGCTGACCGATACGGAATACCGCCAGGCGCTGGATGAGTACGGCGACGATTCGTTCGTTGCCAAGATGGGTGCGGAAGCGGTGCGCGAGGCCCTCAAGGGAATGGACCTGCCGGCCACGGTGGCCGAGTTGCAGGAGCAGATGCGCGCGACCCGCTCGAAACAGATCAAAAAGAAGCTATCGAAGCGACTGAAGGTCATCCAGGGATTCATTCACTCCAAGTCGCGTCCGGAATGGATGGTGCTGGAGGTTCTCCCGGTGATCCCGCCTGACCTTCGTCCGCTCGTTCCGCTCGAGGGCGGCCGCTTTGCAACCTCCGATCTGAACGACCTCTACCGGCGTGTGATCAACCGCAACAACCGCCTGCGGAATCTCATGCAGTTGAAGACGCCGGACGTCATCATCCACAATGAAAAGCGCATGCTGCAGGAAGCGGTCGACGCGCTCTTCGACAACGGTCGCCACGGGCGGCCGGTCACGGGTGCGGGCAACCGTCCGCTGAAGTCGCTTTCCGACATGCTCAAGGGCAAGCAGGGGCGTTTCCGCCAGAACCTGCTCGGAAAACGCGTCGATTACTCGGGTCGTTCCGTCATCGTCATCGGGCCGGAGCTCAAGCTGAACCAATGCGGTCTTCCCAAGAAGATGGCGCTCGTTCTCTTCGAGCCGTTCATCATCCGGCGCCTGAAGGAGCTGGGTTTTGTCCATACCGTGCGCGGTGCGCGCAAGATGATCGAGAAGAAGTCGCCCGAGGTGTGGGACATTCTCGAGGAGGTCACGAAGGGGCATCCCGTGCTGCTCAATCGTGCGCCGACCCTGCACCGCCTTTCGATCCAGGCTTTCGAGCCGGTCCTGATCGAAGGTGAGGCGATCCGGGTTCATCCGCTCGTCTGTACCGCCTACAACGCCGACTTTGACGGCGACCAGATGGCGGTGCACGTTCCGCTTTCGCTGGAGGCGGTGCTGGAGTGCAAGCTCCTGATGATGTCGACGAACAACATCTTCTCGCCGTCATCCGGCAAGCCGATCCTCACGCCGTCGCAGGACATCGTGCTCGGAGCCTATTACCTGACGATCGAGCCGCGCAGGAAGCCGACAAAGGACCAGCGCGTGCCCCTTCTCAGCGGCCTGCAGGAGGTCCTTTACGCAAAGGCTGACGGTGCGCTGCGGGTGCATGACTGGGTGGACATTCCGAACCCCGATTTTCGCCGTGAGACGGTCTATGGCACGTCGGAGAAGAAAGTCCTCCGTACGACGGTCGGTCGCGTCATCTTCAACCAGATCTGGCCCGCCGGACTTGGGTTCATCAATTTTCCGGTGCCGAAGGGCAAGCTGGGCGACCTGATCCTCAACACCTACAAGGTGGCCGGAAACGGCGCCACGGTGGAGATGCTCGACCGCCTCAAGGAACTCGGATTCCAGACGGCCTTCCAGGCGGGCATTTCGATCGGTATCGACGACATGATCATCCCTGAGGACAAGAAGGACATCGTCGCCGATTCGCGTAAGAAGATCTCCGAGGTCGAGGGACAGTTCAACAAGGGCATCATCACCGACGGCGAGCGCTACAACAAGGTCGTCGACATCTGGACCGGCGCCACCGACAGGATCGCCAAGGCCGTGTTCTCGAAGCTTGAGAGCAACGAAGGCAGGAACGAGGTGAATCCCGTCTACATCATGATGGACTCCGGCGCCCGCGGCAACAAGCAGCAGGTGCGCCAGCTCTGCGGCACCCGCGGACTGATGGCCAAGCCATCGGGTGAGATCATTGAACGCCCGATTCTCTCCTCGTTCCGCGAGGGCCTGACGGTGCTCGAGTACTTCATTTCCACGCACGGCGCACGCAAGGGCCTGGCTGACACCGCGCTGAAGACCGCGGACGCCGGTTACATGACCCGCAAGCTGTGCGACGTCGCGATGGATGTCATCATCGCGGAGGATGATTCGGGCAACCGCGACGGCATCTGGAAGAAGGCAATCTACGAAGGTGACGACGAGATGGTCGGTCTGCGCGAGCGTATCGTCGGACGATGCTCCAGCGACGACGTCCAGAATCCGCTGAACCCGGAGGAACGCCTCGTTTCATCCGGCGAGCTCATCACCGAGGAACTCGCGACGCGTATCGTCGAGTCCGGCATCGAGCGACTCAAGGTCATGTCGCCGCTGACATCAATCAGCCCGCATGGCATCGATTCGCGCAGCTACGGCATCAATCCGGCCACGAACCGCATGGCGAAGATCGGCGACTCCGTGGGCATCATTGCCGCGCAGTCGATCGGCGAGCCCGGCACGCAGCTCACGATGCGTACATTCCACATCGGTGGCGTGGCCTCGGGCGGCTTCAAGACTCCGGAAATCCGGGTTCGGTCCGCCGGTGTCGTCAAGTACCGCGGTCTTCGCCTCGTGCAGACCGCGGATGGTGGCAACATCGTGCTCAACAAGACCGGATCGATCGTCATACATGATGCCGACCAGAAGGAGCTGGAATCCCACAACATTGTTGTCGGTTCCTTCCTTCATGTGGGCGACGGCGAGGACATCGAGAAGGGTGCGCTGCTTGCACAATGGGATCCCTACAACGTGCCGGTTCTGTCCGAGAAGGGCGGGACGCTGGTGTTCAAGGACATGATTCCGGGGGTCACGGTGAAGCGCGAACTCGACGAGTCGTCGGGCCGCATTGCGACCGTTGTCATCGAGCACAAGGAGGACCTCAATCCCCAGATCGAGGTGCGTGACGGTTCGAATCGCCCGCTGGCTGCGTACTCCATTCCGGTTGGCGCCCAGATCGTGGTGAATGAAAGTGATCTGATCGCTCCCGGAGCGCTCCTTGCGAAGACACCCCGTCAGGCGTCCAAAACCAAGGACATCACGGGTGGCTTGCCACGTGTGGCGGAACTCTTCGAGGCCCGCCGCCCGAAAGATGCGGCCGAAATGGCCCGAATCGATGGCATTGTGTCGTTTGAGGGGACTGTTCGCGGTAAACGCAAACTGGTTGTCCGGAATGACGAAACCGCGCAGGAAGAGGAACATCTCATTCAGACCGGCAAGCAGATTATCGTGCAGCCGGGGGACCTTGTCCACAAGGGCCAGCATCTGACCGAGGGCTCTGCGGACCCGCATGAGATCCTCGAGATCCTTGGACCGAGTGCGCTCTATGACTTCCTCATTGCGCAAGTCCAGGGCGTCTATCGCCTGCAAGGCGTGACCATCAACGACAAGCACATCGAAATCATCATCCGGCAGATGCTGAGAAAGGTTCGCATCACCGATCCAGGTGACAGTGAATACTTCTGGGGTGAGCAGGTGGATCGTGCGGCGTTCCTTTCCAACAACCGACGCATTGAAGAGGCCGGTGGAAAACCAGCCGAGGCGGAACCCATACTTCTGGGAATCACCAAGGCATCGCTGGAGACGGAGTCCTTCATCTCGGCGGCATCCTTCCAGGAAACGACGCGGGTCCTCACGGATGCCTCGACGCTGGGCAAGGTCGATTTCCTCAAGGGCTTCAAGGAGAATGTGATCATGGGCCATCTTATTCCCGCAGGCACCGGACTCCGGACCTACAAGCACCTGCGCATCAGCCTGCCCTTCGGTGAAGAGCTTGCCACGACGGAAGAACCTTCCGCGGTGGAAGAGGCTGCGCCAACGGTCACTTCGGCCTGATCCCGCTCCGGCCTGGTCCGCTTTCAAACCGCAACCCACCCGGGTTGCGGTTTTTTTTGCCGTGTCGTACTCGGGATGGGGACACCCTTCGTTTGGTCAAACTCCCGTGAAGCGCAGGCGGATGACTTTCAGGCGTTGGCAACAGCCAAATTAGGTCTTGCCAGCTTATTGGGTTGACGTTCTCCTTGAAATCCCTCCCGCCAAAACGATCCGTTGAGCCTAGCTCCGGATCGTTATTCGCCCGGTCTTTCGAGACCGGGCGATTTTTTGGAACACCGGGCCGCCCGTTGCAAAACAGGGATTCTGCGGGCCTTGCTTTCGCGTGGATTGGCCAGGTCCCCCCTTGCGGTTTGCGCAATTGGAGATTTGTTCCTGAATCCGCCGAAATCGGCCGTACGAATGAGGTGTGTTCGCCTCCTATTTTGCACGTTTTCCGAGCGAGGGAGACTTTCTTTTAGATTCTTCTTGCCGCGTTCCCCCGCCTTGGTAATTTCCGCGTCTTTTCGCCATTTCCGAGACCATCAATTCGTATGCCGACCATTAACCAACTCGTGCGCAAAGGCCGCCGGAACATCCGTGTGAAGTCCAAGTCGCCGGCCCTGGATGGGAACCCTTTCCGTCGCGGTGTTTGTGTGCAGGTGATGACCCGCACGCCCAAGAAGCCGAATTCCGCCATCCGCAAGGTGGCAAAGGTCCGCCTTACCAATGGCAACGAGGTTATCTCCTACATTCCTGACGAGGGTCACAACCTGCAGGAGCACTCGATTGTGCTGATCCGCGGTGGTCGCGTGAAGGATTTGCCTGGCGTCCGGTACCACATCGTGCGCGGCACGCTTGACGCAACCGGCGTCGAGAAGCGCCGTCGCAGCCGTTCAAAATACGGTGTGAAGCGCCCGAAGGCCGCCAAGAAATAACCTCATCTGGAGAATTTAGAACATGTCACGTCGTCACAGAGCAGAAAAGCGCGGTACCGAGCCGGACATCCGCTACAACAGCCCGTTGGTTGCGCACCTCGTCAATGTTGTCATGAAGAGCGGAAAGAAGAACCTCGCCGAGCGCATTGTCTACGGAGCCTTCGAGAAGGTTTCGGAGAAGCTCGAGAAGGGGGATCCTGTTGACTTGCTGATGGGCGCCATGGAAAACGCGCGCCCGCGTCTCGAGGTCAAGAGCCGCCGCGTTGGCGGTGCCACCTATCAGGTGCCGATCGAGATTTCATTTGAGCGCCAGGAGAGCCTCGCGCTCCGCTGGATTGTGACCGCCGCAGGCACCCGCAAGGGGGTTCCGATGCGCGACGCCCTGGCAGCCGAGATCGTCGATGCCTACAACAACACGGGCTCGGTCGTGAAGAAGAAGGAAGACACGCACAAGATGGCGCAGGCCAACCGCGCGTTCGCCCACCTCAGGTGGTAAGGACTATCAGCATGTCATCCGAGATCGCCATCACCGTCGTCACCGACAAGAACAAGGTTTCCGCAGCGAATGCGGCCGACCGCGACTTTCCGCTGGAGTGGACCCGCAATATTGGCATTGCGGCGCACATCGATGCGGGCAAGACGACCACCAGCGAACGTATCCTCTTCTACACCGGCGCCGTCCACAAGATGGGCGAGGTGCATGAAGGCACTGCGGTGACCGACTGGATGGAGCAGGAGCGCGAGCGCGGAATCACGATCACCGCCGCCGCCATCTCCTGTGCATGGAATGCCTCCTTTGGTCCCTGGAAGGGAATCAAGCAGCGTATCAACATCATCGATACACCCGGCCACGTGGATTTCACGGCCGAGGTGGAGCGTTCGATGCGTGTTCTCGACGGCGCCATTGCGGTTTTTTGTGCCGTTGCCGGCGTTCAGCCCCAGTCCGAAACCGTCTGGCGCCAGGCCAACAAGTACGGCGTTCCCCGCATTGCATTCGTCAACAAGATGGACCGCACGGGCGCCAACTTCTATCGTGCGATCGATGAAATGCGCGAGAAGCTCAAGGCCAATGCGCACCCGCTGTACATTCCGATCGGCAAGGAGGAGAATTTCAACGGCGTCATCGACCTTGTCCAGAATATCGCCTATATCTTCGAGGACACGAAGGATGTGCTCGGCATGGAGCCCGTCACCTCGGCCATTCCCGCCGAGTATGCGGACGAGGCGAAGAAATACCGCGAGCGGCTGATCGAGGCGGTTTCCGACTTCGATGATGTCATCGCGGGCAAGTACCTGGAAGGGCAGGAGATCGAGACCGGAGAGCTCATCCTGGCCGTGAGAAAGGCCACGTGCTCGATGAAGTTCACGGGTGTTGTGCCCGGATCCGCCTTCAAGAAGAAGGGCATCCAGCGCCTTCTCGACAGCGTCGTCAATTACCTGCCTAACCCGATCGATGTTCCTCCGATGAAGGGACAGGACAGCGACGGCAATGAAATCGAGGCGGTCGTCAACGACAAGAGCAAGCTGGCTGGCCTCGCCTTCAAACTCTGGACCGACCCGTTCGTCGGCAAGCTCGTGTTCTTCCGCGTGTACACCGGCAAGGTCACCAAGGGCATGTCCCTCTACAACCCGCGCACCCGCCGCTCCGAGCGCGTTTCCCGCCTCGTTCTGATGCGGGCGATGGACCGCGAGGAGATTGATGCGGCGTATTCCGGCGACATCTGTGCCCTGGTCGGGGTCAAGGATGTGATCACGGGTGACACGCTGTGCCATGAGGATTTTGACATCCGTCTCGAGCCCCCGTCGTTCCCGGAGCCGGTGATTGCGATGTCCATCGAGCCGAACTCGAAGAGCGACCAGGAAAAACTCGGCACCGCCCTCCAGCGTCTGGTGGCGGAGGATCCGACCCTTCGGGTCAAGACCGATACCGACACCGGCCAGACCATTCTTGCCGGAATGGGCGAACTCCACCTGGAAATCATCGTGGACCGGATGAAACGCGAGTTCAAGGTCGAGGCCACCGTCGGCAAGCCGCAGATCGCCTATCGCGAGACCGTCACGACACCCGCGCAGGGCGAGGGCAAGTTCATCCGCCAGTCCGGCGGAAAGGGCCAGTACGGGCACGTTGTCGTCAAGATCGAGCCCAACGAAAAGGGCAAGGGTGTCGAGGTCGTCAACGAGATCGTTGGCGGCGTCATCCCGAAGGAATTCATCAAGCCATCGACCGAAGGCATTCTCGAAGGAGCCAACAACGGTGTGGTCGCCGGTTATCCGGTGGTGGACGTCATCGTCCGCATCATTGATGGATCGTTCCACGAAGTGGACTCCTCGGAACTCGCGTTCAAGATGGCCGGCATCTTTGCCTTCAAGGAAGCGATGCGCCAGGCCAAGCCCATCCTGCTCGAACCGATCATGGGCGTGGAACTGACCACTCCTGATGAATACCAGGGTGACCTGATGGGTGACATCAACCGCCGCCGTGGCCAGATACAGGGCATGGAGAACAAGAACGGTGCCTGCATCGTTTCCGCCAACGTTCCGCTCGAATCGCTCTTCGGCTACGTCACCGACATCCGCTCCCTGTCCAAGGGCCGGGCGAGTGCGTCCATCACGCCGTCTCATTTTGAGCAGGTCCCGAATTCGCTGCTTACAAAGATCGTGGAGTCTTCCGTCAAGGCTCCCGCCCGCACCTAACCCTTGTTCTTTTCGCCATGAAAGGCCAACGCATCCGCATCAAGCTTCAGGGCTTCGACTATCGAGTTATCGACCAGTCCGCTCTGGAGATCGTAGAGACCGCCAAGCGCTCAGGCGCGCGGGTCTCCGGCCCCATTCCTTTGCCCACACGCATCGACAAGTTGTCAGTCAACCGCTCGCCGCATGTGGACAAGAAGTCGATGGAGCAATTCGAAACACGCACTCACAAGCGTCTCATCGATATCATCGAACCGACCGCGCAGACGGTGGACGAGCTCAAGAAGCTCAATCTTCCGTCCGGCGTGGATATCACCATCAACGTTTAAACTGCACCCGGCAGCATCCACCCACAGTTTAGCGGCCACTCCGGCAAGTCGCCGGAATCGCTAATGTAGGCAAATTAAACGGAATCTTTCCACCTACCGCTTAGCCCATGTCGATCAGCACTCTTATCGGTAAAAAACTCGGAATGACGCAGGTCTATGACGCTCAAAACGTCCTGGTACCCGTCACCGTGGTCGAAGCTGGACCCTGCGCGGTCGTCCAGATCAAGACCGTTGAAAACGACGGCTATCATGCCGTCCAATTGGGCTTCTCCCAGCAAAAGGAGAAGAACACTTCCAAGGCAGAACTCGCCCATGCCAGCAAGGCAGGACTCTCCGCGGCACCCCGCGTGCTTGGTGAGGTTCGCCTTTCCGAAAAGTCCTCCCTGAAACCAGGGGATGTGGTCACGGTCGAGACCTTCAAGGAAGGTCAACTTGTCGACGTGATCGGCATCACGAAGGGCAAGGGCTTCCAGGGCGTTGTCCGCCGCTGGCGTGTGGCCGGCGGTCCGGCATCGCACGGCTCTATGTTTCACCGCCGCATCGGCTCGATCGGCATGAGGCAGACTCCCGGACGTTCCTGGAAGAACCAGGCCATGCCCGGTCACATGGGCACCGAACGCCGCACGATCCAGAATCTGTGCATCGTCAAGGTTCTTCCCGAAAAGAACATCCTTCTTGTGAAAGGCGCCATTCCGGGTGCCAACGGTGACGACGTCATCGTGCGCACCGCCATCAAGGGCCAGCGCAAGGCGAACGCCTAACCCTCGAGCATTCCACTGAAATGAAGCTTAAAGTTTACAGTTCCGACGGCACGACCTCCCGCGAGCAGGACTTCCCGAATCTTCCCGTTTTTGAGGGAGACAAGGGCGTCCAGGCCGTCAAGGAGGTCATCGTCGCCATCCGGGCCAATCAGCGTCAGGGCACCCGTTCCACGAAGACGAGGGGCGAGGTTTCCGGCGGCGGCAAGAAGCCGTGGCGTCAGAAGGGCACGGGTCGCGCGCGCGCCGGCTCCATTCGTTCGCCCCTCTGGGTTGGTGGCGGCGTGGTGTTTGGGCCGCGTCCGCGCGACTTCTCCAAGAAGATCAACAGCAGGGTGAGGGACCTGGCATTCAGCCGGGCGCTCTATGATCGCGCTGCTGCAGGCGAGATTGTCGTCATCGAAAGCGTCTCGTTTCCCAAGGCCAGGACCCGGAGTGCCAATGAGGTTGTCAGCCGCATTGAACCGAAGGGAAAGCTGCTTCTGGTGGATGCGCCTTTCACGGCCGAAAACGCACGCGCTGCGCGCAACCTCGCGCGCGTTTCGCTGCAGGAGGCCTCCAAACTCAACACGCTCGATCTCGCACACTACAAAAAAATCATTCTCAGCGCCGCCGCACTCGATGCGGTGCTCGCGCGTGTGAAGGGAGCCCAGAACTAAGATGAACGCTCATTCGATTCTCAAGGTTGTCCGCCTCACGGAAAAGGCCACCCAGGCCTCCTCCGACCTCGGCCAATACACATTTGAAGTCTACCCGGACGCGACGAAGGGGGCCGTGCGAGAGGCAGTCGAGCAGGCGTTCAAGGTCAGCGTCACGCGCGTCAACATCCAGAACTACAGCGGCAAAAATAAACGCGGCCGCTCAGGTCGTCCCGGCAGGACCTCGGACTACAAGAAGGCAATCGTCACACTCAAGGCCGGCGACAAGATCGAACTCGTCTGACGCTTCCCGAAACTCCGGAGAAACATCCCATGGCTCTCAAACCTTTCCGTCCTCTCACGCCTTCCCAGCGTTTCACCCTGCTCAACCGGACTCCCTCCCTGAGCAAGAAGCGCCCGGAACGCGCACTCACTGAACCCAAGCCGAAGACAGGCGGGCGCAACGTCTACGGACGCATCACCTCCCGCCGCCGCGGTGGTGGTCACAAGCAGCTCTATCGCATCATTGACTTCCGGCGCAGCGACAAGCTCGATGTGCCGGCAAAGGTGATCGCCCTCGAGTACGATCCCAACCGCACGGCCCACATCGCCCTGATCGAGTATCAGGATGCGAGCGCCGACAAGCGTTACATCATCGCTCCCAATTCGCTAGAGGTTGGATCCACGATCGTGGCTGCAAGCAAGGCGACGACGAATGATTTTCTCGTTGGCAACAACTTCCCGCTGGAACTGATTCCGCCGTCGACGAAGCTGCACTGTGTGGAGCTCTATCCCGGCCGTGGTGCCCAACTCGGCCGTACCGCCGGCACCTCCATCGAACTGGTGGCGGTTGACGAGGGCGTCGCCCAGCTGAAAATGCCGTCGGGCGAGGTCCGCCTCGTGAATGCACGCTGCCGTGCGACGATTGGCGAGGTGGGCAATGGCGAGCACGCGAACGAGGCGCTTGGCAAGGCCGGGCGCAACCGCTGGCTCGGCCGCCGCCCACGCGTCCGCGGCATGGCCATGAACCCCGTCGACCACCCCAATGGTGGTGGACAGGGCAAGTCGAAGGGTGGTGGCGGACGCCAGCACCTCGTGTCGCCTTGGGGCCAGCTGGCGAAGGGTTTCCCGACCCGTCGCCGCTCGAAGCCCTCGAGTTCCCAGATCCTGGTTCGCCACAACGGTCGTCCCCCGCGCAACAAGAAGTAATTCAATTCCGCTACCATGGCCCGCTCCATCAAAAAAGGCTTCTTTGTCGATTATCACCTTTCGGAGAAGATCGAGAAAGCGCAGAAATCCGGCTCTCACAAGAAGCCGATCCAGACGTGGTCCCGCCGTTCCACGATCACACCCGACTTCGTTGGCATCACCTTCAATGTTCATAACGGGAAGGCGTTTGTCGCCGTCTACGTGACCGAGAACATGGTGGGTCACAAGCTCGGCGAGTTTGCCCCGACCCGCGTCTTCAAGGCGCATGGCGGCATGACCCGCAAGGAAATCTAATTTCAACCCTGCATGCCGCGGGCCGCTGAACGCAGCCGCGTGGTGTCGCTCTCATCAACACTCAATCGTCAAACATCTAAAGGGCAGGGGAGCGCGCCTCACGCCGTTCCCGCTGTCGCCTCCGGAAGTCCGGTGGAATCCTCCTCGTCATCATGGAAGTTCAAGCCATCACCCGTTACGCTCGCATGTCACCGAAGAAGGTGCGCGAGGTAGCCCGCACCATTCAGGGGCGCACCGCTCCTGACGCCGTGGATCTGCTCGGCGTGATTCCGCGCAAGAGCGCACGCCTCATCGTGAAGACGCTCAAGAGCGCCATCGCGAACGCGGAAAACAACAACAACCTTTCGGCGGATTCCCTGATCGTGAAATCCGCGACCGTGGACCAGGGTCCCGTCCTGAAGCGATTCAAGGCCGGAGCCCGCGGCACCGCGAAACCGCGCCGCAAGAAGATGTCCCACATCACCATCGTCCTCACCGACGGAGCCGCCAACTAACACACGCCATGGGCCAAAAGACAAATCCCGTAGGTTTCCGCCTCGCCGTCCGCCGCAACTGGCAGTCCCGCTGGTTTGCGACAAAGAAGGATTTCCCGAAGCTCCTTCTCGAGGACCAGATCATCCGTCAGAAGCTGATGGAGAAATTGAAGCAGGCATCCGTGCCTCGCATTTTTATCGAGCGCGCCTCGAATCGTGTCCGCGTCAAGATCTATACCGCACGTCCCGGTGTCGTGATCGGCCGCAAGGGACAGGAGGTCGAGAAGATCAAGGAGGAGCTCGCCAAGCTGACGGGCAAGGAAATCCTCCTCGACATCCAGGAGGTCAAGAAGCCGGAGATCGAGGCCCAACTCGTCGCGGAGAATGTCGCCCTTCAGCTCGAACGCCGCATTGCGTTCCGCCGGGCGATGAAAAAGGCGGTTGAGATGGCGATGGCCCTCGGTGCCGAGGGCATTCGCATACAGTGCTCCGGTCGCCTTGGCGGCGCCGACATCGCGCGCCGCGAATGGCAGCGCAAGGGGCGCGTTCCCCTGCATACCATGCGTGAAAGCATCGATTACGGCTTTTCCGAGGCCCAGACGGTCTACGGAAAGATCGGCGTCAAGTGCTGGATCTGCAAAAAGGAAGCCGACGCGACCGCCTGATGGGCGGATCCCAATCCTGAGATTTCAATTTTCAAAATCTAGCTAGCCATGGCTCTCGCTCCTGCACGCACCAAATACCGCAAATCCCAGAAGGGGTCCCGCGCTGGGAATGCCAAGCGCGGCAATACCCTCGCTTTTGGCGACTTCGGCCTGCAATCCCTCTCCCGTGGACCCATGACCGGCCAGCAGATAGAAGCTGCCCGCGTCACCATCTCCCGTCACCTGAAACGCAAGGGCAAGCTCTGGATCCGCGTTTTCCCGCACAAGCCCATCACCAAGAAGCCGGCGGAGGTCCGCATGGGCCAGGGCAAGGGCCCGGTCGAGTTCTACGTCGCGGTCATCAAGCCCGGTGCCGTTCTCTTTGAACTCTCCGGCGTGCCCGCAAGCATCGCCAAGGAGGCTTTCCGCCTCGCCGATGCCAAGCTGCCCTTCCGCTGCCGTTTCATCATGCGCGAGAATGCAGCTGCCTAGTCCGCTACAGTAAAAATTCAACCCACGCAGCCATGACAGCGAAAGAAATCAACGAACTCACCCCGGCTGAGATCGAAACCAAACTCCGCGAATCCCGCGAAGCTCTCCTCCAGATGCGCCTGCGCAAGCAGACCGGGCAGGTCGAAAAGACCCACGAGCTTCGCTCCCTTCGCAAGAACATCGCCCGGCTGCTCACCGCCGCCGGCGCCAGGAAACGCGCAAAAGCCGCCTAACGCCATGTCTACTCGCAATTCCCGCAAAACGGTCACCGGAATCGTCACCAGTCGCTCGGGCGACAAGTCGGTGAAGGTCACCATTCCCTACAAGACGCCGCACCCCCGCTACCACAAGGTCATCAATCGGCAGACCGTGCTTCACGTCCATGACGAGAAGAACGACACCCGCATTGGCGACAAGGTGGAGGTCATGGCCACCCGCCCGCTCAGCCGCCTGAAGCGCTGGCGCGTGGTGAACATCGTCACCCGTGCGGTGACGACCGACGCCGTTGCCATCAGCGAGACGGATGTCGCTGCCGCGGTTCCCACCAAGACGACAGTTCCGTCTGCGCCCGCCGCGCCGAAGGCCTGATCGCTCATCATCCTTCAACCTCCAGGAGGCACGTCATGATCCAACTTCGATCCATTCTAGAAGTCGCCGACAACACCGGTGCGCGCAAGGCCGCCTACATTTCCCGCAAGGGGCAAAATACCGACACCGCGGGTGTTGGTGACATCGTCACGGTTCACATCAAGGAAAGCACCACGGATGCGACCGTGAAAAAAGGCGAAGTCGCCAAGGCGGTTGTTGTCCGCACGCGAGCTCCGGTGCGCCGCTCCGATGGCAGCTACCTTCGTTTTGACAGCAACGCGATTGTCATCATCGGTGCCGACGGCAATCCGCGCGGTACGCGCATCTTTGGACCGGTTGCCCGCGAGCTCCGCGCCAAGAATTTCATGAAGATCATCTCGCTTGCTCCCGAGGTGCTGTAACTCACACGACCATGTCGAAATCCCATCTCAAACGCGGCGACGAAGTCGTCGTCATCGCCGGTGCCCACAAGGGCAAGAGCGGCAAGATCCTAGAGCTTGTTTCTGAAAAGCAACGTGCTCGTGTCGAGGGTGTTGCAATGATCAAGCGGCATCTCAAGAAGTCGCAGGAGCACCCGAACGGCACCATCGCTGAACGCGAGGGGACCATTCATGCGTCGAACCTGCAGCTCAAGTCCCGTTTCGACGCCAGCAAGCGCCGACAGGCCAAGCCCGTTGCGGCTTCCTGAGGCACGGCAGAACGCACTTGCCACCACCCGGCAGGGGGTGGCTTAATCAAGCCTTTTATCTCAACTCATCACCACTCATTTGCCGCCGGCTTGGAAACCCGGTGGCCTCCATCATGAGCGCAGCACCTTCACTCAAGCAGTACTACGAAAAGACCGTGGTTCCCGAGCTCCAGAAGAGCCGGGGCTACAAAAACAAACATCAGGTCCCGCGCCTGGAAAAGATTGTCCTGAATACCGGAATTGATGCCGATGCGGACAAGAACCTGATCGCGGATGTTGCCCGAGACCTGGGCCTTATCGCGGGTCAGAAGCCAGTTCTCGCAAAGTCGAAGAAGGCGATCGCCAACTTCAAGCTGCGCAAGGGGCAGATTGTGGGCGCGTATGTGAGCCTTCGTGGCGACCGGATGTGGGACTTCCTTTATCGCCTGCTTGCCGTGGCGTTGCCGACGATCCGCGACTTCCGTGGCGTCCCGACCAAGCTCGACGGCCAGGGCAACTACAATCTCGGCATCACTGACTTCACGATTTTCCCCGAGATCACGGTGGAAAACGTCAAGAAGTCCATGGGCCTGGACATCACCCTCGTAACGTCCGCAGGTACGGATGACGAGGGTCGTGAATTGCTCAAACTGCTGGGCATGCCCTTCCGCCGCACCGAGTCCGCCAAAGCGGCAGCCGCCTAATTCAACGTCTTTCCGTCATGCCGAAAACTTCAGCCATCCAGCGCAACGAAAAGCGCAAGAAGCTCTCCTCCAAGTTCGCCGCCAAGCGCGCGGAACTGAAGGCGATCCTCGTCAATCCGGCTAGCAGCGATGACGAGTTCTTTGCCGCTCAAAAGAAGCTGCAGAAGCTCCCACGCAACTCGTCCCCCGTCCGCGTCCGCAACCGCTGCTCCATGAGCGGCCGCCCGCGCGCCTATATCAGCAAGTTCGGGGTTTCCCGCATCCAGTTCCGCGAACTCGCCCTGGCCGGCAAGATTCCGGGCGTCACAAAGTCCTCCTGGTAAAATTCCCTTTTCCACCGGGGGTGGCGTCGCAGTTGCGGCGCAGGATATGACCCGGTGGTCCGTCAACTCCATCCAACCATGACAGATCCGATCAGCGATTTTCTCACGCGCCTGCGCAATGCGTCGGCGGCCAAGAAGGCGGAGGCGGTTTCGCCTCACTCGAAGATGAAGGAGGCCATCGCCGCAATCCTCAAGGCCGAGGGCTTTATTGCAGGCTATGCCGATGGCACCGACGAACAGGGGCACAAGACGCTTGTGGTTCAACTGAAGTACGTGAACGACGTGCCGGCGATCACCCGCCTGGACCGCGTGTCCACGCCGGGCCGCCGCCTCTACTACGGGTACACGGAGATCCCGCGTGTTCTGAACGGACTCGGCATCAGCATCCTGTCCACACCGCGCGGACTTATGAAGGGCCAGGACTGTCGTCGCAACAAGGTAGGCGGCGAGCTGGTTTGCAACGTCTGGTAATAGTGGAGACCCACACAA
>JAGOJU010000135.1 GCA_017994935.1 Opitutaceae bacterium
GCGAGCGCGTCCAAGTGGTGAATTTCGAGGTGTCAACAGGAAGTGACGGCGTGAGCTCGTCGGGTCCGGCGGCGGGTATCGTCAGATACTCGGGTGGTGGGCCACCTGTTTCTTGCTCGGCCTGCAAGAGCGGAAGTGCGCCGGCCATCGCGAGCAGGAAGGAAAGACAGAGTGCAGGCAGGTGTCCTGATGATTTGAAATGCCGCTGACGACTGCGGATCATGGGACTCGGGGCAAGGCGTGCGGGCATTGGGTCGGGTTATGTGCGACGAATTCGCGAGTGATGCGGGTTCATGTCGAAGTGAATTGGGGAAGCGTGGAAAGTAAATGCGCGATTCAGGTTCCCGGCATGCTCCAGCACGCGTCTTGATCCAACGCTGGGGGCCATCTTCCTGCGTACCTGCGGGCGGCCGGGCGGGTCGCTGAAGTCGGTTCGGGAGGCCTGAGCAGTCATACCCGCGGCCCCGGTGAGCACGGGAACGGATCGATCCGCCGAGCATGCGGGCAATGAGCACTTGCGCTACGGAATCATGCGCGCATTCACTTCTTCATGAAGAAATCGTTCATCGGATTGCTCGGATCGGGATTCGGGCGGCTGAGAGGCAGTGTGTCATGCGTCCGGTTGGCTGTTACCGGGATCTTCCAAGTGATCGCGTTGGCCGGCCTCACAGCTGTGGTATCCGCGGCAGACCGGCCGAACATTCTCTGGATCACCTGCGAGGATACGAATGCCCTGCTGGGTGCCTATGGTGATCCGCTTGCGCGCACACCGCATCTCGACGCGTTTGCGAAGCAGGCCGTTCGATACACGCAGGCTTTTTCCTACACTGGCGTCTGTGCCCCCAGCCGCTCGTGCCTGATTACAGGCGTCTACCCCTCCCGGCTGGATTCTGGAGGCATGCGTTCCTCCACGCGGCTGCCCGAGGAGGTCAAGGCATTCCCCGAATACCTTCGGGCTGCCGGCTACTTCACCACGAACAATGTCAAGACCGACTACAATTTCGAGCCGCCCAAGGCCGCATGGGACGAACTGAGCCGGACAGCACATTGGAGGGACCGGGGTGCCGGCCAGCCGTTCTTCTCCGTCTTCAACATCATGGTGACCCACCAGAGTTTCATTTTCAGCCTCGGGGCGGGGTCACCAGCCTCATCCCGCATGCCTCCGCTGGTGACAGATCCGGCCAGAGTGACCATTCCGCCGATTCATCCCGATACGCCCGAGTTTCGCGAGGAATGGGCGCGCCACTATGACAACATTGCCCGCATGGACGCGGAGTTTGGCCGGCGCCTCGCTGAGCTGGATGATGCGGGCCTCGGTGAAAACACGATTGTCTTCTTTTTCTCGGATCACGGAACCGGCATGCCGTCGATCAAAGGATCTCTCTGGAACATGAGCATGCGGGTTCCGCTCATGATTCGTTTCCCGGAGAAGTGGCGACACCTTGCGCCGACCAAGGCGGGCGGCACGACTGACCGCCTCGTATCGTTTGTCGACTTTGCCCCGACGGTGCTGAGTCTCGCGCAACTGCCGGTTCCCGCTTCGCAGCAAGGTGTCGCTTTCCTGGGGGCGCAGGCCGGCGAGGCCAGGAAACTGATCTATGGAGGAAAGGACCGCATGATCGAGCGATCGGATTGTGTCCGCACCGTGCATGACGGACGCTTCCAGTACCTTCGCAACTTCCTGCCCCATCTGCCTGCCGGGCAGTTCATCAGCTACAACAATCAGCACGCGAGCATGCGTGCCTGGGCGATACTCCATGCAGAGGGAAAACTCACACCGGCGACGGACCGCTTTTTCAGGGAGCGCCCCACCGAGGAGCTCTATGATGTGGTCGCCGATCCCTGGTGCCTGAAGAATCTGGCGGACGATGTGCGATATGCGGAGAAGCTTTCGGCCATGCGGGCGGAATGCCGCGCGTGGATGCTGCGCACGGGCGACCTTGGCCTCCTGCCAGAGCATGAGGCGTTCGTGCGGTCAGTAGGCAGCACGCCGTGGGACATTGCACTCGATGCGACAAAAAATCCGCTCCCGCAACTGCTGGAGGCGGCTGACCTTGCGAACCGTCGTGATCCCTCGGTGCTGCCTGGCCTGCTTCAGCTCATGAAGCATCGCGATGCTGCGATGCGCTGGTGGGGGGTGACCGGCATCCTTGCGCTGGGAATTGAGGCGCGCGGGGCGCAGGACGCGGTGCGTGAACTTTTTGCGGACGCGTCGCCCAGCGTGCGGGTGGCCGCAGCCGAGGAGGCGCTGCGATTCTCCGACAGGGATCATGAGAGCGCACTGGCTGTCCTTGAGTCGGCGTTGCAACATGAGTCCGCCCTGATCCGTCTTGCGGCGCTGAACGCCCTTGATCGAGCGGGTCCGGGCGCCCGCCCCGCCATTCCGGAGATCGAAAAGGTCTCACGAAAGGACGGGGACAATCCATATGTTGCCGACTATGTCGGACGCATGTCCGGCTACCTTCCCGCACGGCTGATGACGGGCAGCACCTGGTAGGCCGCCGCAGACGGCCGCCTGCCGTCCGGGAGGTTCACCTCCTGTGTGCTTGCCCGACCAGTGTTGCCGACTTTCATGAGCGGCCATGGAACAGGAGGCATCAATGAATGCCGTTGGAAAGTCCACGGGCGAATCCTCTGCGCATCGACAGCTGAAGCGGCTTGCGTTCGATTGGGCGCGGGCGAACGGGCTGCCGCTTGCGGGATTTGAGGTCCGTGTTCCCCGGAGCGGGTATCGCGCGGATGTCGCGGCATTGTCCCGACACCCTGCGGCTGAGCATGGAGTCTGTGCCGTCTTCGAATGCAAGCAGGCCCGGTCGGACTTCATGCGGGACGAAGCGGACGAACCGCGCGCGAGGAAACGCTGCGCGGAGCTGAGCGAACGGATTCATTCGTTGCGCTCGCTGATCGGCATGCACCGGCCCGATCTTCGCAGGAACGAGGAATTGTTTCCGGAGTTCGAGGAGTTTGATTTTCGAGGCCTGCGACACGATACGCTGGAGCAGCTGGAACGGGAGCTGGAATCCGTCCAGGAGAAGCTCCTTCATGGGGTCAAGTTCTCGCGACTGCGACGCTACCGGCTGGCGGACCATCTGTACCTTGTCACGGAGCCGGAGCTCATTGAACCCCACGAAGTCCCGGCCGGATGGGGATGGCTGGTGCGTTCGGGGGCCTCTCTCGAGCTTCGGTTGCGGCCTGTCCGGCTTGCCACGGACGCCGCCATTCGCCTTTCCTGGCTGGAGTCGCTGGCGGTCGCCGGATGCCGCGCCCATCGCGCCATGGTCAGTGACACTCCGAGAGGCGTTTGATGAGGAATCCCGCGGCTTGGGCTTTGCACTTTCGAGAATAATTTGAACGCTCGGGACATGGGCTCGGCGACAATCGATTTCCGCAACACAAACACCGTCTGGTCCAGCGTGCTGGTTGAAACGCTGGTGCGGTTGGGGCTGCGGCAGGCCGTGATTTCTCCAGGGTCACGGTCCACGCCTCTGACCGTCGCTCTCGTGCGCCACCCGGATGTTGAAACGATTCCCGTGCTCGATGAACGCTCGGCAGGATTCTTTGCCCTGGGCCTGGCCCGCCGCGCCCGAAGGCCCGTGGTGCTCGTATGCACGAGCGGATCCGCCGGCGCGCATTTTTATCCCGCCATCATCGAGGCGCATGAATCGGGAGTTCCCTTGCTCGTTCTCACTGCGGATCGTCCGCCTGAGCTGAGGGCGTGTCACTCGGGTCAGACCATCGATCAGCAGAAGTTCTATGGAGGTTATGTCCGGTGGTATCATGAAACGGCGGTGCCTGAACCGGTGGTGGACCGGTTGCGCTATCTTCGCCAGCAGGCAGCCCACGGATGGAGGAGGGCCAGCGGTCTTTTCCCAGGACCCGTTCACCTGAACCTGCCGTTTCGGGATCCGCTTGCACCGGTTCCTGACGGAAGGACACGAGAACTCGAGGAGAGGATCGACGATGTCTTTTTTGAACACCTGGATGCAGCATCGGCTGCGAGATCCGGCATCAGAACGGTGCTGCGTGCGGGCAGCGCCCGCGGATTGATCGTCGCAGGTGCGGCTGTTCCTGAGGATCCTGCGGCGTATGCGAGGGCGGTGGCCCGTGTTGCGGTGGAAACCGGATGGCCGATCCTGGCGGATGCGCTGTCTGTTCTGCGCACGGAGGAGATGGATTCCAGGGCGGTACTTGTCACAGCGTACGACGCCATCCTCCGGCATGAGAAAACGGCGCGGCAACTGGCTCCCCGACAGGTCCTGTGCATCGGAGCCTGGCCGACCAGCAAGGTGCTGCGTGCCTTCATGGAATCCAGTTCCTGCGAGGTGCTGATGGTCTCACCCACTGAGGACAACCGCGATTCCCTGCATGCACGCACCCGTCAGATTGTCGCCTCGGTCGAAACGCTGGTCACGGAAGGCACGCCGCCCGCGGATCGCGCCTATGCCGATGCCTGGCTCAGGGCGGAGGACGTCGCGCGTGTCGCGCTGGATGCCGGCATGGAGATGTGCGGCCAGTTCGAAGGGAAAGTGGTGTGGATGCTGGCTAGGGCGGTTCCCGAAGGAACGCCCGTTTTCATTGCAGGCAGCATGCCCGTTCGCGATGCCGAGTACTTCTGGCCGGCCACCGGGCGGCGGCAGCAACTGGCGTTCAACCGCGGGGCCAATGGCATCGACGGCACGCTTTCCAGCGCATTGGGCATGGCTCACGACAATCGCCCGTCGGTCC
>JAGOJU010000070.1 GCA_017994935.1 Opitutaceae bacterium
TGACCGCCCCGCTCGGGGATACCGCGGCATCCCCGACCTGCGAGGTGTCGAAATAGTTGATGCGTGCAAAATACCGGTCGTCACCAAAAAGATCGATCATCACCCCCGCCTCCCAGTTCTTGCCTTCCGGCGTCGGCGGGATGCGACCATCGGGAAGAATGCGTCTGTTGAATCGGGGTGCGCCGATGTTATTCGAGCGATTGTAGAGGACGGATAGACGTTTATTGACCGCCAATACGGCTCCAGCGGTCAGCGTGGTCGCCTTGATGTCATTCCGGTCGAACTGGCGAATCGCGGCGACCTCGTTCAACAGGCGTTCGCCCGAGGCAATTCGCGGATCACCGGCGGCCACGCGTCCCGACGGGGTATCGTAGTACTCGATCTGGTCCTCTCGATAGCCAAGGGTCGACGTGAGCCTCCTGAACCAGGTCGCCCCCGGTCGGTTCATCCAGGTGCTCTGCGCGGCGATGACGTAGCTCGAGATTTTCTTCTGCGAAATCAGCTCACCCGTGACAACCTCCCGGCTTGAAAGCGTGTTGCCAAGGTAGGTGAATGGCGTGATCGGCTTGTAGAGACCATGCAACGCGTAGGTGGAGTAGTCTCCTTCGGTGAGATAGTTGCGACGCCAGACCGAGTTCTGCGCATTCTCGGGTGCGGTGACATTCTGTACCGGAATGTTGCCTGGCTTGACGAGGATTTCGCGGGTTGCGCGTGTCTCCTCGTCTGTGACGGCGCGTTCATAGAGTCCAGCAATGCGGTGATTCCCGAGCCACTTGGCATCGAGTTCGTAGACCCCGGTGAATCGGTAGACCTCATTCTCCGTCGTGGTAAAATCTCCACGCTGATTCGATTCGAGATACAGTTGCCCTGCACGAGGATTTGGCATCGTACCGGAACCGCTTGACGCGGGAATGTTCCGATTGGGATCGCCGTAAAGGTCCATGTTGTTGCTGTTGTAGAAAAAGGTCCGGGCACGCGCGTCGGTGAAGTTCCGGTAGTATCCGGCCTGAAAAGCGAACCGGTCGCCGATGTTCTGATCGAGCACCACCTGGCCATTGTTGAAGTCGCGCTTCAGGTAGACCTCGGGCCCAGCCCAGTTCACAGTGATCGGAAAAACCGAGAGCGGCAGCAGGGTGCTCGCGGGTTTCGGAGTGATCGTGGTTTGCAGCTCCTGCCGGAGATTGGAAACAAATCCGTCCTGAGTGAAATACGTGAAGCGCTGGTTCGCGTTGAAGGCCACCAATCCGACGGCCTGCGCATTTGCCGTCGGCGTCGGCAGGGTGTCGGTGACCGTGCGCCCCGTCGCGTTCCACACGCTGTATTGGTCGGTCACGTTCCAACGGAGGCCGACGCTCTTGTCCGTCAAGCCGTCCTCAAAGGAGGCTGAAATCGTGGTCGACTTGAAGGGCTTGAAGGTCAGTCCGACCGTGTACCTTTTCTGCTTGTTGTATTCGAAGGTCCTCCACGTGTCCGCATCCTCGTAAAGCCCATTGACACGGATCGCCAGGCGGCGCGGAAGGATCACCTGGTTGAGGTCCGCGGAATACCGCCACGATTCCCATGAGCCGGCCTGAATCTGACCCTGATAGCGGTTTCGGTTGACCCGCGCCTTCTTGGTCGAAAGCGCAACGATGCCGCCGGCGTCGCCCGAACCGAACAGGATCGAGTTCGCACCCGACGCGACCTCGGCCCGCTCAATGTTATAGAGATCCTGCGGTATGGCCGTGGCCACGTAGTCTGTGGACACATTGGCGGGAATACCCCGAATCCGGAAGGGCTCACCACCCCTGGAGCTGAAGTCGCGGGGATTGTTGAAGCCCGAACCCTCGGAATCCCCCGCATTGAGTTCGGCATTCGTCGCAAATGCCAGCATGTCGGTGACACTCGTGGCCGCGATGTCGGAAAGGAATTCAGGTGTGAACGCGGAGATGAACGCCGCGGTGTCCTTCAGGCTGGTGTTGAGGCGGCTTCCCGAGGTGGTATTGGCTGCCTGGTAGCCCACATCGTCATCCGGACGGACTTCGAACGGCGACAGCTTGATGACTTCGTCATCAGGCTTCCTGTCCGGGGAGTTTGAACCGGCGACGGACTGGCCAGCCGCCGGCAGCGCGAGTGCCATTGCGAACAAACCCGCGCACAACCAAGAGGCGGGCGCGTGCAGAGGGAATCTTTTCATGATAAGCGATGTTGGTGAGGTCAAAGTCCGGATGCATCCAATCCCAATGCATGGACGGCACAGGACCGCGAGCCGAAACGCATGGGCAACACGAATGTGACATCCAGGAAATCCTTTGACAGCGCGCAGGCAAGAAATGCAAGGACGCGGTCATTCAAACCGTTGCACGAACCTGACGAAATCAGGACGTTCCCCCAGCACACGTGGGCCCCGCATAAGGTCCCAAGCCGGAGCTTGCCTGTTGACCGCACAAACAAGGGCATGTTCAGTCGCGCCGTTGAACAAGATCGGCAAACCCATCGTCACCCAGCAGATGGTCGCGGACGCCTCCGAAGTTCACATTTCCACGGTGTCGCTCGCGTTGCGCAACGATCCCCGCCTGCCCGAAAGGACGCGGAGGAGGATCCAGGCCGCCGCGAGAAGACTTGGTTACACTCCCAATCCCCTCGTTTCGCTGCTCCTGTCCCGTGTCCGCCGGCGGAATGCGGACTTCCGGGGCACCCTCGGCTACATCCACACGGTCCCGGAATCCACCCCGCGCCTGACAAGCCGCGTGCACCGGAATTATGTCGAAGGTGCCCGTCGCCGCGCGTCGGAGCTGGGCTACAACCTTGACGAATTTTTCCTGGAACCCGGCCTGCCCGTGCGCCGGCTTCTCGAGATGCTGCATGCGCGGAATATCACGGGTATCGTGATCGAACACGTGCCGAGCTCATCGTGTCAAAACCGGGTCCTGCCGTTTGACATCACACCGTTTGCCGCTGCCTCCGTGGGTGTGCCCCTGTCTGAACCCCAAATCCACTACGTGGCCAATGACCAATACATGCGCGCGGTCATCGCGGCCCGGGAGGTGCTTGCTCTCGGCTACCGCCGGCTTGGCCTGGTCGTGGCAGAACACTTTGACAGTGCAATGGCGCACCGCTGCTCCGCGGGTTTTTGGGCGGTCCAGGAATACACGCGTGGGCTCGCAGCGCTGCCGATCTGCCGCATTCAGAGAGACAATCCCGCCAAGCTCGACCGCTGGCTGAAAAGACACCGCCCGGACGTGGTGTTCGGGACCGATCAGGTGATCCACTCGCTGCTCCAACTTCACGCGAGGGACGGTTCCGCCCACATCGGATGGGTGCATCTCGACTGGGTGCCCGAACACAGGAACACGAGCGGAGTCTACGGGAACAGCGACCATATCGGATCCGCCGCAATCGACCTGGTGGTGTCACAGCTCCACCGCGGTGAATCCGGTCTGCCGGTGCGCGCAATGAACTATTTTGTCTCCGGCACCTGGAAGCCCGGAAAGACCGTCCGGCGGATAGGTCCGTCCCTTGATCTGGATTCTGCCTTTTTCTCCGACCTCCTGCGGATTTCCCCCTGAAGTCAGGAGGAACGAAACTTCTCTTCCGCCTCGAATTTGTGCGGCCCGCCAAGGGTTCGGGCAACGGCCAGGCCATTCAACGGGTTGAATAACATACCCTTTGCCACGCAGCCCGCCCGGATTCAGAATTTCATTCTCATCCGCCCGATCCCCGCCCGTCCTGGCCATAGCCACTGGATATCGGTCAATGAGATGATTTCATTGCCCCCTTTCCCCCACCATGAACCACCCAGCCAACAACGCCGCACGGACAGTGAAACCCGCACGCCTTCAGCAGTTCGTATGCCCAAGGCTTCTCATTCCATTCACCTGCGCAATCCTGCTCGCACCCTTGTCAGCCCAGCAGGTTACTCAATCCCCTCCGTCGCCAGACAAGGATTCAGTTTTGGAACTCAGTCCCTTTGTTGTCACCACGGACACCAACAGTGGCTACGCCGCAACAAACACGCTCGCAGGCACACGATTGAACACCCCATTGAAGGACATCGGCACAGCCATCTCGGTTGTCACGAAGGAATTCATGGACGACATCGGCGCCAGCAATGTCGAAACCCTTCTAACCTACACAACGGGCACTGAAGTGGGCGGATTGAGCGGAAACTTCGCAGGCAGCCCGATATCGGACGGGCGACCGAATTCCAACGATCAACGTGAGAACCCGAACGGCAACCAGCGTGTGAGGGGTCTGGCCCGCGCCGAACTTTCACGAAACTACTTCCTGACAGACATTCCGTTCGATTCCTACAACACCGAAAGCATCACGATCAATCGCGGTCCAAATAGTCTGCTCTTCGGCATTGGCAGTGCGGGCGGTGTCATCAACAACTCCACAATCACCCCCGTGCTCGGGCGCGACTTCAACCAGGTGTCATTCCGCTTTGGGCAGCGGGGGTCGCACCGCGAAACCCTCGACATCAACAAGGAGTTGATCCCTGGCAGGCTTGGATTGCGCCTCGCAGCCGTCAATGAGAACACCGAGTTCCGGCAGCGTCCCGCATTTGAATCGGGCCAGAGGGCGTACCTGGCCCTGCAGGGTGTCCTGCACAAGGGGAAAAGGGGCTCATTTCTCGGCAGCACCATTGTCCGCGGCAGCTACGAAAAGGGAAAAACCGACGGCAATCCGCCGAATCAGATTCCCCCCAATGACGGCCTGACCAACTGGTGGAGCCTGCCGTCCGGCACCGATTTTGAATCCTACACCGGTCGGGTAGCCTCCGGCTTCCTGACAAACGGCACTTTTGTGCCCCAGCACATTGTCGACCGTCGCCTCGCGAACGCCCAGAGCGGCTTCAACAACGGCCCCTATATTTCGGCTTGGTTCCTTCAAATGGCCCTCTTCTATCCAGGCGCGGGGAGCGGACCTTCATCCGTGAATGGTCTCCAGGGCGGCATGGGCACTCTGCGTTACAGCCAGCTGTCTGCCGCCGCCCGCCGCGCACTCGGCGTCAATGGGGACACCACCTACGCGGCGTCGCGAAATCTTTTTGGCCTGCCCTTCTACCCCAACTTCACAGCCCAATCCATCGATCGGAAGGTGTTCGACTACTACAACAACCTCCTGGCCGGGGACAACGGCTTCCGCAGACGCGACTTCGATACGTTCAATGTCACGCTCGAGCAGAGTTTTTGGGACTATCGCGCCGGTTTGGAGATCGCTTTCGACAGCCAGGACTTTACCCAGGACAGCATGCTGCCATTCGGCGGAGGCCAGAGCGGGGGCACCGGACAGGCGGATATCAATGTTGACGTCAATCAGGTGCTCTATGTTGCCCCGGACTCCAACGGAGACGGTTCCCCCGAAGTCGCCATGAATCCCAATGCCGGCCGCGCCATGGTGCGTGAGCGTGGCGCACCCGAGCGGATCCGGCGAACCCAACGTGACGCCGAGCGCATGCAGCTCTACCTGAAACTCAACGGCGATGATCTGTTCGGAAACAAGACGGTTGCCTGGTTGTTCGGAAAACACACCCTGACGGGCTCCTATATCGCACACCGCTTCGATACAAAGACGTCGAATTCAAACATCGGCTGGGACAGCAAACAGGTCAACGTCGCCTCGCTCGTCAACAACCAGACCATCAATCAGGGGAACCGCCTCGTCCACACGGCCTTCTTCCTGAGCGACAATCTTCTCGGGGTGTCCAATCCCCTTGATGCCAGGGTAAGCCAGATCAAGGACAAGCTTCCCTCCGATGGAGACACGTACAAGCTGTACTATTGGCAGCCGGGTGCCAATGGCAGGATTCAGACCGCCGAATTTTTTGTCCGCAGGTATCTCGGCAGCGAAGACATCAACCGCACAAAGCTGAGTTCCGAAGTCGTCAGTTGGCAGAGCGACCTGCTCGATGGAAACCTCAAGGGTCTCGTCGGCTGGCGCAAGGATTCACAAACCCTTCATGAGATGGTGGACCTCGACAATGACAACGATCCCACCACGGAGTTTCGCCTTCCCGATGGGGAATGGAACCCGGCAAGCACGCAACTCAACCGCGAACCCGTCGGACCGAAGGAGACTGCACGCTCCGTGACCTGGAGCGTCGTGGGCGTCTATCCCGAGAAATGGCTCCCCAAGCTTCCACTCGATGCGGAACTGCGACTGTTCATGAACGGCTCGGAGAATTTTGAGCCTTCCGGCGCGCGCCGGAATCTCGATGGCCAACTGCTCCCCTCCCCTTCAGGCACAACCAAGGAATGGGGCGGCATTGTCGAGCTGTTCAAGGGCAAGTACTCGGCGCGGGTGAATTTTTTCGAAACCGAGGCCTCAGGTTCCACCTACAGTGTGCTCAACAGTTCGAGCAGCTCGATCGTCACCTTGCCGAACACGTGGGCGAACCGGTACCTGACAGCGTTTGCAAACTGGCGGGAGGACCCCGCCTTTACGACGGAAGCCGCAGCCATCGCGGCCTTTGACCCGCGACTGACAGCTGCCGGTCTCAACACTTTCGACAAGGTCCTCGCCCATATCTTCACCCTTCAGCCGGAGGCCATCCGCGCCCAGACCAACTACCGCATTGAGACCGTGAACGGACTGCAGGAGGTGCGCTTCAGCAACATCGACGGACTTGTGGCGACAAGCGACTATCTGGCCAAAGGGTGGGAGCTGGAGCTTGTTGCCAATCCCAACCGCAATCTCCGCCTCGCCTTCAACATCGCAAAGCAGGAGACGATCCAGACAAACCTTGCCCCAGATCTCAAAAAGTACACCGCCGAGATGCTGGCCATCCTGCAGGCCTCTCCGATGTACAATGTGAAGGACGTGCCGGATTCACCGGACGAGCCCAACACGCTGTCGTCCCGCTTTCGCAACGCCGTCACTGCAAATCTCACCGCAGAAGCCGCGAAGGAGGGAACCGTCTCCCTCGAGCAAAGAAAGTACCGCGCCAATATCGTCGCCAACTATACCTTCCGCAACGGCTGGCTCAAGGGGTTCAATCTTGGGGGAGCTGCAAGGTATCAATCCGCAGTCGCAACCGGTTACCCCACGATCCCGAATGAGGACGGCAACCCGGTGCCACTGCTGGACCGCGCCTTCTTCACCGAGCCGGAGATCCGGGGGGACGTGTTCTGCGGGTATCAGCGCAAGATTTACAACAGTCGCGTGGATTGGAAGATTCAGCTCAACATTCGTGATGCCTTCGGTTCAGACGATCCCATCCCCGTCTGGACCAATCCGGATGGCCAGGTCGCAGTGGTGCGCATCCCTCCGCTGACCGAGGTGTTTCTCACCAACACCTTCAAGTTCTGATTTCCGGAGGCTCATCAGACACGCGCCCGTCGTCCGAGATCGGATGACGGGCGTGTTCGTTGTAGCGATGCGGCGGCGGATGCCGAAAACGAATGACCTCGTTCTTCACTGTGGCCCAATGAGCACGAGAACCTTCCGCGGTCAGAACCCAATCCGCCACCGGTCACATGTCCGGTTTTCCAACGAGTCACCCTACAGCCGACGCGGCCCTCCAAACCATGAGGGCGGAATCTCATCGGGCACCTTGAGAAGTTTCCTTTGTCTCGCCAACTCCGCCGCAAGTTCAGCGCGCTCCTCGGAATACGCGGGGTCATTGTAGACACTCTTCAATTCCCGCGGGTCCGCCTTGAGGTCGAACAACTCCGAGTAGTCCTCTCCCGTGCCATAGAAATGCACGAGCTTGTAACCCGTCGTCACGATGCCGTAGTGCGGACGCACGTGGTGGGGCTTGGGATACTCATAGTACTGGTAGTAGAACGCCGTGCGCCAATCCGCCGGCTTTCGTCCTTTCAGGATGGGCACCAGGCTTCGTCCCTGCATGACAGCGGGAATCGCGACCCCCGCCGCATCAAGAAAAGTCTCCGCAAAATCGAGATTGGAGACAAGGTCGCCATTCACCGTTCCCGGGAGAACCACTCCGGGCCAGCGGACCACAAAAGGCGTGCGCAGCGACTCCTCAAAGATCCATCGTTTGTCAAACCAGCCATGTTCGCCAAGGAAGAATCCCTGGTCGGAGGCATACACCACAATCGTGTTCTTCGAGAGCCCCTCCCGATCCAGATAGTCGAGCAGACGCCCTACGTTCTCATCCACCCCACGCAGGGTCGCCAGATAGTCGTGCATGTAGCGCTGATACTTCCATCGCACCAGATCCGCTCCCTGCAGCCCGGCAGATTTGAAGGCCGCGTTGCGCGGGCCATAGTACGCATCCCATGCCGCATGGTCTCGCTCGGGCAGGTTCCGCGGCCGGACGAGCTTGAGATCCCGGTCGTTCATTGTTTTCGCAATCGTCATGTCCTGGTCGCGCTCGGCCAGCCCGCGTCCGGAATAGTCATCAAAGAGCGTCGGTGGTTCAGGATACAGGCGGTCTCCATCCGCATCAAGGTGACGTATCGCCGGCATCCATTCCCTGTGCGGTGCCTTGTTCTGGCACATCAGGAGAAACGGCTTTGTCCGGTCGCGGCCCTCCAGCCACTCGATCGCAACATCAGCAATGATGTCGCTCACATAGCCCATGACCCGGATGCTCTCGCCATTGCGGACCATTGGCGGATCGTAGTAGACGCCCTGCTTCGGCAAAACCTGCCAGAAGTCGAATCCCGTTGGATCCGATCCCAGATGCCACTTGCCCACAATCGCAGTCTGGTATCCGGCCTGCTGAAGCAGTTTGGGAAACGTGGTCTGTGTGCCGTCAAAAACCACGTTCACGTTGTTGTAGAATCCATTGATATGGCTGTAGGTCCCGGTGAGGACGGTCGCGCGACTCGGTCCGCAAATCGAGTTGGTGACCAGGCAGCGGTCGAAACGCATGCCTTCCCTGGCGATACGGTCAATGTTGGGCGTAGCGAGCAGGTGGCGTGAGTCACCATAGGCGCCGATCGCCTGATAGGCATGGTCATCCGAAAAGATGAATACGATGTTGGGCCGCGTTGCCGGAGCATCGCCTGCTTGCAATCGACCAGCCGCAGCCAGGAGCAGACCTGTCTGGCTCAGGCAGGTCAAAATCCAGACAATAGGAGGAAAAATTCGAATCGGACGGAAAGGGGGCGAGGTGTTCAAGGTGTGCATAGTCTGGAAATCAGCGGCGAAGGAACTCTCTCCGGCATGTTCCCCCAAGTGAAGGCACCTCGCGTCCACGGGACGAGGCCGATTTCATGCGAGACGTTGCATGAATCTACTGCCGACCTTCCATCGACATCGGCGAGATCACAACCTTCGCAAAGGAGTTTTTCGGCATGGACCAGGATGCCCGGTCTCCCATCCTTGAAACCGGGATGGGGTGGACGTGAAGGACCTCCCCGGAATCGTCGCTGGCCTCAAATCCGACGGCACGCACCTCGCATCCCGGCCGGTTTGCTGGCAGTTCCACGGCAATCGACGAGGTCCCGAGCCGCTGGTTCTTGTTGACCAGAAAAAGTGTTACCGTCCGACGGTCTGGCGAATGCAGTACAAGATGTGTCAGCCACTCGCCGTCGGAACCCGCGACGACTCTGGAGGCCATCGGGATTTGGCCGCCGATCTCGGCAAATAGACGAAACATGCCAAATACCTTGTTCGGTGCGTACTCCCTTCCTGAATTGAACACGCAGCGGTACTGCCACTTGTAGTTGCCCGGCATGCTCAACGGCCAGAAGCACGCGATCCTCATGCCGGACTGAATGAACTGGATGAATTGCTCCGACACCATGAGTGCCGCTTCAGATTGTGTGGGCTGAGGGTTCTTCCCGCTTGCGGAGATGTTCCATTCAAGGGACACCACATCGATATCGGGAAAACCCTCTCGGGCGAACATCTCCCGGTAGTAGACTCGCTGTTCCCGATAGGATCCCCCACGCTGGTGGGTCATGTGCGCATCCTGGGTCCACGCAAGAAAACTCGTGTTATTGTGCCTCCAATAGAAATGCAGGTCCACCAGATCGATCCACGCACCGGCGCGCCTAATCACGCGACGCACCCAGTCCCTGCCGTTTTCATTGGCTCCCGAATGGAGGTTGGCAATAAGCCGCGCATTCGGATCGAGGGAGCGAATCATCCTCGCATACGTGATGAATTCCTCACCGTACACCTCCGGACTTGAATTGAAATTCGCATCGGGCCGATAGTGTTCGTTGTCGAGATAGTAGTAGCCACCCGACACTCCTCGGGCCAGACAGTGCCTAACCAAACCCTCAGCCTCCGCCACCGCCGCGGAGTGACGCGCCGGGAAACGCAGCCCGGAACTGAGGTTGATTCCAATGAGCGGGGCAAGCCCGCGCCTCTTGACCAGATCCAGATACTCGTCGAGAGACATTGTTGCCGAAGCGGGAAGGTTCTTTGCCGGATTGTATTCCTCGCTCCAACTGTCCACCCATCCCTGCCCCGTGGGCTCCTTCCAGTGGTAAAAGGTGTCCACAGTCCCCCCGGGATACCTCAATATACGGGTGTTCAGTTCCGCCAGCAATTGCGGAACCTTTCCGCGTCCGCCATCCCATGCGGCATCGCGTTCATTGCAATAGACGATGTTGAATCCCATGAGCTCCGGGCTCACCGCCTCGGCATGCTCGCTCTCTGCGAACTTCAAAAGGAAATCAACCTCGTCTCCTGTTGCTTTCACCCGCGCGATGAAGGCAGATGCACAGACCAGGACGAGAGCTGCGATGCGTCGGTAAAACGTGAGTCGGCTGGGCATGGAGCTGATTTGTCGACTTCTGGAGGTCTCGTCGCCCAATCTGCGATCGATCATCCGCCGGCTCCGCGGGAGATCTCCAGTTCCAGATCAAGCGCGACAAGCGACAGATTGATGTCCTGAAGGAAACTGACGAGGGCGACGATGAGGAACACCAGGCACGATACGAAAACCAGGGCGCTGGTCAGCGTACCGTCGAAATGAAGAAAAGCCGAAAGGAAGAGTTCGATCACAAGCACCGCCGCCATCAATACACACAGTGTCGATGATCGGATCGCCCGTCGGAGCAGGCGTGCCCGACGGACAAGAATCTCCAGCTGGGCCTCTGCACGTGTGCGCTCGTCGCCCGTGCTCGCCCGCCGTGCCGCCCCAAGCTGTCTCGATCTATCCACGACCCGCGCAAGCCGGTTGGTCATCGAAAGGATCAGCAGCCCGACGCCTGAAATCAGGACAACGGGGCTGACTGCAGCCTGCAGAATCGATACAAGGTCACTCCCATGCATGGCAGATTGTACGGATCATTTTTCCATCTCGCTGCAACCGGCGAACCCGTGACTCCCCGTTCAATCAGTCGGCGCCTCCTTTGCCCACCGGGAAATCGCTGTCCGGCCTGTCGTTGAATCGGCGGCCAAAGGTGCTGCGTGACCACGCCTCCATCTGATCATCGATCTTCCGGATCTCTTCAGGGGATTCAAACACACGTCCATGATCATTCGACTCGACGATCCACTTCTCCAACGCGGACCTCAGGCGGGCGAGCGCCGCCACGTGTTCGGGTTTCCCTGAGTCGATGAGGTTTCTCGTTTCATAAGGATCCGTCTCCAGGTCGTACAACTCCTCCGGAGGCATGTGTGGTGCAAAAAGGAATTCCTGGACGGCATTGAGTTTGCCCTCGAAATGCAGGCGGCGGATCGCAGGGATCGCAACATACTGGTTCTCCTTGTAGCGATTGAGCGCGAAAAACGTTTTTTCCGGCGTGAAGTTGCGAATGTAGCGGTACCTCGCATCACGCACCGTCCGGAGACGAAAGACGGTTTCATCGCAGCGATCGCGCGCGCCAAACGCCAGCTCACGGGCCGGATCCGCGTGCGGACCAAAAAGCACGCGCCCCTGCATTGCAGCCGGCTTGGGCACTCCGGCAAGTGCGAGTGTCGTCGGTGTCAGGTCGATCGCCTCGACGATCTGTCCGCTGACAGTTCCCGGCCTGAAGCCGGCCGGGGCCGGGATTCCCCTCGGCCAGCGCATGATCAGCGGAACCCTCAGGCCGCTGTCGTAGCACCATTGTTTGCCGCGGATCTGCGCCTGACCGTGGTCTCCCTGAAAGATCACGAGGGTATTGTCCGCCAACCCTTCACGTTCGAGCAGGCTGAGAACCTCTCCGATTTTGACGTCCAAGGCCGACGCATCATCGAGATAATTCGCCCAATCCGCCCGGACTTCGGGGCAATCAGGATAATAGGGGGGAATCACAACCTTTGCCGGATCCGCCCGTCGCGGTCCTCGGAACGCGCGGCCGCTGGCGATGGTCGATTTGGCATCCCGATGGGTCTCCGAGAAATTGATCTGCGCATAGAACGGCTGGTGACCTTTCAGATCCGCCCATCGATCGGAGTCAAAGGGCTTGCCGGGATAATAGAAATTCCAATCCGTCTTGCCAGCGCCCCGAAAGGTGATCGGCGAAGGAAACATGCGGATGTTTGCGGTGAAGTAGCCGGCCGGACGCAGCCAGTCGGTGATCACCTTCACTCCCGGAGGCAGGGGATGATCGGGACCCCGGTTCGACCGGTGATTGTGCGCATTGATCGTCGTCTGATACATGCCCGTCATCATTGCGGAACGGCTCGCCGAACACACGGGAGCCGTCGTGAACGCGCGGTCAAAGCGCATGCCTTCCGCAGCCATCCGATCGAGGTTGGGACTCCATACCTCCTTTGTCCCATAGCATCCCAGATCGGGACTGAAATCCTCCGCAAAAATCCAGAGGATGTTGAGTGGCTTGCCGGGCATTGTCCCGGCGGCCCGGCAGGTGAGGGCAAGGCCGAGTACTACGGCGAGATATAGTGGTTTGAGGATTTGCATGGGTATCGGTGGAGATGGCTCCAGGTATTTCTGACAAATCAAGAGTGACCCTGCTTTCACGGCACCGCGATTGCGATTCCATTCATTTCGTTGCACAGGCGCCGGCCAGGTTCACGCGTCCAGTGCCCGAAAAGGATGCATTTCCGGCAAATCATCGCAACAGTGTGACCGCAACCGCCTGCACCTCCATCACCTGTTTTCCCGGGATGTCCAATGCCCTGAGGGTCAGATTGAAATCACCGGCGGGCAGCGTGACCTCGCCAAGGACGAAAGGGCGGAAGTCCTTCGTGTAGGACTCCTCCCTGACCACACGATCATTCTTTGCGCCCACGAGCGGAGGATCGTTGGGCAACTCAAGTCTGGCTTGAATCCTTGCGGGGCCGACCTCCGCCTCGACCATGGAACCCACGTCCGCCGGCGCACAGGCATAGTAGATCTCGATGCGATAGCGCCCCGGTGTCAGCACTTCGATCGGCCAGGTGATGCTGTCATCCACCGATTTCCAGTCGTTGAAATAGGAGGAGTTCGGCCATCGCGCGCTGCGACGGATCCCGCCGTGGGGACTCCCCTCGCCCGCCGGCAGTTCGGCCCTCGGGAGTGCGGGATAGCCAACCGGATATGGCCGGTCGGGCTTCGCCGGCAGCACCGCATCACGCTTCCATGCCGCAACCGCTTCCTTCAAACGCGAGGTGACCGCCGGAAACTCCCCCGCCACATTCTTTGTCTGGCGCGGATCCCTTTCCATATCGAAAAGTTCACCCGCCGCACCCAGGCGATGCGTAGGGGACCTGACGCTGACCTTGCCTGCATTCTCCGAGAAGAGCAGCCGGTCCGGCGGCGCTGCATTTCCCTCCAGGCACGTGCGAAGGCTCACTCCATCCAGCGGCCTGCCCGCGTTTACCGGTATGCCCGCCAAGTCCGCAAGGGTGGGAAGCAGGTCGATGACACCCGCAATGCCCTCCACACGATGCCCCGCCGGAATCCTGCCGGTCCAGCGGATGATGAAGGGAGCACGGACCCCGCCTTCATCGGTCGATGCCTTCCGGCCCTTCATGCCGTCATTCCATCGCCAACTGTTCGGACCATTGTCGCTGAAGTAGACGACGATCGTGTCGCGCGCGAGGTCAAGCGAGGTCAGCTTTTCAAGCAGGCGGCCCACATTGTCATCGATGTTCGCGGTCATTGCCAGGACCGCGCGGGTGAAGTCGGGATCCTCCCTTTGGCCGGCGGGAGGAGTGCCCGGCTGGGTGATCTCGCGACCGGCGAAGCGCGCCCAATACCTGTCAGGCACCTGCATGGGCGAGTGCGGCGTGGGCAACGCGAGATAGCAAAGGAAAGGTTGCGCGCGGTTTTCCCCGATAAATTCAATCGCGCGGCTCGTCACGTCATCAGGCAGGTATCCCGTGCTGCGCACCCGCCGCCCGTTGTGTTCCACCTCCGCATTGAAATAGGACGGCCAGTGTCCCTGCGTGTAACCGTAAAACTCATTGAACCCGCGCGCATTCGGGTGATACGGGCCTTGACCACCATTGTGCCATTTCCCAAAAAGTCCGGTTGCATAGCCGGCATCGCGAAAGACCTCGGCGATCGTACGCTCACCGAGATTCAGCCGCTCATTTCCGTTCTGCACACCCCGCACTCCGACGCGCGTGTGATACCGTCCGGTCAAAAACTCCGCCCGTGTTGGAGCACAAACCGGCGAAACATAAAAGTGGTCGAGCACCGCCCCCGATCTTGCCAGCGCATCGATCTGAGGGGTGGCAAGCATCCGGTTGCCGTTGAAACCAAGGTCGCCCCAGCCCTGGTCATCCGCAAGTATCACAATCACATTGGGCGGACGGGCGAACGCCGACGGGCGGCCCGTCAGCACAATCACCACAGACAGCACGGACAGGACGAGGCAGGAGCTCTTCACGCCAGTGAAGTTGCGCTCAGGTCAACGAAACCGCAATGACTTTGACCACACCGCGCGATTTCACCGCACCGATGCCGGGACGGACCCAAGCACCCGCGCATCTCCCGCAGGGCGCTTTTCCGCGGCGGAAATGCCCGTCAGCATGTCGCCAAGTGACGCCCGCGCCCGCGCAGCCACGCCCTGCAACTCGGCCACGATCTCCGGATGTTCTGCGGCAAGATCAAGGGTTTCCCCGGGGTCAGTCTCGAGATCGTAAAGGACGAGACCAATCCTCTCCACCCGATAACCATGCCGGCTCGCAATGCCACGGATGCCGGACTGCTCGTGCGACATCGGTTTCATCCTGCCCCAATTGGAGGGCTTCCCGTCGCGTCCCGGCTCGGCCGCGACCTCAAGGTATTCGTGCGGCAGATGCAGTTTCCATTTGCCGAGACGAACCGCGTGCAGTTCGTCGCCATTGTAATACCAGAATTCGCGCCGCCCCACCGCACCCCGCTCACCGAGCAGGAACGGGCTCAAATCCTGGCCATCTATTTTCAGGGTCGGATGGCCAGCACCGGCCAATTTCGCCAACGTCGGCAGCAGGTCCATTTCGGAGAAAAGCTCATTCGTGACTCGGCCCGAGGGAACACGGCCGTGCCAGCACGCAATCAACGGTGTTCGCACCCCGCCTTCGAAGGCCGTCAGTTTGCCTCCCCGCAAATGGCCGGACGAGCCTGCATGATCGCCGTAGGATAGGAAGGGCCCGTTGTCAGAAGCGAAGAGGACCAGCGTGTCGCGCTCCAAACCACAGCTTTCAATCGCCGCGAGTATCTCCCCGACCGACCAATCGAGTTCCTGGACCACATCCCCATAGAGCCCGCGTCTGCTGCTCCCGCGAAAACGATCGCTCACAAAAATCGGCACATGTGGCATGATGTGCGGCACGTAGAGAAAAAACGGATGCCCGCGATTCGCGGTTATGAAGTCCACCGCGCCTTCTGTCAGGCGACGCGTAAACTGGCTTTGGTCGGGGTCTCTTTCGATGATGGTCTCGTTCTCGTAAAACGGAAGCGCCGGCAGGTTCTTCGTGACCGGGTGCAGCGGACCATTGTCGTTCGAGTACGGAATACCCAGCCAACTGTCGAAACCGCGACGCGTGGGAAGGAAGGGCGGTTGATCACCGAGGTGCCACTTGCCAAAGATCGCGGTCGCATAGCCTTCGCGCTTCAGGAGTTCGCTCAACAGGGTTTCGCGCGGATGCAGCCCGGTCTGGCTGAGGTGGTTCAACGCGCCGCTCATGTCGACCCGGTTGGAGTAGCAGCCGGTGAACAATGCCGCGCGGGAAGCGGTGCAGACTCCCTGCGCAACACAGAAACTCGTGAAACGTGTGCCCTTCGCCGCGAGCCGGTCTATGTTCGGTGTCCGGATGTCGGTGGCACCATAACAGGCAAGATCGCCATATCCGAGGTCGTCCGCCAGAATCAGGACGATGTTGGGCGGCCGGGCTGCTGCGACGGCACCTCCCAGGGCGAGCAGCACGAGTCCACGCCGGTAGCGCGCCAGCCCGCAAGCCGCCGATGCGCTGCGTCTCATCACCCTCCGCAGAAACGCTGCAAGGCAATCGGCTACAAGGCTCAGATGTCTGACAGGGTTCATGCGCATGGCATCCTTTGGGGTGGCACATGATTCGTCAGTATCGCCCCCCAAACGTCAAGCGCACGGCGGTCTGGTTCAAATTCGACCGTAGCCGTCCGGGCTCATGGTGCGTCAAATAGGGGAAAACGCCGCAAGTCCCCTTGCTCAAATCACCATTGTTTTCAAACTGCCGCCTGCCTCTGCATGGATCAAAGCGAAAAGGTGCTGCCTGAAGACCACGATTCCGCGGATGTCGAGTCGGGCCTGATCACACAGGCACGCACAGGCGACGACCGTGCCTTCGGCGAGCTCATGCAGAAACACCACGACCGGATTTTTCGCCGCGTCGTGGCCATCGTGCGCAACCGCGAGGACGCCCGCGATCTCTGCCAGGAGATCTGGTTCTCCGCATGGAAACAACTCGCGACCTACCGAGGCGACTCCCGGTTCTCCACCTGGATGTACACGCTCGCGACACGACGCGCGATTGATCATGTGCGGAAGTGCCAGCGGTGGTACAACCGGTTCCTGCCGCTCGGCGGTCGGAGGGATGATGACGGCTCGGGTGACGATATGGAAATCCCCACTCCGGCACCAGATCCTGGAGAGCAGGCCGAACAGAATGACCGCGCCGAGCGCTTCGAGAAGGCCATGAGTTCCCTGCCCGCCGTCCCGCGCGCCGTGCTCGCCATGCGCGAGATTGAAGGTTTATCCTATGCTGAAATCTCCGCCACGCTCAACTGCCCGGTGGGCACCGTGATGTCCCGCCTTCACCACGCCCGCCGTCTCCTGCTCAAACAACTCAAGGATCTGCCATGCGACTGACATTCCGCTTCATCGCCCTCCTCGCCATCGCGGCGCTGTTTTCTCAAGCTCGCGTTTGTGCCGCTGAAATCAACGCGCTGCTCGTCACGGCGTCCAAGGCACCCGGACCATCCGACGCCCGGCTGAAGCCATACGAAGCGACTCTTCGGCGGATCCTCCGCTTTGAAAGCTTCCGGCTCGTCGGCGAAGGCAGCGCCCGAGTCTCGGCGCCAGGGAAGAGACAGATCTCCTTGGGCGACGGTCACCAGCTTCTACTCGAAATTGCGGGAGAAAACAGCGGCCGCATCGAGGCCACCTGGCGGCACGGCAAGGGCGTGCTCATGCGAACCGGCCTCTCTCTCCGACCAGGAATACCCGCCGTGCTCGGCGGCCCGGAAACAGGCAGGCGCGGCGAAGTCTATGCGGTCATCGTGGTGGCACGGTAGGTTCGCTGCTTTTCCAAACACCGCCCTTTCAATCGGTTGCAGTCCACAAAAATCGCGCGAATAAAGGCATGACGAGATTCGTCTGAGTGAATGAACACCATCATCATCATGAAGACCAAAATCCTTACCGTCACTGCAACGCTCGCAACACTCGCCGCCCTGGCCTCGCCGGCCCGTGCGGGCGATCGGGGCGACAAGATCGCCGCTGCCATCGGCG
>JAGOJU010000071.1 GCA_017994935.1 Opitutaceae bacterium
CGCCCGGCCGACTCCTGCGGCAAGCCCTACGCTCCTGTCCTCGGAGTCGGCCAACGCACCCAAAGCGCCTTTATCTCCCATAACTAAACCCACCTGATCCGCTGTCTAACGATCGGGGACCACCTCATCCAACCCATCCAGAAGGTCGCTGGAATGTTCCTCGATCACATCACCGGACTTCTCAGCTACGCTATCCATAAAGTCACCAACGCGGTCACCGAGGGGTTCAACTCAAAGATTCAGATGATAAAATCCGCCGCCCGCGGCTTCCGCTCCTTCGAAAATTACCGCGTCGCCATCCTTTTCCACTGCGGAAAGCTCGATCTTCACCCACAATAATCGTCGAAGAACCAAAATTGAAAAGCCGACCATTTCCTGCGAGCCACGTATGGAACTTGATCAGATTGTCGACCCATAGTTTTTGCGTGCTTGTGTTCCAATAGCTACTTGTTCCGAATGCGTGTTCTTGAATCACGAAGCCGTAGAAAGCAGATCGCGCATTTCCGTTTTCAGGCTTCTTGAATTCTGCTATCACCGCTGCATACAGATTCTTTAGGTGGGTAAGTACTATATCCTGATCGAGCTTAATGTTATAGTCGACAGGTAAGTTAGATTTTGGGTCGCGTGAGATGACCGTGGCCAAGTTGCCATCATGAGTTTCGTCACTAGGGAACGTGAGGAATTTCGGCAAGTGGGCAAACTTATGCATTAGCATGACGCGCAGTTTCAAACCTTTGTCATAGCACTTGTTTGCGTCGTCGATGATTTCCGAGATGCCCTTTGGGTTACCGAGGGCATCATTTCCATAGATGAAACTGCCTGGTTTGTTTGTGTTCTTTGGTCCGTCGTCTTGTAGATCGCCCCAATCGTATTCGCGCTCTACAAACCGCATCCACGGCCCTGTATTCTTGCATTCTAAGATTAGCTGGTCGGTAGTAATAAATTCAGCGTTTCCGCTCTTACCGGTGAGCCCATGACCCGGAACGAACATGTACTTGGTTGCGTTCGATGCTGACTGAGCAGTTGCAGCAGTCATGCTCAATGCGAGGACTAGCGACAATGACCTTAGCAGTCCCTTGGTGGCGGCTAGATGTCGGTCGATGTTGGAGGAGCAACTAGGCACCGGGGTGGTTGGGGCAATATTCTTGGGCATGTGACTTGTTGGTTTCATGTTTCTCTTCGTTGATTGGCGGGAGATTTCGCTGACAGGCCGACCGTTTGTCGGGGACAAAGGGCGGCTGGAAAAGTGGCTCAAAACTATGCGTCGGCAAAGAATGAGAGCATCTCATGGCAACGTTGATGCGGGCGCGCGGGTTGCGCATCATGTTGCATTGTTGTGAGGAGTTTGGGAGGTATTGCTCATTGCCGTGTCGTTGTGGGGTGAATTGACCGACTGCTGCATCGCGACCGTTTTTTCTCAGCACGTCAAAGCGAGTGGAGCCCGATTTTATGCTTGCTGATGAATGATCTGGATTCTCAGGGGTGCGTTGCGCGCGCGTTCAGTTCCATATTCCGAGGAGGGACATCGCTGCCGTCCACCCACTCACCATCGATCAACGTGCTGTTGTTGGGGCGGCCAAGGCCGCGCTGATGCGTGCGCATCAGGAGCGCCACTTGTTCCACTGCCCGCTCGCCGACCGAGCCGTGATTTTGGCGTATGCCGGCGTTGACGCCGCGATCAGGATTCAAATCGAGCGACGCGACGACGATCTCATCCGGCAGCCGAAGGCCCGCGAGTTGCAACGCCTCAGGTACCTCGTGCCAATTGCTGATTATGACATCGATCTGGTAACTCCTGATCCAGTAGGCAAGCGCTGGTGCGATGTCGGAAATGCCCAAGCCATCGGGGAACAGCAGCGGTGGGAGATTCGACAATCCCGGGTGCAGGGCGACCTCGACATGATAGCCCGCAGAGAAGGCATTTCGGAGACAGGTTTCGTCGCTTTCCCCCACCGCGAGCCCGATGCGACGGTATCCGAGCTTGCTGAGCCGACGAACTGCCTCCCGAGTAATCCCCATCTGATTGCTAGAAACCGTGTGCAGCGGTTGATCCAGTTGTTGGGATTCGATGCGCACGATACTGAATCGATCCCAGTTCATTTTGAATTTGGCCATTTGATCTACAAACGCCGCAAGGATCACAGCGACGATGCCCCGTGCCTCAAGCACCCGCTCAATGCGCGGTCCTGCCTCATGAACTCGATGCCCTATATAGAATGTATCCAACGCAAATCCGATCCTTTCCGCCTGCTCACAAGCTCCCTGCAGGAATAGGCGATGCCGGTACGAACCATTCAATTCTGCCCGGTCATGGAAGTTCAGCAGAAAGGCGATATGGGTGGGAGATTTCGGCTCCTGCCGAACGTATCGGTAGTGATTGAGCGCAGTCAGCATCGGATCCGGACGATAGCCAATCTGTTTGGCAATCTTTTGAATGCGTGAGCGTGTGCTTTCCGGAAGGCGCGGATCATTTCGCAACGCCAGCGACACAGTCGTCTGATGGACTCCGGCCGCGCGCGCGACCTCTCGCATCGTTACCCGAGGCATATGCATGCTAAACGCTTTGGGATATCGCTGGTTGGTGTTACACGAAAGGGAGCGGCATGGATCGACAGGATTGTTTAGAAAAACTGGAAATGCAGAGGCGAGGCGCCTGTTCGCGGACTTTCACTGGTCTCTTTTGAACTGGCCCGATTCAATTTCTCTCAACCTCCGGAGTGGCTGTGCGGCGATGACCGGTATTGAGCTTCGTGGTTCCCGTCTAAGGTAACTCGGTTTGAGGATAAGGTTGCGACCTTGTACGCTCGACTTCCTGACGCGTTTTGCGAGGCGTGTATCCTCGCAACGGCGAACGTTCCGCGCGGGTGCGGTGTAGTCGGCCGTGCGAGTGTCCCTCAAAGTTATCCGCCCGGCCGATCAAGCGATGCGGGTCAGAACGTGAACGTGTTGGTCAGGTACCAACGTTTCTCCGGCGGAAGACGGACGGTGGAGTATTCGCCCCAAGGCTGCACACCGATGGGGATCACCGAGTCGTCAGCAATGAGGTTGCGCGCGTTGAGCTGGACCTTCCACTTGATGCGGTTCTTCCAGATCGGGCGCTCATAGCTGACAAAGGCATCCACGTTTGTCTCGTCCGGTGCATAGAACGGATGGGCAAGGTCGAGGGTGACGCTCTGATCGGCATTGCGGGTTGTCGGGTAGCCGATGCCGAGCTTGTCCTGCCAGCGCACGGCGCCGCCGATGGTCCAGCCCTTGAGTTTGTCTCCGAGAATGCCACCCCGACCAAACGAGTAGCTCGTAATCAGATTGGCGCGCCATTTGCGCTGCTCCGCGGAGGCCGAACCCTCGGTGGCAAGTGCGGTGGCGAGCGGCACCATGACGTTGGTATCCAGCCAGCCTCCCACAAGTTCTTCACCGGTCAACGGGTCGCCCGGCTTCCAGCCGACAGGATACGCGTTGCGGGGGCGATCGCGAAGCTGGTTCCAGACGGGAGTCATCAGGGCGACGAATCGCTTGAGGAACGGCAGGGAGTTGGATTGCACCGTTTCCTGCTTGGCAACATTGGCCAGGATGCGCCAGCTGCGGGTTGGATTGTAGACAATTTCAAACTCCGTACCCTTTGCTGTGAAGTCCGTGGTGTCGGTGCTTCCATCGAGCGCGATGCGCCCGTTTGCAGAGAGATTCGGAGCGGTTCCAGTGATACCCCAGCCATAGAGGCTCCGGAAGTTCGCCGGCAACGGACTGAAGAGAAGCTCGATGTCAGCATTGCGCGAAGCCACCAACTGCGGATTCACATTGCCTTCCTCTCCCCAGAAATCCGCCAGCTGAAGGACTCCATTGTTGACCGCAATGGTATAGACCGGCGGCCTGAGGCTTTGGCCCGTTACATTGGTTTCAAACCAATTGACCCGCAGGCTGAGCTTGTCCTGAAGCAGCGAAAGATTGAAGCCGTACTCCTTGGTTTCGCCCTTTGGTGATGCGAGCGGTTCTGCGAACGCATTCACGCGTCCTCCAGACGGGGTAAAGTTGCTGGACTGGTTGTAGAAGACGCTGAAATCCGTCCCCTTGGGCAGTCTCAGCAGCTTTTGTGGCCAGCGCGCCACGGCGCTATAGGTCATGATCTCCCCGGCGACGTTGGCAGGAGGCGTGCTCGGAAACGAGAAGTCGTCGAACCCGTAGTGAGCCTTCCCCGGATCATTGGAATCAGCCGGATTGCGAACGAAGCCAATGGTTTCCTGGGCGAAGAAGTCCTCGTCGCGACGCCAGCCTACCAAAGTGATGAGGTGTTCCTGCAGCCAGTAGCTCTGCAGCAGAAATGCCTGCGACTTGATGACATCACGCTCCGCGCCGCCACCATCGTTGATTTCCACGAGCGTCATCGGAGAGTTCACAAAGGCGCCGGGATCGGTGGTTCCGGCAGCGCGGACAAAGTAGCTGGCGGGAACTGGAACCTGCCCGGCCTGGATGAGCGGTGTGCGGATGGCTTCGAGTTGCAGCGGATTGTTGTTTCCGATCACGGAGGGTCCGAGATAGATGACCGTTCCCGGCCGGCGTGCGAAGGCATTGATATCGGAACTGATGTCGCGAGCCGCGGGGCCGTCGACAGCCAGGCGGTGACGGTAGCTGACCTGGTCGAGTGCATTCTCCTCGTAGAGACCGGTCACTGTATGGCGTCCGAGCCATTTGCCCCAGGAGGCGCTCAGATCGTTGAAGTCATACTTGAGAAAGGCGGTGGCACGCTTGGTCTCACGTTCGGAAAGGTTGTTCGTCCAGGTCGATTGGCCATAGGCGAACGTAAAGGGTCTGCCGTAGTTCGGATTGGGCTGACCGGTCGGAAGCACCTTGTTGACGTCGATGCGGATGTGGTTGCCGTTGTTCGAGGAGAAGGCCGCATTCTTGGAGCGTCGGTCGACGCGCTGGGTGTCGTACGCCAATTCGATGCCAATCCGGTCCTCCCATGCCCTCTGTTCGAAGGCGATGTTAAAGGCGTGGAAGCTGTCGCCCTGGCGGGACGACTCATCAATCATGTGATTCTGGAAATCGAAGGCGCTGAAGTCCGTGAATCCCTGCATCCTGATGCCAGCGGGCGCGATGTTGGGCTGCTGGCCTGGCAGTACGTTGTTACCGATCCAGAACGGCCCCAGCAGTTCGGCCACATTGCGCGAAACCAGGTAACGGATGGAGTCGTTCGCGGTGTCGCGATTGACCAGGGAATTGAAGGTGCCTGCGCGGACAGCGTTTGCAGTCGTACCGGTGGTTGTCCTTGTGATGGTACGAAATGCCAGGTCGGGCCCTGCTGCTGAAGGATTGGAGACCACCTGAAGGACCTGATCGAAGAGCTGGTTCTGGCCGAAGAGGCCATTGCCTTCAAAGGCAGTGCCGGCGACCTGGCTGGCAGCCAGCGGATTGCGGCTGGGATCGTCATAGAATGTCCAGTCGTAACCGGGCCTGCCTGCGTCCTCCCAGTAACTCGAAAAGCTCTTGAACGGCAGCACCGTGATCGGCCGGTTGGCGCTGGTGCGGCCGGTTTCAAAATTCACACGCAGGGCTGTGCTTTCGAATGGCTGATAGGTAGCGGCGCCATAGACACGCTCCTTCTTTTCAAACGCGGGGCGCTGGTTGTAGCGCTCCTCGTCGTGCAATGCGGCCAGTCGCACAGCCAGCTTCTTCTTGATGAGGACGCGGTTGAAATCGATCGTGTTGCGCAGGCTGCTGTTGTCGCCCACGCGGACCTCAATCTTGTTCCGGTTCTGGTTCAGATTGGGGCGCAGCAACGAACTCTCTACCACACCCGCAGGACTGCCCACGCCGAAGAGGATGGCGTTGGGGCCCCGGTTTACCGTCACGCTTTCGACATTGTAGCCGTCCGTCGCAATATCGGTGTTGAAGAAACCCCGGGTGAAATTCGGCGCGCCGAGACCGCGGGTGCGGCTGCTGCTCTGCGGGTTGACGCGCGGGCCATTCCCATTGACCTGGGAGGCATTGATGTCGTCTGTCGCCCCCGAGAAATTGCCGACGGCTCCCGCTGCTTCCATGTTCGTGGCGTAGATCAGCAGGTCGCTGGAACTGGTAGCACCGATGTCGTTGAGGAAGTCGCGCGTGTAGATCGAGATTGAAGCGCCGATATCCTTGACGGGCGTATTCAATCGCGTACCCGCGAGTGTGGAGGCTGCCTGATAGCCGGTGTCCTGCGAGGCGCTGACCGTAAAGGGACTCAGCTTGTAGATCTCATCGTCCTCCGTGGTCTTTTCGGACGGGGGACTGGATGTGGAGGGGGTGGTTTGCGCGTTGAGCGATGCCATCAGCAGGACGGCCATGCCGACACGGCGGCTGCAGGCGAATGCGGTTCGGTGGGTGGTCATAGTGGGTTGGGATGGGTTGGGTAAGGGCGGGTCGATCACCTGCGGATAAAGCGACGGCAGGGAGAATGGGTGGGCATCACCGGGAGCAGAAAGCGATGCGCCGGGACGATAGGCGCTGAGGTAACCATCATCCCGGTCAGTGTACCGCCAGCTGATGCGACCGACAACCCACGGAAACACGGGGAGCACCAAATTCTCCCCGTGATTGGGATCGCTCTGCCCGCGTACGCGGCGCTATTTCGGAGACGAGGAGTCGCCCGGATTCACCTCTCCTGCGGATGCCGGACGCGCAAAATCAAGTTGTCGCGTGAACAGACGTGTCCTCCACGCACCATAGAGCGCTCCGACAACCAGCCAGCAGCTTCCGATTATCAGGCTGAGCCCCGAAAGGCTGACCCAGAGGTAGAAACAGATGAGAAATCCGAGGATAGGGGGAATCAACTGGCTCAAGCGACGATCCTTCGCGCGGATGTAGTAGTGGGTCAATGCGGAGAGATTCACTCCCATGAACCCGAACATGGCTCCGAAGTTCAGCAATTGCGCACCCAGATCGTAGCCGCGCTGGTCGTAATCGAGCGCAAAGGCACCGATGAGGGCGATCGCACCCACCAGGAGAATGTTGTTGCTGGGCACACGCGTGCGCGGATGCACGTAACCGAAGAATTTCCGGGGGATGGCGTTGTCCCGTCCCATCCCGTAGAGCAGGCGCCCGGCGCTCATGTGGGCACCCATGCCCGAGCCGATCGTCGCGATGAGGAGGGCAACCGTCACCAGGACAAAAAGTCCCTTTCCTCCGACGAGGCCGGCGACGTGGGCAAAGGCGTTTTCCAGATTGGGAAAATCCGCGGCGGGACGCGCCCAGACAAGCTGCGCGGTGTAGACCTCGATGGAGGAAAGCACTCCTATGATCAGGCACACAAGCACCGTGGCCAGGAGAACATTCCGGCGCGGATTGTGCACCTCTTCGGACAGGGTCGAGATGCCGTCGAAGCCGATATAGGTGAGAACGGCAAGGGCTGCCCCGCTTGAGATCGATTTCCACGAGAAGGACTCGGGATCGTAGAACGGGCGTGCCAGCGCAGCGGCGTCGAGCGGGTGTTCGCGGAAAAGGTGACGCCAGGCTGCCGCGAGAAAAAGGAGTATCACCAGGCCAAGCCCGGTGCCGATCAGCATGTTGGTGCGTGCGCTTGCTTCGATCCCACGCAGGTTGAGTCCGGTGAACAGCGCCGCATAGAAGACGAACCAGACATGTTGCGGGATCTGGTGGATGAACCCCAGGTCCAAGGCGAGGCCGGGTAGATGCAGGGTGCCCAGCCCCGCGGTCACATCAAACGTGGCCTTGCTGCACCAGATCACGCAGATGGCGGGGTTGATCATGTAGTCGAACATCATGCTCCAGCCTGTCAGGTAGCCGGGTGCGGGATGGAATTCTCGACTCACGTAGGCATACGCCGAACCGGCGTTCGGATAGGCATTGGCCATGCGACCGTAGCTGAGGGCGGTGAACAGCATCGCGACCATTCCGATCAGGATGAGCGTGATGACGTGTCCCCCGGCCTTTTCGTAAGCGACCCCGAAAAGCGGCATCGGGGCCGTCGGCTGGATCAGGATGATGCCGTAGAGAACGAGGGAGCCGAGCCCCAGCGAACGTCTGAGTGTGGGAGCAGCGGACGGGGAGGAAGGATTCGACATGGGGAGCGTGCCGGAAGCGAGCAGCTGCCTTTCGCAGCCTCAGCCGAACGATTCGAAAAGCTCAGGCAGACGCGATGCAATTCTCCGTGCGCATCGAAAACAGGGTTTCAGCGGACTGCGCGGACAATCCGGTACCGGGAATCCGCGGGTTTCTGAACCGGGAATTGCCCGCTTACAGGACCACGGTGACTTTTGCCGCACGTTCGAAGTCTCCCGGCACGTGCCCCGCCAGGGCGGCCAACGCCAGGGAGAGCAACTGCACGGGCAGCATTTCCGCCATCGGGCGCAGCCGTTCCGGAAGCACCGGCAGACGAAACGGGCCGGGCGCGGTGGTTTCACCGATCAGGACCGAGCGCCCGCCCATGCGGCGGATGTCGTTCACGAGCGATTCATTGAGGGGAACCATTGGGGCTTCACCCGCAAAAACCAGCGCGTAGAGGCCGGGGCTGATCAACTCAAAGAGTCCATGCCGAAACTCCGGCGTGCTCATGCCCTCTGCCTGGATCCGGGTGGATTCCTTCAGGATGATCGCACCGGTGCTGACCGCCGCGAGCGAGGTGCCCCGCCCCGCTAGGAAAAGATGACGCAGATTGGAGAACTCGGCTGCGAGTTGATCGACCTTGGCCTGCCAGTCCGAGTAATAGGTTTTCACCGCGGGCGCAGCCTGTCCCAGCTCCTCAAGTATCGGGGCCGTGTCCTCACCGCAGAGCGCACCCCCCAACCACTCCAGGGCTGCGAGCGTGGAAACATAGGTTTTGCAGGACACGGAATGCTCGGAGCCCGCCCGAATGACGATCTTCGCGTCCGCGCGCTGGGAGAGTGGTGAGTCCGCTCCGTTGGTGACCCCGATGATGAATGGTCGCGACCCGCGCCGGCTCGCGAAATTGAGCAGCTCCACGGTCTCCGCACTTCGCCCGGACTGCGACACCGCAATGACGAGCGTACGCGCATCGAGCAGCGCGGATTGCGCGTGGATGAGTTCGGCCGTCTCAACCACAAAGGCCGTGCGCCCCGATCGCACCAGACGCACGCGCAGGGGATGCACCGCGTGCAGGGATGCGCCCATGCCGGTGAGCACAATGCGCTCGGCGGACAGCGCGCGCGGGGGCAGCGCCGAAAGCGACGACAGGCCGGCGACGGTATCGGCAAGCGCGGTGGGTTGTGCGAGAAGGTCGCCCAGATAGGCGCCTTTCAACTTGGAGGATAGGCTGGTGTTCATGAAAGGAAAAGGACGGTCGGGTTGGAACGGACAGTCGATTCGATCCGGAGTGGTAGGGTCCAATCGCCATTCGCAAACACGGGCTGAAACAGACACCTGCGAGAATTGGGTTCGATTCAGATTGGTGCATGAGAAGTTGAAGCATCGGGGTGATCCTTCGAGAAACTTCGGTTCGTGCAGGTTCCGGTTGCCCCGAGAAAACTTCGCTCAATGGCTTGGGACCGCCGATGCCGCCGTGTCTGACCTGACGATTTCGAGGAGACGAAAGGTACCGGCCGGGACCACAATCCCACCCACTTCGTCAAGGGGCCCGAGTTTTTCGCCACTCAACCTGTCGATGACCCTCCATGACCCCGGCAGGTTGGTCATGATGTGCACCATGCGGTCGGCCGGAGCGACCCAGCCAGGATCGAAGAGCGCAATGAGGTGACGGTTGGACGAGAGCTCGATGTCCTGATGCAAGACGCGGCCTCCGACCTGAAAGGGAAGCGTCTTTGCAGAGGAGGCCAACTCGTCCATAATTGCCGCACGTGCCTCGGTCAGCGAATAGGTGCGACCGTCCTTCCGAAGCGTGTCGCCATCGCTCTGCCAGAGGGATGTCCATGGGCCGTGAGGCTGCGCGCCGCCTCCGGGCACAAGCGCAACGAAACCGTTGGGCGTTGTGATCGGCAGAGGGGTGGCATCACGACGGGTGCGCCCCCACAGGTACGTGGAGACATCTGTGGCGGGAAGCGGCGCCATTCCCCAGTAAGCATCCAGCCGGTCGAAGGCGGAAGGTGCTGACTCCGTTCCATCGATGTTCCAGTCCTGCATCTGGTGATAATTTCCGCCGTGCCTGACAAATCGTTCGGAAGGTGCCGTCATTGCCAGCGCGACCGGTGAAACGGCGCGAACCTGCTCGCGACGGGGAGGAGTGATCACACCGCGACCGAGAAGATCGAGAAATGTCCCCGCGCCTTCGATGCCGGTGGCTGTCCATTGGTCCCCGCGGCGGGTGAGCTCACCATTGAGGAACATGAAAACGCGGGCCCCCATCAGAGCCTGGCTGACGAAGTAGCGTAGCGACGGGTGACCCGTCATCGGATATTCCCATTCCCACGCACGATTGAAACCGTACCAGTCGGCGCTGCAACGGCTGGCCCAGTCGTCGACCTGCCCATCGAGCCAGAGTCCCACACGTGCAGCGAGGTTCACATCGGGACTGCGGGAATTGCTGTCCTCGACCGATGGCACGATGACGGAACGATATCGCCCGTTGAAGATGAGGTCGCGCACACGGGGATCCGCGGGCCATTCCGCCCAGCAGATGCCCTTGTTCCGCGGAATGGATCGTTTTCCGTGCTTGAGGCAGAGTTCGAGAATGGGACGCACGAAGTGCTCCATGTAATAGGGCAACTGATCGGGCTGGAAATCCTCGGCGCTGATGAATCCCATCAACATCCCCGGTGCCGCATCGAGCATTGCCGCAACCGTCCCAACCTCGAGGTGCGGAGAACAGGCGTGACCAACCTGAACCCAGAAGGGGCACCCGGCCTCTTCCAGCGTCCTTGCGGCCTCGACGATCTGCGCCCGGGTGAGATCGTGTGCGAGCCGACGATCGCGACTCCATGGCTTTCCATCCGGCCGGAGAAGCGGAGCCTTCTCGCCCGGCCAGAAGGCCGTGGCGAAACGCAGCCGTGGATAGGGAAAACGCTTCTGGTATTTGCGGACCTCCGCGATCCAGTTCTCAAACTTTTGCGGATTCCATCCGCTCCAGATCGAGTGATTGACAATCACGTCAAAAGGGCCTTCAGCCCCTGGAAGAGCCGTGCCTGTCCAATGGCGCGCACTTCTGCCGATCTGCTCCAATGTGCTGCCGATTTCCGCCATCCGATTTTGGCGGGCAAGACTCGCAAGCGATTTCTCCCATCCGTCATCCAGCGTCAGGCGATACAGGCTGTCGTCTCCGTTCGGACTCGAACCCAGAATGACACTACCAAAAGGTGAACCCGGCAGAACAGCTGCCGCCGTGAATCCGATCGGGGCCGTGGCGCCGCCGATCTCGCGGGCGGCACTGTCGAGGATCCGCAGGACAGGTCCTTCTACAAGGACGAGTTCCCTGCCCTGCGAAGGATGAAGATCTCCCTGCGCGAAAAGCCGCATCGTGTAGTGCGTGGAGTAGCTGGATTGGGGAAACCGGTTCGGCAACGCCGTGGCCTTCCATTTTCCGGCGTCAAGCTTGTAGAGGGCCGGTGTGAAGATGAAGGCGTCCGTTCCGTCGCCATCAAGATCCGCCGCCAGGCCATTGGCGGAACGCAGGCTCAGGAGCGGGTCCCCGACGTGGGTACCGAGGGTCAGTCCTTCCCCCATGCGAGCCAGATGAGGCCCTTTCAGGAACTGAACGTCCTGCTTGTTTCCGCGGATGACGAGTGCCGCGACCTCATCGGCACCGTCGCCGTCAAAGTCCCCTGCCCTAAGCACACGGATCATGCCATCGGTGCCCGCTGTCGCGAGCCGTCTGCCATCGGGCGAGAAGGCGACAATTTCGCGCGAGATTCCACCTGCAAGCACGGCGGCCGTTGTCCCGTCAAGCCGGGCAATGCACACCTGATACACAGGTGCCTGCAAGTCCGCGCTCCAGAGTTTCCTTCCCGCTCGATCGAAAACCGTGACCATCCCGTCGGCTCCCGCGGAGGCTATTTCATCGCTACCGTCTCCATCGAGATCGCCCGTGGCCAGGTCGAAGACAAAACCTCCGACAGGAGCGTCCCACAGATGGAGCCCCTCGCCGGAAAATGCGCAGACACGGTTGTCGTAGGTCGAGCCGATGATCAGCGCCGAATCGGGCCCGTCCTTCGAATGGGCGATTGCGAGCCGGTAGACATGACGACCGTGGGTTGGAAAAACGTCGACGCGTGCAGAGGCGCCGACCGCGGCAAGTGCCGCAACCACAATGGCCAACACTGCACGCGCACGCGCGATGGCAGCGATGAACCGGTACGCGTCGATTCCAGACGGCGAGAGACCGCCAGTGACTCGCTGGCAGGAGTCGGTCGACGACTTCTTCATAGGGAGCGGAATATTGGAAGCTGCGCGGGACACACGCGCAGCAAGCCGTGAGGCAGGCATCAGGATCAGTCTACATGCAATGGATCGCTGGACTCAACCCACGGGATTTCGTGGATTGCAGGTCGGACTGCGGTGCAATACCTTCACCGACGTCTTTCCAAAGGCGCAGGCATGAATCGCCATTCCTGGACGTCAGTTGCAGTGGCGGGAATTACACTTTGCCATGCGTGCGCCTTGCTGCATTGATTCACCCTCTCCATTCCCGGCCCGCGAACCTCAGACCGGGTCTGCTGAACAATAAAATCCCAGCAAATCGCCATGCTCATCCGCCTCGCCTCCCTGTCGTTTGTGGTCCTCTCATTGATTGCCGGTGCGATAGGTGCACCAGATCATCCAAACATCCTCTGGCTCACCAGTGAGGATCACGGCCAGGAGATGGGCTGCTACGGGGACAAGCTGGCCCGCACCCCGAATGTGGACGCTCTTGCGGCCAAGGGCATGCATTTCCGGTTTGCCTGGTCAAATCATCCGGTTTGTGCGCCGGCGCGCACCGCGATCATCACGGGGATGTATGGCTCGAGTTCGGGAGGCATCAACATGCGTTCGATGGTTCCGTTGCAGCCGGGTGTCCGCCTTTTCCCCGAATACCTGAGGGAGGCAGGCTACTACTGCGTTAACAATTCGAAGGAGGACTACAATGTGCCCAAGAGTTCCGCCACGTGGGATGTCTCTTCAAAGGACGCCCATTGGCGGAACCGCCCCCCGGGCAAACCATTCTTTTCGGTTTTCAACTCGGTGAAGAGCCACGAGAGCCAGCTGAGGACAAAACTCGCCACACAGCCCGGCAGTCTCATCACCGATCCCTCGCGCGTGCGCGTGCCTGCATTCCATCCGGACACTCCGGAGGTGCGCCAGGACTGGGCCCGTTACTATGATATCGTGAGCGCTGCAGACGCGGATGCCGGTGCTCACCTGCGGGAGCTTGCTGACGCAGGCCTGACGGAGGACACCATTGTTTTTTATTATGGGGACCACGGCAGCGGCATGCCGCGCTACAAACGCTGGCCGGGCGACTCCGGTCTGCGTGTGGCGCTCGTTGTCTACTTTCCCGAAAAATGGCGGCACCTCGCTCCTCCGGGTTACAAGCCCGGATTTGTCTCCGACCGACTGGTCAGCTTCGTCGACCTCGCGCCCACAATGCTCAGTCTTGCCGGGATCACCCCGCCCGCATGGATGCAGGGTCATGCCTTTGCGGGAACGCATATCGCAGAGGCTCCCCGCTACCTTTTCGGTGGACGCAACCGCATGGACGAATGCCTGGATGTCGCGCGCAGCGTGACTGACGGCCGCTATGTCTACATCCGCAACTACCTGCCGCAACTTTCCGCCGGTCAGCGGATCGCCTATCAGTTTGAAACGCCGACCACTCGGATCTGGCGCCAGTGGTTTGATGAAAGGCGGACTGACGCTGCCCAAAGCGCCTTCTGGCAGACACCGCGTCCCGCAGAGGAACTCTACGACCTTAATTCCGACCGCGACGAGGTTAACAACCTCGCCGCTTCGCCAGCGCATTCCGACGTGCTTGCGCGTTTCCGCGAAACGCTCCGTGCCCACCAGCTCGAGGTGCGGGACATCGCACTCCTGCCCGAGGGCGAAATGCGCGCCCGCCTGGTCGCGCACGAACCGGTGCCCGAACTCGGCCGTGTTCTCGAAACAGCCGAACTCGCCTCCCGGGCGGCGAAGAATGAGAAGCGGGAGCTCATCGCACGGCTGTATGATCCCGCTCCGGCGGTGCGCACCTGGGCGGCGCTGGGTTGCCTCATCCAAGGTTCGGCCGTGGTGAAGGCCGCCGCAGGTCCGTTGCGCGTGGCGCTGGCCGATTCCTCTCCACACGTCCGTATCGCCGCCGCACAGGCACTGGCGCGTTATGGCACGCCGGATGAGGCAGCCCAGGGACTGGCGGCATTGCGCGAACTCGCGCCGCCAGACAAAAACGGATTCTTTGTCGCCCTTGAGGCACTCAATGCCATCAACGACCTGGGAGCACGTGCCGGAGAACTGCGCACCTGGGCGTCCGGGCTCAAAACGGCCATTCAGTATCCGGACCCCCGATACAACTCCTACCTTCCGAATGTCATTGGAAAACTGGGGCGTCCCCCGGAAATCCGCTAGACTTTCGTACAGGCACCGTCGCTGCGACTTTCGCCCGCCAGAGTTTCCCAGCCGGACGGCGGATCTGTTCCTGCAAAGTGGTCCGCCTAGGGTGCGCTGAGCGCGGCGACGCTTCCCCGGGCATGGGAAGTCTCGTGGAATCCGGCAAGGCGCAGGCCGCGCTGCACCTCCGGCGCACGCATGAAGTTGTTCCAGACCAGGCCCGTGCGCAGGTTTTCGGCCATCACGAGGGTGATTCCCACATCGATGCCGATCACATCGGGAGATGCCCATCCTGTCTGCGGGTTGAACGCGTCGACAAAACCATACCGCTTCCACACCGTCCTGCCACCGAGCGAGCGCATGTGCCTCAGCGCATCGAGGCACTCACGCGGCGCAAACGGAAGGGAACCTCCCGGAGCACAGGGGACAACCGTGCCGTCGCTCGCGTCATGGCTTGCGTCCACCGGAGTTCCCCAGGCGATGTAACCCTTGGCGCTGTCCGAGGCGGTGAGGCCCCAGAGGTTGTGCGACCAGAAAGGGAACCGGCGCTGCTGGGCCGCGCACCAGTCGCGCTGGGCAAGCGTGGCCTGCACGGAATTCTGCCAGTAGTCGGCATAGAGGTCGCGCCGGTTCCTGAAATCGAACCATCCATGGGCATACTGATGAGTGAACAAGGGTGCGCACTGGATGAACGTATGGGGCCCGACATGCACGACTGGTCCGCGATTCCACGCGTGCCACACGCCGGGTTGCAAGGGAGCATGATCCGCGCCGATGCCGAGCAGATAGAGGCCGAGCATCTCGGAATAGCTGTCCCAGCGATGGGGAATGAATCCCGTTTCCGGACGCCATCCGTGGGAGAGCGTGGCACCTCCATTCATGGCCCACTGCCAGTCGATCCTGGCATAGATGCGGTTCACGTCCGCGGTCAGCTCATCGTCGTGGAAGTATTCGCGGGCAAGCAGGGCGCCCTTGAGAAAGAGGGCAGTGTCGATGGTCGAGGCCTCGGAAGACCAGACGCGTCGCCCCGTATGGATGTCGATGAAATGATAGAACCAGCCACGCTCGTGGGCAACCGATTCGGCTGCAAAGCGCATCGTGAGACGGGCGCGGCGCAGACCTTCGCCCGCGGGCAGCCATCCTCGCTGATCACCGATGCACCAGGCCGAAAGCGCAAACCCGGCTGCGGCAATGCTCGCGGGCGCGTTTGCCTTGCCTCCATCCGCCGGCGCCCGGTCGCGGGTGAGCCCGGTACGGGGATCAGTCTGGTCAGTGAAGAACTGGAGGGCGGAACGCTGGAGATCGTCGAGAAACGAATTGTCGGCCGCGCTAGGCACGAACGGAGATGTCCCGGAGGATCCGGCAGGGAGGGATGATTCCATTGCAAAAAAGCCGGCGGCGAAAGCGATGAACGCGATGCCGCGTCTCATCTGCGCCGGAACAGTGAGCTGGAAAAGACTGCCGGGGGCGCTCTCCATTTCCGATGCCACATTATCGACGATCCGTGGCTGATTTGAAGCCCGAATTGGCGCAGGATCGGAAATTCCCAGGCATGGTGGGGACATATTTCGGCCGGCATGAGGGGTATCCCCGCGAAGGGACGATCTGCCTGCTTGACCGCTGCCGCCGCGTGCGGAGCCTGACTCCATGCAAAGCGTGCGCGACGAGAACTTCCGTGACTACAAGACCGCCGAGAAAAAGGCGCTGGAGCTGCTGGCGGCCATGAAGTCGGTCTCCCCAAAAAAGGTGGACATCGAACTCGCCCTGCTCGTGGCAATATTCGAACTGCACAAGGGCGTGACCCCCGGGGCGACGGTTGCGTCGATCATCCAGGGGCATCTGAAACAACTGGTCCCCTACTACGCCGACAAGGGCCCCGCTGCCTGATTCAGGCGGCGTTTGTCACCGCCTCAGTCATCCAACTGCGGGCCTTCCAGGATCAACCGGAGGCTGTCGATCCGCAGGCGGGCGGCGTCGATCCCCTCGAGGATCCGGGCAAGCTGCTCCTCGGTGGCGGCAATTTCCCCGGGACGGACATGATCGTTGACCTTGCTGAGGTCGAGGAGGCGCTGACGCTCTTCACTCAACTGTTCCGTCGCAGTGGCTGCGGCATCGCGCTTCAGCTTCCGGGTTCTGGACTGGGCAAGTTTCTCGGCCGCATCGGTGAGGCGTTTCAGGAGTGCAGGCTCAAATCCGCCCTTCTCGAGAAAGCGGTGAATGGATCCGTCCTCAGTTTCGAGGGCGAGCTTCTCATGTGTCCATTCCTCGGATACATCGCGGCGCTGCAGGTCCACGACCACGCGGATGGGACATGGGGCGAGAAACTGGTCCACGTGCCAGCGCCCTTCGGCGACGGTTTCGAGGACAAACACCGCTTCGAGCAGCAGGTTCGGCTTCTTGGAGATGATCTTGCTGAAGGCCGTGGTACCGGATTTCGACGCAATCAGGAGGTCGATCGAGTCGAGTACCAGGGGATGATCGGCTGTCAGGAAACCGATATCCTCACGGGCCAGCGCCCGCTTTCTGTTGAAGGTGGCAAGCAGTCCATCGACCGGGATCGAGGGAAATCCCTCGATGTAGGCATGACTTGAATCGAGCGAGAGGTCGCCTTCCTCGTGCTCCTTGATGCGCACACCGAAATGATCGAGCAACTCGATCAGGAAGGCCCTCAGGGCCGGATCCGAATCCGCCTCCCGGACCCGCGAAATCACCCGGGCGGCCGCATCGGCGTTGAAGGAGTTGAGTTCGAGGAGGCGATCGCGGCCCTTTCTCAGTTTCTGCACAAGTGCCTCCCTGAAAACGATCGTTTCCTCAATGAAGCCCTCGACTGCCTCAGGGGAGGCGGAGGCATGCCCCTCAGCCCGGGCAACCGCGAGCGTCAGCAGTCGGTCCCGGAAGGCCGCCTGCACCTCGTTGCCGCCGTGCAGGGGATGCTCGAGCGCATTCAATCCCCGATGATACCAATCCAGCACAAGTTCATCCGCGCTGCCCGCAAGCACCGGGACATGGACCCTGATCTCCTCGGTCTGCCCTATGCGGTCGAGGCGCCCTATGCGCTGCTCAACCAGTCCTGGGTTGAGCAGCGCATAGGGCGCCTCGACCGCATAGGGCAGACCGAGGAGATCAGGGTCCATGTCCCGGTGCTTGCGGGC
>JAGOJU010000072.1 GCA_017994935.1 Opitutaceae bacterium
GTTGGCGATGTCGTCGAGCGACGTGCGTGTGCGTCCGCCCGCGAGCGTCTCGCGGGCCTCGTAGCCGACGTCCTCGTCGGCACTGACCTCAAAGGGCGAAAGGACTATGGGCGTTTCGTCCTGGGTTTCAGGCGTGGAGCTGGTTCTTGCGTTCTGGCCGCTGAGGGATCCTGCGGCGAGGACTGCGAATATTGAAAGCTGCGGTAAAAATTTCATTCTGATGATAAAGTTGGATTTGGAGGAAAGTTCAGGCGTTCGTTTCAGATGGACTCATATCCGCGCCACCGCTGCACATCATGTGCGCACGTGCACCCGCAACCCATTGAATGAGAAATCAACGGCGGAGCCTTGCTCCCTGGTGAGAGGACGCACGGGCTGAGCGAAGGTGCGCTTCGTCTGGGTGGGAGGACACGGATCCGGTGATGTCCGGGACTAGGTTGTCAGCAGGCAATCCGGGCGATCATCCATTGCCATCGGAGCGCATCGTGGGGAGTCTTGCGCAGCAGGGTGTCGCTGCTGCCCTGCTCAAGGAGGCCGAAACTGACAGAGGTAAGCCTTGAAGAGGTGATGCATGGTCCTAGGTCGAGTCCCGGGTTTGCCGGCATCCCGTAGAATCGGTTTGCGGGTGGAATGCGTGTGAATGCCTTGACAGTACCGGGGGCATGGGAATGGGCGAGACCACCTCACAGACAGCGCGGGGCATCCGGATAAAAAATCGGAATGCGGGCACGTGGCTCAGGGGGACAGCCATGCAAGCAGCATCTCGGACACCTCACAACACGTTTCTTGCTTGATCTGTAAAGCTATCCAATTGGGGCAATTGCCATCCCGTCTCATGGATTTCCAGCCAACAGGACGGGCGCTGGAATCCTTCAGGATCGGCTGAAGACGGCCCCGAGTAGGGGGGCACCTTCATCCGAGCCGGACCGGCGCAAACGAAAGAATGGCAATCAGACTGACCATGGCCGTTCGGTGGAGCAGCCCGATTGCCGTCCATGTCTCAAGAGCCGGTGCCGGGCAGGAGGGCCCAGGCACGGCTGCGATGGGAAACTGACTCAGAATGAGAACGTGTTGCTCAGGATAAACAGGCGCGGTTCCTTGAGATTATAACGGGTGATGACGATTGGGGAGTTGGGCGCACTCGAGGCGTTGGTCATTTCGGCCGCCTTGTAGCCGAGATCGTCGGCGAGGTTGCGGACGTTGAACTGGAGTGACCAGTTGATCCTGTTCGTCAGCTTTCGCCGATAACGCACGAAGAGATCGAAGTTGAAATCGTCGCTCGAATAGAAGCGCTTGCCGAGGTCGAACGATCCATCGGCGTTGATCCAGTATCCTGTGAGGGTCTTTCCCCTCCAGCGAACTGCACCACCGACGGTGGTGCCGCGCCAGGAGGTGTCACGGCCAAGGTTATAGCTCACGTTCAGACTTCCGGTCATATCCGGCGAGGGCGGGGTGCGACGGCCGCTGTAGTTGACCATGCGCTGGAGGTTGTTGTCGGCCGAGGCGAGAAGCGTGGCGATGGTATCGCCGCCGTTGGTCATGTTGGCATAGGCCGGGTTGGACAGCAATGGGCGGGCGACCTTCTGGTAGTAATCGACAACCTCGAGACCGACATCTGAGGCGATGTTCTCGTTCTTGGCTGCGTTGAGCCGGATGCTCAGGCCCTCCAGCGGCTGCGCGAACACGGTGAATTCATAACCCTTGGCGCTCTGGTTGAACTTGACCTGATTGGACGCGCCGGAGAGATCGAAGGGATTGGTGGCAATCGCTCCGTTGGCCACGAGGATGTCGTACATGGTGTCGACATTCGCATAGGGCGAATTCCGGTTGGTGCCGGCAGCACTCATGCCCGTGGCGTTTGTCTCGTAGTACAGGGCGGAGAAGTTGAGCTTGCCGTCCAGGAGCCTGAACCGGATACCGTAGTCCTTCGTTTCACCCTTGGGTGCGGCGATCACCTCGCCATTGATGTCAAAGGGGGCATTCGTCGTGGGATTGAAATTGGTGGCGTGATTGGCGGTGAGTGACACCCAAGGGAACACCTTGACCACAATGCCCTCATTGCGGGAGGGGCCTTTGTCCGTCGATATTAGATTCGCGGCGGGGGCATCAAAGATGGAGGCGTAGGTTTCCCCCGTCGTCGGATTCTTCCATACATACTCCCTCGTCGTCGGGTCGAGGGCGATGTAGCCTTGCCCGTTGCCCGCGCGGTAGTTCTTCTGTTTGACGCCGCGATAGCCCCAGCTGAGGACAACGCGGTCATCGAACCACGAACCCTGCCAGACGGCGAGGTGGGTGGTGGTATCGGTCAGGAAGTTGCGCATATTGCCGTTCACCCCGTGGCGCCACTTTGCCGTGTAACCGCCGCCCAGATCGAAGTCATCCCCACGATAGAGGTAGGTCGCATCACGAACGTAGGAATGCCCTTCTGCGAAGTCGTAGTATTCCCGGATCCAGACTTGGTTCTGTGCATTGATCGGGTTGGAATTGGGCAAGACCCCGGTGGGTGTACCGCTGAGATAAAGACGGCGCGCGTCCCAGAGTTCGCGGAAATCGTAGTTTTCCCACATGACCGACATCCGGTGGTTGCCGAACCATTTGCTGTGCTTCCGAAGATCGAGGGTGTAGGAGAGTGTGCCGCGGTAGGTCTTTGTGCTCTCTCGGCGTTCGAGCAGGAACGGACTGAATTCGGAGTAGTATTTTCCGAAATTGGGGTTCACCATGGTTGTCGATCCGGGCATGTAGCCGTTGGGATCGATCTGAAGGTTGTTGACGTTTGAAAGCGTACCCTGCCCCTGAAGCCGCTGCATCTTCCAGTTGGCGAAACCGAGTTCGAGATAGAGGTTCGTGGCGAGTTCCTGTTCCAATGTGATTTCACCCATCTTGTCCTGGGAGTCGGAAATGCCGTTGCGACCCTCAATGACCGTGGCGTCGGGATAAACACCTTCACGCACCTGAACGGTATTCTCGGTACCAACGGTCAGGGAGGTGGTCGTAGCGGTGTTCAGGGTGTTGACGATCGAGCCGTTGGCCAGCTGGACCAAACGAGGCGCGCTATTCCGCCCAAGGCCAATCGAAGCGAGAGGCACGGTGCCAGTTGTGCCCTCGATGGTCCCGTTGGTGCTCGTGACCGGCGCAATGACTTTTTTGGAGCCGGCGTTCAGATAGTTCGTAAAGGAGTCGCGCGGATAAACCCTCCTGCCGAGCGCGCGGTTGGCGTTGCGATACTCGAAGTTGGCGCGGATCAAGGTCTTTTGGAATGGGCGGTACCCACCTGCAAGATAGAGGCCGTCCATATCCGAATAGGCGGGCTTCCAGGCGAAGTCTGTCCGTTCGGAGAGCAGCACGGCCCGAAAGCCGAGCTTGTTCTTGATCAGGGTGGTGTCGGTATCGAGCTCGCCCCGGAGCGACCCTTCGCTGTCCGTCCTGAACGAGATCGAGGTGCGGTTGCGCGAGAGGGAGGCGCGTTTGGAGTTGTAGTTGATGGCTCCGCCTGGTTCGCCGATGCCGAAGAGCACTGCGTTCGGGCCCTTCGAAAGGTCAACACGATCGCTGCTGAAGGAGTTGAAGGACATCAGCGTGAACATGAAGTTGCGCGTGCCGCGGTAGGTGCGGAAGCCGCGGAAGTAGGTCGTATTCTGATCCCACAGCGCCGTGAGCGAACCGTCGGTGTTGCCGTCACCCATCAGGCTGCCGGGCTGAATATTGCTGCCGAAGGCGGCGATATCCTGCAGGTCGAGAGCGCCCAGGTCCTCGATCATCTGTGCGGTGATGACATCGACGGAGTTGGCGATGTTGTCGAGCGACGTGCGCGTGCGTCCACCCGCGAGAGTCTCGCGGGCTTCGTAGCCAACATCTTCGTCTGCACTGACTTCGAAGGGCGAGAGCACGATGGGTACATCGTCCTTGCTTTCCGGCGTGGTGCTGGTTTTTGCGTTCTGGCCTGGGAGGGACTCTGCGGTCAGGACTGCAAGGATTGAGAGCAGCCGTAGTGATTTCATTTTCTTGGTGTTGTGGTGTTGGGTTGGTAGGAAAATTCAAGCGGTCGCTGGGCTTGGATGCGTGTTCTCGCACCCGCTCAGCTGCTCAGTTCCGCATCGCGACGAGCGGGAACACTGCGGAGACGACAACACGCCGCGGCGGGCAGACTGCTCGCAGTGGTTTGAAGGTACTTGGAGTCATAGGTTGCGCCTAAGGTTGGAAACCCACGACACACGGTGACGGTGGGACCAACTGGCAGAGGCGCATTTATCAGGTTCTCCGACGCAAGCGCTGTCAGGATAATTTGCAACAAGTATTCCACTTGATCTATAAAGTATGGGCGACACTCGTGGATGCGGGTGTCCTGGGCTCGTGTGGTAGCCTCTTCCGCCCTCGGTATGCGGAATTGCTGCCCGCCTGGCTGCTGTCAACGGGAATGGGCCGGCGTTTCAGACCGGTCGTATCCGTGCAGCGGACATGGGGTCGGAGGGTTCAGTTGTTCCCGACTTCAAGCGGGAGGTACTTTTCCTTCTTTGCGCCGGCGCCCACGACTTCGAAGGCTTCCTCCTCCTCGGGAGGAACCTCGTCGAGGGGTGCAAATCTCTCAGACGAGAAGCCAAGCTCCTGTTTGCCCTGATGAAAAGGGTCGGGTGGATTCGTCAGTTCCTGCAGGAGGAGTCCCACGGTGGCAGTGTCGCCTCCCTTGACCACTTTCTCGCGTCCGAGAAAAACCTCGCGGATGGTGTAGGTGTTGCCCTTGACCGGAAGCTGCTTGTAGAGCGCACGGATGAGTGCGGGAAAGGTGTCATTCGTGCAGACGACTCGCTGGCCTTTGACCATGATGCCATGGAGTATGGGGAGCCCTGCGCCGACGTCACGCAGAGAGTGGGCTTGGGTCCCCGGATCCTCCCCTACTCGATCCGGCCCTCATCGAAGTCGATCAGGTCCGGGACGGTGCGGATGTCGCTGATGCGATCGCCACAGCCCATGGCGGTGAGTGCCTCCGCAAGAAACTTCTGGCCCTCCGTGGTGAGCCCTTTCTGGACGAGTTCACGGTTCCATGCCGCCGCGCGAACGTCCTTGGGAAACAGGCGTTTGAGTCCCGCTTCGATCGTGTCGTCATCCGGCGATTCGTGCACCAGGCGTTCCACGTCCGCCGGGTCGATGTGAAGATGGAGGCAGAGAAACCGGTCCAGCCCGCGCTTGTAATTCCTCGCATAGCTCGCGGGCAACGCGCCGTGTTCCTTGACATAGCGGCATTTGGCGAGAAACCGCGGCAGATACAGCAGTCCCGTCGCCCGATGCGCGAGATACGGGGATGGCAGGCAGGTCAGGACTTCACCGGTGGAACCGGGTATGGGTCTGGAAGGCATGGGCGCAAACGAAAGAATGAAAGATGCCCGCGAGAGATCGCGATCGGGAAATGCGAATGGAGGGGCACGCTCGGTCGTGCCCGGTTCGGGATTTCGGCAAAGGCTGCATGTGGGAGCTCAGCTCTTACATGACGAAGTGGAGCACACGACTGGGACTGAGGGTGAATCCGTATGAGCCGGCGCTGTTGGGTATGGAACGATCCCGGGCACGACGAAGCGTGCCCCTCCAATGGAGGAGGGAAGGCAAGTTGATTCGATAGGCGCAGCGATTCCGGTGCGGCAGGGCTGCCTTGCAATCCTTGCCAGGCGCTCCCCCCGGTACGCTTGCAAACTCCAGCCCTGTTCGAGGCGCTCATTCGGGTAGTCTGGCTTCTTCGCCAACCCCAACAACAAATGCCGAAACGCGGCAGCAGCAAAACCCCCAACTGGGGCACGTTTCATCGTGCCCAAGGGCGCCTGCCGGCCGATCCAATTCAGGGCAGCTCCGTCGATCCCATCAGGTAGCGGTCGCACTCGCGTGCGGCGCCGCGTCCTTCATTGATCGCCCAGACCACGAGGCTCTGGCCGCGGCGGCAGTCGCCTGCGGCAAATACACCCTTGATGCTGGTGGTGAACTGGCCGTGTTCGGCCTTGATGTTGGAGCGGGCATCCGTCTCCAGGGCGAGTTCCTTGAGAAGCGCCTGTTCGGGTCCGAGGAAGCCCATCGCCAGGAGTACAAGCTGGGCCGGGCGGGTTTTTTCCGTACCGGGCACTTCCCTGGGGACGAACTGACCCTTGTCGTTCTTTTCCCACTTGATCTCGACCGTGACCAATTCCTTCAGGTTGCCCTGCGCATCGCCGACAAACTTCTTGACCGTTGTCAGGTAGACACGCGGATCCTCGCCAAACCTGGCGGCTGCCTCCTCCTGGCCGTAGTCGAGCTTGTAGACCTTTGGCCATTCGGGCCAGGGATTGTCCGCCGCGCGATCCATCGGAGGTTTCGGCAGGATCTCGATCTGGACGAGGCTCCTGCAACCGTGACGCATCGACGTGCCGACGCAGTCCGTTCCGGTGTCGCCGCCCCCGATGACGACCACGTCCTTGTCCTTCGCATGGATGGGAGCGGTCCTGCCATCGAGCACCGCACGCGTGTTTTCCGTGAGGAAGTCCATGGCGAAGTGCACACCCTTGAGCGAGCGGCCCTCGATCGGAAGGTCGCGGGGCTGGGTGGCTCCGGTGCAGATGACCGTGGCGTCGAATTCGCGGAGGAAAATCTGCGGTTCGACATTCTCGCCGACATTCGCGTTGCAGATGAACTTGATGCCCTCCTTTTCCAGCAGCTGGATGCGACGCAGGACCACGTCCTTCTTGTCCAGCTTCATGTTGGGGATCCCGTACATGAGCAGCCCGCCCGGGCGGTCCGCGCGTTCAAACACCGTGACGGTGTGGCCTGCGCGATTGAGCTGCGCGGCCGCCGAGAGTCCGGCGGGCCCGGAACCGATCACGGCAACTTTCTTTCCCGTGCGCGTCCTCGGAATTTCGGGTGTCACCCATCCCTCATCGAAACCGTGATCGATGATCGAGACTTCGATGTTCTTGATGGTGACCGGTGGCGCGTTGATGCCGACCACGCAGGAGCCTTCGCACGGAGCCGGGCAGACACGTCCGGTGAAGTCCGGGAAATTGTTCGTGCTGTGCAGGCGGTCCAGCGCCTCCTTCCAGCGCCCGCGGTAGACGAGGTCATTCCACTCGGGAATCAGGTTGTTGATCGGACAGCCTGAGGCCATGCCGTTGAGGAGCTTGCCGGTGTGGCAGAACGGGACCCCGCAGTCCATGCAGCGCGCACCCTGCTGGCGGAGCTTTTTCTCCTCCATGTGCTGGTGAAATTCCTTCCAGTCGCGCACGCGTTCGGTGGGCGTGCGATCGACGGGCAGTTCGCGCAGGTAATCGATGAATCCGGTTGGCTTTCCCATGGAGACTGAATGATTGAGATTTGTGATTTGTGATCAGGAGGCCCGGGTGCGTCCGGGAGCCTAGTTGCCGCCCACGCGAGAGAGGTCGCGTGCGTTCTCTTCGAATGCGGCCATGATGGCTTCGTCCCCGGTGAGACCCTGGGCCTGGGCGCGTTCGATGCAGGCGAGCATACGTTTGTAGTCCTTCGGCATGACCTTGACGAACCTAGGCAGGTACGACTCCCACGCCCCCAGGATCGCCGCGGCGCGCGCGCTTTGGGTGTGCGCCCGGTGCTTTTCGATGAGCTCTCTGAGTTCCGCAACATCGCGGAGCGATTCGACTTTTTCGAGTGCGACCATTTGAAGGTTCACTCGCTTCGAGAAGTCGCCGGCCTCGTCTAGGACATAGGCGGCGCCGCCGGACATGCCTGCGCCGAAATTGCGTCCCGCACGTCCGAGCACGACGACCCGCCCGCCCGTCATGTACTCGCAGCCATTGTCACCGATTGCCTCGACCACCGCGTTGACGCCCGAATTGCGCACGGCAAATCGCTCGCCTGCCATGCCGCGGATGTAGATCTCCCCGGCGGTGGCGCCATAGAGCGCGACATTGCCCGCGATCATGTTGTTTTCGGCGGCAAAGGTGGACTCCCTTGGGGGATAGAGAATGATCCTGCCGCCGGAAAGCCCCTTGCCGAGATAGTCATTGGCGTCGCCCTCGAGCGTGAAGGTCATGCCCCGGGTCATGAAGGCCCCGAAGCTCTGTCCCGCGGAGCCCTTGAAGTGGATGCGGATCGTGTCATCCGGCAGCCCCTTGGCTCCGTGTTTCTTCGTGATTTCGCCGCTGGTGATCGTACCGACCACGCGATGCACATTCCTGATCGGAAGTTCGGCAATCACCTTCTCGCCGCGTTCAATCGCCGGTTCGCAGATCCCGAGCAGGGAGGTCATGTCCAGCGAACGATCGAGGCCGTGGTCCTGCTTGATCTGGCAGAACCGGCCGACCTCGGGCCCGACATCGGGTTGATAGAGAATGTTGGAGAAATCGAGGCCCTTGGCCTTCCAGTGACTGATGGCCTTGGCTGCTTCTAGTCGATCCGTGCGGCCGATCATTTCCTCGATCGTGCGGAAACCGAGCCCGGCCATGATCTCGCGCATGTCTTCGGCGATGAACGTCATGAAGTTCACGACATCCTCGGGCCGCCCCGTGTAGCGGGCGCGAAGCTGGGGATCCTGTGTGGCGACGCCGGTGGGACACGTGTTCAGGTGGCAGACGCGCATCATGATGCAGCCCGTGGCCACGAGTGGAGCCGTTGCGAAACCGAACTCCTCCGCGCCCAGGAGGGCGGCGATGACGACGTCGCGTCCCGTTTTCAGCTGGCCATCGGTCTCGACGGCGATCCGCGAACGCAGATTGTTCAGCACGAGGGTCTGGTGTGTCTCGGCCAGGCCCAGTTCCCAGGGGAGTCCTGCATGCTGGATGGACGTCTGTGGGGACGCGCCCGTGCCTCCGTCGTAGCCGGAAATCAGAACCACGTCTGCATGCGCCTTGGCGACACCGGCGGCAACGGTGCCCACTCCGACCTCGGCGACCAGTTTTACGCTGATGCGAGCGTTGCGATTGGCGTTCTTGAGGTCGTGGATGAGTTCCGCGAGATCCTCGATCGAGTAGATGTCGTGGTGGGGCGGCGGCGAGATCAGTCCCACGCCTGCGGTGGTGTGGCGGGTCTTGGCGATCCAGGGATACACCTTCGTTCCGGGCAATTGCCCGCCTTCGCCGGGCTTGGCACCCTGGGCCATCTTGATCTGGAGCTCCCTGGCTGCGACAAGGTATTCGCTGGTGACGCCGAAGCGCCCCGATGCGACCTGCTTGATTGCGGAGTTCTTGGAGTCACCGTTGGGCAGCGGCTTGTAACGCTCGGGATCCTCGCCGCCCTCGCCGGTGTTGGACTTTCCACCGATGCGATTCATGGCGATTGCGAGGGTTTCGTGCGCCTCCTTGGAAATGGAGCCGTACGACATGGCGCCGGTCTTGAACCGCTTCATGATGGCTTCGGCTGGCTCCACCTCGGCCAGCGGCACGGAGGTGCCGGTCTTGAAGCGCAGCAGGCTGCGCAGCGTGCACAGGTTCGCGGACTGGTCGTTGATCCGCTTGGCGTATTCCTTGTAGGCGGAGACGCTCCCTGTGCGCACCGCCTTCTGGAGGAAGTGCACGGATTCGGGGGTGAAGAGATGAGCCTCACCGCTTGAGCGCCACTGGTAGAGACCGCCCGTGGGCAGGACCTGGTTGGTGGAGCGTTCCGAGAAGGCCGCCCGATGGCGGATGAGCACCTCCTGTGCAATGACATCCAGACCGATGCCTCCGACCCGGGAAGGGGTCCAGGTGAAGTAGTGGTCGACGACGTCCTGTTTGAGCCCGAGCGCCTCGAAGACCTGAGCTCCCCGATAGCTTTGGATCGAGGAGATGCCCATCTTTGACATCACCTTGATCACGCCCTTCGATCCGGCCTTCACGAAATTCTTGCAGGCGGTCTTGTGATCGATGCCGGTGAGGTGGCCCTCACGGATCATGTCGTCGATCGTTTCGAAGGCGGTGTAGGGATTGAGGGCGCTGCAGCCGTAGCCGATCAGGAGGGCGAAATGGTGGACCTCGCGGGCCTCGCCCGTTTCCAGCACCAGGCTCACGCGCGTGCGCAGGCCCTCACGGATGAGATAATGGTGCAGTCCAGCCACCGCGAGGAGCGCGGGGATCGGAGCGTACTCATGCGTCACGCCGCGGTCGCTTAGGATGAGGACATTGTTCTCCTCCTCCTCGATCATGCGGCGTGCCATGATGGAGAGCTCCTCCATTGACTTCGCCAGGCCCTTTTCGCCGCGGGTTACGCGGAAAAGAATGGGAAGCACGCCGATTCGCAGGCCGGGCAGGTGGGTGCGGCGGATCTTTGCGAATTCCTCGTTGGTGAGGATGGGCCACTTCAGTTCGACGCGGCGGCAGGCGGTCGGCTGGGGGTTGAGCAGGTTGCCCTCGGAACCCAGTCGCGTTTCCGCAGAGATGACGATCTCCTCGCGGATGCAATCAATCGGGGGATTCGTGACCTGTGCGAAGAGCTGCTTGAAATAGTCGTAGAGAAGGCGCGGCTTGTTCGACAGGACGGCGAGCGCGGAGTCGTTGCCCATCGAGCCGATGGCCTCGACTCCGTCGCGGGCCATCGGAGTGAGAAGCAGGCGCTCGTCTTCGTGGGTGTAACCGAAGGCGATCTGGCGTTGGAGGAGCGTCTCGTGGTCTGGCGGTTCCACCTTGGGTGCCTCGGGGAGATCGTCGAGTTTGACGAGATGCTCCTTGAGCCATCTGCCGTAGGGCTGGGCGTTGCAGATTTCGCGCTTGATCTCCTCGTCCTCGATGATGCGGCCCTGTTGGGTATCGACGAGAAACATGCGGCCGGGCTGGAGGCGACCCTTGGTCACGATGTCTTCGGGTGCGATGTCGAGCACGCCGGCCTCCGACGCCATGATGACAATGCCGTCCTTGGTGACGTAGTAACGGGAGGGCCGGAGTCCGTTGCGATCCAGGATGGCGCCCATTTGCGTGCCATCCGTGAAGGCGATGGAGGCAGGTCCGTCCCATGGCTCCATGAGGCAGGAATGGTACTGATAGAAGGCGCGGCGGGAGTCATCCATCGACTCGTGGTTGGACCACGGTTCGGGGATCATCATCATCATCGCGTGTGCGAGCGGGCGGCCGGCGAGAACGAGAAGCTCGAGGGTGTTGTCGAACATCGACGAATCGCTGCCGTTGGGATTGATGATCGGCAGGATTTTTTGGATGTCCTCACCGAAAAGGTCGTTCTCGAAGAGCGCCTCGCGGGCGTGCATCCAGTTGATGTTGCCCCGAAGCGTGTTGATTTCGCCGTTGTGGGCGAGATAGCGGTAGGGGTGCGCCCGCTCCCAGCTCGGAAAAGTATTGGTGCTGAACCGCGAGTGAACGAGCGCCAGAGCGGAATCCATCAGCGGATGCTTGAGTTCCGGGAAATACTGATCCACCTGGTCGGTCGTCAGCATTCCTTTGTACACAAGCGTCTTGTGAGACAGGCTGGCGACGTACCAGGTTTCTGCCCCGGACAGCGTGGAGGTGCGAATTTCGGAATAGGTGCGCCGGCGGATAACAAAGAGCTTCCGTTCAAAGGCTGCTGAATCGGCGATATCGGGTCCCTTGCCAATAAAGGCATGGCGCATGAAGGGCTCGCAGGAGAGCGCGGTGTCGCCCAGCGATGCGCTGTTGGTGGGCACCGTTCTCCAGCCAAGGAATGCCTGGCCTTCCGCCTGTACGATCTGTTCGAACCGTTCTTCGATCCGGCGGCGAACGTTGGGATTGCGGGGGAGGAAGATCAGGCCGCAGCCATATTCACCCGCGGGGGGAAGATTGATGCGCGAATTCCTGCAGGCATCTTGAAAGAACGCATCCGGCATCTGAATGAGGATTCCCGCTCCGTCACCCGTGTTGACCTCGGCTCCACTGGCGCCGCGGTGGTCAAGATTGCGCAGGATTTGCAGGCCGTCCTGAACGATCTTGTTCGATTTCCGCCCCTTGATATCGACTACAAAACCGACGCCGCAGGCGTCGTGTTCGAACCATGGGTCATACAGACCCTGCTTCTTGGGCAGCCCGGCGGGCTGCAAGCTGGTCTTGGGCGGGTTGACGGTACTGCTGTTCATTTCAGGAAAAGCCGATAAAAAGGCCGTGGGTCTGGCGAAAATTGAAGGGAGAGGATTCCATGGCGCTGGCGACAGAGCAAAAAAAGGGCCGGTTACGCGGATTTCGCGAAGCCGGCCCGGGAAATTGATGCGGGTGAGCGTTCGCGATTAGAAGAAGCGGATCGTTTTAGGGGCCATTTTTGCATGTTCCTCGTCGCTGCAGCCCGAATTGGTTGCAGTGTCGACGGAACGGCCCGTTGGTGAAACCAGTTGATTGGAAAGGAGATAGTTCTCGACCTCTTCTCCGGATATGTCCGCCAGCATCACGCCATCGATCTCCACGCAGGGGGAAAGGGGCTGGCCGGACTTCTGGACCATCTCGGCGTAATACGCCCGATTGTTGATGATGTCCAAGTCCTCAAACGAAAGGTCATACTTCCGCATGATGGCACGCACGCCATTGGACCACCCGCAGTGGGGCTTGAGATAGGCTTTGATCTTCATGAAACGAACGTGCGTGATTACAAACGCGGAGCAACATAGTAGGGAAGGAATTCGAGGATCAAGCGGAAGTTTACGAGTTCATGAAAATTCCATCCTACCCCGAATGAACGCCATATCCTCCCACGACGGCGCTTTTCCACTAGCCGGTCGGGGGCGTTTGCCGTAAACCGCGAAGGATGAAAGTTCTCGTGACCGGTGCTGCCGGCTTCATCGGTTACCACGTGTCCAGACGATTGGCGGATTCGCGAAAGTGCGAGGTCGTCGGAATCGACAACCTGGGCGATTACTATTCCGTCGCCCTCAAGCGCGCCCGCATCGACGACCTTTCCACGCGGGAGGATTTCCGCTTTCTCCAGCTGGACTTTGCGGATGCCGGCAAATTGCAGGGCTTCTGGCAGCACCTCAAGCCCGACTATGTCGTGCACCTCGGCGCCCAGGCCAATGTGCGTTACAGCGTGCATCATCCGGAGGCTTACGTTCAGAGCAATCTGGTGGGGTTCTTCAACCTGCTTGAGGCGGCGCGCAGTTTTCCCCCGCGACATCTGGTCTTTGCATCTTCAAGCAGTGTTTACGGAGCGACGGCCGAAACACCGTTTCGCGAGGAGGGCGACACCAGCCAGCCGCTGTCCTTCTATGGTGCCACCAAGAAGAGCAACGAAGTGATGGCCCACAGCTATGCACATCTTCACGGGCTGAATCTCACCGGACTTCGTTTTTTCAATGTCTACGGACCCTGGGGCCGCCCGGACACGGCGCCCACACTCTTTGCGGAACGGATTTTTGCCGGCGAACCCATCGACCTGTTTGGCGAAGGCAGGTACCGTCGCGATTTCACCTATGTGGACGATATCGTCGATGGGGTGGTGAAAATCCTGCTCTATCCGCCTCGTCAGCCGTCTCATCCTCCGTTCCGGATTTTTAATCTCGGACACAACCGGCCTGTAGAGCTGCGCCTCTTCGTGGACATGCTAGCGTCGGTGATCGGCAAGCCGGCGCGCGTCAATCTGCTCCCGCCGCAGCCAGCCGATGTGCCTGAAACCTGTGCGAGCCTGGACAAGGTGGGGGCCGCTTTCGGCTTTGTTCCCAAGACCGCGCTTGAAGACGGGTTGCGTGCCTTTGTGGAGTGGTATCGGGGCTACTACAGGCCGTAGATCTCCTGCCCGAATGACAATCTGCGGGTCTTCGACATGAGCTCTCGCGAATATCTCACGGCAGGCCTGGCGGTGATCACGTTGGTGGGCGTTGCCATTGGGCGATATCCTGTGCTCAGGATGAATCGTGCGACCATCGCCATGGTGGGCGCGACCGCCATGGTTGTCCTGGGAGCCCTGACGCTGGAGGAGGCCTATGCCTCGATCGACTGGAACACGATTGTCCTCCTTTTCGGAATGATGGTCCTCAACGTGAACCTGCGCATGGCCGGCTTCTTTGAACTCGTCACTGCCCGGGTGGTCAGAATCGCGCGGACACCGCGGCAACTGCTCGCGTTGATCATCGGGGTCTCCGGTTTCTTTTCAGCAGTCTTTCTCAACGACACCATCGTCCTTGTGTTCACGCCCCTGGTGCTGGATGTCACGGTTGCCCTCAGGCGCAATCCGCTGCCGTACCTCGTGGGTTTGGTAACCGCGGCAAATATCGGGTCGGTCGGCACCATCACCGGCAACCCGCAGAACATGCTCGTGGGAATATCCTCAGGCATTTCGTTTGTGGATTTCACGCGTACTCTCGCTCCGATCGGCCTTTCGGGCCTGGTGGTTGCCTGGCTGGTGCTGATTGGTGTTTATAGGTCTGAATTCCGGACTGGCACGCTGAGTACGGAGGTGGCCGTGAAGAAGGCGGTGGAGGCTTCGCTTCTTCGCAAGGCGCTGTTTGCCTCCGTGATCCTGGTCGTCGCGCTTCTGGCGGGCGTGGCGGTCCCGCTCGCGGCGGCCGTCTCCGCGTCATTCCTGCTCATCACGCGCCGCACCGAACCCGAAAGGGTGTTTCAGGAAATCGATTGGGGGTTGCTGGTCTTTTTCAGCAGCCTCTTCGTGGTCACAGGTGCGATCGAGTCTTCCGGATTGAGCCGGCAGCTGTTTTCCCGGCTTGCGCCGATGACGGAAGGCGGGCCGTTCTCACTCACGGTTGTGTCGGTCCTTCTGAGCAATCTTGTATCGAATGTTCCCGCCGTGATGTTGTTTCGTCCGGTTGTGCCGGCCATGGGCGATCCCCACACGGCGTGGCTCACCCTGGCGATGGCCACCACGCTGGCGGGCAACCTCACGCTCATGGGCTCGGTCGCGAATCTGATCGTCGCGGAAATCGCCCGCAGACGCGGCGTGCACCTTTCCTTCGTTGAATACCTGAAGGCCGGAACAGCGATCGCATTGCTGACACTCACGATCGGCGTGGCCTGGCTTTCCTGGCAGGGGCGCGGACCATGATCCGGTGGGATTCAGTGGTTTCATCCCAAATGAAGGAAAACGCGTCGTCGCGCCCGGATTGCGGAAGCCGCTGGGCAAAACGTTTCACGGCAATGTCACCTCACTCTTTGGAGGGATGCTTCTCGAAATCCGGTGCGAGAGAAACCGGAACGCCAAGGTAGACGACATTCCTGTTCGCCAGCCGATGCCAGGTGCGCGGCTGCGGTGGCGCGGTGACGATGAAGACGTCGCGGCCCGCCAGTTTTCGCGCCTGTCCGTCGTAGAGCATGAGTCCCACATGCTCTCCCGCGGGCACCCTTACGGCGAGCAGTGCACTCACGCCGCGCGAGGGGTAGGGTTTGAGCAGCAGTTCGCCGGCGATCAGGGCGTAGGCAACCTGATCGGGAGTTGCCTGCTCCCGCGCACGGAGCGCAAGCGGTTCGCCCACCGCCGTCGGGGGCACATCCCAGGCTTCCAGGGGACCGCGCAGGTGGCGTCCGAAACCATCGTCGTGGGACTCGTATAGTCCCGGGGCGGATCCAGGCGGAGGCTCATGAAATGCGGGCGAATCCGAAGCTGCGGATGCGGATGTTGCCGCCGTCACTGGCTTGACCTTCTCCTCCCGCCCGGATCGCACGTCCTGGAGCACGGGATGGGCGATGGAAGCGATCAGGCCGAGGGCCCCGAGCACACTGATGATCGAGCCGGCCCACAGCAGCGTCGCCGCCGGCGCGGGTGCGGGGAGCGAGGCAGGCGGCTGTAGTTGGATTCCAGATACGCGGCGTGCGATCTCCTGAAGCCGCACCTCGGGTGCCTCGGTCAGCGGATGGGCCAGGGACTCCCGGAGGCGCGTCATCTCCCGCAGGCAGCGCGGCGAATGATCGCGCCAGCGCCAGGGATTGGGCGTGCGACCGTGAATCCGGACCTGTTTCCGGATGAAGGCGTGACTGAGCAACCGGAGGCTGAAGACGGCGAGAGCGACGCCTGCTGCGGGCCTCCAGTCGCCGCTGAAGGAGATCACAAGGCCAGCGAGCCCGATCCAGAAGATCCCGAAGATCCACCAGGGAGGATGGATGAGCGGCCCGGTGTTCAACGCGTGGCCGAGACGCTTCCAAAAGAGGATCGTGATGAGGGTCTCCGCCTCGCCGCGAAGAAGGCGGAAGGTTTCCAGATTCTGGTCGGCATGCGTGACGAAGCCGACCTCGGTCGGACGCTCTCCCAGGTAGGCCAGGAGCACGAGCATCCATCGCTCCGGCTTGGGATTGCTGAAGATTGCGGCGAGTTCGGGATTCCGGTGGGAGGCAAAGCCGGTGCGCAGACGCTTGACATGGTTTTCGAGTTCCATCCCGGACTCCAGTGCGAGCGCAAAAATCTGTGCGTGATCGTCGAGGGACTCCCTGGCGATCAGGCCGGTGCGAAAGCCGATGTCGAAGGCTCCGCTCACGCTGCCTGAGAGGCGTTTCAACGACTGTGATGTTGCAGCGTCGAGGGACTCGACAAGGGCGATGTATTCCTGGGAAATGAGCGCATGCAGGAGCGGGGTTGTGGCGCCCATGGGGTTTGCGCGGAACAGAGCCTGCAACCCCTGCCAGTCCGCTCCGCGGCCCATGAGCCGGAGGGAAGCGTGGGCATCGGGACCTGCCAGGGCGACCCATGCAGCCGCGGTGAGTGCGGTGCGTCTGGCGGCTGCGGGGAGGTCCTGCCACGAGGGGTTTTCCATGACTGCCAGGACGGAATTCACGCGTTCGGTCGCTGCGCGGTGACCGGAGTGACTTCTCAGGAAATGGATCAGGGACTTCGATTCCGCTTCTCCGGGTTCGGTGAAGAACTGCGATTCGCCATCGGTCCAATTCTCCTGGGTGGTGAAGAAATCGGCAGCCTCATGAATCGTCAGGGAGTGGCCCTTCCATTGGAAAGGCGGGAGATTCCCTGCATCCGGCCCAGGGGATCCGACGGAAACATCCCCTGCAGGGGAACTGGTGCTGTTATCAGATGCCCCATCACGCACGTCCGGCGCGGACGCGGACGGAGACAATGGGCCCGGCTCGTTCGAGGGTCCGGGCTGTGTCGGGTCCGGAGCGGGAGAAGCGGGCACATCGGGATCGCTCATCGTCTTAGGGAAATGGAAAGGGAAACAGCCTGTTTTGAGCAGGGCCTAGCCTCTTGCATGAGGCATCTCTCAGAAGAAGCCAGTGTGATCGCGTCGACAATACCGACCGCTCGGTTGCGATTCTTCATGTTGTGGCGGGGTTTGTGGACCAGTGAAAGCTTACTTCTCGGATGCAACGCTGGTAGGGCTAGATGAGCTCGTGGATATTGATGATTGGCTGTGTCTGGGCATTGCTCTGGATGATCTGAAACGCGTGCAGGGTTCAGCAGGGTCGGCATGCGGCAGGCGAAAGCCGCGCTTCGTCATCACGACTGAATTGAACCCGGTGGCGGGTGGGCGTGGTCAGGAGTTTGCTTTGAGGGGCCCGGGAAATTGGAGTGTGCAGGACACACCCGTTGCAGTACCGCGTGTCGCGAAGGAGCATATGTCCCTGTATGAAGGGATCAGACACCCGTCTGAAAGCGCCCATCGGAATCCACGGCGCACGCAAGAGACTTGGCTTGCTCGCGGCGGGAGCGCAGGATCTCGGCTTCAATCACGGTGAGTCGAGAAACCTGCTACCGCTGCTTTTGGCCGAAGGCCCATTGCTGGTGTGCGTCCATCAGG
>JAGOJU010000136.1 GCA_017994935.1 Opitutaceae bacterium
GTCCGGGGCATCCATGATGATCGAGGCATACCTGGTGCACTTCCGGAACTCGCGGCGCTGCTCGACAGCAAACCTGCGGACGAGGCTGTGGCAAGGCGGACGATCAATGCGAATCTGCGCCTGGGAACGGTGGAATCCGCCGCGCGCCTGCTGGCATATTCTCTGAATGATTCCGTACCATTGGACTATCGCACGGAAGCGCTCGATGCCCTTCGCATGTGGCAGGATCCACCGGCACTTGATCTCGTGGACGGCTGCGCACGCACCTTTCGTATGAGGCCGATCGCAGGCCTGCTTAGCAGTCGCCTGGGTGAACTCCTGGCGATCCGGCAGCCGGCGTTGAAGTCGCTGGGCATCCGCATAATGATCGCGTTCTCCCTTGAAGCGAGTCCCGACCAGATCGCTGCAATTGTAATGGATGACGGTGCCGCCGCCGATCAGCGTGCGCTGGCGCTCAAGCTTCTCGGGAAAAGGCTCCACGAGCCTGGTCTTGGTGCGAAGCTCATGGCGATTGCCTTGGACAGGAAGGCCCCCGCCGCCCTCCACATGGCGGCGATGGAGTCGCTCCTCTCCGATCATCCGCAGCGATTGGCGGCAGAGGCGGCAATCGTTCTGGCGACGCGGAGCGAAGGGGAGAAGCAGTATGCGATCGGACTGCTTGCGCGCAGCCGCAGCACGGAGGCGGATGCAATGCTTGAGAAGCTCGGGCGCGAGCTTGTCGCCGGACGCTGCGAGCCTGTGCTGAAGCTCGACGTGATGGAGGCATTGAAAGGCAGGGCTGAGTCAGGGGGCGTGTTTGGAAAACTGGTCGAATCCTACGAGGCTTCCGAAGCGGGAAAGACGCACAGCGAATTACTCCACGGCGGCAACCGCCATGCTGGCGAAACCGTGGTGACGACCCACCTGAATGCGAACTGCCTGGCGTGCCACTCGCTCTCCAATAATGGCGGAAGCGAGGTCGGACCGAATCTCCGGACCATTGGCTCGCAGCGGCGGCCGGAGGAATTGCTGGAGTCGCTTCTGGCGCCTTCGGCGAAGATTGCCACGGGATTCGGACTCGTGACAGTGGTCCTGCGCGACGGGAGCACCGTGAGCGGTACACTCGCGAAGGAGGATGCCGCGATGGTCTCGGTGCGTGAGTTCGACGGGAAATTTCGTCACCTCCCTCGGACCGAGATCAAGGAGCAGAGCCTGCCGGTTTCCATCATGCCGCCCATGCAGGGCATCCTGCAGCCCCGTGAACTCCGCGATGTGGTGGCATTCCTGTCCTCCCTGAAATCCGGTCGTCGTGCGCGTGCAGTCGAGGATGAGGATGGGCGCACGGAGAACTAGGGTTTCCCCCGCGGGGCCGACGCTTTGGCCAACGTCCCTGACAGCACGCCAAAACGGTCACGACGAAGCGTGCCCCTGCGGCTTGTGTGAAAAGATCGGTGCGCTTCGGGAGTGGGCCTGGCTCAGGGGGGCGTTTGGTTTGAATTCTCAAGCCAGGCAGCAAGGTCCCCATCTGTCAGAATGTTGCTTCCGAACTGGTAGTCGGCGGCGAGCAGGGAGGCGTAGGCGGGCTCTCCGAAGCGCCGGCAGTGGAGCAGGACGTTGGCGTGCTGGCCTGGCCCCCGGACCAGGCGTCCAAGAGCCTGATTCACTTTCTGCATGCCGGGGACCTGATAAACCCTTCGAAAAGCTGCATCCTGGCCTTCGGATTGCAGGAGGCTCATGCGCGCGCGTTGCACGACGTTGACTTCCGGTAGCGCGGGTCCGACGACCATGGCGTGCGTCACGCGCCCTCCGAGCAGATCGACGCTTTCGGCAAAACTGGATCCGAGTACGAGAAAGAGGGCGTCCGCCAGAAACAGGGATTCCTCGATCCAGGCGGCCTGTGCCGCGAGATCCTGGCCGCGCGGTTGCAAGGCGACCCGGATGGATCCGCCCGGTCCGTTGAGCAGGTCGGAAATCGTCTCCGCGTAACGATAGCTAGGGAAAAAAACGACGACCGCCGAACTTGCGGCGGCACATAGCGACTCCACCGTGGCAGCCGTCATTTGGGAAAACGTGGCGCGTTTCCTGTAGGTCGTATCCACACGAAGGTCGTACGCGATGCGATAGGCGCCTTCCCGCCACGGGGTATGGGCGACAACGTGCCCGAGACCGGAGGCAGCTGGTGGAGAAACTTCCGTTTCCGGTCGGATCAACAAGGGTGCTTCGTTCATTCCTATCGCTGAGCCGAAAGCCTCGATGGGGCCGAAGGTGGCGCTGGAGAGGATGACTCCGCTGAACGAGCGAAGGGTGTCGCCCGTGACGGAAGAAGCATCGATGCACGTGAATCGAAGCTCTCCCGGCATCGGGCTCCATAGCAATTTGGGAAAGGATGCCTCGGTCAGCCAGGCGTGAAGTTCCACGATTTCCCAGAGCCGCTCCCCGGAGGACGGGCCGAGCGCAGAGTGATCCACGTACCCATTGGCAACCTGTTCAGCCAGCCGCCGAACGATGTCCCGGAGATCCTCCTCGGTCGAGGGGTCGATCTCATCGCCTGCCGGAAGGCTGGCCAGCAGGTCGGCCCATGCCGTCCATGCACGCCGGAGCTGCGTGCCCGCGTCGGCATGCTCCAGGTCGGCGAGAGTGGCCTGGGCCTCGTCTGCGCGCACCGAATGCGAATGGGCGTCGGCCACGCGGGAGGGAAGGTTGTGGGCCTCGTCGATGATGAGCAGCGTCTGCGCGGGTTCGAATCCCGGCTGCTCGAAAAACAGACTGCGGTTGCGGGGGGCGAAGACGTAGTTGTAGTCGCCCACCCAGACTTCGTTGAAGGCGAGAGCGGCCCGGGTGATTTCGTAGGGGCAGATGAAAGCCTCTCGGCCTGCGGACCGCAGGGTGTCGAGGTCGCGCGGATGGTCCTCCAGCAGGTAGAAACGCGAGAGTCCGCTCCCGTGCCAGCGGTCGGCCGCCCCCGCGAGGTAGCCGCAGGTCTCCGTCACGCAATGGAAGGTGGCGTTGATGCAGTGTTCGGATTTTGCGCGCACCTGCCACACTGCGAGGGGCGTGGTTCCTTCTTCCGGTGCTTCTGGCGCGGACAATGCGACGGGTGACGTCATGTCCTTCAGCGTCCTGACGACCTGAAGTTGTCCTGTCGATTTCCCCGTGAGATAGACCACCCGCGAAAAATTTCCGTCCCGAAGCCGTCCAAGCGCGCATTCCAGGAGGATCCCGGTCTTGCCAAACCCCGTGGGAGCCTCGAATGCAACGAAGGGCTTCGCCGACAGCGCCGAGTCGAGATCGGCGAGTGTCGACTCCTGGCCGGACCTCGGCATTTGAAACGCTGGCCGGAAACGCAGGCATTTCAGTCGCTCACGGGTCCGCCATCGATGATCGAGGAAGGCAACGAGACTCTCCATCCGGGTGGCAAAGAGCGATTCCTCTCCCCGCGAAACGGTCACGGCCTGCGTGGCCCCGGTGCCGATCTCGACAAAAAGCAGCTCACCCGTGACGTTGGTATCAGGATCTTCGATACGCGCGAGCGCCAGGTAGGCGGCGAGCTGGACAAAATAGTCCGGGTACAGGGCGCGCAGTTCCGCCTCGCCAGCCGGCAGAGGCGAGGTGATCGTCTTGATTTCGCGAAGGAGACGCGGTGACGAGCCAGAGGGCGGGAAGACCTGGTCGATGCGTCCGCTCAGGGTGATGACCCATCCGCGATGGGCGACCCTGCCCTCGATCGTCACTTCGGGCTGCATTTCCGGATGAGTGGCGCAGGTTTGGGCATGCAGGCGCTGGTGCCAGTCGGTACCGAGTCGGGCGCGCCAGAGCCCCTGGGGGCCTCCCGAGGATTCGCGCGGGCCGATCTGGAAATCCGAAAATTCGCCCACGCTGAGGGTGGCGGTGCGACGATCGAGATCGAAATCCATCGATGGAAAGGCGTGGAAGCGCAGCTAGTCGACGAGCACGTCGGTATGGCCGCGGAGGAAGTCGTTCAGGCGGTCCTGCAGTTCGAGGAGATCCGGGTGGTTGCCGGCATTGCCCGGCAGGTCGGCGAGAGTGGATTTCAGCAGCGCGACAGCTTGGTCGTGCAACGCCTGTGGGAGCGAGGGCAGCCACTGCTGTTTGATGGGGTAGCCTTCATCGCGCACGAAACAGTAGACGCTCTTGAAATAGACGACGCCAGGCGGAGCCGCGCTGGCAAACGCCGCCAGGCTGGTGCGAAGGAGCGCATACAGCTTTGCACGGCTGTCGTGACCGACCTGGTTGCGACAGACGAGCGTGGCAAACGCGGACGCCAGCCGGAGCGCATCGTAGTTTCTTCCGATTGCGGCGAATCGGGTCAGGAGGCGCACCTCGCGGACAAACCAGCTCGGTCCCTGATTGCGGTTTTCGAGCAGGAGGGAAACCTCGTCGAAAAGATCGATTGCCGGCTGGGTGCCGGCGGACTTGCGCGAAAGGCGCTTCAGGACGGTGAGATGGCCATGCTCGGCGGAGAAAACGACGAACGTCTGAAACGTTTCGGCCGGGGGCTTCTTGAACAAGACCCAGGCTTCGGTGGCCAGGGACGGTGTGGACACGGGAGACGGACGGATCAGGGCGTCGGCGAAGGCTGGGGTTGCCCAGAGGTGCCGCTCCTCTCAAGAGGCGCTGTCCAGGGCGGAACGACGGCTCCACCGGAGATGATCAGCTTCATGC
>JAGOJU010000073.1 GCA_017994935.1 Opitutaceae bacterium
CGGGAAAACGACGCTGGCGTTCATCCTCGGTCATGAGCTTGAAAAGAACGTTCGCGTCACTTCAGGACCGGTGGTCGAGAAGGCCGGCGACCTGGCCGGGCTGCTCACGAATCTTGAGGAAGGGGACATCCTGTTCATCGACGAGATCCATCGCATTCCCAAGACCGTCGAGGAATACCTCTATTCGGCGATGGAGGATTTCCGGCTCGACATCATGATCGACCAGGGACCGAACGCCCGCAGCGTGCGCCTTTCGATTCCGAGGTTCACGCTGATCGGGGCGACCACGAGGGCGGGGCTGCTGACCGCGCCCCTGCGTTCGCGGTTCACGCTTCAGACGAGGCTGGAGTACTATGATGTGCCGACCCTTGTTGGCATTGTGCGAAGGAGCTGCGGCCTGCTCAAGGCGGAGGTCGATGACGACGGTGCCCTGGAAATTGCCCGCCGGTGCCGGGGTACGCCGCGCATTGCTAACAATCTCATTCACTTCTGCCGTGACTATGCTCAGGAACGCGCGAAGGGGCGGATCACGCGGCAGGTTGCCTCTTCCGCCCTCGAGCTCCTGGAGATCGATGCGCGTGGGCTTGATGAGATGGACAAGCGGGTGCTCCGCGTGATGGCGGAGAACTATGGCGGAGGGCCGGTGGGTCTTGGCACGATTGCGGTCGCCGTGAGTGAGGAGGCGGAAACCCTCGAGGAGGTCCACGAGCCCTATCTGATCCAGGAGGGCTACCTTCAGCGCACGCCGCAGGGCCGTGTGCTCACTCCGAAAGGTTACGGTGTGATCGGACTCAAGCCCGTTTCCGGTGGCGACACAGGGCAGGGCACGCTGCTTTGAGTGCCCTGCCGTCGAAGGTGGTTCGATCCGGAGAGATAGGTAACACTTATTCGCAAGGGACCACAATCTCGATGGAATGGTGAAATGGCTGGCGTTGGGATACGGGGGGCGATCCCGGGCACGACGAAGCGCGCCCCTCGAGGATGGGGACGAAGTCAATCGGTTGTGCGGTGCCTGGGCTGGACGACCGCGGCAACGGCGGAAGAGGAATCCGCCATTGCGGCCGTGGCGCGATCCTGGGTTATTTCAGCAGGACCTGCCACTGGGCCTCACGTGCAGAGCGTGCGGCCTTCAGTGCGCCCAAGGCAACGTACCGTTTATAGTCCTGGCCGGCGATCCTGACCTTGGGCGACTCATAGCCGTCGTCGGCCAGGCGCTGCTGAATCACCGTGTCGATACCCTTCAATTGGGAGCCTCCGCCGGTGATCACAATGTTCTGCAGCAGGGTGACAACGCTGTCGGATGAAGCGCGCGTTATCAGGGTGACCAGTGCGGGATAGATCTTTTCGATGAGTGCGTTGGCGGACCGTCCCAGCACCTCGCCGAGTTCGAGGACATGCGCCTTGCCGCCGAGAATGACGCGGACATCGATGGGCTTCCGGATGGGTCCCACATAGGAATGGGCCTCCTTGATTTCACGGATTTTCGCACGGGACAGACCGTTGTCGGGGTATGTCCGGTTGAGTTCAGCCTCGATCAGAGCATCGATCGCATCCCCGGCAAACCGAATGGAAATCTGATCGGCCTCATTGGGGAAATATCCCTGCACGAGACAGAGGTCGCTTGTGCCCCCGCCAATGTCGATGAAAAGGGAATTGGTGACAGGGTCCACGTAGCCGGGCTGTCCGAGCCGCGTCTCATCCCGGTAGCCGAGGGCTGCAAGAAAGGGCTCGGGAATCAGGATGATGCGATCGAACACGCCCATGGCCGCTCGACGGATGTTTTCGCGGGCCGCATCGTCGGCATTGGCCGGGACGCCGATGACGCCGCGAATTTCGGCCTGCCCTGACGGATCGGCGAGCGCACGAATGTGGAGAAAAAAATCTCGTGCGGCCGTTGGTTGGGCAATCACGCCGTCTGCGAGAGGCGGAACGGCGTTGACGTGGAGTCCATTCTGGATGGCCTGGTCACCGAACAGCAGGCGTGAATTGCCGGCAATGATGCCTTCGACAATTCCCTCCTTCACGTAGCCAACCACGCTGGGAATCACCTTGCTGACGGCGATGTCGCCGGATCCTGCAGCGCCGGCGAGGACACATGACTTGTTTGTTCCCAGATCGAAACCTACGAGGATGATCTTTCGCTGGGCGCCTTTCTCCAGGTTCGGCTGGTGGGAGGAGGGTGTCGACGGTGCGCTGGAAGCGGCTGGCTGGACGGAGGGACGTTCGGGTGTGAGTGTGGGCATAAAGTCAGGGATCGGGAGGTGCGACGGAGGAACAGGCAACTGGAGGTGGATCAACCTCTCCAAGCAGCGTGTGAAGGCAGTGATTCACCGGCGGCGGCCAGCGCGAATGGGCGACTCATTTCAGCGGAAGCGCGCGACGTTGAAGCAGGAGGTCATGACGGCGCGGTAGACCCGCTCATTGACCGGCGGTTCACGGAAAAGTTTGTCCCCGTCGCATCCGTGCCGGGAGCGCATCCCAGACGTGGATGCAATTGCCTGCCGGCGTATGTGGGCGGGGGCGATCCGTGAGGTTGGCGCGCAGCGGGCACAAAAAAGGCGCAACCGTCAGAAGGTTGCGCCTTTTGGGATGAAATGTGAGAATTTCAGATGACGTTCACAAGGCGATGGGCCTTGTCGAATGAAACCGTGCCGTCCTTGAGAGCGAACAGTGTCCAGTCGCGACCCACACCCACGTTCTTGCCGGCGTGGAGTTTGGATCCGCATTGGCGGACGAGGATGTTGCCAGCGAGAACGGCTTGACCACCGAACTTCTTCACGCCGAGGCGCTGGGAGTGACTGTCACGCCCGTTGCTTGATGTTCCCTGACCTTTCTTGTGTGCCATGACGTTGAGTCCTTTTAGTTAAACGGTGATGGATTCGATCTTGATGACCGAGAGCTCCTGGCGGTGGCCCTGCTTGCGCTCGTAGCCCTTCCGCTTGTTCTTCTTGAACACGACGACTTTCTTGCCGCGTTTGTTTTCCAGAATGGTGGCGGTGACGGAAGCACCTGCGAGTGTCGGGGTGCCGATCCTGAAAGTGTCGCCTTCGCCGGTGGCCAGCACGTTATTGATCGTGACCGTGTTGCCTTTTTCCGTATTCGGAAAGCGGTTCACGGTCAGGACATCGCCTTCGGTGACGACATACTGCTGGCCTTGGGTTTTGATCGTGGCTTTCATAAAATAAACCGCGGACTAAGTGGCTTTTGGCGACGGCAAGCAAGGAGATATTTGCCGGAAAACCACGCCTTGATACGAATGCGTCGTCATGACGCCGCGCGCCGAAAGAAAGACGGGCGATTCAGGGCGACTTCGGCGCGTTGAGCGGATGGTTTGCAGCATCCGCCTTGGCCTTGATCTCGGCATTTTCCTCGGAAATGCGAGTATTCTGCATTTCGATGTCCTGATAATAGTGTTGGCGTCGCTTGTAGTCGGTCGGGAGGATGCCGCGCACCAGCAGTGCCTTTTCAGCTTCAAGTTCGAGGACCTGTTGTTTTTTCAGATTGGCCAATCGGGCAGCCTCGCGTTCCGCCGCCTCCCGGCTCTTGAGTTCTGCCTCACGCAGGCGCTCGAGCGCGACGATCCTTTCCTTTTCCGCGGCTTCGGCCTCCCTCTCGCGCTGCTCTGCAAGGCGGCGGGCCTCCCCCAGTGACGCTTCTCTTTCGCGGGCGAGGCGTTCGCGGGTGATTCTCGCCTCGCGAGCTGCCTCCTCGGCTGCCACGCGAGCCGCTTCTGTTGCCGCCTGGGCTGCCTGGAGCCGGGCAAGCTCCTTTTCGGAAGCTTCGGCATCCTGCTGCGCCTTCAGGGCTGCGAGGCGGTGGGCCTCTGCTTCAGCCCTTGCCTTGCGTGCAGCCTCTTCCGCCTGCTCTGCGGCTGACGCCTTTCGTGCGGCTGCGGCGCGAACTGCCAGATCCCGATTCATGGCTTCGCGATACCACTTGTAGCCGAAGAACGCCGCAACGATGACCAGGACAGAAATGATGGCGAGTGCGATGGACCTGCTCATGGGGATGGAAGGGAGACTGGCATTGTCACTCGATTGGGTCCGATTGGAAAGCGATTCTTCAGGTTTGGGGGAGGAATTCCGCGTAGACCGCAATGCAGGCGAGCGGATCTGGCTTCGACACGTGGAGTCTCGCGGTCGTCAGGGTCAAGGGTGCCGTTTGGTTTGCGGTCTGTAAAACACGTAGTTTGTCAGGAAGCTCAGGCCGAAAATTCCGCTCAGGGTCCGGATGTTCCGCATCGCGCCTACCACGCTTGGCAGGGAGCTTGCGGACGGTTCTTGGACTCTCAGGAGGAAGATGGCCCCAGCCAAGGCCACGACCGGCTGTACGACGAAACAGAGATGATAGACCAGCAGGGGATCCTGAAGTGTCCTCAGGCCGTGGCCGAGCACCTGGCCCCCGAGGATGGGAGCGATCGCAGCCACGAGGGAGGTGACCGCCAGATTCACCCCGATCGCGAGTGATTTTGCCGGAATGGGCAGAAGCTTCAGCAGCATCGTGAATTGTCCCAGGATGAAGCCCGCGCTCGTCATTCCGCCCCAGATCCAGAGGGGGTAGAGAAGGTTGCGGTTCCCGGTGTCCAGGAAGCACCAGAGGATGTTTCCCAGCTGCCATGTCACCAGGGAAACCGTCATCACGGCCTTGTTGCCGTGGCGATCGAGCATCTGCCCCCAGGCGCGCAGTGAAAGGGCGCCACCGAGTGCCGAGAGCGTTGAAAGCATGCCGACTTCGAAAGCCGACATTTCAAGCTGCTCGAACATGAACACATGATAGAAAGGACCAAAGGAATTCGCCGCGAAGGACCAGATCGCGCCGAATCCGATGAATGCCAGAAGCGACTTCGATCCCATGACCATCGCGAGTTGCTCCCTGAAGGAGAGCGTGCCCTTGGGGCGGGGCGCCTCGAGGTTGGACGATGGCGTGTCCCAGATCCATTTCAGTGAAAAGATCCGCAGAAAGACTGCGCCTACGATGATGGCCTGGAAGACAGGGATGGCGTAGTCCCACCGATCTAGAGCCCATCCGGCCACGAGCAGGAAGACCAGGGTCGACAGCGAAAGAAGGCGGTTGCGCTGGCCGAAATACTTGCCGCGAAGCCGGGCTGGCACCCACTCCTGGATCCAGGAATTCCATGCGACGCCGGCCAGTGATGCCGCGAAGCTGGAGACAAAGTACCATGCCGCGAGCCATTGTCCTGATCGCACCGGATCATGGACCGGCAGGTGAGGGAGCATGACAGCCAGACCGCTCCATGCCACCATGTGAACACAGGCGGGAAGGAATGCCTGGAGTTTGGTGGAGAGTCGCCGGGCGAGAAACGGCGAGACAAATACCTGCAGGAAATTGCAGATGAACGGGAGTGCGGTGATGATCCCGATCATCGTTTTCGGAAGGTGAAGCGTCTTGGTGTAGAGGGCCGCCAGGAAAACGTTCACCGGAAGCGACATCGTTACGATCGGCATTGCCACGAGACCGTCCGCGGTGCAAAGTAGCAGCGCTCTTCTGAAAAGCTTCTTGCGCTGGGCGGTGGTTTCTCGGCTGGAAGTCACGTCGTGGTTTTGTATCCAAACTTGTACACATGTCGCGCGTCATTGAAGCAAAAGAAATCAGATTGAAAAAAACGGTTGATTTGGCGCGATGGCTTGTCGGAAAGCTGCTTGTGAGGAAGCTCGGGAGGAGCAGGACAGTGCGGTTCCGGATCACCGAGACGGAGGCATACGACAGCGAGCGTGACCTTGCCTGCCATGCCTCCCGAGGGCGCACGCCGCGGAGCGAAGTCCTGTATTCCCCCGGTGGGGTTTGGTATGTGTATCTCTGTTACGGGATTCACGAGATGCTCAATCTCGTGGCGGGCCCCGCCGAATGGCCGGCCGCGGTCCTGATCCGAGGCGTCGAGGGCATTACCGGCCCGGGTCGGGTCACGCGCGCCCTGGGGATCGACCGCTCGCTGAACCGGGCGGCGGCGGTTCCTGCGACGGGACTCTGGCTCGAGGACGATGGATGGATCCCGCCGCGATCGGAGGTCATGTGCACGCCGAGGATCGGCATTGATTACGCGGGTCCGGTGTGGTCGGCGAAACCTTGGCGGTATGTGCTCCGGTCCGCCGCGGGGGCGCCGGAATTTGAGCCAGATGGCGGGTCACGTCGTCCACGGACAGGTTCCCAAGGTCATCCCCGTGCTTCAGCACGGTGACGCATTCGCCGTAGGGGGCCCAGACTGCGGGTTCGGTGGGACCAAACAGGACGAGGCAGGGGGTGTGCACTGCGGCGGCGAGGTGGGCGATGCCGGTGTCGTGTCCGACGAAGAGGCGGCATCCGGAGATCGCGGCGGCGAGCAATGGCAGCGGCCATGTATCGGCGATATGGATACGATCCGAGGCAAGGGCATGCATCTCCCTGCTGATGTCCTGTTCGGCTTCGCCGAGAACGATCAGCAGGGGGGCCGGCGCCAGGCGGCTGAAGCATTCGCGCCAGCGGTCGACCGGCCAGTTTTTCCGCGAGGATCCGCTTCCGGGATGAAGGACGATGCGCCGCGCATCGGGGTGCAGGCGTTTCGCGGCCCCGGCAACGCATTCCTCCGGGATCGTCAGGTGGGCAGGGCGCGGAGAAGGGAGGCCGAAGCCCGCGAGCGGAGTGAAGAAGTGCATGCAGGCCGGCTGGGTTTCGATCCGCGACCCGGCGGCCAGGTGACGCTGGCCGGTCCGCATTGGAAATCTTCCGGCGAGTTCCCCTCCGGGATCCGGCCAATAGTTCAGCACGAGATCGAACGACTCCAGCCAGGCCCGAAATCCCGGCGAAAGCGGAGCGTCCCCATGGAGTTGAGCCCAGCGGGCCTCGGAATGGTCGTGGGCGGCATGCAGCGTGCCATCGAGCACCGCCAGTTGCGCGGCGCGCGAGTTCCCCACCAATTCCAGGCGGGATTGGGGCCAGCGTTCGCGAAGCGCCTTCAGCAGCGGAAGGGTCACCAGGAAATCGCCAAGGGCACCGCCCCTCAGGATGAGGATGGAATCAGGGTTCAACGGTGGGCTTCCCGAACGTTTTCCTGAGCGGGCAATGCGTGTTCCGCGAGGACGAGCCGCGCGGTGCCGAAACCCAGCTTGAGCTGCATTTGGACAGGCTGGGGATTGTCGGATGCGGACACCCACACCTTGATCTCGCCACCGCGTTTGAAGACACCTCGGGGCGGCTCCGTTTCCATTCTTGGCGTCAACTGCACCGTGTTGAAAATGCCGAGGGGCGTCTTTACCTTCTCGAGCTGCTCCGCGCGGATCACCACGGGATAGAGGTCGCGGCCGAAATAGACATCGACGCTGCGGTGGTCACCCGGCTTCGGAATCCATTCGCGCGTCTGGATGAGCGCGGTGATGAGATCCACCGGATCGGCTGCACCCAACGCGAACTCCCGGTTGCGGTCGGCATGAAGAAAATCGGTGTGCACTGCGGTCCGGCGCCCGTAGTCGAAGACGGTGCGGGTGCGGGTGTCCTTCGAACCCGTGCCCACTTCATCGGCGGACAGGAGCCGTCCGGTCGCCATGTCGACGACCAGTTCGGACTGGTTGTCGAAGCGATAGAAGCCGCGAACAAAGCCGCGGGAGGAGATGCGGGTCGTGATCCGCATGCGGTCCGTACCTCCGGTCGTCTCCCTCCCTGCCTGAAGAACGATTTCGCCGGCATTGGAGAAGATCCCCCAGGAGATCTGGAAACGGAAGCGTTCGCCATCACGCAGTGCCGTGAAGGGACCGCCTGCATGCAGCGCAGCGCACCCGAAAACGACAATGAACCAGGCGGCGGCGAATGGGCGCATGCGGTGCATCGGTAAAAGGGGTGTTGGACATGGGCTTGCGCGCAAATCGAAAAGCGGATGGTGAAAAATGCGGATGGCACTCCGGATGCGGAATGAAAATGTCTTGCTTGTCGCTCCTGTCATCCCGGCTGCGACAACGGGCATGCGATCCGGGATCCCATACACGAATTTCCGTGAGAAACCGCGATGGCTACTGTCAGAGGGCAGTCATCTCCACTGGGACTCTGTTCCAAACGCGTTGACGGTCATTGGCACTTGGGCCGCGATTGACAGCGTGAGAGGGCTCGGGTCTGTTGGGCTTTTGTGTCCATGACTGACAAGACTCTCCCGTTTACGAAGGCTCAGTTGGAAGCGATCGCAGCCAGGGTGCCGACGCCCTTTCATATTTACGACGAGGGGGCGATTCGTGCGAATGCCCGGGCGTTCTACCAGGCGTTCAAGTGGGTGCCGGGCGGCTTTGTGAATTTTTTTGCGGTCAAGGCGCTCCCGAATCCGCATGTGCTGGCCCTTTTGAAGGAGGAGGGACTCGGCGGCGATTGTTCCTCCCTGGCGGAACTCAGGTTGTGCGAGGCGGCGGGCATCACCGGCGAACGGATTGTCTTCACCTCGAACGACACGCCGGCGCACGAATACCAGGAGGCGGCGAGGCTCGGGGCGGTCATCAACCTGGATGACATATCGCACATCGAGTTTCTTGAAAGGGTTCTGGGGGGGGAACTTCCCGAAATGCTCTGCTTCCGCTACAATCCGGGACGTCTGAAGGAGGGGAACGTCATCATTGGAAAACCCGAGGACGCAAAGTACGGATTTACGCGTGAGCAGTTGTTCGAGGGATACCGGATGCTTCTGAAGAAGGGAGTGCGGCGTTTCGGTCTGCACACCATGGTTGCCTCGAATGAGCTGAATCCCGACTACTTTGTCGAGACGGCCCAGATGCTCTTTGATCTGGTGATCGACCTGCATCGGGAACTCGGGATCCGGATCGAGTTTCTCAATCTCGGTGGCGGCATTGGCATTCCCTATCGGCCCGGCCAGACGGCCGTTGATCTTGCCCACGTCGGGCGCAGGATCGAAGAGGCCTATAAACGGACAGTTGTTGCGGCGAAACTTGATCCGATCCGGATCACGATGGAATGCGGGCGCATGATCACAGGGCCGTATGGTTATCTTGTTTCACGCGTGCTGCACAAGAAGGCCACCTACAAGAACTACCTGGGGCTCGATGCCTGCATGGCGAATCTCATGAGGCCCGGAATGTACGGCGCGTATCATCACATCACGGTTCCCGGCGGTGAAAATGTGCCGCGCAAGACCTATGACGTCACGGGTTCCCTCTGCGAGAACAACGACAAGTTTGCCGTTGACCGGGAGATTCCCGATCCCGCGATCGGGGATCTGGTCGTGATCCATGACACCGGAGCGCACGGCCATGCGATGGGCTTCAACTACAACGGAAAGCTCCGATCCGCGGAGGTGCTCTGGAATCGCGACGGCGGGTGGCGGCAGATCCGCCGCGCGGAAACGCTCGCAGACCACTTTGCCACGCTGGATTTTCCGGGTCTCAGGGCGTAGCCTGCGTTCCGCGCGATTTGCTACCCCTTTCGCCCGAGCGCAAGCAGTGCTCGGGCGCCCGTCTCATCGATTAGAAGTGCTTTGAGCAGTCGGCCACGCAAGGCGCCCGCGATCGCGCCGGCACGTTCAGCGCCGGAGCCAACGCCGATCACGCGACGGATCCGGCGCAGTTGCGCGAGTTCGATGCTGACGACACGATTGCGCCAGTGGGATTGGCATTCGCGGCCCTTCGCATCGAAAAAGCGTCCACAGATCTCCCCGACGGCACCGGTTTCGCGCAGCTGCGCAAAGGAATCCGCGCGTATCAGCCCGCTTTCGAGATAGGTCGAGTGATCCAGCGGACCCACTCCGACAAGGGCCGCATCCGCGCGGGAAAGCCTTTCCCACACCGCCTTGATCTGGTCCGAGGCGAGGAAGGAATCGCGGGTCCGTTTGTCCGGCACGAAGGCCGGTGTGTTCAGCCGCAGGAATTCTCCGCCCCAGAGACCCACGACAAATCGGCCGAGTTCGATCGCGTCATTCTGGGAGATGTTGGCCTCGATGCTTCCCATCGCCTGGACATGCGTGAGCCGTTTCAAGTCGCCCCGGCGAAAGCGCCGCACCACCGCGGCCACGCTGCGGCCTCCGCCGAGCGCCAGCACGCCGCCGTTGGGGAGCAGGTCGGCCACAAATGGCGCGCCGAAATGTCCGACCAGCTGGCGCACTGCCTGTTTGTCGGCGCCAGAAGGAGAGCGGATGACGGCGACGTCCCTGATGTCGAACGCGGCACGAAGCTGCCGCTCGAGGGATTCGTCCCGCGCCGCATACTGCTCCACATTGATGCGCACGATTCCACGTTCGCGGGCGAGCGCCAGGAGGCGTGAGATCTTTGTCTGCGACACCTGCACGAAATGGGCCACTTCCGTCTGGCCGAGATTGTCGACGTAATAGAGGGTTGCGGCCATGCGGAGGACGTCATCCGTGTAGGTTGCTTTCTTGGGCATGGGTTCTTGAGGGATGACTGCCGGGGTCCGGGCGTTGGACCTCGTGCATAACGGGATTTTCCGCGATGTCAGTACATTGTTTATGCGGATAAATATTCGCATCGACAACACCGGAGCGGAAAGGCTGCCATTTGGCACCCTCGAACCTATGCGATATCCCAACATTCCAACGGCCATTGGGCTGGGCGCCCTGGCTCTCACCTCGTTCGCGCAGACAACAACCCCGCGGACCGCCTCGTCGGATCCCGACGATGAAGCCATCGCGATGGACGTCTTCACGGTAACCGGTTCCAACATCCGCCGCATCGACGCCGAGACTGCGCTGCCTGTCACAGTAATTGAAAAAGGTGACATGGAAGCGCGTGGCGCCGCCACCATGGCGGAGCTTTTTGAGACGCTCAACATGGCCGAAATCTCGGCGATCACGGAGATGAACAACGGTCCGCAACTCGCCCGCGGTGACGTTGCGTCCGTGGACCTTCGCGGCATCGGATCCGGCAGCACGCTTACGCTGCTCAACGGCCGGCGCATGGCGCCCCATCCGATTTCGATGGCCGAGAACGGCGTGCCCTCGCTGGCGGTGAACATCAACACGATTCCCCGCGCGCTGGTGGATAGGGTCGAGGTGCTGCGAGACGGTGCCTCCGCGATCTACGGAGCCGACGCGGCGGCGGGTGTGATCAACAACCTCGTTTCACGCACGTTTGTCGGACGAGGGATCACGCTCAAGGGATCAATGACCCAGCATGGAGGGGCGAATGAGGCGGGGGTGACGCTCTTTGAGGGCTTCAAGAAGGGCAACGCGCACATCTCAGTTTCCTTTGACTACTTCCATCGCGACGCGCTTGCGGCGCATGACCGGTCCTGGGCGAAGAGTTCGGACATGCGGCAGACGCGCGAGCTTCCGGCTCCCTGGAACGGCCTTCCTCTCACTGATCCCGCCACAGGTACGGCCATTGCCCGCGACAATGATTTCCGCAATTCAAATTCGGTCAACCAGTGGGGACAATGGCAGCGTGGTTTCATCCAGTCCGACTACCTTACGTTTGTTGGCTCTCGGCCGACCGGCAATGCGGGTATAGTGACCAGCGGCACGGTGCCCGCTGGAGTGGCCACGATGGCGACCAACGGCATGTTCTACCTGATCCCCACTGCGAACGGGGTGACCTTCAAGACAAGCGCGCCGTCGGCGAACATCGACAATCCCGAGGTGGCCACATTCTCCAACTGGAACCGTTGGAAGATCCTGATCCCTGCCACGGACCGGATCCAGTTTGCCACGTTCCTGGACAAGCCACTCAACGAAAACATCGATCTTTTCGGCGACCTGCTGTTCTACCGCGCGTACAGCAGGAACGGACGAGAACCGACGAACTTCAAGAATACCGATGACTGGGGCATCTACATGCCCGCTTCAAACCCCTACAATCCCTTCGGCGTGCGATTCTATCATCCCACGGGAGCGCCGAACTCCGACGGTACACCGCGTCTCACCGGCACACCGGCTGATGTTTCGCTCTGGACGGGAATTTCGCCTGGTCAAAACTCCGAAACGCCAAGCGGCTTCAAGCCGCGTGTGACCGAGGTGTACAGTTATGCATGGCGGGTCTTGGGAGGATTGCGCGGCCGATTGGGATCCACTTGGGAATGGGAGTCAGCCGTCATGGCCTCCGGTGCGCAGACTCATGAATTCGAGCATTTCCAGGTGCGTGAATCCCGTTTGAGGAGCGCGCTGAATCGCACCGATGCCACGGCCTTCAATCCGTTCCCCGTCACTTTCAAGATCGTGAACAATCAGATCACGGTGGACAAACTCTACGAGAATCCCTCATCGGTCATCGACCCGCTCTTCGACGATGAGGACCGGTTCGGGCGCACGAGTCTCTTCGTCTGGGATGCCAAAGTCAGCGGGCGAATTGGAAAGTTTTTCACCGGCGGGCCCATAGGCATTGCGAGCGGCCTCGAGGCGAGGTACGAAACGTATGCGGACAAGCGCGCGATCTATTCCGGCATGAATCCTCCCGGCTCGGGCAGCCAGTTCCCGCTGTTTCGCGAGGGCGACAACGACTTCCTGGCGCTAAGTCCAAACGTGCCGATCAGCGCGGACCAGTTCATCTATGCGGCCTATCTGGAAACGGCCCTTCCATTCGTCACACGTGAAAATCGCGTGCCCTTGGTGGAAAACTTGGAACTCACGTTGGCGGGTCGATTCGAGCACTTTTCCATTCACGGCCAGACAATCAAGCCCAAGGCGAGTCTGGTCTGGAAGCCGTTTCCCTGGCTGAAATTCCGCGGTTCCGCTGCGGAGTCCTTCCGAGCGCCCAATCTGGTGCAGACCAATGTCACCCCCCTGCGGCGCCAGGAAGGCGCGGACGATCCGTATCGTTTCGAAGTGACCCAGCTGCCTTCGGATGGGACGGCACAGCGGCTTTCGCTGCGACAGGGCAACAAGAACCTGAAGCCGGAAGAGGCCGCCACCTGGCTGGCCGGATTTGTGGTGGAGGTGCCCAAGGTCAAGGGGCTCTCCCTGACGTTCGACTACTTCAGCCTGAATCAGAACAAGGTGATGGAAAATCTCGGTGCGGGCAACGTGATCGATCGCGACGAAGTTCTGCTCGATCTTGCCGTCAAGGCGGAGCTCGCCAAGGGAACACCCATCAGCCAGGTCGACCTCGGATCGGGCACTGCAAACTACCGCGGGTACAGAAATGTCGAGCGCAAGCCGGTGTCGCAGGCGGATCGGGATGCCTTTGCTGCGTACAATGCGACGACTGCCGGCAAGGCGCTGCCTCGCGCTCCCGTCGGGGAGTTAGTTCAGGTGATCGACGACTATCTCAATCTCAGCGGTCGCGACATCGAGGGCTACGAATTTGGCGTGCAGTATCGCACTGCAACGACCCGCTTCGGTCGATTCACCTTCAATGGAGAGGCGACGCATTACGTGAAGCGTGTTTCCCAGTTTGAAGAAGGAGCGCCCGTCCTCGACGAGTTGAATCGGAACGGACGCACCGCTTGGCGCGCCAACGCATCGATCTCCTGGCGGCAGGGCCCACTTTCGGCGGGCTGGTTCACGAGCTACTTCGGGTCCTTCGTCGACACGTCTGCTGCCACCACCGAACAGATCTATCAACTGCTGGGGCAGCCCGACTATATCACGGTTTTCAATGACAATGGAGTCACGCGATATCTGCTCCGGGTTGATCCACAGATCAGCCACAATGCCTGGATTTCGTATCGGTTTGACCGGACGCGCAGCGAGTGGCTGAGGGGGGTCACCGTGCGCGGTGGAATAAACAACGTATTTGATACCGACCCCGCGCTCGCTGACGAACAGTTTGGGTACAAGTCCGGCACCTTCAATGTTCGAGGCCGTCAATTTACCATGGAAGTGTCCAAGAGGTTCTGAGCCCTGCCGGTGCGAGGTCTGAACCTGCTTGGCAGGAATGGGTCGTCATGCCGGCTCGTTTATTGCCCTATGAAGCCATGATCAACCTGCTGAAACCTGCGCCAGCGGCCCCGCCATTGCCGGCTGAACGCATCGACTCGGAATACCGCCGGCTGCGCTGGCAGGTCTTTTCAGGTATCTTTGTCGGCTACGCCGCATTCTATCTGGTCCGCAACAACCTTTCGCTGGCGATGCCGGCGATCCTAAAGGCCCATCCGGAATACACGAAAACAGAACTGGGATGGGCGGTGACCGGGCTGCTCACGGCCTATGGCGTATCCAAGTTTGTGATGGGCTCGGTTTCCGACAGGAGCAATCCGCGCTGGTTCATGACGCTCGGTCTCCTGCTCTCGGCGGCAGTCACGGCGATCTTTGGCCTGTTCCCGGGCATCTACAGTTCAATTGTGCTCATCGTCGCTCTCCAGTTCGCGAACGGCTGGTTCAACGGCATGGGCTGGCCTCCGTGTGGGAAAACGATGGTGCACTGGTGGAGCACGGGAGAACGGGGGAAGATCGTGGCCTTTTGGAACGTTGCGCACAATGTCGGCGGAGCGCTTGTGGCCTATGTCGCGATCCATGCCGTGGCCTATTTCGGGGATTGGGGCGCGACCTTTTATGCGAATGCAGCCATCGCAGCCGTCATTGCTGTCTTTGTGGCAGCCATGGTTCGGGATACTCCCCAGAGCTGCGGACTGATGTCGATTGAGGCCTACAGGAACGATTATCCCCCCGACTACTCCGAGGACCACGAACGTACGCTTGCCTTCAAGGAGATATTTTTCCGGTACGTGCTGAACAACAAATTTCTGTGGGCGATCGCCGTCGCCAATGCATTCGTTTACTTTGTGCGCTATGGGGTCGTGAACTGGATCCCCACGTACCTTCAGACTGCGAAGGGTTTTGATTTCAAGGCATCCGGCCTTGCCTGGACGGCTTTCGAACTCGCGGGCATTCCCGGCACGATTCTCTGCGGTTACCTTTCCGATCGCTTCTTCAACGCGCGCCGCGCCCCGGCGACGATCCTGTTCATGGCACTGACGCTTGCGGGATTGATTGTCTATGGGATGAATCGTCACGGGCCGCTCTGGATCGACATGGTGTCCCTGATTGCCATCGGCTTTTTTGTATATGGCCCGATCATGATGATCGGGCTTCATGCCCTCGATCTCGTGCCAAAGAAGGCCGCGGGAACCGCGGCGGGCTTCACCGGACTGTTCGGCTATTTTCTGGGTTCGGCTCCCTCGGGTGCGGGGGTGGGATGGATCGCCGACAAATGGGGGTGGAGCGGCGTGTTTGGAACGATGATTGTCTGCTGCGTTCTTGCCATGGCATTTTCCGCCATGACCTGGGCGCACAGGACGGCGGGTACGGCAAAATAGACCGATGATCACCATGACCATGAAGCGAATGAAAAGCGGGGTGCGTGTATTGTGGATTCTCGGCTCGACCTGTGCGGCATCGATGATGTTCGGCTCACAACCGATCGTCATCGCCCATCGGGGGGCGAGCGGCTATCTGCCTGAACACACGCTCGAGGCGAAGGCTTATGCGCACGCCTTGGGAGCTGACTATCTCGAGCAGGATCTCGTGCTCTCGAGGGACGGCGTGCCCGTCGTGATGCACGATATCCACATCGACACCGTTTCAGATGTCGCCCTGCGCTTCCCCGACCGCAAACGGTCCGACGGACGCTACTATGCGATCGACTTCACGCTGGCCGAACTGAAACAGCTGCGCGTGCATGAGCGCGTGAACGCAAAGGACGGAGCTCAGGTTTTCCCGCTGCGATTCGATTCAAGGGCCACGCCCTCCGTTTTCAGGATCAGCACGCTCGAGGAGGAACTTCAGCTCATCCAGGGGCTCAATCGGAGCACCGGCAGGAATGTCGGCATCTATCCGGAACTCAAGCAACCGAAGTGGCACCGTGAGCAGGGTGCGGATCTGAGCCGTGTGGTGCTGCCGATCCTGAGGAGGTACGGTTATGCGACAAAGCAGGACCGATGTTTCCTGCAATGCTTCGAACTGGGCGAGATTCGGCGCTTGCGCGGCGAGCTCGCATGGAAGGGCAACCTTGTCATGCTCATCGCCGCGCGTGCCGTGGAGGCCGACGGCGTGGATCACAATGCGCTTTGCATGCCCGAGGGGATCAGGGAGCTGGCGGGACTCGTCGACGGGATTGGACCGCCGATCGGACGGATCGTCACATGGCCCGCGGCAGGAAAGGCGCCGCAGGTCACGAAGCTGGTGACATTGGCTCATGCGTCCGGGCTTGTGGTGCATCCCTATACGATCCGCCGCGACGAACTGCCGAAGAACTGCCCCTCGCTCGATGCCCTGCATACCGCGCTCTTTTCAAATGCTGGGATTGACGGCGTGTTCACCGACTTCACGGACCTGACCCTTGCCTGGATCAGGCATTCCCCGGCTGATCATTGAATTTGTGACGAACAATCGGATCCTCCTCGCCGGGCTATTGCTCCTGTCCGCGTGGGTTTCCGGCTACGCGGCCGGGCGCCCCAATGTTCTTCTGATCCTATCTGACGACATGGGATATTCCGATCTCGGCTGTTTCGGCAGCGAGATCGCAACGCCCCGGCTGGATGCGCTCGCGGCGAATGGATTGAGGTTCACCCAGTTTTACAATGGGGCGCGATGCTGTCCGACTCGCGCGTCCCTCCTGACCGGCCTCTATCCGCATCAGGCAGGGATGGGATTTATGGTGAGAGACGCCAAGGCAGGACCTGGGTACGCGGGCGACCTGAGCCGGAATGCGGTTACGATTGCAGAGGTATTGAGGGCGGCCGGATATCAAACGGGCATGGTCGGAAAGTGGCATGTCTCCCGTTCGCACACGATGGCGGATATTTCCAACTGGCCGATTCAACGCGGATTTGGATCGTTTTACGGTACCATCCGAGGCTTCGGCAGCTTCTACGATCCGGAGACGCTCACCCGTCAGAATACCTTCATCACGCCCGAAAACGATCCCGAGTATCGATCCGGGTCGTACTACTACACCGACGCGATCAGCGACAACGCGATCTCCTTTCTGCGTCGGAATGCGCGGCAGGAGGCACCGTTCTTTCTCTATGTCGCGTATACCGCGGCCCACTGGCCCCTTCAGGCACCGGAAAGCGAAATCGAGAAATATCGCGGAAAATATGATGCAGGGTATGATGCGATCCGGCGTTCACGTTTGGAGAGACTGAAACAGCTTGGGCTAACGGAGGCGCAATGGACACCGGCTCCGACCATCGGCAACTGGGAGGAGCAGTCCAACAAGGCGTGGGAAGCTCGAAACATGGAA